>NZ_JBXHAY010000006.1:0-394868 GCF_057163345.1 Aliirhizobium sp. YIM B11859
ACATCGATGTCATTCGAAGGAAAAGTCGCGCTCGTCACGGGCGGATCGTCAGGGATCGGTCTGGGCATTGCCAAGGAACTGGCTTCACTCGGCGCCAAGGTCATCATCACGGGTCGCCAGGACGCAAAGCTCGATGCCGCGGTCAAAGAGATCGGCGGCAACACCAAGGGTATCAAGGCAGACGTTTCTAACCTCCAGGAACTCGATACACTGTATGCCGCTATCAAGTCCGAATATTCGAGGCTCGACATTCTCGTTGCCAATGCGGGTTTTGGAATTCTGGCTCACTTGGGCGCCATCACCGAAGAGCAATATGACAGCATTTTCGACACCAACTTGAAGGGTGTCATCTTCACCGTGCAGAAGGCTCTGCCTTTGATGGGTTCCGGTGGGGCCGTCGTGCTGATCGGATCGACAGCTTCCATCCAGCCCGGCACGATGATGAGCGTCTACGGTGCGACCAAGGCAGGCCTCCGGAATCTGGCGAGATCCTGGATCGACGACATCCGTGGTTCCGGCATCCGGATCAACGTCGTCAGCCCAGGCCCGGTCAGAACCCAGTCCCTCTACGACTTCTTCCCCGCGGAAAAACGCGACGAGATTCTCGCGCATCTCGAAACCAAGAGCACTGTTGGCCGTCTTGGACAGCCGAAGGACATCGCCAAAGCCGTCGCCTTCCTTGCCAGCGAAGACGCTGGCTACATCAACGGCGTCGAACTGATCGTCGACGGCGGCGCATCGCAGATCTGACGCGCGTGGGCTGAGCATAGCCCTGCCCAATCCTTCAACACCCAAGACTTCCTGAAAAGGTGGCGCGACATGGCGACCAGCGAAGGAGGACCCATGTCCTCGAATTCCTCACGTCTTCGACGTGCAATAGCGCTGACGACGATCCTGACGGCTCAGCTCATGCTGACGATGGACTTCCTGATTGTGCTGGTCGCGCTGCCCAAGATCCAGACAGAGCTCGGATTTACCCCGGCCGGGCTTTCGTGGGTG
The DNA here is from genome assembly GCF_057163345.1 of Aliirhizobium sp. YIM B11859. Classification (NCBI taxonomy): domain Bacteria; kingdom Pseudomonadati; phylum Pseudomonadota; class Alphaproteobacteria; order Hyphomicrobiales; family Rhizobiaceae; genus Aliirhizobium; species Aliirhizobium sp. YIM B11859. Next base: position 1,000 of record NZ_JBXHAY010000006.1, read on the forward strand.
CCGAACGCCTTCGCCTTGGCGTTCGGCGGCCTTCTCCTGCTTGGGGGCCGCCTCGGTGACATCTATGGCCAGGTGAAAGCCTTCAAGATTGGCATTGCTGTTTTTGTGGCGGCATCGCTGGTGGGCGGTATCGCTGGAACGCCGTTTCTCCTGATCCTTGCACGTGTTCTCCAGGGTGCCGGTGCAGCTCTTGCCGGACCAAGCGTTCTCGCTCTCATCACGACGATGGCGCGTGATGAAACCGAGCGGAACCGGGGCCTCTCCCTCTTCATTTCGATTTCCTCGGTCGGAGCTTCCGTCGGGCTCATCCTTGGCGGCGCCCTGACCGACCTGCTTTCATGGCGTTGGTCGCTGCTCATCAACGTTCCGATCGGGGCCGCCGTCCTCATTCTCATCGGCCGTCTGGTCAAGGAAACGGACCCGAAGCCAGCGCGGCTCGACATCGCAGGTGCGCTGACGGCGACCCTCGGATCGGTGGCGCTCGTCTATGCCTTTATCAGCGCTGCCGAACACGGGTGGACAGCGGCATCGACAGTCCTGTCCTTCGCCATCTCCGCTGCTCTGCTGGTGTCGTTCTTCCGGATCGAGAAATGGGCTGCGGAACCTCTCCTCGACCTGTCGCTGCTGCATAGTCGGCCACGCGTCGGCGGACTGATCGTGATGGCGATCATCGTCGGAATGCACTTCTCGATGCTGTTTCTGGTCGTGCAGTATCTGCAGCAGGTCCTCAGATTCGCGCCACTGGTAGCGGGCCTCGCCTACCTGCCGCTGACCGCCACCGTATTTTCGGTCTCACCGTCCATGCCACGCTTGATCGTACGGTTCGGGCCGCGTCCTCTCTTGGCGGCAGGCGGAGTGCTCGTTGCCCTGAGCTTCGTCGGCTTCGCACTCCTGGACGGCGACAGCGCCTATTTTCCTTCCGTGTTCGTGCCCCTCGTCATGCACGCCATCGGTGTCGCGCTCGTCTTCACACCCGGCACTGTTGCGATCATGGAAGGCGTCCCCGCTGAACATGCAGGTGCGGCCTCGGGGCTCCTGCAGATGGACCAGCAGGTCGGCGGGGCGCTTGGTCTCGCAATCATCGCTGCCATCTACGCAGGCAGCTCGGTTCCGGGCCAGTTCACGGTCGGACTTGGAACTGCATTTGCGGTTGCCGCAGTGATCTCGCTTCTCGCCACTCTGGTCGCGATCCGGACGGTGCGCCCAAAGGCTCCCTCAATCGGCACTGAGGTTCCAAAACCCCAAGCCGCTCACGTCTAAACCCCGCGCGGAGCCTTCGGGTCCGCCAATCTCAAAGGAACTGTCATGACCAATACCACAGATATCATCGCACGCCTCGACGCTGAAAGCGCCATCACGCGGTTGCTCGCGACCTACACCCACCTTCTGGACGACGGAAAGTTCGATCAGGTTGGCGAACTTCTCCAGCATGCCACCATGGATATCCTCGGTGAAACGGCAAGCACCCGCGACGGTATCGAAAAGTACCTCGCAGCCGGTGTCCAGCGGCATGGGGATGGTACCCCGCGGACGTGGCACCAGGTTTCCAACATCATCATCGACGTCGATGCGTCGGGGGAGAAGGCGAACTCCGTCTGCTACTTCACTGTCCATCAGGAACTCGAAGGCTTCCCGCTGCAGCCGATCTGCACCGGCCGCTACGTTGATACGTTCGAAAAGCACGATGGCGAATGGCGTTTCGTCTACCGCCTTTTGAAGCCGCGCCACTTTGGTGACCTCCATCATCACGTCGGCCAACCGATAGACAAGTCGAAGGCATGATGGATCAGTCATGACCAATCAACCGACAGCGCTGATCACCGGCGCAAACAAAGGGATCGGATTGTCGATCGCCAAGGGACTAGGTGCCCTCGGATATCAGGTGTGGGTCGGATCCCGTGATGCCGCGCGCGGACGCGCAGCCGTTGTCGAACTCGAGGGGGCGGGCGTCGACGCCCGTCACCTTCTGATCGACGTCGTGGATCCCGGCAGTGTCGAAGCAGCAGCTATCTTCCTGAACAGGCAGTTGGGATCCCTCGATGTGCTGGTCAACAATGCCGGGATCGCCTTGGGTTTTTCGAACCCGCCGAGCGAGCAGCCCATGGACGAGTTGAAGGCCGTCTATGAGGTCAACGTCTTCGGCCCGATCCGCGTGACACAGGCGTTTCTACCGCTTCTGAAGAAGGCTGCCGGCGCTCGTGTCGTAATGATGAGCAGCGGCCTTGGGTCGCTTGGTCTCGTCACCGATCCGACGTCAATCTATTCCACGGCGAACCTGCTCGCCTACAACTCGTCGAAGACGGCTTTGAACGCGGTGAGTGTTGCCTTTGCCAAGGAACTCGCGCCGTTCGGCATCAAAGTCAACGCCGTCGAGCCGGGCAGCGTGGCCACCGACCTTAACGGCAACAACGGTGCACTGACACCGGATGAGGGTGCCGCAAGCGCGATCCGACTTGCGACGATCGGGGTCGACGGCCCGACGGGCGGCTTCTTCGGACACGACGGCACGCAGCCCTGGTAGCCGGGCTTCGGCTATCAGACGACCAGGGCAGCCAAACGGCTCCAAAAACTGAGGTTTCAAATTGAGCACTGAGAAGAAACATGCGCTGATAACCGGCGCGAATAAGGGCATTGGCTTTGCGATTGCCAAAGGGTTGGCCGAGCAAGGCATGACGGTCTGGATCGGTGCCCGAGATCGTCAGCGGGGAGAGGCGGCGGTTGCAGAGCTCACGAAGGACGGCCTCGATGCCAGGCTCCTTGCGGTTGATGTAGCCGACGACATCAGCGTTCAGAAGGCGGCTGCACGGCTCTCCGATGAGACCGACGCGCTCCAGGTCCTCGTCAACAATGCCGGGATATTGGTCGATGTCAGCACGCCACCAAGCCAGGTTTCGATGAAGGACATCAAGTCGACCTTCGAGGTGAACCTGTTCGGACCCATCCGGGTGACCCAGGCCTTCGTTCCTCTGCTGAAGGCGGCAAGCGATGCGCGTGTCGTCATGATGGGCAGTGGCGTGGGATCGCTCGCTCTCATCACCGATCCAACCTCGCTCTACTCGAGCGTCAATCTTCTCGATTACACCGCCTCCAAGGTTGCGCTCAGCGCAGTCACGGTTTCCTTCGCAAAGGAGCTTGAGCCGTTCGGCATCAAGGTGAATGTTGTGGAGCCAGGCCATGTCCGCACGGATCTCAACGAGAATACGGGCTTCATCTCGCCGGAAGAGGGTGCCCAGACGGCGATCAAGATGGCACTGGTCGGTAGCGACGGCCCCAACGGCGGCTTTTTTGGAAGCCATGGTCGCCAGCCTTGGTGATCGTGCCTCGGCTAACTGCAAGTTCGAATTTTGAAATGCGGGCGCCAGTTTAGGAGTGGCGCTCGAATAGGATTGGATTTCTTGGGATAAATGAATCCAGTCCTGAGTGCTTCCATTTGCGGGGTCGCTGGTCCTGATCCGTTCAAGAACTAAGATTATACTGCAGGGTTGCCCAATTGATCGCCAAATCGCGGTCAACATCGCGCCATGAGGGCGCGGAAGCGCGTCACGTCACTTTCATGCCGAGAGCGTTCGATATGTTCGCCGCCGCCGCAAGCAACAGGTCTTGGGCGGTATCGATCTGAACATACATGGCCTTCTGGGTAAGAAATAGCATGGTCAATGATGCCTGTACCTGACCGGTGAAGTCGAACACTGGCGCACCGATGTTCGTGACGCCATCGATAGTCGTACTCGCCTCACGAACAAATCCCGCTTCTCGAACCTTGTCGAATCGTTCAGGTATGCCGCGCTGGGCAGCGAAAGTCCTGTTGCTTGGGGACAGCTGTCCGAGCCAACGATTTCGCGAGCTGTCCTCTTCGAAAGACAACAAAACTAGGCCTGAAGTCGTCTCAAGCACAGGGATGAGTGCGCCAAGCCTCGCTCCGATACCGATCGGTAGCGGCGAACTAACTTGTCCTACGATCAGGGCGTTCATGTTGTTTCGGACGGCGAGATGGCAGGATTGGCCAGTTTGATCTGCTAAGGACCGCATGATCGGCAACGCTTCCAAGAGCATACGCTCGACCGGTGGATGGCGATATGCCAGCTCGAAGAACTTGTCGGATAGAATGTACTTACCATCCTCCCGGAGGAGATACCCTCGCTCCTCGAGAGTTACGAGAACGCGGAAGACCTCTGTCACGTTACGTCCGAGTGCCTTGGCAAGCTCTTGTTGTGACAGCCCCGTCGCAGTCTTGCCGAGAAGCTCAAGGACGTCCAGTGCCTTATCTGACGCCGGGGACGTGTACTTTTTTGCAGTCGACTGAACGTCATCACTCATTTTCTTGGGCATCAATGATTGGTCCTATGGATGGCGGGCTCAACCCGTAGGTTGCTAGTCTCCAGCCGTTGTCTCTCATGAACATCCTTTTAGGGCAACATCCTGGAATTTGAGCAACCATCTAGCGTCGGCATGAACAAGGCATCTCTCACGACCTGAGATTTCGATAAGCTATCATAATTTTGCATAAGAAATGGCATTTTATTTGTAAAATATCATCGCAGGCAGTTATTGTCGTTTCTGGCCGGGCCAGTGTGAGCATTGGCTCCCGTGGAAATGGAGGAAGTGAATTGATCTATCAAAATCTGATCGATGGCGAATGGATGGCTGCTTCGGAAGGATCGAAGAACGTCAGTCCTTCGGACACCAACGACATTGTCGGCGTCTACGCTCAGGGAAGCGCCCGGGAGGCCAAGGAGGCCATCGCCGCCGCCAAGGCTGCGTTTCCCGCCTGGTCGCGATCGGGCATACTCGAGCGGCATGCGATACTCAAGAAGACGGCCGACGAGATCCTCGCCCGCAAAGATGAACTCGGCCCGCTTCTCGCAAGGGAGGAAGGGAAAATCCTGCCCGAAGCGACCGGGGAAGTTGTCCGAGCCGCACAGATCTTCGACTTCTTCGCAGGAGAGACCCTGCGTCTTGCGGGCGAAGTCCTGCCATCTGCACGTCCGCACATCGGAGTGGAAGTCACCCGTGAGCCGCTCGGCGTCATCGGCATCATCACGCCATGGAACTTCCCAATCGCAATCCCAGCTTGGAAGATCGCTCCAGCACTCGCCTATGGAAACACGGTCGTCCTCAAGCCCGCTGATCTGGTGCCGGGTTGCGCTTGGGCAATCGTCGATATCCTGCATCGGGCCGGCCTGCCGAAAGGAGTGCTGAACTTTGTCATGGGCAAGGGGTCGATTGTCGGTCAAGCCATGCTTGAAAGCCCGGACCTGGCAGGGGTCACATTCACCGGTTCCACCGCGACCGGCAAGCGCGTGGCGCTCGCCTCGATCGAGCATAATCGCAAGTTTCAGTTGGAGATGGGTGGTAAGAACCCAATGGTGGTACTGGACGATGCCGACCTCGGCGTTGCAGTAGAGGCCGCCGCAAATTCAGGATTCTTCTCGACAGGACAGCGCTGCACGGCGTCTTCACGTCTGATCGTGACCGAAGGTATTCATGACAGGTTCGTTGCGGCTCTCACGGAAAAGCTCAGATCGCTGACAGTCGACAACGCCATGAAGGCAGGCACGCATATCGGCCCGGTTGTCGACGAAAAGCAGCTCAAGCAGGACACCGACTATATCGAGATTGGTAAAAATGAAGGTGCCAAGCTCGCCTTTGGCGGTGAGGTCGTCTCGCGCGACACACCCGGTTTCTACCTGCAGCCGACGCTGTTCACCGAAGCGACCAATGAGATGCGGATTTCGCGGGAAGAAATCTTCGGGCCCGTAGCATCCGTAATTCGTGTGAAAGGCTACGAAGAGGCGTTGGCCGTTGCCAATGACACGCCTTTCGGTCTGTCGGCGGGCATTGCAACGACCAGCCTAAAACACGCAACGCATTTCAAGCGCAATTCCGAAGCAGGAATGGTCATGGTCAATCTTCCAACGGCGGGTGTTGATTTCCATGTCCCGTTCGGCGGCCGCAAGGCATCCTCCTTCGGTTCACGCGAGCAGGGCAAGTACGCCGCGGAGTTCTTTACCGTGGTGAAGACTGCCTACACATTGGCCTAGCTGAAGCTCGGCGTCGATCAAAGTGAAGGGGAGCGCCATATGCCGCTCCCCTTCTTCATATCTAAGAATTGGGCATGGCCGGATGAGGTGATCCATCCGCAGTCTAGCTCTATTTCCCCCAGCGCAGGACGAGCGGGTCCAGACGTCGGGCAAGTTCGACGAGGCCTTTCCTCGTCTGTTCATGAGCTGGCGCAAGCGGTGCTCGGACGTGGTCAGACCTGATAACGCCGCCTTCTTTCATCAGGATCTTCGCCGTGGCGATGCTAGACTGGCGGTTCTCAAAATTGATGAGCGGAAGCCACATTCCATACAGGTCCAATGCGTGCTCCCGGTCGCCCGCGAAGTAGGCGTTGAGGATCTTCTTGATACCATCGGGGAAACCTCCACCCGTCATAGCTCCGGTTGCACCAGCGTCGAGGTCTGCCATGAGCGTAATCGCTTCCTCGCCGTCCCACGGTCCGAGGATGACATCACCACCGAGCGCGATCAGGTCGCGCAGTTTGGAGGCGGCCTGCTGAACCTCGATCTTGAAGTAGGAGATATTGGCGATCTCTTTCGCCATCTTTGCAAGAAACGGGGCCGTCAGCGTCGTACCCGAAGCAGGCGCATCCTGGATCATGATCGGGATCGAAATTGCATCGGAGACGTCCTGGAAGAATTTGAAGATGCCGGGCTCTCCGACCCTGAACGTAGCGCCATGATAGGGGGGCATGATCATGACCATAGCCGCGCCCGCATCCTGGGCACGCTTGCTCCGCTCGGCACAGATTTTGTTGGAGAAATGGGTGGTCGTGACAATAACAGGCACTCGCCCGGCAACCTGCTCAAGAGCAACCTGCATGATGGTCTCGCGCTCGCCATCAGTCAGGGAAAACTGCTCCGAGAAATTTGCGAGAATGCACAGACCGTCCGAACCCGCATCGATCATGAAGTCGATACAGCGACGTTGGCCTTCAAGGTCGAGCGCTCCTTCTGCCGTGAAAATGGTCGGAACGACGGGGAAAACGCCCTTGTAGGCGACAGATGGACTGTTTGTCACAATGATACCCAGTTCTGTTTGATGCTTGTTCGAGGTCGATAGGAGCGAGTGATCAGGCTTCCTGATCGAGGAGCTGGCGAATGGCTGACTTGTTGATCTTGCCCGTGCTGGTTCTTGGGAGGCTCTCCACGAAAACGACGCGCGAGGGCTTCTTGTAGCTAGCGAGGTGTTGGCAGCAGTGTTCGACGATACGATCTGCGCTGACGGGAGTGCCAACCTTGCAGGCGACCATCGCGACAGCTTTCTCTCCCCACCGAGGATCTGGCTGCCCCACAACCGCGACCTCAGCGATTTCAGGCAGTCTCGAGATCACACGCTCGATCTCGGCAGGATAGATATTGAATCCGCCTGAGATCAGAACGTCGCGCTTTCGCCCGACGATTTCCAGATACCCCTCGGGGTCGAGGCTGCCCAAATCCCCTGAAGAATACCAACCGTCTTCGCTGAGGACCTCCTTGGTTTCCGCAGGGCGATTCCAATAGCCGCCCATGACGTTTCGGCCGCGCACCTCAATTTCGCCGACTTCACCGGAAAGGTCCACGAGGCGAACCTCGACGTTCGGGAAAACTCTGCCCGCCGAACGCAATCGTGTGTCGGACGAAGGGAGGGATTTCTGATCTTGCATGGCCAGGCTGGTCACCGGGATCAAAGCCTCGCTCATCCCGTAGATCTGCAGAAGCACATTGCCGAACATCTGGCGGGCCGCAACGATCGTTTCCTGGCTTATCGTTGATCCACCATAAGGCATGCTCCGGAGAGTTCTGATTGAACCTGAGAGGTTATGTTCGACCAAATCGCCGATCATCGTTGGGACCAAAGGGATACACGTCGCCGCTACCCGATCAGCCTCTTCAACAAGCGTTGACGGATCAAACCTGGAGATCATCGCAATCGCACCGCCGAACGCCGCGAAGGCCGATGCGACCGATCCGCTGAAGTGGCTCATCGGAGCCGCGTGCAAAAGGACATCGCCTTCGCCGATGGTGGGAAGCAAGGCGTGGGTGTTGGTTGCCATCGCGAACCAAGAGCCATGGCTGTTCATCGCGCCTTTTGGGCGACCAGTTGTACCGGACGTGTACATGAGAGATGCGAGGTCTTCGGCAGTGATCGACGGGACTGGAGGTGAGGGGAGCCCGCAGTCAATGAGCGTGCCCAGTGCGACGAACAGACCTGACGCATCATCCGGCACGACAATGGGAATGCGGCTCTGCAAAGCATCAGCTATTCTTGCCTCACAGATAATCAAAGAGGCATCGCAGTCCTCTATGACATAGTCGATTTCCTCGGGGTGCAGGCGTGGGCTGAGTGCAACCCGTACCCAGCCCCAGAGCGCGAGCGCTCTCTCGACCACCACCATCTCCCAGCGATTGTCCAGGGCCAGAACGACACGCGCGCCATACGCAATGTCGTTCTTGTGCATCCAGGCGGCCACTTTGCGTGCCCGGACAAGGACATCATCATAGGTGTACCAACCGCTTGGGGTAAGGACGGCGCGACTGTCAGAAAAGGCCTGGTGAGCAGACTCGAGAAGTTCGGCCCAGGTCTCCTGTTTGATTGATGTCGCGCCGATCGAGGGCGTCATTTCACCCGTGTTTGCGGTTGGCAAAGTTGCCTCCAAAGGTCGTTGAACTTGTCGACGATGAGGCGGTCTGGTGCGTCCTCCCGAACCAGTTTGTGAAGAAGCTCGCCGCCTTCGCGTTGGAACGCAGGATAGCCGGGCACTCGCGGCCTTACAAATGACTTGTCGAGAGATTCCAGTGTGGAATCAAAGAAGTTCGGGCAGAATAAGTTGACCTTGTCATCGGTCCATGCCCGGCGGTGCGCGGGCTGTCCGCCCGACTTGGCATAGATGCCTGATTGGATCCGCTGCGACGACAAGACTTCCAGCACGACGCGGATAGCGTCGATTTCCGTGCTCCGGCGAGATACCGCGAGTCCGACACCTCCAAGCATCCCGGCACCCACCGAGCCGTCGCAGCTAGGCACAGCCGTGAAACTGAGACGCTTTGCGTATTCACCGGGGCGAGCGTAATTCGAATATCCGAAGGCGACGGGCGTGTAGGTGATATCATCATGCGTCGTCATATGATCGAAGATGTTGATCGGGTCTGCATCCCACGACAGAACGACGGCATTCCGCATCAATTCCTTCAGGCACGCAAGCGCCTTGAGGGCCGTTTCTGCTTCGATGCCTTCGTCGTTCCACCATGTCGGTCGCAGGTCCGGCAACGTTGCCGACGTCTGGGCGAAGGCATGGCACATCGTAGCAAAGGCAAGCAGCATATGTGTCGGGTTCGCCGCCATGCCGACCTTGCCAGAGCGCGCCAGCTTGAGCACGTTGTCCCAATCCCTCGGAACGTCGCTCTCAGCGAGAAGGTCTGGTCTGTATGCTGCAACCTGAGCCGCTGCATCGACGGGGGCAGCCCACAGCTTGCCAGCCCACTCGTAGCTTATGGTGCTCGGTCCAACCGCGCTGTCGCGGTAATCCTGATACGTGTCTTTGCCGACGATATCGCAGACCGGTTGGAGCGCCTTCTGCTCGAAGGCGTCACCCATGAATGGATGATCGATCGACATCAGATCGTAGCTTGCAGCGAGCATTTCGATTGAGGCTTCCTCGAAACCCTGAAGCGGCCTTGCGTCCCACTCGATATCGATGCCGCGTTCGGCGAGCAGAGGGATGCAGGCGCGCAGGGGATCGATCCCTCGGGGATGGCTCCACGCCATTCCCCGGAGTTTTACATTTGTCATGATTTCAATCTCAACTTTCTTCGATGCGTTTCGGCTCAAGGCTGGCTTTTCGCCTCGTGCCCGACGGCTGTGCGGACGATCTCGTCATGCTGACCGACGGTCGGGACAGGCAGACGATCCACCTTGTCGATGCCACTCATGTTGAAGGGCAGGCCGATCGCGCGGAATTTCTCGCCGCCCGGACCGGAAATGGTTTCGACATATCCGTTTTCCTGAACCTGCTCGCTCTCCACGATTTCAGACACCGATTGGACGGGAGCGACCCACATGGCCTGCTCGGTGAGATCGGCTCGCCACTCCTCGGTCGAGCGCGTCAGCATTTTCTCGACCAGGATGGCGTTGACCTCGTCACGCTTCAGGAACCATTCGTCGTCCGTGCAGTCCACGAGGTCGTCGCTCAGGTCGAAGATCTCCTTCAGTCGGAGCCGCGGCGTCATCGACATGGCAAGAAACCCGTCGGATGTTCTGTAGACGCCGTAGGGCGCGTCCGTCCACGGGGCGGCAATGCCGGACTCGCTTCGCTCCCATTTGAGATCGGTGTTCATGGCGACCAATGCTTCCTGGCACTGGATCATCAAGGATGCGCCGAGAAGGCTGGCCGAGACATTCCTCGATGTGCCGTTTTCACGCGCATCGAGTACGGCCGACACGATCGAGAACGCGAGAAGGAATGCGGTGGATCCATCGAGTACGGGAGCGCCAGTCGGTACCGGCGGGCCGTTCCCAGGGCCGCTATTTGCGGCAAGACCACTCATTGATTGGAGTAGCATGTCCTGGCCGGGCCGCTTGACGAGCGGGCCCTTGGGGCCGAATCCCGAGCCCGATGCGTAGACGATACTAGGATTGATCTCACGCAGTGCCTCGTAGCCAAAGCCCAGGCGCTCCATGACGCCCGGACGGAAGTTCTCGACGACAACATCGCATTTTTTCACCAGGTCGAAAAGGAAAGCCCGGTCCTCTTCCTTGTTCAAATCCGCCGTCACCGCGAGCTTGTTGCGGTTGAAAGCGAGGAAGTAAGGCGATTCCCCAAGCAGCTTGCGGCCGCGCGGCATGTAGCTGCGCTCCCATTCGCCAACCACTGGTCGCTCGACTTTGATGACAGCGGCACCAAGATCGCCGAGTAACTGTGTGGCGACAGGGCCCATCATCATCTGTGTGAAATCGAGCACGGTGACGTCACGGAGTGGCCCAGTACCGCGAAATTCACTCAAGAACGGGTTCATGTTGAAGCCTTTCTATCGACGGCGAGAATGTGGAGGCAACTGAATACGGTGGCTCCGTCCTGGTTCTGACCGGTGTATTTCTTCGTTACGAGACCGATTTCCGGTTTGCGGTGGGGTGCGACTTCGATGACCTCACTCCACGCGACGATCGTGTCTCCCGCCCTGACCGGGGCGGGAAATCGGACCTTCTCGTATCCGTAGGAAATGGCCTTCATGTTGTATTCGACGCACAGGCCAGTCACGATCGAGAAGGTGAGCATGCCGTGGACGAGCCTTCCGCCGTATCGGGGAGCTGCGAAGCTTTCATCGATATGGGCTGGATGGAAATCTAGGGTGAGACCCGCGAACATCGTCGTGTCGGCCTGATCCACCGTCCGGCGGCGCTCGATATCGCGCTCGCCGATGGTGTAGTCTTCGAAGTACCGTTCAATAGTCTGCCAACCAGGCATGGTGTCCTCCAATCAGGCGATCGCCTTTGCGGGGGTGATGCGGCCCCAGATGAGTAGGGCGATGATGCCGACAACGCAGATCGCTGCGGAGACACCGAAGGTCAGCGCCCAGGATCCCGTGTGATCGACGATGTATCCTACGAGCCAAGGTGCAAAGATACCGGACGTGTTGGCGATGAAGTGCACGAATCCGACAACTCCACCAAGGCGCGAGCCTGGCATGGTGTCGCTGATCAGCAGGAAATACTGGCTCCCGGTGAGATAGAGCAGGAACACGACTGCAGACATCAGCGCGACAGCCATGGCGAGCGAGGTGACGACCCCGATGCCGCAGAGAAGGATCGCCGTTCCGGTCAAGCCGACCACGATCATCCATTTGCGAGCGGCCGCGGGATTGCCAGTTCGAACTGCGATGCGGTCGGTGATGACACCACCCGCCATGTATCCGATGACACCGAGAACCCACGGAATGGTTCCTACCCAGGCCACGCTCTTGATGTCCAGGCCACGTGCGTCGACCAGATAGACGGGAAACCATGAAAGGAATGTGTAGAGAACCCAGGCGTAGCCGAAGAACGCAGTCGCAGTGGCTAATACGAGAGGCTGCTTGAGATAGAAGCTTAATGGCTGCTTTGCTTCACCGGAAGGTTCGACGTCTGCGAGCTTATCGTTGGCGAGTTCTTCCGCCTCGCTCGGATCGGCCCAAGGGTGGACGTCTGGCGAGTCCCGAACGATAACCCACCAGCCAACAGCCATGACAACGCCGAGGACGCCGAGGACGATGAACGGTATCCGCCAGTCACCGGTGATCGCGAGAAGCCAGGCGACCAAGGGCGTGCCGATAACACCGCCGAGAGGCGTGCACCCCTGGCTGATGCCGACCGCGGTGCCCATCTGACTTTTCGGGAACCAGTTCTTCATGGTCTTGACTGTGACCGAGCCCTGGGGGCCTTCGCCAAAGCCGAAGAAGAAGCGAATGATCAGGAAGCTGATATAACCCGCGCCTGCTGCGGTCAGAGCCGTGAAGATGCTCCACCAGGCGATCGCACCGCCCATGACGGCGCGGGGGCCGTACTTGTCGGCCAGCCAGCCGCCAATGAAGCAGAACGGGGCATAGCCGAAGAAGAATAGGCTAGTGATCAGGCCGAATTCGGTTTTCGTCAGGCCGAACTCTTTGATGATCTCCGAACCTGCCACGCCGAATGCGGCGCGGTCTGCGTAATTCAAAACCAGTACGAGGGACGTAATCCCGAGAATGAGCCAGCGAACGCGAAATGCGCGCACTGACGTCGATGACGTTTGTGTCTGTGACATGTTTCCTCCGATCGCCGATGCTCCTGACATCGATCCTCCGGCTAAACTTTTATATAGGAAATTGATTTTTGCAAATGGAATTTAATAAGCTAGGTCGAGCGCGTTTCTGGTGTCGGACGATGCGCGACGCGATATCCGGCGAAATGTGAGCAACATCAGGGATTTCGGATACTCGAGAGCTATATTAGGTTCGCGCCGATGGTCCGGCAACGGTTAGGTAATGCTGCGGGATTGACGCTAAAAACGCACCGCGATTGGAAACAGAAACGCCAGAACGTCGGGCTCGAACCTAAAATTTTCCGCATCCAGGTGTTTGAGAGACCATTCCAATCCAATTGCCATGGTCTTCTTCAGACCGTGACAGGACTGGGGTCACGCCCCGTCTGACCTACTGCGAGAGCAGCGTGCCGCCCAGTCTTAATGGACGGCCCTTCAGGCCCGACGCAGTTTAGAACCACGACGCCGTCGCCCGCGATAGGGGGCAAACGGCGTTCGATGTGAAGCTGCGGAAAGGGCATCTCGTTGGTGATTGACTTGAGCCTCTATGCTGGCCTCATCGGAGGCGGACAGCGCAACAATTTTGGCATTAAAAACTGCCAGATCCCGCAAGAGGTGATCGAAAAACGCCGGAAGCTCAAGGAGTTTACTGAACGCCATGGCGTCGATCTCCGAACTGCCGTCATCCAGTTTTCCGCGGCGCCAGATGTTGCGGTGGCGGTTGTCGTTGGCGCCGGTCGGGGCCGACAGATCTGGGAGGACGGGAACTCGTTGCAAGACTAAGTTTCCGAACGAATGTTGGCAGGCACTGAAGTCATGCGGGCTCGTCCACAATGACGCTGTTACAGCGGTGGTATAATCTGGCCGGATCGGCTGTGATACGGCCGATCCTTTTCGCGATTAGTGGGCTAGTTTAAATTTCGGTTGATATAACTACTAAATAATTGTTGCGCCTTGAAAAAGCTCCCGCATTGCTTGGTGGGAATGACGGGTCAAAGGTTTCGATCCCTCCAAGAGCTCGATACTCTTTTGATCGCAAGCCGTTCGCCTCAAAGACCAAGTCAATCCTGATTGTCTCGCTGAAGAACTTCCAGCAGCATTTGTTCGGATTCGTCCAGATAGGCTTCCATCGCCAGGAATGCTTTATGGCGTCGGCCCTGTAGCAAGTAATCACAAATCTCGATATCCCGATTAAGCCAGGGCGTCTGATAGTTTCCCTCGTCCGCGAAAGCGGCAAATGCCAACCTCATCTGAGCACATAATACCTCGAACATCGCATTCATCTTGCGACTACCCAAAAGCCCGACGATCGCCTGGTGAAACTCCATGCCCGCGGTCCCGGCTTTCGCCCAGTCTTCTTCGGCGACAAAGCGCTGGGCTTTCTCAACTGCGGCTTTAATCCGTGCGAGATCTCCTTCCGACGCATAGGATGATTGATCAATAGCGCGCAGTTCAAAGGCACGCCGCGCCGTGAAAATGTCTCGGACCTCACCGGCCCCAATTCGTCGGACGACCGTACCTTTGTAGAGCTGCTGTTCGGTCAGGCCCTCAAGTGTCAATTGCAGAAACGCTTCCCGCAACGTGTTGCGCGATACCCCAAGCTCCTGAATGAGGACGACCTCTCGCAAAGGCGTGCCTGGCTTGAGCAGCCCCGAGAGGATTATTTGCCTAAGACCCGCAGCAGCCGTCGCAGCTGCCGCGATACCCTTATTTGGTGGGGAGGATTCAATTTCCATCAGACAGGTTCTCGCCAAAGGGAATGTTCAACAAAAAAATTCTATAAAATGAACAAAACTTAGATACTGCGCGACTTTGGAATTTTATCCTTCTCGCATAAGCTGTTTTTCGTTGAACAATCTTGATTGACATTTTCCGGATCCGTCGCTTAGCTTCAGGTGACCGAACCGGAGAGTTTGGCGCTGAACCAAGGGGTTTTTGGAATGCATATCAAAATTCGTCAGATCTCAAAGCTGCTTGCGTCGGTTTCGCTCGCAGCAACATTGTGCGCACCCGCGCATGCTGCAGAAGTTCTTCATTGGTTGACCAGTGGCGGTGAGGCCAAGGCCATCAGCGTCTTTTCCGACGAGTACAAGGCCCGCGGCGGCACATGGAGCGACAATCCGATCACCGGTGCCGATGCCGCACGGCAACTGACGGTCAGCAAGATTGCCGGCGGCAAGCCGCCGGAGGCCGTGCAATGGACGATCGGTGCCGCCGTACGCGAGTTCGCATCGCAGGACTTGCTGGCCGACCTCAACGCCGTGGCGGACAAAAACGACTGGCGAAAAAACCTGCCCCCTCTGATCCTGGATAATGTCAGCTACGATGGAAAGATCGTCGCGGTTCCGGTTGATCTGCATGGCGGCAACTGGATGTTCTACAGCCTGAAGATTTTCAGGGAGCTTGGTCTTGAGCCGCCGAAGTCCTGGGGCGAATTCCTGGCTATGGCCGACAAGATCAAGGCCGCGGGTTACACGCCGATTGCGGTCGGCTCTCAGCCTTGGCAGCAGAACTGGCTGTTCTTGTCCGTTCTGATCGGCGAGGGCGGCAAGGAACTGCAGAAGAAGATCCTTGGCGATCTCGACGCAAAGGCGGCCGGATCTGCCGGTGTGGTGAAGAGCTTCGAAACCTTCCGCAAGCTCAGGTCCTATATCGACGCCGATAGCCCGAACCGCAAATGGAACGACACGCTTCAATTGGTCGCCAACAATAAAGCCGCTCTTCAGGTGATCGGCGATTGGGGCAAGGGTGAATTCGCCGCTGCGGGCAAGGTTGCGGGTAAGGATTACGGCTGCGCACTTGCGCCGGGCAATGACGCCTATGTCATGGTCGTTGATGTCTTCATGTTCCCGA
Organism: Aliirhizobium sp. YIM B11859; assembly: GCF_057163345.1. Taxonomy (NCBI): domain Bacteria; kingdom Pseudomonadati; phylum Pseudomonadota; class Alphaproteobacteria; order Hyphomicrobiales; family Rhizobiaceae; genus Aliirhizobium; species Aliirhizobium sp. YIM B11859. Next base: position 16,667 of record NZ_JBXHAY010000006.1, read on the forward strand.
AGGGCACGGACGCAAAGCACACGGAAGAGCAGCAGAAACTGGCGCAGTTGATGATGGACCCCGCCGTCCAGACCAAATTCAACAGCTTCAAGGGCGCCATCCCGCCCCGGCTCGATGCCGATATCAGCTCCCTGGACAGTTGCGCAAAGCTTGGCCAAGCGACGCTTGAAAAGGGCGATGCCTATCAGCTGCCGGATTGGGAACTTAAGCTTCCGCCGGATACGGTCGGTCAGGTGACAGACCTGATCAATCAGTTCTGGAACGATCCGAGCGTGACGCCGGATGCCGCTGCCCAGAAGTTTTCGGCTATCATCGCATCAGCTAAGTAGTTGTGATGCCTGAAGTTTCATCAGATGAAAGGCCGGCAGCGAAATCTGCCGGCTCACCGGCGGCGATTGGTATCGTCGCCGTAATGCTTGCCGTGGTGGGCCTATGCTTCTATGGAACGATGGCCTGGACGGTTTTCATTTCGTTTACGCAGTCGAAAATGCTGCCGAACTATCGGCTGGCCGGTCTTGCACAATATAGCCGACTTTTTTCCGACGACAGATGGAATACCGCCTTCGGCAATATGTTCATCTTCGGTGGACTGATGATCGCTGCCGCTCTTGCGCTCGGCGTTCTTCTTGCAATTTTGATGGATCGCAATATCCGCGCCGAGTCGGCATTCAGAACCGTCTTTTTATACCCCATGTCGATGTCGTTCATCGTGACGGGTCTTGCCTGGCAATGGGTGCTGACGCCCGGCATAGGTGTTCAGGCCTTTGTCCGCCAGCTCGGCTGGTCGACGTTCGAGTTCGACTGGCTGTCCAATCCCGATCTCGCGATCTACGCTCTGGTCTTCGCCGGTGTCTGGCATCAAGCCGGTCTCGTGATGGTGATCATTCTGGCAGGCCTGCGCGGGGTCGATCGCGAGATCTGGCGTGCCGCGGCCCTCGATGGCATTCCCGTCTATAGAACCTATGTCAGTATCGTCCTGCCGATGCTGGCGCCGCTGGTCATGGTCTGCGTCGTGCTGCTGCTCGAAGTGGTGATCAAGAGCTATGACCTTGTGGTGGCGCTGACGGGCGGCGGTCCCGGCTTCGCATCCGATCTCCCGGCACGGTTCGTCGTCGATTCGACGTTTCAGCGCGGCAATCTCGCTCTCGCCTCGGCCGGCGCGGTCGTCATGCTGATCGCCGTGGTCGCGACACTTGTCCCCTATCTCTACACACAGTTCGGCAGGGAGACGGCCAAATGATCCATGCGCGCCATGTTGCCGGCAGGGTGTCCTTATACGCGGCACTTCTGGTCTCGGCCCTGATCTTCTCCATTCCGTTCCTGATCATCTTCATGACGTCGCTCAAGCCGATGGAGGAGATCAGGGCCGGCTCGATATTCATGCTGCCGGTTACCCCCTCTTTCGATGCCTGGTGGAAGGCATGGACATCGGCCTGCTCCGGCACGGTTTGCGCCGGCATGCAGGTTGGTTTTCTGAATTCGGTCAAGATAGCCGTACCGAGCGCGATCGCCGCCGTGGGGATAGGAGCCATCACCGGCTTCGCGCTGGCCCATGGCAGGGTCAGGGGGTCCAAGGCCATCCTCGTCCTTATCATGATGGGCGCCTTTATTCCGTATCAGGTCATTCTTTATCCGTTGGTCAAGATCGCCAGCACCTTCCGGCTGTTCGAAACGCTGGCCGGTATCATTCTCGTGCATACCGTTTTTGGCATTCCGATCTGTACTTTGCTGTTTCGCAACTTTTATGCCGGGCTACCGCATGAGATCGTCAAGGCGGCGCGGATGGATGGCGCTGGGTTCTGGCGTATCTTTGTCGAGATCATGCTGCCAATGTCGAGCAACATGGTGGTCGTGGCTCTCATTTTGCAGTTCACCGGGATCTGGAACGATTATCTGGTGGGGCTAATCTTCGCCGGATCGGGCAATCTGCCTATGACTGTCCAACTCAACAACATCATCAGCACGGGAACCGGCGTGGCGGAATACAATGTCAGCATGGCCGCGACGATCATCACGGCGCTGCCGCCGCTGATCGTCTATTTCGTCTCCGGTCGATATTTCGTGCGGGGCATCACCGCCGGTGCGGTGAAGGGATAGACCATGTCGGGTATCAGAATTTCGCAACTCACCAAGAGCTTTGGCCAGACGGAGATCCTGAAGGGCATCGATATCGAGATCGAAGACGGCGAATTCACCGTCCTGCTCGGCCCTTCCGGCTGCGGAAAATCCACGCTGCTCGGTGCAATCGCCGGTCTTGAAGATATCGATGGCGGCGCGATCGATATCGGTGGTCAGGATGTCAGCCGTATCGAAGCCAGCAAACGCGGCATCGCAATGGTGTTCCAATCCTATGCGCTTTATCCGACCATGACGGTATACCAGAACATGGCCTTCGGTCTGCGGGTGAATTCCGTTCCAAAATCGGAGATCGAAAAACGTGTTTCCTGGGCCGCCGACCTCCTGCAACTGACGCCGCTTCTCAAGCGCCGCCCGGCGCAACTGTCCGGCGGGCAACGCCAGCGTGTTGCGATCGGCCGCGCCCTGGTCAAGCAGGCCAAGGTCTGTCTGTTCGACGAACCACTGTCAAATCTGGACGCCAAGCTGCGCACCGAAACCCGCATGGAGCTGAAGCAATTGCATCAGCTTTTGCGCCAGACGATCGTTTACGTCACGCATGACCAGATCGAGGCGCTGACATTGGCAACACGCGTTGCGGTGATGAAAGCCGGACGCATAGAGCAATATGCGGCGCCCGAGGAAATCTACGAACGCCCTGCCACTCTTTATGTCGCGGGTTTTGTCGGCTCACCGGCGATGAACTTCTTCGAAGGCGTGGTCGAGACGTCTGCTGCCGGCCCGGCTTTGCGGTTTGGCGACAATGCGGTCTCGCTGGCGGCTTATCCGGCCAGCGGTGATTTGCGACCCGGTAGACTGGTGACGCTGGGCGTGAGGCCGGAAAATGTGTCACTTGCGCCCGTGATCTCCGAGGTCGGCATCGCAGCCGATGTGGAATTCATGGAGCCGATGGGCTCGGACACGCTGGGCATTTTCAAGGTCGGCGACAAAAGGGTGTCGGTCCGCCTGACGCCGAGCCAGGGGCGCTCGGTCAAGGGCCGCCAGTTTCTGGCGTTCGATATCGCGTCGGCATCCCTATTCGATACCGAATCCACCCTGCGAATTTGAGAAATAACCATGTCCTCGACAGAATTGTCCATCCAACTCCATTCTCTTCGCGCGCTCGACGACGTTTCACTGGCGCTCGACACTGCGGCGGCGGCAGGTTTCCGGCTTGTAGAACCGGTCGGCACGCATCTTCTCGCACCACAGGCGACGCGGGACTTGCTCGATGCGCGCAACCTGTCAGCCCCGACCTGCCATGTGCAGATGGAATTGCTGCGTGAAAGGCCAGAGGAAATCGCCCGTGCCTGCCAGATCATCGGCTCGAAATATCTGTTTGTCCCGGCGGTGCCGCCGGAAGAGCGCGACGCGCCGCTCGACCGCTGGCCGGCAATCGGGCAGGAACTGGCAGCGCTTGCCGTTCGGCTTGCCGACCATGGCATCGTGTTCGGGTATCACAATCATTACGAAGTGAGCATCGGGGAAGGGGAGCGGACGGCACTCGACCTGATCTTGGAGGAAAGCGCCGGGTCGCCGCTCGTCTGGCAGGCGGACGTCGCATGGCTTTTCCGCTGCGGCAAAGATCCGCTGCAGCTTCTCGAGAAATACAGGGATCGGCTGGTATCACTGCATGTGAAAGACCGCATCACGCCGATCGACAACGACCCGGAGGACAATTGGCGGATCGCCGGCGAAGGCGAAATGGGCTGGACCGACCTCTGGCCGGCGGCCGTCGACCTCGGCGCGAGATTCATGGTCATGGAACATGACAGGCCTATCGACCCGGTGCGCTTTGCGCATGAGGCCTTTCAAGCTGGACGTAAATTCGGAGAATTGAAATGACAAATCCCACAATCATCGGCTTTATCGGCTGCGGCAATATCAGCGATACCTATCTGGCGGGCGCGCTGCGTTCCGAGTTGGTCGAGGTCAAGGCTATTGCCGATATCAATCCCGAAGCGGCGGAGCGACAGGCAGCAAAATTCGGCCTGACGGCCGTCGCGATAGAGGATCTGTTGGCGGACCCGGCGATCGAGATCGTCGTCAATCTGACCGTGGCGAACGCCCATTTCGACGTTGCCAAACGTGTTCTCGATGCCGGCAAGCATGTGTATGGCGAAAAGCCGCTGACAACCGACTTCGCCGAAGCGCTGCTGCTGGTCGATCATGCGGCCAAGCTCGAATTGTCGATCGGCTGCGCACCGGACACGTTCATGGGCGGCGGCCATCAAGCGGTTCGAAAAGCCATCGATTCGGGTGTTATCGGGAAAGTCGTCGGCGGGGCGGCCACGATCATGCACCGGGGCATGGAGCATTGGCATCCGAACCCGGCAAATTTCTACAAACGCGGCGGCGGTCCCGTTCTCGACCTCGGTGTCTATTACGTCACCCAGCTCGTCAATCTTCTGGGACCGGTGAAAACCGTGACCGCGACGGCGACGATCGGCATTCCCCAGAGAACGGTTGGCACCGGCCCCAATATCGGCTCGACGATCGACGTTGAAATTCCGACCATGGTCAACGGTTCGCTGGAATTCCACTCCGGTGCCAATGTCGCGCTCTCTGCATCCTGGGAAGTGCATGCCCATGGCCGCAAGCCAATCGAACTCTACGGAACCGAAGGCAGCATCATCAACCCGGACCCCGACCTTTTTGGCGATCATCCCTTGCTTGCCAAGCCCGGCGGCGATTGGAAACCGCTCCCGATCGAGGAATTTCCGTTCCACGCCAGTAACGCAACGTCATCGAAAGGTCTCCCGATGGCCGATTATCGGATCATCGGTCTGCTCGACATGGCATCCGCGTTGAAGGAAGGGCGATCCTACAGGGCTGACGGGCGCCTGTCGCTTCATGTTCTGGAAGTGCTGGAATCGCTGCTGAGATCCGCCGAGGAGAAAAGACACATAGACCTGACGACACGCTGTGAGCGGCCCGCGCCGATGCCTTTCGGGGCCGACGAGACTGTCTTTGTGACAAGATGAAAGTAAGGCGAAGCTGATATGAAATCCCTATCCATGAGCGGCAGGCCGCAGGATGCCGAGGCTCGAAAGGCTGTCGCTCCGGTGATCTGCTATCCGACGGAAACGCTGCCGCGCCCGGACCTGAATGCCTATCGTGCCTTGAGGGACGACCTCGTTTTCGTCGAACGGGTGATCGTGCCGCCGCGCGAGGCTGCGAGCTGGTCGATCCCGCAAGGGCATTTTTGCCGCATTCTGTGCGAGCAAGGTCCCCAGGTTGGCGACCTTAACCTGTTCAACGCGAATGACCTTGCCGAGCGTCTCTATACCGGCAAGACCCGCGCGCTGAACGGTACCCATGTCGGTCCGGGCGATCAGCTTTTCTCCAACATGCCTTATGTCCGCGCCATTGCAACGATCACCCATGACACGCTCGACTGGTACGGGTTCGACAAATTCGGTGGTGCCGTCCATGACGTGATCGGCACGCGATGCGATCCCTATACGCACAACCTGCTCAGCCATGGCGACCAATACCACCATTGCTGTCACTCCAACCTGACGCGCGCCTTTTCGAAATGGACGGGTAAGCCGCTGGCCGAGGCCGAGGGCTATATCCACGACGTCCTCAACGTCTTCATGTGTACCGGCTTTACCCGTGACACAGGCCAGTATTTCATGAAGGCCAGCCCGGTGCGCCCCGGCGACTATCTCGAATTCTTTGCCGAGATCGATCTGGTCGGATGCCTGTCGGCTTGCCCGGGTGGTGACTGCTCGGCACAGCACTCCTCGGATCAGGCGGAATGCCATCCCCTCGTCGTCGAGGTCTATAGGGCAACGCGCCAGCCTGACGGATGGAGCCCCCCGAAAGTCAACGGCTACGATCGTTCACATGGCGTCGATGCAGGCTGACTGCGGTCAGCAGATATCAAGACCGATAAGAAGAAGGGCTGGAAACATGGCTGGACAGTGGGATTTCTGGATCGATCGTGGCGGCACATTCACCGATATCATCGGTCGTGATCCCGATGGCCGTCTGCACGCCAGAAAGGTTTTGTCGGAAAATCCGCGGGCCTATGAGGATGCGGCGGTGCATGGAATCCGCCAGCATCTCGGGCTGAAGACCGACGAGATCGTGCCCGCAGGCCTGATCGGCGAGGTGCGGATGGGCACCACCGTCGCGACAAATGCACTCCTGGAGCGCAAGGGTGAGCGACTGGCGCTGGTGACCACGCGCGGCTTTCGCGATGCCTTGCGGATCGGTTATCAGGAACGCAAGAAGATCTTCGCAACGGAAATCGTCAAGCCAGAGGCACTTTACGATAAGGTGGTCGAGATCGATGAGCGGGTTCTCGCCGACGGGACGATCGAGCGGTCGCTGGACGAGGAGGCCGCTCGGCACGCCCTGAACGCCTTGCGGGGCGAGGGCTATCAAGCGGTCGCCATCGTTCTCATGCATGCCTACAAGTTCCCGGATCATGAGATTGTCCTTGCGCGACTGGCCCGAGAAATCGGCTTCGAACAGGTTTCGGTCAGCCATGAAGTGTCACCCTTGATCAAGCTGGTCGGGCGCGGCGATACGACGGTGGTCGATGCCTATCTGTCGCCCGTGCTTGGGCGTTATGTCGCGACGGTCTCGAAAGCCCTCGACATCGAGCGAACCAGCGCCCGTGTCATGTTCATGATGTCGTCGGGCGGATTGACGGCAGCCGACATGTTCAAGGGCAAGGATGCTATCCTTTCCGGGCCGGCCGGTGGTGTCGTCGGCCTTGCCAAGACCGGCGAGCAGGCCGGATTTTCCCGCGTCATCGGTTTCGATATGGGAGGCACGTCAACCGATGTTGCCCATTTCGATGGCGATTACGAGCGTGCTTTCGAGACGGAAGTTGCCGGCGTGCGCGTCAGGGCGCCAATGATGCTGATCCATACGGTGGCTGCAGGCGGCGGTTCCATTCTTCACTTCGAGGCGGGTCGCTTTCGTGTCGGACCGGATTCGGCCGGCGCCCATCCCGGGCCGGCCTGTTATCGCAATGGCGGTCCTTTGGCCGTTACCGATGCCAATGTGATGACGGGCAAGCTGTCGCCGGAATTTTTCCCGGCGATCTTCGGACCTGGTCAGGATCAGCCGCTCGATATCGATATCGTCAAGGCAAAGTTCACGGCGCTTGCCGATGAGATCGGCGACGGTCGCAGCCCGGAGGACGTCGCCGACGGTTTTATTCAGATCGCCGTCGCCAACATGGTCGAAGCCATCAAGAAGATCTCGGTTCAGCGCGGTTACGACATCACGCGATATGCGTTGAATTGTTTCGGCGGCGCCGGCGGGCAACATGCCTGCCTGGTCGCGGACTCGCTTGGCATGACCAACATTCTCCTGCACCCGATGTCGGGCCTCCTCTCGGCCTATGGCATGGGACTGGCGGATATCCGCGCGAACAGACAAAAGTCTCTCGGCCTGCCTCTCGATCAAGCCGCGCCCGACGCTATTGCCGCCCTTGGTCACGACCTGAAGTCGGAATGCCTGGTGGACATGCGCGCACAGGGCGTTGCCGATGATGCCATCCAGACGATCTTGCGCGCGCAGATCCGGTATGCCGGAACGGACACGCTGATCGCCGTCGATGCGCTTTACCCGCTGATCGACAGCCCGCAGCGATTGCGAGAGCAATTCGAGATCCTGCATCGGCGCCGGTTCGGGTTCATTGCCGTGGACAAGCCCCTCGTCGTCGAGGCCGTTGAGGTGGAAATCATCGGCGGAGCCGCCAATTCCGTCGAAACGGAAAATACCGTCGGTAGTCAGGGCGAAGCGCAAGCCTTCCAGCAAAGACGTTTTTATTCGCAGGGCCGCGTGCACGAGGCAGGCGTCATTCTGCGTGAAGCCATGCTTGCCGGGCAGACGGTGACCGGCCCGGCAGTGATCATCGAGGCAAACCAGACGATCGTGATCGAAGACGGCTGGCAGGCGCGGCTGACTGCGAAAGAACACATCGTTCTCTCCCGCATCAAGGCGCTTCCCGAGCGACGTGCCATCGGCACCAAAGCCGACCCGGTGATGTTGGAAATCTTCAACAACCTGTTCATGTCGATCGCGGAACAGATGGGTGTAACCCTGCAGAACACGGCCTATTCCGTCAATATCAAGGAACGGCTGGATTTTTCCTGCGCCGTCTTCGATGCATCCGGCAATCTGGTGGCCAATGCGCCTCACATGCCGGTCCATCTGGGATCGATGGATGCTTCGGTTGCAACCGCCATTCGCGAAAACCCCGTCATCCATCCCGGCGACGTATTCCTGATCAATGCGCCCTATAATGGCGGCACGCACCTGCCGGATCTCACCGTCTGCACGCCGGTCTTCGACGGTGAGGGCAAGACCATCCGTTTCTGGGTCGCAAGCCGCGGGCATCATGCCGACATCGGCGGCATCTCGCCAGGGTCGATGTCGCCGCTCGCTACCCATATCGAGGAGGAGGGCGTCTATATTGATAATTTCAAGCTTATCGATCGCGGCCACTTCCGCGAAGACGCCTTGGCGGCGCTTTTGAGGGGCGCGCGCTATCCGGTGCGCAACCTTGCACAAAACGTCAATGACCTGAAGGCGCAGGTGGCGGCCAACGAAAAGGGCGTGGCTGAACTTGCAAAGATGATCGGGCTGTTCGGCGACGAGGTCGTCGACGCTTATATGCGCCATGTGCAGGACAATGCAGCCGAAAGCGTCCGTCGCGTGCTCGACAGGCTGAAGGACGGAAGCTTCTCCTATGAGATGGATCAGGGCTGCAAGATCGTCGTCAAGGTGACGATCGACAGGGAGAAACGAGAGGCAATCGTCGATTTCACGGGCACGTCCGCACAGCGGGAAGACAATTTCAACGCGCCACAGCCCGTTACGCGCGCCGCGGTGCTTTACGTCTTTCGTGTTCTGGTCGAAGCGGACATTCCCATGAATGCCGGTTGCCTGCGGCCGATCCGAATCGTCATTCCGGAAGGAACGATGCTGACGCCGCAATATCCGGCAGCAGTGGTTGCCGGCAATGTCGAGGTCAGCCAGGCCGTCACCAATTGCCTGTTCGGCGCCGTCGGCGCCATGGCATCGTCTCAAGGCACCATGAACAACCTTACATTTGGCAACGAAACCTACCAATATTACGAGACGATCTGCTCGGGCGCACCGGCTGGGCCGGGCTTCAATGGTGTCGATGCAGTTCATACCCATATGACCAACTCCCGGCTCACCGATCCGGAAATCCTCGAAACACGCTTCCCTGTCATGCTGGAGGATTTCCACATTCGCCCCCACTCTGGTGGAGAAGGTGAGTGGACGGCGGGCAACGGCACCGAAAGAACGATCCGCGCCCTCGAAAAGCTGGAATTCGCCATCCTCTCCGGCCATCGCCGTGTAGCACCGTTCGGTCTCGAGGGTGGCGCGGATGGCCAGATTGGCCGCAATGTCGTGCGGCGCAGCGATGGCACCAACGAGGTCTTGCCGGGCAGCGCCCACACCGTGCTGGATGCCGGCGAGGCATTTACCGTGGTGACGCCGACGGGTGGAGGGTTTGGCAGCCGACGAATTTGAAGTCCGCCAGTGCTGGACCGGATCGTGTGGGGAAACCCAAAGATTTGGTTCGGTGTCTCAACATCATTGCCGGATTGGAGGCCAGGAATGATACTGAGATGTAAGTCTCTTCCCTATCTCCCAAAGCCAACCGGCTCACTCCAGCGCGCTTGGCCACATCGAGCGCCTCGGCGCGGGCGCGATCCGTCAGGGGGTAAAATGGTTTTGAGGTTCACTCTGGGCGTAGCGTGCCAGTACGAGTTTTGCCGTCATGCGACTTGCCCCTTCGCGAACATCCGGATCGTTGCCATGCCAGCCACCAGCGCGGCGATCGAGAAGGCAACAGACAGGGGCGCGTATGTCACTCTGCTGAAAGCCACTCTCCACGTTCCCAAAGAAGCACTACATCGAGGACGAGGGGCTGCTCGACTTCGTGCTCGATCAAGATCCGCGACGGCAAGCCCGCTGGGCGCTCGGCCAGATCCTATCCCGGCTGCAGATAGCGAATGCAATCTTCGCGGGCATCCGCAAGCCCGAACTTCGTCTGTTCTGCGCCGCCAATCTCCCAGACTGACCCCAACAGCATCGCTTGCGCTATTCGCTGAGCCATGACGAAAGACGCGAACCTGTCAATTCCATCGCCTGATATAGTCTAGCGCGTTGTAGCTTTTAAGAGCTTCCGGGTGATTCCCATGAGGCCGTTTCCGATCCGTTGTCAAACCTCAGCCGATCAATCCTGCATCGTAAACTAAGAGATGAGATGATAAAGGAATATGGGATTAAGTCGTAGGCATGTCAGCCAGTTGGCCGTGTGAATGTAAGCGCCGACGGTCTCGGCTGTGACGGATGGCCTCCTCCATCACTGCTTTCGGGAATGTCACTTTTGACAATGCCGTTTGCAGGCGCCGGGAAGTTCCAGATAGATCGGGTAGTGCGGGGTAAAGGTTTCGCCTCTCGTCCGTGAGGTCAAACTCGGCTGTAAACGTGGTCTGCCCGGTCAGGCCGGTCTCGTCCAGCAGTCGGGCCAGCGCGACTGCCAAGCTGTAATGAGCGGCCACCATCCTCGGCGTCGTGAACGTCGAGGAGCCCAGCTTGTCCCAACGAGCATTCGCGCCTTTCTGTTTGGCGGGTGCGAGATAGGCTTCGATGCGATCTGCGACCCGCTGGACCATAAGCGCACGAAAATTCGCCACGCGCGTATTCTGGTATGTGCGTAGCATGAACCGGCGATCGCCCCGGGAGATTGGAAGATCGTAGAGCGCCGCCCAATCGAGCGTCCTTTGAAATAGTTCGAGAACCGTCAGGCTCGTGTCGCGCCAATCGTCGAACAGAAATTGCGCACCAGCAAACCGCTGATCAGGTGCTTTGCGGACATCTACGGGAACGCGAGTGCCATCCGACTTCTCGTCACCGAGCCATGCCCTTGCCTCCATCTCCGTAAGCTCCTGCATCCAAAGCTTGAGATTGGCTGAGCGAATTTTCTCGTCCGGATCGGCAAGTCCGATCGGGCGGACCACTGTCTGCTCGGGGAGGGGAGGAGCCGATATCTCTGGTGCCGTCTTTGGGGGCGGCGTCGTGCGAGGGGTTATGGTTTCATCCAGCGAAGGTCCTCGCCGGAGTGAAGATCGAGCCGATAGATGCGCCGGAACTCGCAGCCGAGTGTCCGTCTTGCATCTTGGGAAAGGGAAAGGCCTGTAATGCCCTTCTTGAGGGTAGCGAAGGCATTGCTGCTATCGTAATTCTCTTCGGCGTTCAGCATGCGGATGAAGTGATTTCGCTACGAGCGCGGGACTTTGGCAGCAATTTTGGCGTGAGCCTGGGTGACCTCGTCTTCGGGAAGCCTTCGGATACTGATCTCGGCCTCGATGTCGACGTCCCCGTAATCGTCTCGACCCGCGTCGAGCACGCTTCCGAACAGCCTGATTTCTGTTACCCGTGCAAGACGATCGGGATCATTGTTGATCGCACGTGCTCGCCTGATGACTTCACCGAGTATCGCCTGGGCCTTCTCGCGCGATATTTTCGCGCCAAGACTGTCCGCGAGAAGACGTCGGCCAAGGTCTGTCAGGTCCCAATCCAGGTTCTCGCCGCTTCCGCCGCTCCATTCAAGATAGCCTGCGACGGCAGTTTGCCTAAGAAGAGCGTCAGCTTCTTGCGCGGGAAGTTTGCGATCCTCGATGGCGGTCGCGAGGAGCGAACGCCCGCACCGTCTTTCATGTCTGGCGAGCAAATCGCGGATCGTGATAAGGTCCGTACCCGGTATGGCAGGATGTTTGGACATCTGAATGAAAAGGCTCTTGAATATAGTGGTCCCAGACTTGCGCATATCGCAGTTCCCTGCAACCCACCATCCGCGAAGGATTTTCCGGTGCCAGGGACATAACCAGCTGCGTGTCGCCCGAGGCGCTCCAGTTGGGCGCTGCAATTGGATCAAGACCGGTCCTTTGGTGACTGACCGTCTCCGGCGTGATGGCACTCCGCAGGTGATACGATAGCCTGAACAGACAGCGGCACTCCTCCTCCCAGCCGGTGTCCAATGATTTCGAAAAGCCTGCGCATTCCTCCCGCGCAGACTTTTTCGTTTCTGCCTACATCCCCAAGTCCAATTGCAACTGACCCTCATCGCGATCTTCGCCCTGATCGTTCGTCAGCGAGGATAGGGTCACGCCAAGCAACCGCGCCGACCCGCTTGAACGGATAACTCAAACGAAATGGCTTCCGGCAAACCCGGTGCGGTTCAATATCCACGTCTGCCGTTTTGGCCGCCAAAACCGGCTCGACAAAACCGGCGACGAAATCGTCGTTGACTTTTGTGAAATATCACAACATTCTAGGTTGAGGATGAGGAAGCATACCCGGCGGTGGAGGAAACGTCGGCCGGATATGCACAAGGATGGAGGAGATCCTGATGGCATACCTGTATTCAAAACGTACATTTGCGCGCAGCATTCTCGCGTCGGCACTGATGGTCTCGGTGTTCGGCGGCCCGGCATTTGCGCAGCAGGCAAAGGAGAAAATCACCTTTGCCGCAGCCATGTTTTCAGAGGCCGGCCGCGGTGACCGGACCAAGGCGTGGGTTCAGAAATTCAACGAAAGCCAGGACAAGGTAGAGGTCGAACCGATCGCTATTCCGTTCTCCAGCTTCGCCAATACCATCTTCACGCAGATGGGAGGCGGCGGCGGACCGGATCTCATCCGCTTCGATCAGATCGACTATTTCGCAGCCGTTCCGTCGGGCAAAGTGCTGCCACTCGAAGGTATTGTCGATCCGTCGCAGTACAAGTTCATCGGCCCGGACAAATACCTGCCCGTCGATGGAAAGCGCTACGGTGTTATCTTCGACTCCACCGGCTACGGGCTTCTCTACAACAAAGATATCGTCAAGGGCGCGCCGCCGACCAATTTCGAGGACTTCCTCAAGGTCGCGAAAGCCAACACTGGTGATGGCAAATACGGTTACGCGTACCGCGCCACGATGGCGGAGCGGGCCGGTTTCTGGCAGGACGTCTGCAATTTCGTCTACGGCTTCGGTGGTCGCTGGAGCGATGAAACCGGCAAGCTGACGGTCAACAGCCCGGAAGTCATTAAGGGCATTGCTGCCTACAAAGCTGTCTATGATCTCGATGTCATTCCGAAGGGAGCCGATGCGGCTACCTATCGGCGGATGTTTTGGGAAGGCAAGATCGCCATGAACGTCGATAACGGCGGAGTCGCAGCAATCTTTCACCAGAATTCCCCGAATCTTCCCTTCGCCGCGGCACCGTCGCCTTTCCCGACGCCTGCTCAGGGCTTGATCATGACCATGCTGACGATCAACGCCAACACCAAGCACAAGGATGCTTCGGTAGCATTCCTGAAATGGGCCCTGCAGCCGGAAAACCAAAAGGACCTGCAAAAAGCCATGGGGACCATCGTCGGCACTGTCGTCGAGCGCACCCCGGAGGATATCGCCGCTCAGCCATGGCTGACAGTCTACGACAAGCAGGTCGAAACGGCGGTGCCACAGCTAGTCATGGGCAACGAGACGAAGACGCCGGAGATCCAGCAGATCGTTCTCGAAGGTGTGCTCAAGGTCCTGCAGGGCGGAGAAGACCCAAAGGACGCCATGGACGCGGCCCAGCGTCTGATCGAGCGCCGGGTGCTGCGCCGCTAGTGGCGCTACCCGTAACCGTCCCGCATTTCAGATAGCGAGTGATGTCGATGCGATCATCCGGTTCACGCAGCGGGATAGAGGGCAGCCGGTGGACACCTTATTGGTTCGCCGCGCCTGTTGCCCTCTATCTTCTGCTGTTTCAGATCTACCCTCTTTTGCAGGAACTGAAGCTCAGCTTCACGTCGACTTCGCTTCTGTCGCCGGACGACCAGCTGTTCGTCGGTTTCGAAAACTATCTCTACATTTTCGAAACCAGCGATTTTGCGCAGGTTCTCTGGGTCACGTTGATCTACACGGTTCTCTGCGTGATCCTGGCGATCGGGTTCGGCCTCGGGACGGCGCTGCTCCTGAACAATCCCTTCACCGGGCGCGGCATTGCCCGCGCCCTGGTGACGGTGCCGTGGGCGGCTCCGCCGGTTGCGGTGGCGCTGATCTTCACCTGGATGCTCAATTCGCAATACGGCGTGTTCAATTATTCGCTGCGGGTCCTGGGGCTGCCCTTTTCCGGTGAGAACTGGCTGGACAATCCGTCGCTGGCTTTGCCGGCGATCATGATCACCACGATCTGGCAGATCTTTCCGTTTTCGTCGGTGGTGATTTTGGCGGCTCTCCAGGGAGTTCCCTCAGAAGTGCGCGAGGCTGCGGTCATCGATGGGGCGGATCGCTTCAACGTCTTCAAGACGGCTGTCTGGCCGACCATCCAGCCGACTGTCCTTCTACTCGCCTTGTTCGTCACGATCTGGTCGCTGCGACGCTTCGACCTGATCTGGCTCATGACCCAGGGCGGACCGATCGGTGCGACCAACACGCTGGTGATCGAGCTGTATCGTCAGGGCTTCGTCTATCGCGAATTGGGCAGCGCCGCTTCCATCGGTATGGTCGGTCTGGTCATCGCGCTGGTCGTGACAATCGTCTATTTCAAGATCTCGCAGCGGGCCGAGCGCGCCCAGGGGAGGAATGCATGAGAACCTCTCCCTGGCAGCACAGTCTACGCATGATCGGCGTCCTGGCGCTGCTCGGTGTCGCGGTATTTCCGATCTACTGGATGTTCGTGACGTCGCTGACCACCTCCGCGGAGCTTTTCGCCGCGACACCGCAATTTCTGCCCTCCCTGTCGGAACTGCATGTCTACAGGGATGTGTTCAACACCATTCCCGTCGCGACCTGGCTCAAGAACAGTTTCATCGTTGCCGCCGGCACGACGGTGCTCAGTATCGCTCTGGCGATCCTGCCGGCTTATGCGCTCTCGCGCTTCCGGTTTGCCGGCCTTGCCCTTCTCGGTTTCGTACTGTTCGCAACCCAGATGCTGCCCGAAGCGATGCTCGTCGTCCCCCTTTACGCGATCTTCGGCGATCTGGCCCTCTTGAACACGCTGACAGGCCTGGTCCTGGCCAATACGGCCTTCACCGTGCCGGTGATCACCTGGATACTCAAGGGCGCCATCGATGCGGTGCCGATCGAGGTCGAAGAGGCTGCCCGCATGGAAGGCTGCTCGAAACTCGACGTGGTGCTATTGATCGTGGTTCCGCTCATTGGCCCGACACTTGCGGCAGCTTCGGTCATCGCATTCTTCAACGGCTGGAACGAATACGTGTTTGCCCAGACGTTGATCAGCAGCGAAAGCCTGCGCACCGCTTCGGTCGGTCTTGCCGGTTTCGTTGGCGAGCTTTCGACACCCGTCCATTCAGTCATGGCAGTCGGCTTCATCTACACGCTTCCAGCCGTTCTCTTCTACCTTCTTGTCCAGCGTTACGTCGTGGCCGGTATGACGGCCGGTAGCGTCAAGGGCTGATAAAGGATCTTCGACATGGCATCCATCACCTTGAAAAGCGTCAACAAGAGCTTCGGCGCCAAGGAAGTAATCAAGAATATCGACATTTCCGTTCCGGATGGCGAGTTCCTTGTTCTTCTCGGCCCGTCGGGCTGTGGGAAATCGACGCTTCTTCGCATGCTTGCGGGCCTAGAAAGCATTTCCGGCGGAGAGATCATGATCAACAACCGCCGCGTCGACAATCTGCCGCCAAGCGACCGCGATATGGCCTTCGTGTTTCAGTCCTATGCGCTCTACCCGCATCTGACAGTGCGGCGGAACATGACCTTTCCGCTGATCATGAAACAGTTCCGCTGGTGGTACCACCTGCCGATTATCGGAGCTCTTGCCAAACGCAGGATCGAGAATTCGCCGCAGGTCAAGGAAACGGTCATGCGCAACGCCAAAATTCTAGGCTTGACCGAGATGCTCGACCGGTTTCCCCGCACGCTCTCAGGCGGACAGCGCCAGCGCGTCGCTCTGGGCCGGGCAATGGTGCGGCAGCCCGAAGTCTTCCTCATGGACGAGCCGCTTTCCAACCTCGACGCCAAGTTGAGAACATCGATGCGTGCCGAGATTTCCAAACTGCATGCCGATATCGGCGGCACGTTCGTCTACGTCACCCATGACCAGGTCGAGGCGATGACAATGGGAAGCAAGATCGCCCTGATGCGTGACGGCATCGTCCAGCAGTTCGGTTCTTCGCGCGAGATCTATACCGACCCTGCCAACACCTATGTGGCACGTTTTATCGGCACACCGCCGATGAACCTCATTGAGGCCGATGCGGCAGCCGGTACTGTTAGCGTCGGCGGCATTTCGCTTGCATTGCCGCAAAGCCTGGCGGCCGCGGTCAAGACGAATGGCAAGGTCCTGTTCGGCATCCGTCCGAACGCGATCAAGCTGACGCCCGAGCTTCAGCCGGGCAGCGTCGAGGGTACGGTGTCGCTTGTCGAGCATATCGGCGCGGAATCGGTGATCGCCGTGACGCTTCGCAATGCCCGCACTGCGCATCGCGAAGAAGGTGAACTCGACGCCGTCATGGTGACGGAGCAGGGCTATACCGGCCTTAAGGCCAGCGATCCCGTTTCGCTGTCGTTCAACTTCGACGAGGCAGTCCTGTTTGAAGCCGATACCGGACTGCGGCTGAGGCCCTGAACCCGGGATAGCAATTGGGCCAGATAATCATGACGCGTGACTATGTTTTGCAGAATATCTCAGAGAGACACCAACGATTCCAGGCTCGAATCGAGAATGGAGGGATCTATCTCCCGTTCGAGCGTGTCGAACATTGTGTCGACGTAGTCGATCAGGTGGTCGGATGCCTCCACGGCCAGGGAGACATTGCGCTTGGCGATTGCCTCGAGGATGGCGATATGACTCTGGATGCTGCCGGCAAGGCTTTCTGCACCGCCTATATTACGGTGGTGGATGAGGCCGATGCGCCTGAACAGCGTGTGCAGCGGCCGCAGCGTATGTTCCAGAAAGGGTTCGCCCGCCGCCAGCAGGATCAGTTTGTCGATGCGCCTGTCGAAGATGTTGAACTCGCTGATTGCCAGCGTGTCCCGCTGATCCTTCAGGATGCGCGCGATATGCAGCATCTGAGAGCGATGCGTGGAGGTGGAATGTTCCGCGGCAAGCGACACAACGAAGCGTTCGAGGTCGCGCCGCAGCCGCAGAAGCATTCTTTCGCGCGCAAGGTCGATCGGCGCGATCTGCAGGCCGTGGCGAGGCTGGATGATTACCAGCGTATCGGCCGCCAGCCGGCTGACGGCCTGATGCACCGGGGTGCGGCTCAGTCCGGTCGCCTGCTGCAGGTCCTGGATGGACAGGAACCGGCCCGGCTGGAGATCACAGGTGATGATGAGATGTTCAAGCCTCTCGTAGGCAAGGTCGGTCAGGTTGACGCTGTTGCGCCTCTTCTCCTGAACACTGCCTTCGCCCTCCTTCGCAACGGTCTTGTCCTTGTTGGCCATAGGTTATTCCTTGCATACTACCTGCCGAGAGGCGCACCGCCCCGGCTGTCACGACGCACTGCGTCCAGATATTTCTCAATATTTCAGGTCTTGTACAAACTCGCAAGAATTGCCGTCGGCACGGGAACACTTTTTCCGCGCATCCGCTGCAATCAAAAGAAGGAATGCCTCGCGTGAAGATCACCCGTATCGAAACCCTTAGAACCAGAGAGTTCGCCAACGTATTGTGGGTCCGCGTTCATACCGACGCCGGGATCGTGGGACTGGGCGAGACTTTCTACGGCGCCGGCGCGGTGGAAGCTCACATTCACGATACGCTCTGCGTGCGCCTGATGGGCAAGAACCCGCTGCATATAGAGGCTCTGCACAAGGAGATGCTCAACTTGCCGATGGCCCAGTCCTCGACGGGCGTCGAACATCGCGCCGTCTCGGCGATCGACATCGCCCTGTGGGATATTTTCGGCAAGGTCTGCAACCAGCCCCTCCACCAGATGCTGGGCGGCCTGTGCGTCGAAAAGCTGCGCGTCTACAATACCTGCGCCGGCTACGGGTATGTCCGCTCCAACAATATCAAACCGGTGTCGAACTGGAACTTCAAGAAAAGTGAAGCAGGAGGACCCTATGAGGATCTGGAAGGCTTCATGACGGATGCCGGCGCGCTGGCCGAGAACCTGCTGGAGAATGGCATCACGGCGATGAAGATCTGGCCGTTCGATCCGGCGGCGATCGAGAGCAACGGCCTGAATATCTCGGCCGAGCAGATGAAGCAGGCGATTTCACCTTTCGAGAAGATCCGCAAGGCTGTCGGCGACAAGATGGACATCATGGTGGAATTCCACTCGCTGTGGAACCTGCCCACGGCGATGAAGATCGCCCGCGCGCTCGAACCCTACAAGCCCTACTGGTACGAAGACCCGATCAGGATGAACTCGCCGCAGGCGCTTGCCGAATACGCACGCTCGACGGACGTCTGGGTCTGTGCCAGCGAAACGCTTGGAACACGGTTCCCCTACAAGGACATGCTGGACCGGGATGCTGCCCATGTGGTGATGGTCGATCTGTGCTGGACCGGCGGCTTGACCGAGGGACGCAAGATCGCCTCGATGGCGGAAACCTATCACCGGCCCTTTGCCCCGCATGACTGCATCGGCCCGGTCGGATTCGCGGCCGCCATCCACATGTCGTTCAGCCAGCCGAATACGTTGATCCAGGAATCCGTGCGGGCCTTCTATACCGGCTGGTACAAGGAACTGGTCACCGCCGTGCCGCGGATCGAAAACGGCTATGTCTATCCGATGGATGGGCCAGGTCTCGGCGTCGAGTTGCTGCCGGCCGTGTTCGAACGGTCCGACCTCATCGTCCGCAGAACCGATCTCGATTGAGGAGTAGCATCCATGTCCACGACACTATTCGATTTGACCGGCAAGACTGCATTTGTGACAGGCTCCTCGCGCGGTCTCGGCCGCGCGATCGCCGAAGGCCTGGCTGCGGCCGGCGCCCGTATCGTTCTCAACGGCACTGATCCGATGCGACTGGAAGCCGCCATTTCCGAGTTTGCAGCCAAGGGTTTCAACGTTGCCGGCAGTGCCTTTGATGTCACGGACGAAGCGGCTATCGAGGCGGCCTTCAAGCGGTTCGATGAGGAGGGTGTTGCGATCGACATCCTCGTCAACAATGCCGGCATCCAGTTTCGAAAGCCGATGCTGGAGCTTGCTACCTCCGACTGGCAAAGAGTGATCGACACCAATCTGACCAGTGCCTTCATGATCGGTCGCGCCGCTGCCAGCCGCATGGTTGCGCGCGGTTACGGCAAGATCATCAATATCGGATCGCTGACCAGCGAACTGGCACGCGCCACCGTTGCACCCTACACGGTCGCCAAGGGCGGCGTGAAGATGCTGACCAAGGCCATGGCCGCCGAATGGGGGGAACACGGATTGCAGGCCAATGCCATCGGCCCCGGTTACATGCTGACCGACATGAACGAAGCGCTGGTCAGCAACCCGCAATTCGATGGATGGGTTAAGAGCAGGACACCGGCGCGCCGCTGGGGCCGGCCGGACGAGCTGGTCGGGACGGCAATCTTCCTGGCCTCGGAAGCCTCAGGATATGTCAACGGCCAGATCATCTATGTCGATGGCGGCATGATCTCGGTGCTCTGACGGCCATCGGCTTACCTTCAAGATTTATCAGCAAGGATGAACTCAATGCTCGGCGTTATCATTCACGCGCAGAAGGATCTTCGGATAGAGCCGGTGGCAAGCGTTGCTCCGGCTGCCGGTCAGGTCCGGATTGCTATCAAGGCCGGTGGCATTTGTGGCTCCGACCTCCATTATTATCTGCATGGCGGCTCCGGCACCATTCGCGTGCGCGAACCGATGGCACTCGGCCACGAAATGGCGGGAATTGTCGAGGAATGCGGCTCCGGCGTTTCACATATCGTGCCGGGGATGCGGGTTTCCGTCAATCCAAGCTCGCCCTGCTATGAATGCGAATATTGCCGGCAGGGCGCCCACAATCAATGCCTCAACATGCAGTTCATGGGGAGCGCCATGCGGCTTCCCCATGCGCAGGGCGGATTCCGGCAGAACATCACCGTCAGCGCCGCCCAGGCGATCCCGATCGCGGATCATGTGAGCATGGCGGAAGCGGCCATGGCCGAGCCTTTGGCCGTGGTGTTGCACGCGGCCAAGCAGGCCGGTTCGCTCCTTGGCAAGCGGGTCTTGGTGACCGGTTGCGGCCCGATCGGCGCACTTTGCGTGCTGGTTGCCCGCCATGGCGGGGCGGCAGAGGTCATCGCGACCGATGTCGGCGCGTTCCCGCTCGGGATTGCCCGCGCGCTCGGGGCAACCGAAGTCTTCAACATGGCAGCCACACCGGATGCGCTGGCTCCCTACAGCACCGGCAAAGGCACGATCGATGTGTTGTTCGAAGCGTCCGGCAATCAGGTCGCGCTCAATACGGCGCTTCCGGCCATTCGGGCAGGCGGCATCATCGTTCAGGTGGGACTGGGGGGAGATGTGACGCTGCCGATCAATGCCATCGTCACCAAGGAGTTGCAGCTGCGCGGCACCTTCCGGTTCGATAGCGAGTTCCAGATGGCGGTGAATCTTATGAATGCCGGCGGCCTCGATCTGAAGCCCCTGGTGACGGATACCCTGCCTTTTCAGGAGGCGGATGAGGCCTTCATGCTGGCGACGGACCGTTCACGTTCCATGAAGGTTCAGCTTTCATTCTGATCGGTGGTGTTGCGATGACAAACTCTATGTTCTCCCTTTCCGGAAAAGTGGCGCTGGTCACCGGCGGCAATGGCGGTATCGGGCTTTCCATGGCGCTCGGTCTGGCGAAGGCGGGAGCAAGAGTGGTGATTGCCGGGCGTAATCCATCCAAGGGCGAAGACGCGCTGCGGCTTCTGGAGGCTACCGGTGTCGCGGGCCGCTTTCTCGAACTCGATGTCAGCGACGAGAGTGCCTCCGCGGACGCTGTCCGGAATCTTGCCAAAGCCGAAGGGCGCCTGGATATTCTCGTCAACAATGCAGGCATCAACGTTCGTCGGGCGCCTGAGATCTTCGATCTCGCCGACTGGCACCGGGTCATCCAGACCAATCTGACGGCAGCATTCGTCTGTGCGCAGGCGGCTTACCCGGCGCTGAAGGCGTCCGGCAACGGTAAGATCATCAATATCGGTTCAATGACGTCGATATTCGGCGCATCCTTTGCGCCGGCCTACGGCGCCAGCAAGGGCGGCATCGTCCAGCTCACCCGATCGCTCGCGGTCGCCTGGGCACCGGACAATATCCAGGTCAACGCGGTTCTGCCAGGTTGGATAGACACAGACCTCGGTGCCTCCGCGCGGCAAGACGTGGCGGGACTAAACGACAAGGTGATGTCGCGCACCCCTGCCGGACGTTGGGGAATCGGCGAGGATTTCGAAGGCATTGCCGCGTTTCTGGCGGGGCCGGGATCACAGTTCATCACCGGCACAGCGATCCCGGTCGATGGCGGATATTCCATCTCCGGCTGAGCGGCCGCTCTTGCGGATGTAGCAGTGAAAGCTGGGAGACAGGCACGTCATGAAGATTACAAAACTCACCACCTATATCGTCCCGCCGCGTTGGATGTTTCTCAAGATCGAGACAGACGAGGGCATTACCGGCTGGGGCGAGCCGGTCGTCGAGGGGCGGGCGCTGACGGTGCAGGCGGCGGTCCACGAACTTGAAGACTACATAATCGGCAAGGACCCGCTCCTGATCGAGGATCACTGGAACGTCATGTATCGCGGCGGGTTTTATCGCGGAGGAGCCATCCATATGAGCGCCATCGCCGGCATCGATCAGGCGCTTTGGGACATCAAGGGCAAGGCGCTCGGCCAGCCGGTCCATGCGCTGCTCGGCGGTCAATGCCGCGACCGGATCAAGGTCTATTCCTGGATCGGCGGAGACCGGCCAAGCGACGTCTCGCGCAATGCCAGGGATGCTGTTGCCGCCGGCTTCAAGGCAATCAAGATGAACGGCGCGGAGGAATTGCAGATCGTCGATGGCTATGACAAGATCGATGCGATTATCGCGACGATCGGGGCCGTGCGGGATGCGGTTGGACCCCATATCGGCATCGGTGCGGATTTCCACGGCCGGGTGCACAAGCCGATGGCAAAGGTGCTGGCCAAGGAACTCGAGCAATTCAAGCTGATGTTCATCGAGGAACCGGTGCTTTCGGAAAACCTGGAGGCGCTGAAGGAGATCGCCAACCATTGCTCGGCGCCGATCGCGCTGGGCGAGCGGCTTTATTCACGCTGGGATTTCAAATCCGTCTTGGCCAACGGCTATGTCGATATCATCCAGCCGGATCTCTCGCATGCAGGCGGTATTACGGAGTGCCGCAAGATCGCGACGATGGCGGAAGCTTACGATGTCGCCTTGGCACCACATTGCCCGCTCGGTCCCATAGCGCTCGCTGCCTGCTTACAGCTCGACGCCGTCAGCTATAATGCCTTCATTCAGGAGCAGAGCCTCGGCATTCACTACAACGCGGGTAGCGATCTTCTGGACTATATCGGCAACGAAGATGTCTTCCGCTATGAGGACGGATTTGTCGCAATACCGCAAGGACATGGCCTCGGGATCGAGGTCAACGAGGCGCATGTCATCGAAATGGCAAAAAATGGTCATCGATGGCGAAATCCGCTGTGGCGCCATTCGGATGGGAGCGTGGCTGAATGGTAGCCAAGCTAAAAATTGTAGCGCTGCCGGTGACAACAGACAACGAAACGACCTGCGTGCGACGGGGAGGAAGTCCGTTTCGCCATCCACCCGGTCGCCGGCCACCTTCCGGGCCACATGAACTTGCTGCCCGTTGAGGCAAAGGTGCCCAACGACATCGTCAATCCGGCTGCGAAAGCGGACCCGAACTCGCCGATCGCGCGCATGCCTGCCCTGTAGGTTGGAAGGCCAAGCAGGTGTTCGCCTCCAAGCGTCATGGCCCTGTCCGGCACACTTGTTAGCCGATCCATCTTGAGCCACAGACGAGGTCCTGATTGCCGGTGTATGGCGAGCAGAAGGTGAGGGCCGTGCGGCATTCGAATTCGGCAATCCCTCGACCGGCGAGGTGATCGCAACGCATCCGGATATGCCACGCGCGGATGCAGCCCGCGCCATCGATGCCGTTTACAAGGCGCAAAAACTCTGGGCAAAAAAGACCTGCAAGGAACGTGCGGTGGTTTTGCGCAAGCTCTACGACCTGATGGTGGCCAATGCTGATGATCTGGCAGTGATCCTCACCATGAAGATCGGCAAGTTGTTGGCCGAGGCAACGGGCGAAATCCTCTATCTGCATCCGGACACACTGAAGGTGAAGAAACGGAATTTTCAGTGATTTCCTACCTTGTTTGGGCACACGACGGTTCGATTCCTATCAAGACCAGAAGCGGGTCAGCCCTCATCATCGTGGTCGTGTTTGCAGGGATGCGTTGACTCTAACTGCCTGGCTGGCCTCTGTCTTTTGACCATTCATGCTCATAGAAGCTTCTCGGATATCAACCTGACCCCAAACGCCGCCAGCAGCGTCCCGATAGAACGCTCAATCCATCGACCGAACCTCTCATATGCCGCACGGAAAGGGCGGCTCGACAGAAGCATGACGGTTAGACCGTACCAGACTGTCAATCGGCGTCGTAACGGGACCCCCTATCGGCTCCCAAAAAGGACCCCTGCCTCTGGTTGCATAGGGTCAGCGCGCGTAGGCCCGGAGCTTTCAATCTAGCGCAGCGGCCTGCGGTGAGCTGGCGCACCAGCCCTTCATTCACAGGCGTGTCGGTGAAGTCGAAGTCATTGATGTCCCTGGCCAGCGGCAGCTTGGCGACCGCAATCTGGTATTTGACGGTGCGTGCCTGCTTCTCGGCAATCTCCGACTGCAACAGGTCGCCGACGATGCGGGGTGGTTCGTGCTGGCGCTTGATTCCGGAAGCCATCGTCTCGTCATAGGCGCTGCGCATGCCGAACAGCTTCAGCGTGCCCATCATATCTAGGATTTGGGATCGTTCCATATCAGCTTGCCCTCCTGAGGCTATCGTAACGGGCGCAATCGGCAAGAGGCTCGTGGGTTAGCCGAAGCGCATCGGGAATGGAAAGGATGGCGGCCGGCTGCGGATCACGCTTGCGGGCCAGAATGTTGATGATGACGGCGGACGAGAACACACCCTGATCCAGCGCCTCTTGGCAGGCCGCTTCGACGGTGGAAAGTCCATCCAGACTGACACAGTCGAGGATCGACACCATCTGCCGGTCGCCGTCATGCATGGCCTTCAACCGACGACGCACCTTCTCCATCGCAGCAGGCAAAACCCAGTCATGGAACGGCGCACCGTTGCGCAAAGCTCCAGGCTTGCGGGTCAAGACAGGCACGTAATGCCATGGATTATAGATCGTCTCACCGCGGCTGAAGCAGCGATCGTGCTGACCGATCTCGACGCCATCTTGCCGGATGACGATGCGATCGGCATAAGCCTGTATCTCGGCTGGACGACCAACCGCAGTGGACAGCACTGAGTATTTGTTGTTGTCGAAACGCACGAGGCAGGTCTTGCCGATCGAGGCCTGGACCGTATGGAATCCGTCGAACTTGCCGGGATACCCGATCAGGTGTGACCGCTCACCTTCGAACACCTCCCAGATGGTGCGTTCCGTTTGATCAACATGCTTATGTGCACGAGCGTAACCGATGCACTTATCCAGCAGCCAGCCGTTCATCTCGTCATAGGATTGGAACCGTAGCCGCGGCGTGAAGAAGCGTTCCCGCACCAGATTGACCTGGTTCTCGACCTGACCCTTCTCCCAGCCAGACGCTGGCGTGCAGGCCACCGGCTCGACAAGAAAGTGGCTGCACATCTGCAGAAATCGACGGTTATATTGCCGCTCCTTGCCAACGAAGACCGCGTCCACCGCCGTCCTCATATTATCATAGATGCCGCGCGTGCAGGCTCCGCCGAAGAAGGCGAATGCCCTGTCATGAGCATCGAAGACCATCTCCTGCGTCTCGCGCGGATAGGCTCTCACATACATCATCCGGCTGTTGCAGAGCCGAACATGGGCTACCTTCACCGTCGTCGTCACCCCATTGAGCACGACGATCTCGTGGCTCCAGTCGAACTGGTAGGCTTCGCCGGGCGCGTAATAGAGCGGCACGTATGCTTGCGCTGTCACGGCCCCGCGCTCTTTCGACCATGTCCTCGCATAACGCCGAACGGTGTCGTAGCCGCCTTCATAGCCGAGGTCGCGCAAATCCTCATATATCCGGATTAGCGTCAGCCGTTCTCGGGAAGCCTTGGCCTCATTGGCAAGCAGTATTCCATCGAGACGATCGCACCAGGGCCCTAGCTTCGGCTGAGGTTGACGGGTTCGCTCGTATTTGAACTCCGTCTCATCAGTGCGTAGAACCTTCCGCACCACTTTCCGCGATATACCCAACTCCCGGCAGATCGCCTTGATCGTCTTGCCCTGCACATGTGCGAGGCGTCGTATCTTCAAAATTGTTTCCACAACAAGCATAGCCTCCGATGTAACCGGAGGCTGTCCTAACCCCATCGCAGATGGGGGTCCCGTTTGGACGCCGATCACCCCAAATGCGGGGTCCTTATTCCATGCCTAATCACAGGCTATATCTGCGTGAGCGACCGAGACGTGTCTGGTGTGCACCCGTCGCAGCATCGCCGCCCTGAAAAACTCCTCGGCGGTCGGCCATCAAGTGGGGCAGCGCATATGGACACAATCATCCGGCGCGAGCGCGGCTGCGGCGAGATAGCAGGGAAGGGAGAAATGCCGCAGGCACGTAAGCGGGGAGTATGGCGACGATCTAATTCCCCTGCCGGAGTCGAGTAGCGAGGCATGCTTCCGCATCAAATGGTGCCATACGGACAGGTATTCTCTCTCTCAACATGGGCCGATTAAACCAAGTTGGCCGTCTCGCCTCAATGATGGACGGTTCCCCCAATTTTGCCGCTACGCAACAAAATCGGCTCCCCCATCCACCCTTGCGGGCCGCTTCGCGGTCATTGACCCGAGCCGTCCATCTTGGGGCGGATCCTTTGTTTTCATTCAAAGGAGCCGACGATGACCACTTACGATCACATTCAGGAACTTCGTGCCGAGCTGGCGGTATCGGTGATGCAGCCGAGCATCGCAAGATCGCAGCCGAGCTGGCATTAGCTGAGCAGCAGAACGCAGCGGAAGAAGCTGCATTCGACGCAATCATCAGCGCAGGGCCGCCCCATTAAGGGCGGCTTCAAGAACCGGGTTTCGGCCCGGTTTGGTTTGCCAGCCCGTAGGGCCGAAGCCCACCCTTAGGGGTGGGCGCAGCAGACGAAGGCCAGAACGCGCTTATTCAAATTGCGCCGAAGTGCCGGCCGAAGTCTCGTGGTAAACCGAAGCGGGACGACTGCCTTCTGGAGCTTCCGCCATTTGCGGTCCAACTGCGCCATTTCTACGCCACCTAAAGTGCGGTGCTAGGGCCACAAGCTCGGTACGAGCACGTGAGCTTCACCCCGATAGGCTAAAGCTCAAGTTTCTGATTTTTTCAAAGATTGCCGAGGTCCAAGCGATCCCCATTCGCATGGGCGCATCGGGGAGCTTGACGAAGTGCTTAGCTGTTGGAAGCTTGATCGCTGGGCGTCGAGTCTGGGGTCATCCGCTTCAGCAAACCCATGAGATCGCGCACGGTGTCGTGTGGCAAATGTCTGATGATGTGGGTCAGTTCGACGTAGTCTTTCGCCTCTTCAGGTGTTCGGCCGTAAAGATGGGGCGCAACCACGCTGATCATGTCGATGGGGAGAATGTCGAGCAACTCGCATAGGTGGATCATTCGCGTGACGGTCATGCGAGATTCCGCGCGCTCGTAGCGGCCATAGACGGCGGTCGCAAGCCCGATCATTGCTGCAAATTCGGCGCGAGAAATCCCAGCGGCCTCACGGGCATTAGAAAGATAGGAAGAAATCCTATCGTCCATTGCCTCGAAGCTGACTGTCCCTTCGAAACCAGGTCGACGATATAGCGGCCTTTCAGATTGGGAATCCGTCGTCTCTACAAGGCCTTTGGCATTTTTGAACTTATCAAGGTCCTTCAACTTCGGCATTTTCAGTCTTTTTCCCTATCCCACCCTTAGGTGGATACTATGCACCAAATCGGTTCATTTTGGCATCATTCGTTTTGAGCGATTCCTCTGCGGTTTATAACCTATTTGGGGTCACATGTGACAATGGCCCCTTCGGTTGCGATGAATAGGGATAGTCGCCTCGCACGCAAGCAAAGAGAGTAATGGTAGTCGAGACAGTGCTGCGCGGAGTTGTGCTGCTGCGTGTGATTTCGTAGGATCCGTAGCCCGGATCCTAACTGACGCAAGGCTCAATAACCGTTGTCGCGAAGGTACTGATCAATCGCGGCCTTGATGATTACGGTCATCTTCAAGTCATTTTCAGAGGCCGCGCGCTCGAGCCGCTTTTTCGTATCGTAATCGAGCGGGCAGTTTACATAATGTTTGCTCTCTCGGGCCTTGGCTCGTTTGAGATCGCTCAGTCGGACGCGTGACTCTTCCTGTTCGAGCGCTCTCGCGGTCGCGCGCTGTTTGCGCGTCTCAGAATTTGGCGCGATCAAACTGGGGACGCTCATCTGCTCGGCTTCGTTTGATTGAGAAGTCTCCCGCTCGGGCGTCAGTGTTTCCGTAACGGGATCGATGCGTGCCCGACGTGGGGCGACCGCGAAGTCCGAGATCGTTGTCTGTCCTTTCGCCATGGATTAGCTCCTTGCAGATTGCGGTAGAAATTTTTCGATCTCCTGGGTCAGATTCAAGATCTCAACCCGGGCTTTGCGGACTGGCTCGGTCACCTCCAGCATTTGGACTGTTCCGTAACCATTGCGGACCTCCCTGTAGCAGTTGCGCTCGTAGAGCTCGGTCTCCAGCAGGTGAGAATCGTATCCTCCTTCCTGCAAGTTCGCGATGAACGGCCGGATCAGCCGATAGGCCTCCAGTGCGCGCGCCGGAACCGTGATCCGAGTGACAAAGTTCACATGAGGGATTGCCCGACCGGTCCTGTCAGCGGTGTCTGCGATATCCTGCGCCGCCTGGCCAGCTGCAAGGATTTCGTCCTGGTTTGGCTGAATCGGTGTCAGCACGATGTCGGACCCTGCGATAATCGTGTCGCGGAGAACGGTGTCCTGCCCCGGGGAATCCATAATGACGACGTCGTATTTCTCAGCGTCATTTTCGAGGATTTGCTGAATTGACTGCTGCCGCGCGGCCGTGACGAGGTCTATGCCGACCGGCTGGTTATCTTTGTCAGACGAGCGCTTCCACCATTCCCGCAAGTTCTGACGGCCATCTGCGTCTATCAGCAGGACCCGCTTGTCTTGGAGAGCCAGTTCACCAGCAAGCAGGATGACCGCAGTCGTCTTTCCGGCGCCACCTTTGCCGCTAACGGCAGAAATGCAAATCGTCATCGAATAATCCTGTGTCGTTTCAATCCTCAAAAATATCGCTGACAGTTCTAACCGCCGGGACTCGCGCAATCAAACATTGGTTGAACAGCTTGTGCAGGCGGCACTTGGGGCATCGTGATCGCACTGTTTTTCAAACGCCCTGACCAATCGATCACATCGTAGGAATATGTCGTGTGACAATATCGTGTGAAAGATCGATCGCACGAATTGAAACCATCGATCGCAGATATGCGGAGATGGTGTGAGATTTCACTCGTCTCGGGCACTGGTTCTTGCCATGTGAAATAATGACGGATGACTTTCACATCGTACGACCACACGGACGTGCGGTGTTTCTTCTGCCCACACTTTGAGGCTTGAAGGTGAACCGAGAGCAGCGTCCGGGGGACTTTGCCTGTCGTCCGCAGACCGCAAGGGTGAAAGGCAGAGCGTCTCTTGCGAGCAAAGACTAAGTGCTGCCAACGGCGGTCACGGGCGGCTTCGGATGTGAAACTTGGTGAGCGTTTTCGTCGTTAGTTTTTCGACATGTAAGGTTGAAGTTAGATTAGTCTTTAGGTGTCTAGGGTGGCAGGATACGTAAAAATGTGCTACATTTTTATCTGCTATCGAGGAACACGTCCTCGATCATTGTCGCAACGCTCCGAAAGGGCTTTTTGGCCAATGGATGAAAAGGCATCAGCGGCGCTAAAGGCGCTCGGCAGAAAAGGTAAAACGGTCCACGTTAGGGTCACCAAAGCCGAGCACGATGCAATCGAGACCGCGGCTGCTGCCGCTGGAATGAGCGTCTCTGGCTTCTTCCGCTCACTCCTGTTGGAGGGGGCTGGCGTGCGGCCGGTATTGACCCGCGAGGATCGCATGATCATGGCAGCGTTGCTCGAAGACATGCGAATGATTGGCATAAACCTGAACCAAGTCGCCCGTACCCTGAACAGTGGAAAGGGCGTTCATCCGAGCGAACTCGACATAAACCTTGCCAATGTGCAGCGCGTTCAGGCGGCGGTAATGAGCGAACTGAGTTCGCTCGCCCGGCGAGCCGGCCATCAACGGCGCGGGGAAGGCTGAGGCATGGAGCTCTTTTTCGGGGCATTCACCAGTGAGTGGGAGCAGCGACGCGCAGTTTTGCTTCAGGATATGGCGAACGGCCGAGGGTCCGCGTTCGATGATCTGGAGAAACGCCTGAAGCGGGCTGAGCAGCTTGGCGGCTCCGGAGGCGGCGGCGGTGGCCAAGGCCGATCCATCCGGATGGACTTCGGTCGCGGCTTAAAGGGTTCGCCGTCAGCCGGGATGTTTTCGGGCGGTGCTGGTCGCTCGATGGAAGCTCGAATGACGGGCATCGCCAAGGGTAGCCAGCCGGCGGTCGTGAAGATGGCCTCATACGGTGGCGGCGCTCGGCTGGGCGCGATGCTGAACTATGTGGCGCGAAGCGGTGAATTGAAGGTCGAAACCGAGAACGGCGAGACGCTGCGAGGCCGCGACGAGCTCGCCCGCGTGCGGCATGACTGGGATCATCTCTTCCAAAACCGAACCGAGAGCCGAGACATCGGCAGCTTTGCCGTGGAATTGGCGACCGTGCCATCGGGTGCCGACATGCATGGCCATATCACTGACGTTCTGCGGAGCGGGCTTGGCGATCGTCGATACGCCTATGCGATCGCTTCGCGGCCGGATGGCACAGCTCGAGTGTCGGGCGTGATGGTCCTTAGGAGCGGAAAGGGCGAGCGTCTGACGGCGGATGCCAAAGCATCAGAGATCGTTCAAGGCCGTTACGATGCAAGCGCCGCCGGTGTCGCGAAGTCGGCGAGGTTCACATTTACCGGACACGGGAACGGAGTCGAATATGGCGTTAGCCGGCTGCGTGATCTCGTGGAGGCCGGCTCCGAGGTGAAGGATGAGAAGGGGCGCCTTATCGCCAATGGCACTGATGCCGGCGATCTGGTGCAAAAGGAGTGGCGCCGAGAGCTGCATAGCCGAAAAGGGCGCGACCTGATGCATGTGATCATGTCGGCGCGGGCTGGAACGGATGCGACGGCATTTGAAGGCGCAGTCCGGGATTTCCTCGCCCAGCAGTTTGCAAGCCATCGGTATGTCTTTGCCATGCACGATCCAGAGCATGACCCAAAAGAGGCGACGAATGGTGGAAAGCGGCCGCACGTCCATGCGCATGCGATCGTCACCATGCGATCGGAGGCTGGTGATCGGATCGAAACGACACCTGCGGTGTTTCGGCACTGGCGGGCTGTCATGGCGGAGAAGGCGCGTGAACACGGCATCGAGATGGAGATGACCGATAGACGCGAATTCGCGAGCGCACCGGCATTCACGCGCAACCAGGTTCGGGCAGTAAACCTCGACGGTCGCACCGAGCATGTCGGCACGAGCTTGCCCGCTCAGGCGCGATATGGCGCCAAACGTCGGGAGCGACGGACGGTGGCATCCAGCGAACGAAGCATTTTCTACACCAAAATGGTGCAGGAGACTTGGCAGAAGATTGCTTCCGTCGGTGGAGACCGAAACATTACGGCTTTTGCTGAATCCCGATACTCTGCGCTATCAAAAGGCATTTCCAGGCCTTTAGCGGCAGAAAAAGCCGATATGACGCGTCCCGATTTTACATCTAGTTTCCGAACCAATATGATGTCACTCCAGAGCATGCTTTTGGAGGGTCAAGATTTGCGTCAACAGTCGCGTTCAGAATTCGAAGCCTATGAAAAGTCGGTAGAGTCCGCTCTGTTCAAACTTGAGCGGGGCACTGAGGCTGGCGAGCGTGCGAGCTTTGAAGAGGTTTCGGGTGCGGCCCGCGACATCGTGAATATTCGGCGCGAGCTTCTGGAAATCCACGAAAGAGATAGCGACCGTCAGGCGAGCGATCGTCCGGCATCAGGGCGCGCCGATCAGCCTCGCGATGATGCCAACGACCGGTGGGCTGCCGCTGTCGAGCGGCATGGCGAGGCGGTCGTTGATGCAGGTAATGAGGCGATGCTAACGATCGAGCATTACCACGAGGCCCTTGATCAGGTCGAAGCTGGGACTTTCTCGAACGATAATGAGGACTCTTATCGCGCGGGGCTAACCCGCGCGTTGGAAGAAGCCGCGAAGCTCGTAGCGCAAGGCAATAGCTATCTGCGCGAAGTGGCGGAGGAGGACCGTGACCTTCGAGCAGCCGTCGACCGAACTGAGGCGACTGCAGAGCGGCGGGGCCAGACTGACGATAGCAACCAGACGAATTCGGCAGACGTCGATACCGTCGGTGAGCAGCAGCGCAACCCTGCAGAGGCCTCAGACGAGCTCAGCGCGGACGATCTTAGCGGACGCGAGGCTCATGATCTGGCAGCCGCCGTCGATGCTACCAATCGGCATCTTGATCGATCGAACCGAGAAAGAGATACTGCCCGGCAGAGTGGCGAGACCACGAGAAGCGATCCGGCTCAGCAGCACATTCCTCGGTTGGAGGAGTTGGAGCGCGAGCAGCAAGAGCAGAAGGAGCGTGACCGGGACGATCGGGAGCGGTGAACCATGTTTGAGAATAAATTCGTTGTCCAAACTGACAATTCAAAGGCCGACGCAGCAGCAGGCAAGCTCATATTCGCTGGAATGGTGCTGATTGCAGGTTTGGCGGTAATTTCCTATGCCTATACGACAGTCATTGGATGGTATCACGCTGCTGCGGCTTGGATGGTCCAATCGGCGAACTACCTGATAAGCTTCTGGCCATTTTGACCTTCCGCAGATCCTCCCGCTTGGGCCGGGTTAGGTCCCTTTTGGGACTGGCGCCGGTTCTGGATCTGGAACGGTTGCCAGGAAGACGTCCATAACGCTTTTCCGTTTGGCCGGCGATTTGCCGGTTGCGTTTTTCTCGACGATTTCCTTCAATCGGTCGGCTGCGGCGGAATGTTCATCCTCAAGTTCCTTCAGCCGTTCCCGATCTTCCGTGGCTCTGGACGGCACTGCTGCACCAACCCGTGCGATTGCGGCACTATTCACAACGCGCCTGGCACCGGCCTCCGAATTGAGGCTGGCGACAGACGCTGTTGGTGCCTCCACAGCCGATTGTATCTCGGTTTGTTTCGGATCAGGCTCGTGTGCCTCTTTTTCAGCGATCCGGCGAGCTCGCTCATATTCTGGCGTGGTTGCCGGGACGGCAGCCGATGGCAGATACTCGATCTCAGGGACTGACGGGATGTGAGCCTGCGCATATGCCTCCGCCTGCTTGAACGGCTGCGTGTTGAAAAACCGCAACTTGTCGGCAAAGATCGGACGCTGCCCCTCCACGAGAAGGATCATCTTGCTCTCGGGCATCTGCCGGACTTCCTGAGGCATCATAAGATCCCGCTCGCGGATCTGCTCCACCTTCGTGCGGCGAGGCAGGCCAAGCAGTTCGATGGTCCGGGACTCGGACTGATAGCGGATTGTCCGTTTGCCAAGGGCGCGTGACGCATATTCGGCGGTTGCCTGGTCGTTGGCGCCGAGCACCAGCTGGTAGCCGCAATTGCCAAGAAGCGAATGCCGGGACGTTTCACCATAGATCTCGTCGAGATTTTTCAGGTCCTGGATGATGAACGCCAGCTTGATCTTGTACCCGGCAACATAGGGCAGCTTCGTCACGATTTCGTCCATCCGCTTCAGCTGCCGAAACTCATCGAGGAGGAAGAAGACGGGGAGGGCATCGGGATCATGTTCGAGGGTCAGGATGTCCATGACCTGCTGTACGAACAGCGTGAGAAGCGGGCGAAGCAGCGTGATGTCCGTGATGTTCGGGGCCAGATAGATGGTTATCGGCCGCCGCTTCATGGCGCGAAGGTCCATATCTGTCACATTGGTCGCCGCAACAATGCGCTCATTCTTGAAAGGCCTCATGGCTTTTTGAATATCGAGCAAGGCAGAGGCGGCCGCCCGCTCGGATAAAGCCAGATAAGAATTGAAGCTCTCGAGCGTGAACTTCGACAGGTAAGGTTCTCGCTCCTTGATCAGCTTCATCAGTGCCTGGAGGTCGACCCCGCTATTGAAGAAGGAGTTGATCTCGCCAAGATTGCGGCGATCCTTATAAAAGGGACTTTCGAGGATGTAGCTGATGGCGCCGGCCATCACCTGCTGAGCGGTCGCCTGCCAGACCGAGTTATCGGAGCCCGCCGTCTCCGGCACCAGAATGCTCGCGATGTTTTGGATATCGGTCGTGCGATTGCCCCGCTCGGCGCGAACAAAATCCAAGGGATTATATCGATTGGTCTTCTCGGAGCCAGGTGCGAACAGGAAGACCTGACTGCCGCTGTGCTTCCGGAACCCTGCGGTCGCCCGAAATACCTCGCCCTTGAGATCGGTGACAATCATCGAACCTGAATGCATCAACGCGTTGGGAATGACATAGCCGGCTCCCTTGCCGGATCGGGTCGGGCCGATGATGAGATGGTGACGATCATCGCTCGCCCGCAAGACATTCCCGCCGACGCGGCCGAAGATGTGGCCCTGTTTTCGAAACCACTTCCCACGCCGCAGGGTGGCTGTGTCCTGAAACGAGGCGTCACCCAGAGGATTGCTGGCAGGCTTTAGCCCGATATAGGCTACGACACCCGCGATGAGTAAAGAAGGAACAATCGAACCAAGGGCGACCTTCTGCAAGGCGGGGCTTGAGCTGTAG
Source organism: Aliirhizobium sp. YIM B11859 (assembly GCF_057163345.1). NCBI lineage: Bacteria > Pseudomonadati > Pseudomonadota > Alphaproteobacteria > Hyphomicrobiales > Rhizobiaceae > Aliirhizobium > Aliirhizobium sp. YIM B11859. The sequence goes on from NZ_JBXHAY010000006.1 coordinate 50,847, forward strand.
GTCCAAAACTGCTGAACCGGTGCGAAAGGGTTGCTCGTGAGGGTCGTCTTCAAGATCCGGCCGTCTTTGAAGAATAGCTGCAGGCCGAGGCCGTAGCAGAGCATCCAGACAGCAAAGGCAATCGTCAGGCAAAAGATAAGGTAGAAGGCGGCAAGCCCTTTGGTCATGACTCGTCTCGCGCGAAATAGATTTCGGAGACCCCGCGCGTTCCACCTTCCCGCCGTAGCTGGATGACGATCGGAATAACCATCTGGATATACGACATGAGATCTTGCTTGAAAAAGCCGGCTGAGAGGCCGGACTGCTGCATCATCATCGCCAGCTGCTCGTACGCCCCCATTGGGGTGTCGGCGTGAACGGTCGACATGCTGCCTGGGTGCCCCGTGTTGATGGCACGAAGAAACGAGAAGGCTTCGCTGCCACGGATCTCACCGACGAACAGTCGGTCGGGCCGCATGCGCAGAGCAGACTCGAGGAGCTTCTGGATCGTGACATTGGCGGTGCCTTGGTCACCCTTGGAGGCAATGAGATGCACAGTGTTTTCTTGGCTCGGAAACAGCTCCCGCGTATCTTCGAGCGTCAGGATGCGCTCGTGCCGATCGATGCTCTTGAGGCAAGCATTCAGGAATGTTGTCTTGCCTGAGGAGGTGCCACCGCTGATGAGGATCGACACGCGTTTGACGATGGCGGTTTGGATGAAGTCATAGATTCGGCCGGCACGGAGATAGGCGATAAGCTCACGATCGACATCACTTAAGCCCCCTACAGCTACCGAGACCTTATCCAGGGAGCCATTGTCGCGATATTCCTCCAATGTGAAGTTGTTCACCACTTGCTTTCGGATCGAGATCGATCCGCCATCGGCGGAGGCCGGCGGGAGCACAATCTGGATTCGCTCCCCAGTGGGCAAAGCAGCGCTTAGGATTGGCTCGGCACGGCTGATGAACTGGCTGGTGGCCGCCGCGACCCGCTCGCCGATATTCTGGATTTCCTCGGCGGTCAGCGCGTTCACCCTATGGTGCTCCATGTGATCCGCGCCGAACCGCTCGACATAAACGTGACCCGGCTTGTTGACGGCGATCTCGACCACGCGGGGGTCGTCCAGAAAACGCTGCAACGGTTCGAGCGCGCGATCGAGAAAATAGTGTGGGTTTCGCGGCGCGGCCGCCACTTTACCTGCCGCTGCGTTCACGCTTGATCTCCTTCATCGCTTCGGTGACCGGGTCGTCATACATCGCGCTGAAATCCAGGTCCTGGCGGACGAAGATGAAAATGCGCTCCCCTTGGGGCACGCTGATCGTCGGGGGAATTTTGAGGTTCTCCGAAAGCACGGTGTTGGCCATGTCGCTGAAGGTCCGGGCTATCGTCTCCCGAGCCAGTTCTGAAGCGCGGTCTGAATTGGAGCTGTTCGACGAGCCGGAAGAATCGCTACCGTAGCCGCTGAGGTAGCTTGCGCCACCTCCGACGATCGACAAGAGGATGGATGCGCCGAAGCGCTCGCGGAATTTATTGTCGACATGCCCGGTCAATCCCGACCGACCGAGGCTGTCGGCGCCAATCGAATTCAGGCGGATCGTCACGCCGTCATCGCGAATGAGGCGGGTCCAGACAACGAAGATACGCTTTTGCCCGCGCGTAACTTCCGACTGATATTCGCCGATCAGACGCGTGCCGGTTGGGATCAGGACGCGCCGACCGTCGAAGGAATAGACGTCCTGCGATGTGATCGCGCGGATCTGTCCGGGGAGGTCGCTGACGATTGCGGTCTCCAGGATGCCGGCGATCAACGTTCCCTCCGGAATCATCGCGTCGATCCGCTCGATCTTGCGGGCCTTGGCACTTCGGTCGCCGAGCCCGCTCGCAGCCGAGAGGTACTGGCTATTGCGGTCCTCGCCGGCAACCGTCGCAGTTGACGCGCCGGTCCCATCGAGGCTTCCTGCGCCTGCAGGGTTTCGATTGTTGTCCATGGTGAGCAACTTGGAACGGAAGCGCTTTGGAAATTCCTCTTCCGGCGCTGCGGCCTCAGGCGGGGGCTGAACGACCTCCGGAGGCGGTGGAACGTCAAAGGTCGTCGTGTCGGCCTTCTGTTCGACCGGAGGAGGGGGAGGCGGCGGTGGCAGGTTGATGACCGGTTGCGCGGGCGGCGGTGTTTCTTGTTGTCCATCGCGCAAAAATGACGGCGGCCGGAACGTCGTTGTCCGAAACTCCTCATCAGTTTGAGGATTGTCGTGCGGACGCTGGCCGGACGTGGCGAGCACGAGGTAGGCAGCGAAAGCACCGCCTGCGAGCAGGGCCACCATTCCGGCTGTCTGGTTGCGCCTGGTATTCTTGTTGCTGACATCGGTCTCGTCAGCGGACAGCATTGCGTCAAGCTCAGGTGCGCGCTTCATCAGTTGCCGCTCCTTCTACGCTTTTTTGCGTCGGGGTCCGGTTTGGGCGCCATGATATCGGGATCGGGGGCGCCGAAGTCGGGCTTGAGAAGATTGAAGATGCAGGTCCAGCGGTCGCCATCTCGAAGCGTGAACTGCGTCGCCATCCCATCGACGACGATGTATTCGCCTTCTTTCCGAAAATTCCGGAGCGTTTCCGAGAAATCTGACTGCACGGCGAAAATCGCCGGCGCACGGCTCCGAAACTTAAAGAACGTCTTCTTCCCGTCATCGAAAATCATCGTCGGCTTCAGCTCCGGATCGCCAGAAAAGGAGTAGTCGATGTTCACATTGGCCTTGTCGATGTTGGCCATGTTCGGATTGGCGGCTCGCTGTTCGGCCTCCTTGCGAAGCGAAGCATTGAGGTCCTTCTCCGGATAGACGAAACGGATTCCGAAGACCTCCTTACCGTCGGTCGGTGCAAAATCGTTGAGCTCGAGGAAGTAAATTCGTTTCGACGTGACGATGTTCATGTTGGTCGACACGCCTTTGGCGATCGGCTTGATGAACAGGATATTGCCCTTTTCGGAGGGAGCGACCTGCCAGCTGTCGGTGTCGCCGAGCGAGATCGTTTCAAATTTCTCGTCCTCGTCAAATATGACCATTGTCGAAATGCCATAGGTCGCGGACACTTTGACGACGTTGTTCGGCTGGTAAACCACGCTTGTGACGCGTGCATCGAGACTGCCGGGGCGAGGGGCCTGTGCGGCATGGGCGAGACTCATCAATGTCGCCATTGCGGCGACCGCTATCGAAAATCGCCTGATCATCCCGCATCCCCCGGCGCCACGGTTTCCTGATCGCGGCGATAATTATAGACCTGAAAGCCCAACGGGTTTTCGAACCGCCAGTCGTTCGTGGCAGGCGTTTCGGTGTATCGATATCGCACGACAGAGATGAAATGCCGGGTGACGGCGTCGGTATCTGATTTCTCGGTGGTGGAGAAACGAACGAGCGCGGTGCTGGCATTGGAGAAAGTAACCGACTTCACGTCGACGGTGACGCGCTTGTTCTTGCCCAACACGCGTGCAGGGTTTTGTGAATTTGCGGCACTATAAAGCTCCTGAAGCTCTCGCGCTGCGTCCCCGGTCGACAGGAGAGCGGCAATGCCAAAGTTCTCCTGAATTGCAAAGGGATCATATCCTTCGCGCGAACGGATGTAGCGGACGACGTTGGCCTGGGTGACTGCTTGCTGATCCGTCAGCTTTGCCGGGCGGGTGAGGCCGGTTTTCACTTCGATATAGCCCGTATTCCGGTCGACCTCGACGATGTAAGGCTCGAAGCTCTTCAGGGGCACGAGCATGACAAGCGCCGTGAGGGACAAAAGGGTGATAACCCCGAATATCATGGTGACGAACCATGCAAACGTCCGGGACCGCTTCGCTTTCTTGACGATCTCCTGTTCCCAACGATCCCCATCTTGGAAATAGCTGCGGAGCGCGGCGTCCTTGGTATCTGCCATTCAAACTAGCCCTTAAATATCGACGATCGTTGAAATCATCGGGGTGTGCTGTTGTTGCTGATGCGGTTCTGCATGGCCTCGGCGCTGGCATTGCGGATGTTTTCCTTCATTCCCTCGTGGGTGCGGGTCCGAAGCGCCATGCCGAGAGTGCCGGCCTTGCCAGCTGCAGTACGGCCGCCCGAAACTGCTGATGCGGGAAGTGCGATACCCGCAGCTCCGCCGACCAACTTGGCGGCATGGCCAATGCCGGCGGCCACGCCGCCGGTAATGCCCTGCGCGAGGACCTGAATGTTGAAGAGGACAAAAGCGCCGGCACCACAGATCAGGATGAAGGCGGAGACGTCGCTCAGCTTGAGGAGCTTGGCATCTGCCGCGTTTGCGACCTTTGTCAGCTCGGGATCCATGGCGGAAATGAGAAAGGCCGCCACGACGTAAACGAACATCGGAATGAGGGCATACATCAGGACTTGCTGAAACCAGGCCATGCCGATTTGCCGCGTCGGCTGAAACAACAGACATGAAATGAAGATCGGTGCTGTGCCGACCAAAACCCACATCATCACTTTCGCAAGGAGCAGAATTGCAAGTGCTACGGCAATGAAGACGCCGACTGCAAACATGATGAGAAAGCCGACCATGGATGGCAGGATGGTAAGGTATCCCGACTGGGCAGCGAAGGCCGAGGCAGCCTTGTTGGCGGTGTTCCAGATCATCGAAAGGCCGTTTGTCGGTTCGGTGATCCCCGTCCCGGTTGCGGTCAGGATGGCTCGGCCGACGTCCTCAGGCGTGTTGTTCAGCCAGGCATAGACGAGCGTGTCGAAGTAGCTCCAGTTGCTGACCAAGGCGACGATCAGCATCATACGGACGACGCGTCCGATTATCTCGCCGATGCTCAAACGAGCGGTGCCCATGACAAGCTGCAGGCCGTAATAGGCGACGAACGCCACCAGCATGACCTTGAGCAAAGGCGACACCTGATCGCCCACGATCTGGTATGCCCGCTCCGAAAAGTTCGTGCCGGTCTCTTCGATCCGATCGAGCAGCTTGCCGAGGAAGTCTTCCATCTACAGAGCCGCCTTCATTGAGCCGCCAGCGCGTTGATCGCCGCCAGCGCTTGCGACGGATTTCCGTTGACGCTGGTCATCGATGGGCAGTCGCGCCGGGGATCCGGCCCATAGGCCGTGAGATTGGCCGGCCGCTTGCAGGGCGCGGTCTTTTCCTTGGCCGCAGTACCGCAGCCGGCAAGACTGATGGCCAGCGCCACTGCGATAACGGCCTTCACGGCGAGTGATTGGCTATCAGTCATCGTAATCGAGGGCCTTCTGGGTATTGGAGATGTCCGTCAGGTGGCGCTGGTTTTCCGTCTGCATGGAGGACACCGCGCCGTTCATCACACCGATCAGCTCGTTGATCGTCAGACCCGACTGGACCTGCAGCTGGGTGTTCTGATCGATAGAGCCCTTGATGTCCTTGGCCTGGCCGATGTTCTGTCCCGCCTGTTCGAAGGAGGTTCTGCGGGTTTGGACTGCCTGCTGCGATCCGGTCACGAGTGCTGCGACGCCGAGGACCGTGTTGACCATGTCCTCGTAGGATTTGTCGCCGGAGAACGCGCTGTCAGCCTTCCCGGAGAGATTTTTGACCAGCTGCAAGCCGTTGATGAAGGTTGTCGCGATCTTGCCGACGTCGCCGCCCATGTTGCCAAAGTTCGGGACACCGCCGCTCATCAGGCTGTCGAAAGAAGGCATCGAGGACACGCTGAAACCATTGCCGACCGCGAGGTTCTGCATCTGGTTGGCATCGCTCCCGCGGTCGCCGGTGACGGCCTTCAAGGTTTCCTCTACCGTCTTCAGCACGTTCTTATTGGTGTCGAGGATCTCGTCGGTGGTCTTGGATGTTTCCTCGGCAACCTTCAGGTTGGCTTTGTCGATCGTCGGAACCTGGGCAAAGGCCCCCGGCGCCAGACCTAGAAACGCGCATGCTGCAAGCAGCTTTCTCATGGGAACATTCCTCATTGAGGGGTTAACAATAGGCCGACATCAGCGGTGCTATCGCGCTTCTGAACGCAGGCTTTCTCAACCTCGCTCCATTCAAGTCCCTCTCGGGGATCGCACAGGCCTGTGGTCTGGCGGGGCTGATCGCTGCCATCGCCAGTCTTGACGTCGCTCGATTGGGAGGATCCCGACAATGCGCTGAGGTTGACGGAGTTTCTCGTGTTCATCAGTTCGGCCATCGTGTTGCCGAGGCGAATGACCTGGTTCATCATTTCGAGATTGGCGTTGCGCGCGCCGGAATTGTGATCCCAGCTGTCCTGTATGGTGCCGCTTTGCATTTGGCCGAGCTGCTGGAGCCAGGAGGAGACATTGCCGCTACTTTCGCTGACGGCTTGCGTCGTTGCCATCGAGTTGATCGTGGCATCCCGCATACCGGTATAGGAGGAAGATCCGCCGCCATAATTGACCGGAATGTTGGCCACATCGGATCCGCCGAAGGCCGGCAACCATTTCTGCGTAATGTTGGCGACATAGCCTTGCGTCTCCTTGAAAGGAGGGATGCCACCATACTTCTGCACGTTGCCGGGGCCGGAATTGTAGGCGGCAAGCGCGAGATTGGTGTCGCCGTTGAAGCGGCGAAGCTGCTGCTTGAGATAGCGCGCTCCACCCCGGAGGTTTTGTTCGATGTTATGCGGATCGACGCCAAGGCCGGAGGCAGTGCCCGGCATCAGTTGCGATAGGCCGATCGCCCCGACTGGTGAGCGCGCGCAGGGATTAAACCGGCTCTCCTGGTAGACCAGCGCCATGAACAGTTGCTCGTCGACGCCTTCTTCCTGGGCCACGCGCTTCACGAGCCCAACGATCTCCGGGTTCGCTTCTGCCGCCGAGGCTGCGTCGCCGCTGCGGCCTGGCCGATACATCGAGCAGGTGACGCTTTTCGAGATGGTGAACCGATCGCTGTCCGTCTTCTTGATCTCGGAGGTCGCCGTGTCACGCTCGTCGTCCGAATTGGTGAGATTGTCGTCTTTAACCGGCACTTGGGAAAATGCCGGAGCCGGAAGGCAAACTGACAAAGAGGCAGCAACAAGCCAGAAAGTCGGGGTCCTCCTCATTGGGCCGGCTCCCAGCCGCAGAACTTGGCCAGCCAGTTTTCCGGCTCATCCCCGTGCTCGGCACGCAGGGCCGCACATTCTTCGATCGTCTCCTTGCGGCCCGACAGCACTTTGACGAGATCCGGCATTGCGGAGAGGTCGAGCCGGGCGATGACGGAATCGTTGCCGTGTTTGATGAGGAAGGTCCGCTTTTCCGGCGGCGTGTTCTTGATGAAGCTGAATTCCTTGACGGTAAGGCCGAACCGCTTGATGTAGCTCTCCTCATCCGCGCGGGGGTTCGGAAAGTGGATGTTGGTCGAGGACTGCTCGATCAGGGTATGGGAGGCCTTTGCCTTGGCAATGTCGGCGGCCGACTGGGTGCCGAAACCGACAATGCCGTTCAGCTTTCGGATGGTCTTCATCTTATCGACGATGAAGGCGCTGAAGGTCTCGTCCATCAGCAACTGCCATCCCTCGTCCATGAAAAACATCACGGGATTGCCGTCCAGCAACTCATCAAGGCGATGGTAGAGATACATCAGGGCCGGTGTTCGAAGCTCGTCATTCCCGAGAATATTGGTCATGTCGAAGCCGAAGACCGACCTGCCGGAAAACGACAGGACGTCGTGAGGCGCGTTGAACAGCCACGCCTTCTCGCCATCGATCCAAGGGCGTAACCGGGAATGGAGGTCGTTTGCATCGGCCCGTGAGCGACCGACCAGCAGACCCGCCAAGTTCGGTAGGTTGCGCTCGGCGACCGGCTCTTGCATCAGCCGAACGATCGCCCGCTCAAGGGTATCCTCGTCCTCCTGGGTGAAGTCGCGCCTATCGCTGCCAAGCATGGCTTTGAGGAGCCGCACCAGAAACTCGCGATTAGGTCCGGTGTTGTCGAGCTGCAGCGGATTGAAGCCCGTCGGCGTACCTGGCGACAGAACTTCATAAGAGCCACCAATGGCGCGAACGAAGATCTCGGCGCCGCGATCTTTGTCGAAGAAGACGGCCCTCGGTGCTGGAGAGACGCGGCGCGCCTGCGCAAGGAGGAAGGTCAACGCGACGGTCTTGCCAGATCCGGTTGGGCCTGTGACCAGGAAATGGCCGATGTCCCGGCGATGGAAGTTGAACGAATAGGGGGTCTGGGATGTCGTCTCCAGGAGCGTGATCGGCACGCCCCAATGAGTGCGGTCGGCCTGTCCAGATGCGAAATTGTGCATGGACGACAGGCCGGAAAAGTTTGCGCTCGACAGCATTGCTTTGCGCGAGATGTAGGAATGATTGCCCGGCAGCTGCGCCCAAAAACCGGCCTCGAGATTGAGATCTTCCCGCAGCCAGTTGATATTCATGTCCGTCAGGCAGGCGCCAAGCTCGGAAACGGTGCGGCTGATCCCGTCGAGATCGCGCGATAGGCACAGCAGCGTCAGATGATGAAATCCGAACACGGCCTCCTGATTCATGAGGCTGTTCAGCGCGAAATCGATATCCTGCTCGACAGAACTGCCGGCCTCGTCTGAGGCGCGGATCTGTCGTTGCAGGCGGCTGATCCGCTCTTGAGCGATCGGCTTGTCGGCGATGGTGAAGGACTGGGTCAGAATGAACTCATGGTTCACCTGCAAAAGCCCGTCGAGCATGCCGGGACCCGTAAACGGCGGATATTCCTTGATGGAGAGGAGCGCGCCATACCGTGTTTCCTCGTCTACAGCCGCCTGAGCCTGCATCGTACGCTTTGAGAAATGGAGACGTGAGGTGCCGACATAATTGCGTATCGCCATACGGGGTAGGCGCATCTTGCGGGATAATCCGCCTGTCAGGATGGCGTTGAAGAACTCGCAAGGCTCTGAATATGGCTCACCCTCCGGCAGGTCATCATCGGTTGCGTGGAGATCGCTATGGCCGCGATAGGCGATGCCGAGTGGGCGGGCACCGTACTTGTGGAGGTCGCGCACCACGTTTCCGACAAGCTCTTCGAGCTCGGTGATATCTTCCCGGGCCGCCTGTGCTCTGCCTTCCTTGTTGGCGCGCTCGAGCAGACGTTTCAGGCTGTCGCTGATGCCGAGGGCACCACGCATGCCCGACCGGACAATGGTCAGGTAGATCTCGTTGGTGAACATGCGCTTGCGGCGTAATTGCTCCATATATCTGGAATTCAGTATGTCGCAGAAGGGCTCGGCAAACTCGCCGCCAATGATCGGATCGACCTCTCTGCGGATGACGGTCGACCAGAGCGAGTAACGGCTTGAACCGAGTGCGCGGATCATGGTGTTCTGGACCACGGATCGCATGTTGAGCTCGGCTTGATCTTCTGTCTGGAAAAACAGCCCGTCCAGCCTGATAACGCTGACAAGAGAGCCGTTTTCAAGCCCCACGATGGTATCGGCAACGTGGCGGAGATAAGGGATATGGACCGCCATCGGCCGCTCATTCGCAGCCTGCTTTCCGAACCCCAGTTCTTCCTTGACGACATTCAACATGATCAGGGTCCGTAGGAGTTTGTGCCCCAGAAGCGCTTATTGCGGGTGCGGGGTGTCTTGCGCGACGTGACCTGAAGGACTTCGAGGATTTTGGCGTCCCAGGTGCAGAGCGAGAATAGAAACACGTAGGCAATCGGCGCGGTCAGCAGGGCCAGCATACTGTTCGTCGCCAGCCAGCCGATGATCGTGGCGCCGATGATCAGCACCACCGCCATATACGGGACGCCCCATAGGGTGGGTGACCGGGTGAGACCGATCACCAGTGGCGTCATCGCGGGCTTCTCGTCCGAAAACTCGCTCATCAGCCGCTAACCGAGGAGATCATTTCGTCCACGATCGTCGGCGCACCGAATACGAGACCTATGCCGAGGATGATGCCGCCGGCTGCAAACCATGAGAGCCGGCCAGCGAACGCAAGAAATCCGAGGCTGATCACAGCAATGATCGCCAGCAAACGCCCAAACGGACCGGTGATGAAGTCGACGATCATCTGAACGGCCGTTTGAAGCGGAGCAAAGGCACCGCTTGCGTCGCCGGTCGCCGCCGCGGCAAAATCCGCTCCAGCGATCTGAAGGGCTGCGAGCGTGCCAATAACGACTGCGGTCTTGAGCACCTGGCCCTTTCGACCCGAAATCAGTTTGTCCATTTCTCTCTCCTTTAAAAATGCATGACGCCGCCGACGAACCCGGCGGTCTTTCTGACGGCAATGACACCTGTGCTGCTGGTGATGAGCGGGGCCGGAACATTGCTGTTGCTTGACGGCGCCTTCCGACCTCGGGCCGGCATTGGCAGGCCCATCTGGAAATGCACGACCTTGGCGACGTAGCCGACCGTCTCGGCAAAGGGGGGAACACCGCCATACTCATAGATGCGCTGTTCGCCGCTGTTGTAAGCGGCAGCCACCAGCAGGGGATTTTTGAATTGGTCGAGAAGAACCCGCAGATACCTGATGCCGCCCGCGATATTCTGCGCTGGGTCGCAGACGTCGGTCACGCCGAACCGCCTTGCCGTTGCGGGCATGAGCTGCATCGGTCCTCGCGCACCTCTGGATGAATTGCGTGACCGGTCGAAATCGCTCTCTGCCCATGCGATCGCGACAGCAAACGTTTCATCGACCCCCTGGGCTTTAGCGGTTGTTGCGACGAGCGATCGAACAGCCTCTGGATCCAGAGGCGAGGGGCCGCATCTTGCCACGCTGACCTCTTGGCCGGCAAAATCTGTCGATACTAACTCATTTGTAGAATCAATTTGGTGCGATATATCTGGATCTGTCGGTGCGTCGATGGCTGCTGTTTGTGTTCGCGTGTCATCAAAATGTGCATCAAAATGATTCTGATTATCTGTGTTGATACGTACCGCTTCGCTTGGCTCGCTTTCCTTGGCGACGCCATCGGAGCCGATCGTGAATTCTGCTCCAGGCCCCGTGTTTCCGAGCCATCGTTCGGTGAAGTTGTGCGCCAGGTCTCCGTGCGCAGAGCCGCTATCTTCCGCCGAAATATCAGAAGTTATCCAAGTTTTTGCGACTTCTTGCGCGATAGAGGGGTGGAGGCTTTCCAGTATCGCCACAGAGGCGATCACGATCACCCTTGCACCGCTGCCCCGATGAGTTTTACCCACTGATAGCATTGTCCCCGTCTCACAAACGCTGTTGTGGTCGCCGCAAAAAGCAATTAGGCTGGTTCAAATATGTTACCGATTTGGTGCAGGCTTACAGGGTTTTGAATCGGTGTAAAGTCATTTTTGTGAATGAAAGACGGAATCAATATGATGTCGTTTGCGAGATTGATGCGGTTTGTGGGAGCGGGGATCGTGAGTTCAGCGGTCGCGTCTCCGGCGCTTTCTGCTTCCGGGATCGACAAGGATTACATTCGATCGCTTGCTGCGCCCGGAAAGACGGTCCTCGTGGTCGAGTATTACGACGGCGGTGGGAAGCCCGTGGACAGGAAGGGCTATGCAAGCGCAACCGGGTTCAAGGCCATCTCGCCAACTGAGTTCCGTGTCGACGACAAGACAGTGCTCAGTCTGTATGGCGTCGAGGCTTGCAAAGGTGAAATGGTCAACAGGTCTGAAGACTACGCCGGCGCTTGTTCTGACTTCGCACAGCGTCAGCTGCAGGTGATGCTGCAAAATCCGAAAGTGCTGTTCTGCCGGGCTTTCCTGAGCGAGCAGAATGCGCCCACTCAGAACGTCACTTGCTTCGGCTATTATAATTTCCCAGGAAGCCTCGATTCAGTCGATATGCTCGAAGAGCAGCTGCTGTCCCTTGGTGCCGTTCGTCTTGCAAAGAAGGCAGATGGCTCTCTCGATCGCCCCGACCTGGCTGAGGCAGAAAAAATCGGCCAAAAAGGCTCTTATGGGATGTGGGCCGATCCCCGGATCAAAGGCCAATGAGAGCGACCGCGCTGGTGATCGGGATGCTGGTGACAAGTGGAGCGCAGGCCGCACCCGCCGGGTACTTCGATCTCGCTGCAGGCGTGACGCTTGAGACAGGGGACACCTGGACGTCAAACGGCGAACGGTTTCGCCTCTACGGGATCCAATCGTGCTTGCGCGGGACGAACTACACGGACGCGGGTGGACGCGCTCGCGATTGCGGGGATGCATCTCTTGCCATGCTGGCAGCCTTCATCAAGGACACCAATCCAGTCTGCGCACCTGTCGCGAAGTCCGGTGGCCTTTCCTATGTGGTCTGCTACGCCAACGTCGGAGGGCAGCGGCTCGATCTCGCCAATATGATGGTGACAAGCGGTTATGCCTTCGCATCTCTCGACAACAGGGGGATGCCATATCATCTGCCATACTCCGTTTCCGAGCAGATGGCCCAGCGAAAGAAAGCTGGCCTTTGGCAATTTAAAGACGTTCAGCACCCCGCCATACTTCTAAGCCGCGAGGCCAATCACCGTGCGAAGGGCGATTAGCAATGATCAAACGCCTTGCCGTTGCAGCAGTCGGCATGACACTCGTGCAACCGGTCATGGCTGCCGATCCTATAGCGAATGCTGGGGTAGCCGAGAAATTGCATACGAGTTCTGGCGTCCAATATCCGACATTTAAGGGACGGGTCGCGGTGATCGACGGACGAACTCTGTGGTTCGGATGGCTTGGCGGGGGCGTCAGACTGCGCCTCGCGGGTATAGATGCCTGTGAACTGCCGCAATGGGCGCTCGATCCAAAATGGGTTGACCGCGCCAAGCAGTTGGCTCCGTCACCGGTGCCTTGCGGGCCATTGGCGAAGGCGTGGCTGAAGCGAACGGTCGGAAACCGGTCAACGGTATGCAGTGTCGTTGGATATGGCGCAGACGGCGTCGCCCAAGGACGGTGCGTGGTTCGAGGCCGGGACATTGCGGAGGAGATGCTTCGGGTCGGCTGGGCGCGGGTAGCGGCAACCGGCTCCAATTCTCGGTATGCGGCACTTCAGAGCCACGCCATGGCGTCTCGCTACGGCATGTGGGCCACTTACGTGCTTGATATGAACGAGTGGCGCCGCAAGGCCGTGGATAAGACGCTCTCTCGGCATCCGCCGGCAGACTTTAATTTGCTTGCCGAACGGGAAAGCGAGATCTCGCCGCCCTTCGCCGACGCACGCAGCAAGCCGAAAAGAACAGATCGATAGAGCGGAGATCGGGAGATCGGGACCCCGTTGGCCCGGTCTGCAGAATTTTGAACTTGAATGGAAGGGGAGCTCTTTTGAAGCAGATGGCATTCGCCGCCGGCATTATCGCCGGCCTCGCCTCGATGTCGCAACCGACCTATGCAGAAGACGCGGAGTGGGGCTGCCAGATCTTGCTGTGTGCCGCATCGCAGTCCCCGTCGTGGCACGGTGTCCCTTATTGCGTTCCGCCGATGAAGCGACTGATCACGGCAATGTCGAAGCCGCATTTCTCTTGGCCGATATGCCATGCAGCCAATTCCGGAAAACCCGGTCATCAGGAATATGAGGATTGCCCCGCGGGCATGACGCCGGCCGCAACACCGAATGGGCGTGATAACGATGGCTATGGTGGAACCGAGTTGAGCCAATGTACCAAGGTGGTCAACCAATGCCGGGATCGATCGGTTTTCCAAAGCCAATATGGCGACCATAATGCGAATGATCGCAACGGCATTACCATCACGCCGATCCAGGATAATGGCGACAACTGGACCGGAGGTGGTTGCGAGGTGAGGGTCTCTCAACCGCGGCCGCGCAAGGCAGACCCCTATTATTTCGACATCCCCGATGACACCGGCACGAAAAAGCGCGTTTGGTTCAACCTAGATTTATAAAGCCTGTCTTGAGTAAATTCAGCCTGCATGATCTCGGGATCATGTTTACCGTAAGAAATGCCCTGTTTGCCAATCATCGATATAGTTACGGATTGGCCCCGGTCGAAAATGCCGTTTCAACGCAGCGAAAACTTCCCGATAGTTTCCTGAGCAATTTCGTACGAGTTTGCGCAGCAGGATGCTGCTGACACGATCACGAACCGCTTTCAGCTGCCGATCTTCCCAAATCTCGAACAGAATACTCGCGGTAATCGGTATATGACTGTTCATCTCGGCCCCGGGCTGGCCAACAAGGTCACAGATGAACTCGAAGTCCCGATCTTGCAATGTGCCGGTGTTAAGCATCTTTGCCGCCAGACAAATCCGCGCGGACGTAATGCTCAGCGCCTCTTCTCCAACCTCGCAGAGCTTGATTGTGGATTGGACAGCTTCTTCCATCTGGATGAAACCGTGTTCTTCAAGATGAAAGAGAAGGGCCTGAAGCCACGAGGAATCAATCCCGAAGAGCCCAATTCCAAGCTGACGTGTATGATAATCATCCGAAAGCAAGACGCGTCCAGATCCGTCTGCAGCAAGAAGGTCGTCAACAAACCCGCCAAAGTCCAACCGTCGAAGAGAGATAACGGACTGGTCCGGATCGGTTCGGGCAACCGCGGGGATCAGGACACAATCCGCCTTCAACCATGAAAGATCGGATCGCATCAACCCTAGCCGGTCATTAAGCTCCGTCTCGGTCATTTCGGTAAGCAGGATGCGTCCGTCCTGGACGCCGATCGTGCGGCTAGCCTTACGACCCTCTTCATCCTCGGAAACTCGTTCGGTCTCGACGTCATGAAGGCGCTTTGCGAAGATATCGATGGTGCTTTGGGTCACCCCGATTTTGCCGAACGCCTTCTCGACCACGCGCTCGATGCCGAGGCGGCGGATGAGGTAGCAGGCAACGGCGTCGGCGATTATCCCCTTACGATGGGCACGCCCCAGCGCGACCTCCGCCTTGGCCTGATCCTCCCGGGAACACGAAGAAACCTTGGGCCGGACGCCGCACTCGTGGAAAAGCCCGACAAAAGCGCTGATCACGTCGATCCCAAGATGATGGGCGAGAACGACCAATGGATATCTTCCTTCGGAATATTCATCGGCTTTGAGCTGCGCATATTCGGCACGATGCTGCAGGACAGCCTTCATTTCCTCAAGACCATCTTCACGCGCGGGGTCGAAGGAAACCGATTTGAACCCTGCAATGCCGGGAAACTGCTCCTCGAACCGCCGTAAGACGAAATGAAACGCATCCACCGCCTTGTGTTTGACAGATAAGATGGTCGCCTCGCCGGGGTCGTTATTGGCCGGCCAGACGAACCTGTCACCGGAGCGCAAACCGGTGGCGGCCCTGGCAATCGGGTGGTCCGGACCGAGGTTCTCATCGCGCAGTGAATATACCCGACTGTCGCTTTCGATCACAAACGTCTGCTCGGTGCCGTTGGGGCGGCGCACGACAACAGCGGCATCAACGGCTACGGTTTGAAGATCTAAGACGTCATCCGCGCTTTGTGGTCGGCCAAAAGCGAGGACACTGGAACTCAGGGCCATCCATGCGCGGTGGTCGTTTCGGTTTTCAAAGAAGAGACGGTACGCGAACGTTCGAGCCCGCTGAAGCTCGCCACAAAAAACAAGGAGATTTACATACTCCCGTTTGTCAGACAGCGTGCCTACGAGTTTGTCATCGTCCAAACCACTGACAAGCCGGTGGATACGAGCATTGTCACTCATCCGCAGCAGTGATTGGACATACCACGAAAGCGTGCGGATCGAATTTGGGTTATCCTCAAACAGCTTTCTGCAAATTGGGACCGCTTTGGCCACCTCACCATTCATATAGGCGACGTTGATGAGGAATCTTTGCCCAAAGACGGAGGCTTTAACGTCGGCACTGAAACTATCAGTGATTTCTTTCGCCAAGGTCCCCATTCCTGCGGAAACGCATGCGTCGCAGAGGATCTGAAGCGCAACACTTTCCTTGGAAAGGTTCACCTTGTCGCGAAGCAAGGTAGCAGCCTCTCTAGCGTGGCCCCGGGCGAGCAACTCTTCCGCGGTCTGGAGCAGGGTTGCGAAGTCCCACGCTTCGGCATCCGCGATGGAATTGAGGAGGCTACGCGCAGTCTCGTTTGGTACCGCGGTCAGACGTGAGAGGTCCTCGTCATCGTCCTCATCATTGGCCTCAACCTTGATTTCGAACGCACGATCGTAAGCTGAGCGAAACACCAGTAACTCCGGAGAGCCGGCGAAATCTGCCGCCAACTCGTCAGCTGCCTCGTCAGCCTTTTTCCGATCTGCCAAGCGGATCGCAATCCGACCCTTGATCGACAACGCCAGAACTTTCTGCCTGTCCGACATGGAAGCCGAAAGCGCGACATCAATGCGAGCTAGCGCCTCCTTTTCCTTGCCGATCTTTGCTTCGATTTCCGAAGCCATGATCTGCAGCTCAACTCTGCCCTTTAATCCATCCAGTAGATCAAGGGCGTCTTTATCCTTTCCCTCCTGAAGGTAGATTGTTGCGCGAAGCTCTGCGAGATCTTCCAGGAGATCGGGGTATTGTGCCAGAGCCCGATCGAGAAGCTGCCCGGCGTCACGGGATTTTCCGGCAAGCCTCATAGCTACGCCGGCGTTGTTTGCCTGGTACGGCAATAGAAGCTTATTCGGGGGACGCCGCGCGATGGCCGTTTCAAGCTCAGCACGAAGAATCTCCGCGCTTCGTGTGACGTCACTGTCGAACGAAGCGGACACCTTTGCTCCAAGGAGGTAGGCTTGGTTTTGTTGGATGTCCCTCAATACATTTGTGGCCCACAACCCGGCAATCGCGGCGTTGGTCCCGTTGGCTGCAAACGCATCCTTTAGCGCTGGTACGAACGCTTCCGGCTTCACTGCTTCGAGATATTCTAGCCGTGCCGCCAGGACTTCCGGGGACCACGTCACGGCGCGGTTCTCAAGGTCGACATCAAAGTCGGCCTCAAGCCGCTTTGCTGCATAAAATCCCACAACCGCAGCAAGCTGTTGATGATCACCATCAACTGAAAGAGCGCAGGATGCGAGATCGAGCGCTTCAGGAAAGCAATTTTCATTCAGGTGGGCGAGGGCGAATCCGGCTTTTGCTTTGGCATCGTCCGGGTAAAAAGCATATGCATGTTTGAGCGACGCAGAGGCAAGCGCTAGCTCGCCAATATTTTGCTGTACGATCCCGATGTTGAAGTGCAGACGAAAGGCAACGAAGCCAGTTTGGAAGCGCGGATCTGATTTTAGTTTCTCAAACAGAGTCAGCGCGGTCGCACTGTCGCCATTGGTCGCGATCTGGCGATACTCGATGATACGCTGGATTTCTTCCCGGTCGTCACCACCACCCGACAAATCGACATCAGTTGAGATAGCCGTGGCGGTTCCAGGCAAGCCTTTTGCTAGCCATTCATCGTGCAGCTTTGTATCGGGACCAGTATTTATAACAATATGCTGCTGGAAGACCTTATTGTTGTCGCCAACGATGGTCGTAGTCTGACGTTGGGCATCAGTCTTTGAAAAGAAACCGGAGAACAGCGAAGGCAGAGGGAATTTCATTCAGTCACTTATCGCCGTCCACCCGGGTGGTCTGGTTGACGGTATTCTGGTTACCTTTAATGGTGGCGGTCTGATTAGTCTTCGATTTCCTGACAACGGCCGCGCCGCCAATAAACAGTGCGGCGATACCAGCAATTGCTGCGACGATACCCGCGATCCATGATGCCTGTTCCAACAAACAGCGTCCTTCCGAAGTATAACCTATCGATGCATAGATTTCGGCGCTTCGGGCAGAAATTGCAATGCGGTCAGCAACCTCCGGTGAACGAATGTGTGGATTTCTCTCAAGTGTCTGAGGAAGCTGATCGATAGACCACAAAAGGCGACACCAATATTTATGCGATCAGTAATGTTATAACATATCGCATAAGCAAACTTATGGAACTCAACGAATATCGTTATCGAACTCTTAAGCGAGGTGTTTCTGCAGCCATCACATATTCGGATAGACCGGCCCTTCGCCGCCCTGCGGGGGTACCCAGTTGATGTTCTGGTTGGGGTCCTTGATGTCGCAGGTCTTGCAGTGGACGCAGTTCTGGGCGTTGATGACGTAGGTTTCCTCACCGCCCTCCTCGCGCCATTCGTAGACGCCCGCGGGACAGTAGCGGGTCGAGGGACCAGCATAGACATCATGCTCGGAGCGTTTCTGCAGATCCATGTCCTTGACCTTGAGATGGACCGGCTGGTCTTCCTCGTGATTGGTGTTGGACAGGAAGACCGAGGACAGGCGGTCGAAGGTCAGCACGCCATCCGGCTTCGGATAGTCGATCTTTTTGTGCTTGGCCGCCGGTTCCAGGCTTGCCGCATCCGTCTTGCCGTGGCCGAGCGTGAACGGCGAGGTGCCGAAGATCTGGTTGATCCACATGTCGAGCCCGCCGATCGCCACGCCGATCGCCGTGCCGAACTTCGACCACAGCGGCTTGACGTTCCTGACCCGCTTCAGATCCTTGCCGATCGGGCCGGCGCGCCAGTCGGCCTCGATTTCGACCACCTCGTCATTGGCGCGGCCGGACTTGATCGCGGCCGCGATGCGGTCGGCTGCCAGCATGCCGGAGAGCACGGCGTTGTGCGATCCCTTGATGCGCGGCACGTTGACGAAGCCCGCCGAACAGCCGATCAGCGCCCCGCCGGGGAAACTCAGCTTCGGCACCGACTGCCAGCCGCCCTCGGTGATGGCGCGCGCACCGTAGGACAGGCGCTTGGCGCCTTCGAAGGTGCCGCGGATCATCGGGTGGGTCTTGAAGCGCTGGAATTCCTCGAAGGGGAAGAGATACGGGTTCTTGTAATTGAGATGCACGACGAAGCCGACCGCCACCATGTTGTCTTCGAGGTGATAGAGAAACGAGCCGCCGCCGGTCTTCATGCCGAGCGGCCAGCCGAAGGAGTGCTGGACGAGGCCGGGCCTGCTGTTCTCCGGCTTCACCTGCCAGAGCTCCTTCAGGCCGATGCCGAATTTCTGGGGCTCGCGATCCTTCTGAAGCTCGAATTTGGCGATCAGCTGCTTGGCAAGCGAGCCGCGCACGCCCTCGCCGATCAGCGTGTACTTGCCGTGCAACTCCATGCCGCGGGTGAAGTTCGGGCCGGGTTCGCCGTTCTTCTCGATCCCCATGTCGCCGGTGGCGACGCCCTTAACCGCGCCGTTGACGTCATACAGCACTTCGGTCGCGGCAAAGCCCGGATAGATCTCGACGCCGAGTTCCTCCGCCTTCGTCGCCAGCCAGCGACAGACGTTTCCGAGCGAGACGATGTAGTTGCCGTGATTGTTAATAAAGGGCGGCATGGCGAAGTTAGGCAGGCGGATGCCGCCGGCGGGGCCGAGCAGCAGGAAGTGGTCGTCCTTCACCTCGGTCTTGAACGGATGCCCCTCCTCCTCGCGCCAGCCGGGCAACAATGCATCAATGCCGACCGGGTCGACCACAGCGCCCGACAGGATATGCGCGCCGACTTCCGCGCCCTTTTCCAGAACCACCACGGAAAGCTCGGTATCGACCTGCTTCAGCCGGATCGCAGCAGACAGACCGGCAGGTCCGCCACCGACGATCACAACGTCGAATTCCATTGCCTCGCGTTCAGGCATTTTCCTATCAGTCATTTCATCCTGTCTTCATGCTGGAATGGCAGAAAGCCCTCCCGGGGCGAACACGGGGAAAGGCGATAGCGCAGGGGATGTCCGCCTTCTCAATGCTGGAGCAGAGGGCACGGGCTGCCTTCGGCCGGTCGGAAGGCATCCGCAGCGGGAATGACATCGCCGATCGACAGGAGGTCCCAGGGTCCCTTGGACTCTCCGGGCTTCTTGACCGTGGCCAGATGCACGTCCCGCATCAGGCGTCCGTCGGCCCGGATGAGTGCCTTGTTGGTCATGAGGTCATCGACGGGAGTTTCCCGCATGCTCTTGATCACAGGCCGGGTTTCCGTAGTCCCCGCGGCCTTGACGGCCTTGAGATAATGCAGCACGGCGCTGTAATTCATTGCCTGGGCCTCGGTCGGCGGCCGCTTCATACGGGCTCCGAAGCGCTTCGCGAACTCCCGCGACTTGTCGTCCTGATCCCAATAGAAAACCGTGCTGATCTGCGTTCCCTGCGTGGCTTCGAGGCCGACACTTCGCACGTCCACCATGAGCATCGCCATCGCAGCCGGCCGCTGCCGGTCGTTGAAAATCTGAAACTCCTGTCCTTGTTTCAGCGCGTTCTGAAGATCCGCGACGGAATTCGCCATCGCGATCACCTTGGCGCCGGATGCCTGTGCCTGCAGGAGAAAGGAACTGAAGTCATGGGTGCCGAGCGGGTGCCTGACCGAACCGAGAACCTTGCCGCCGTTATCGACAACCACTTTCGTGGTGTCGGCCTCCAGCGCATGGCCGAAGGCGAAGTCCGCGGTGACGAAATACCAGGTGTCCAGTCCGGCCTTGACCATCTGGGCCGCCGCGGCGCGGCTGAACTGGAACGTATCGTAACCCCAGTGAAAGCTGTTGGGCGAACAGGCTTTTCCCGTTAGCTCGGAGGTTGCCGCGCCCGTAGCGATCGTGATCCGGTCCTTGTCGCGTGCAATGGTCTGCACCGCAAGGGCAACGGCCGAGCTACCGAGATCGAGAATGAGTCGGACATCGTCGTTGTCGAACCACTGCCTTGCCGTGTTGGCGCCGACATCCGCCTTGTTCTGGTGATCGGCATAAAGGATTTCGATCTTGCGGCCAAGCACCGTCCCGCCAAAATCCTCGGCGGCCATCCGGGCACCCTCGACCGATCCCATACCCTGGGTATCGGCAAGAACACTCGACATATCGGTCAGCACACCGATGCGAACGGGTCCGTCCTGCGCCTGCGCAGACGCGGTGAGCGCCGCCATGCCAAGTGCCACGAATAAGCTCAACCTGCACATATCATCCTCCCTGGAGTGCTGGTAACGTTATGATGGTCAGGAAAATCCCGCTGAAACCGGCGGCGATCCGGGACGAAATTTCCGCCCTCCCACCGGAACGCTGGCGGAATCAGTTCTCCTTTTTCAAGGTGGATCGAACTCTTCCCCCCACCCTGAACGCCTGAGCACATCGTATCCGCCGACATCGGCGTGGAACGAGACGCCCCCTGCAATTCGGCCTTGCCGCAGATCGGGATATCCGGCTCGACATGCGGGTGCCGGATATCGGGTCGAATGCCGCTAGACGTTGAAAGCCGCCTTTCGCAAAGGCTGAGCGGCAAGGCCTTCAGCTTGGCCCTGCCCTCCTTGTTTCAGAGACTGACGAGCGGGCAACCGGTCTCCCGAAGCGGCTTTGCCGCCTCGTTTCCGTCCATCGTCGAAACCAGCTGGCAGTAATCCCAGGGCATGGTGCTTTCGGCCGGCGTCTTGATCCGCATCAGATAGGCCGGAACGAGCGCACGGCCGTCGGCCCGGATCGAGGCTGGACCGAAGGCATCGTCGTCGGTCGGCATCGCCTTCATCCGTGCCACCACGTCGCGCCCGCTCTTCCTTGCGGCATCGATGCCCATGTCGGCTGCTGCCTTGAGATAATGCGTCGTCACGCCATAGCAGCCGGCATGCGCCATGCCGGGATAGGCACCGTTCATCTTTGGAAGTACGCGTTTGGTGAAGGCCCGGGTACGGTCGTTCAGGTCCCAGTAGAAACTGGTCGTATGCAGAAGGTTCTGCATCGTTTCCAGGCCGACGCCATGGACGTCGCTCAGGAAGAGCACAAGTGCGGGAAGCTTGAACTGCGTTCCGAGGCCGAATTCCTGAACCTGTTTCAAGCAGTTGACGAGGTCGGAGGCACCTAGCGCGAGGCCAAGCGTATCCGCTCCGGAGGACTGGGCAGTCAGGATGTAGGTCGAATAATCCGTCGCGCCGATCGGATAGCGGGAATTGCCGACGATCTCGCCGCCCGCCTGCTTCACGAACTTGGCGGTCTCCGTCTGCAGCGAGTTGCCGAAGGCATTGTCCGTGGTGATGAAATACCACTTCTTACCGCCGCCGTTGACCGTTTCCGTTCCCGTCGCCTTTGATAGCATATAGGCGTCATAGGTCCAGTTGATGCTGTTTGCGGTACATTGTGCCCCGGTGAAATCTGAGCTGGTCACGGCGGCCCCCAGACAGGGTTTGTTCTTTTCCTGGCAAATGAAGGCCGAGGCCAAGGCGACCGCGGAATTCGGACCCTGGATCATCGCATCGACGCCGTCTTCGTCGAACCAGCGGCGCACGATGCTCGAGCCGACATCCGCCTTGTTCTGGTGATCGCCGAAGACGATTTCCACATCGAAGCCCTTGGAGCCGGGATTGAAATCCTCGACCGCCTGGCGGATGCAGGCAAGCCCGCCATCGCCGCACATGTCGGTATAGAT
Organism: Aliirhizobium sp. YIM B11859; assembly: GCF_057163345.1. Taxonomy (NCBI): domain Bacteria; kingdom Pseudomonadati; phylum Pseudomonadota; class Alphaproteobacteria; order Hyphomicrobiales; family Rhizobiaceae; genus Aliirhizobium; species Aliirhizobium sp. YIM B11859. Next base: position 72,986 of record NZ_JBXHAY010000006.1, read on the forward strand.
TCCGGAGAAGTCGGCCAGAAGGCCGATCTTGAGTTTCGATGTCTGCGCGCGTGCCGGTAAAGCCGGCAGAGCGGACAGCAGACCCGTGGTGATTGAACCTTGAATAAATGTACGACGCCTCATCGTATCCCTCCCTGATACCCCGTATCTCGCCCGTCTTCAGAATGCGTGATCGGTGGCCTGATCTTAAGAGTGTCCGGCCTGCGGCCAAGGGAGAATTTGGCTCGCGGCTGTTGACCTAAGCGCAACAAAGAACTACTGCCATGACTATGGACAGACTGCCTCCGTTAAATCCTTTGCGTGCCTTCGAAGCCGCCGGCCGCCTGCAGAGTATCCGCCGCGCCGCAGAAGAGCTGACGGTCACTCCGGGTGCGGTTAGCAGGCAGGTCCAGAGCCTGGAAACCTATCTGGGCGTCAGGCTTTTTCGCCGCGATGCACGCGAAATCGTGCTGACGGCCGAGGGAGAACAGTTTCTCCTCAGCATCAGTCGGCATCTCGACGGAATTCGCGATGCCACCCAGAAACTGACCGGCAAGAAAGAGGCGGAAATCCTGCGGATTCGCGGGTATACGACATTCTGCATGAAATGGCTGATCCCTCGCCTCGGCAGCTTTCACGCCGTCAACGAAAAGACGGAGGTCCGGCTGACCACATCCAACGAGGCCGTCGATTTCGATCGAGAAAATCTCGATGGAGCAATCCGGCTGGGGGATGGCCTGTGGTCAGGGATAGAGGCCGATCCGATCGTGTCGAACGAACTCGTGCCGCTCTGCACCTCGGCATTTCTGTCAACGCACGATCTGTCTTCCATCGACAAGCTCGCGGAGGTGCCGCTGCTGCATTCGATCGTCCGTCCCGACGACTGGAATTTCTGGATCGAAGCCTCCGGTGCAAAGGATATCGACCCCTATGCCGGGGCAAAATATGCAAGCTCCATTCTCGCCTACCAGGCCGCCCTCGAAGGCCACGGCATCATGATCGCCCAGAAGGCGCTGTTCCTGGACGACCTTCAAGCGGGCCGGCTCGTCCAGCCGTTTCAACAGACGGTGAACCGGGGATCCTTCACCTATTATTTCGTCTACCCGCGCCTGAAGCTCAGAAACCCGGCGTTTCGCCGCTTCCGCTCGTGGTTGATCGAACAGGCGGGTGCGGCTGGCGCCGGGAAGGCGTCAACCAGCTGACGTCCCGCTCCGGAGACTGCGCATCCGCGTAGGTGTTCAAGGCAAGCGGCTCAGCTCAGCATCTTGTCCGGGTTCATCAGCCCCATCGGATCGAGAGCGTTCTTCACCATTCGCATCAGGTCGGTGCCTTCGCCGTGCTCCAGGTCGAGCAGCGAGCGCTTGTGGGCGCCCACGCCATGTTCACCGGTGCATGTACCGCCAAGCCGGATTGCGCGACGGCCGACGGCATCGGCAAGCCATTCGGCCCGCCGCACCTCGTCCGCGTCGTTCGGGTCATACAGGATATTGAGATGGAAATTGCCGTCGCCGACATGCCCGACGATCGGCGCCACCAGCCGGGCTTCGGCAATATCGGCTTCGGTTTCAGCAATGCAGGTCGCCAGCTCGGAAATCGGCACGCAGGCATCGGTCCCGATGATCGTGCGCCCCGGCCGGTAGGCGATCGACGCGTGATAGGCGTCGTGGCGGGCCTTCCACAGGCGGTTGCGATCCTCTGATCGCGAGGCGAACTGAAAGGCGGTGCCGCCGAATTCGCTCGCCAGCATCTGCATCACCTCGACCTTTTCCGCAATGCCGTTTTCGGTGCCGCCGAATTCGAGGAAAAGCGTCGGCGAGGCGTCCAGGCCTTCAAGCCTCGAATAGGCGATACATGCATCCATCTGCGTGGCGTTCAGGAGTTCGACGCGGCCGAAATCGACGCTGGATTGCAGACCTGAAATAACGGCATCGATGGCTTGGCCCACGCTCGGGAACTGGCAGACGGCGGCAACGATCGCCTCGGGAAGCGGATGCAGCCGCAACTGAACCTCGGTGATGATGCCGAGCGTTCCCTCGCTGCCGACGAACAATGCCGTCAGATCGAGCCCGGCCGCCGATTTCCGCGCTCGGCTGCCCGTGCGAACGATCCGGCCGTCGGCTGTAACGACGGTCAGGCCGAGAATGTTGTCGCGCATGGTTCCGTACTGGACGGCGGCCGTGCCCGACGCCCGCGTCGCCGCCATGCCGCCGATCGAGGCATCCGCCCCCGGATCGACGGGAAAGAAGAGGCCGGCCGCGCGCAGATCCGCATTGAGACGATGGCGCGTCATGCCTGCCTGCACACGACAGTCGAGCGCTTCGGGCGAGAGCTCGAGCACAGTGTCCATTCTTGCGGTGCTGACCGACAGTCCGCCACGGACCGCCGCAACATGCCCTTCGAGCGAGGTGCCTGCGCCGAAGGGCACGATCGGCAATCGGTGATCGCGGCAGAAGGAGACGAGCGCTGCCACCTCCTCGTTGGTTGTCGGAAAAGCCACGGCATCGGGGATCCCCACAAGCGGCAGCCCCTCCCCCTTGCTGTGCTGCCGCCGCATCGCCTCCGCAGCCGTCACAAGACTTCCGAAGCGCTGGCAAAGCGCTTCAACGACAGCGCCACGACCGGACGCGCCCGCAGGCGTTGCAACCTTCATAATTTAATCCCCCTCATGCCATCCCGGCAGGCTGCTTTTTCCGCCCGTCGGTTCCTTCCCCTTATTGCGCGGATGTCTTCCCCAGTTCTTCTGCCAGTTCAGGCAAAATCTGGAACAGGTCACCGACGATGCCGTAGTCGGCGATCTGGAAGATCGGCGCGTCGGCATCGCTGTTGATTGCGACGATCACCTTGGAATCCTTCATGCCGGCCAGGTGCTGGATCGCGCCGGATATTCCGACGGCGATATAGAGATCCGGCGCAACCACCTTCCCCGTCTGTCCGACCTGCCAGTCGTTGGGCGCGTAACCGGCATCGACCGCTGCGCGCGAGGCACCGATTGCCGCTCCCAGCCTGTCGGCGACCGGTCCGATATAGCTTGCGAAATTCTCCGCAGATCCGAGCGAGCGTCCGCCGGCGACAATCTTGCCGGCATCGGCAAGCTCGGGCCGATCGCTCTTCGACAAAGCGTCGCCTTTGAATATCGACAGGCCCGGATCCTCGGATCGCCCGACCGTTTCCACCACCGCGGCTCCGCCATTGATGGCAGCCTTGAATGCAGCGGTGCGAATGGTCAGCACGCGCCGACCTTCGACGACGGTCACTGTCTGGAGGGCGTTTCCGGCATAGATGGGACGCTCGAACGTGTCAGACGCGACGATCCTGATGACGTCGGATACTTGCATGGAGTCGAGAAGAGCCGCGACACGCGGCATCACGTTCTTTCCAGTGGTCGTTGCTGGGGCCACGAGCGCGTCATAGGAGCCTGCCAGAGACACGATCAGCGCCGCCAACGGCTCGGCAAGCATGTGGGTATAGAGCGGATCGTCCGCGGACAGAACCTTTTCGATGCCCGCAAGCTTCGCCGCCTGTTCCGCGATCTCGCGAGAACCAGCGACAAGGATGTGCACCGGCTCGCCGAGTGCGAGGGCCGCCGTCAGCGCCTTGCGTGTGCCGTCGGACACCGTCGCGCCGTCGTGATCGGCCAGAAGAAGTGTGGTCATGGATAATCTCCAGGATACTATAGAAGGGCAGCTTCGTTCCTGAGCCTGTCGACGAGTTCGGCAGTTGAGCCGAGCCTGATCCCCGCCGTCCTGCCCGCGGATTCGGCCACGCTCACCACCTTCAGCCTTGGCTTCAGGTCGATACCGAGCTCGGATGCTTCGAATTCGGCTATCGGCTTCTTCTTGGCCTTCATGAGGTTCGGCAGGGACGCGTAGCGCGGCTCGTTCAGCCGCAGATCGGTCGTGATGATGGCCGGAAGCGTCAATGTCAGGGTCTGGGCGCCGCCATCGACTTCGCGCGTCACGTCGACAGACGTCTCGCTCAGTTCCAGTTTCGACGCGAACGTGCCCTGGGACCAGCCGAGCAATGCGGCCAGCATCTGGCCGGTCTGGTTGGCGTCATCGTCGATGGCCTGTTTGCCAAGGATCGCAAGATCCGGGCTTTCAGTCGCTATGACAGACTTGAGGATCTTGGCGACGGCGAGAGGTTCCACGGCGCCCTCGGCCTTGACCAGAATGCCGCGATCGGCGCCCATGGCCAAGGCGGTCCGGATCGTTTCCTGCGCCTGTGGCGGCCCGATGGATACGATGACGATCTCGGTGACGAGACCGCGTTCCTTCAGGCGGATTGCTTCCTCGACCGCGATCTCGTCGAAGGGATTCATCGACATCTTGACGTTGGCCGTCTCGATGCCCGATCCGTCCGGGTTAACCCGCACTTTGACATTGTAATCGACGACCCGCTTAACCGGGACAAGCACCTTCATTATAAAGATTTCCTTGGACTTCAGGCCCAATGCCGGCGTCGAGCGGCGCTGACCTTTCAGGTTGGCAACTGAGGCCGACAATCTATTGGCGATTTCCGGTGGCGGGTAGCGAGAAAGACGCGTGCGGCTGTTGAGCAAAATGCAACAGCCTGGCGCTCGGGTGGCTGCGCGCCGTCGACCGTTGAGCTTAAGGAAGGGAACACGTTGTCAGATGACTAAAACTCAACAATGCCGGAACCAAAAGTCGATTGCTCTTCTGCGCCGATTAATGGTTTGAAGATGAATAGCTTGCGGTACTATCGTGCCCGGCAGCGCATATTCGTAATACAAGGGTGCATGTGGTGTTCGAAAAGGTGGACAATTACATAGGCGGTACATTCGTAGGGCCGACGGATGGGCTTTACCGTGACAAATTGGATCCGCGGACCGGCTCCAAATCTAAGGAAGTTGCAGACAGCGGCAGTAACGAAGTCAATCTGGCTATCGATTCTGCTGCGGACGCATTTGCAGTCTGGCGCGATATGCTTCCGTCCGAGCGGGGCGGCATATTGGCGGAGCTTGCCCGGGTCATTCGCCGGAATGGCACACGCATCGGTGAAATCGAGAGCGCTGAGACGGGCAAGCCGGCCCATGAAATGCCGCAGCTGATCGATCTGACGGCGCAGTTCTTTGAATTCTATTCCGGCCTTGTCAGCGTCATGAATGGCGACATCATCGACCAGGGCCGAAATTATCATGTCTATACGCGCCGCGATCCGTTCGGCGTAATCGGCGTCATCCTTCCGTGGAATGCACCTCTGCACCAGGCGGCAAGGGCGATCGCGCCGGCGCTCGCGGTGGGTAACACTGTCGTTGCCAAACCCTCGGAGCATACGCCGGGCTCGCTGATCGAGGTCGCACGGCTCGCTGTTACGGAGGCGGGTCTTCCGCCGGGCGTCCTCAACGTGATCGTCGGGCGCGGCGTCGTCGCGGGTCCGGTCATGGTCGATCACCCCGAGATGCGCAAGATCTCGTTCACCGGCAGCGTGCGGGCCGGCAAGGAACTGGGCAAGCTTGCGGCGGAACGCGTGCTGCCGCTGACGCTGGAGCTGGGCGGAAAATCCGCGAATATCGTGTTCGACGATGCAGACCTTGCCGCCGCCGCGAAAGGCGCTGTACGCGCCTTCACCTGGAACAGCGGCCAATGGTGCGCGGCCGGAACCCGGCTCTTCGTCCAGGAAGGTATTCATGACGCATTCGTCGAGAAACTTCTCAAGGAAGTCTCCGCTCTGCGCATGGGGCCGGAGCATGACGCGACCTCCGGTCCGATCACGACAAGCGCGCAATTCGAAAAGATCCAGTCCTTCTTCAAGGTCGCGGAGGACGATGGCCTGACGCTCGCGGCCGGCGGCAAGGTTGCAAGCGGCGGCAACCGCGGAACCGGCTGGTATATCGAGCCGACCGTATATGTCGGCGGGTCGAACGACATGGAACTTGCGCGCGAGGAGGTCTTCGGACCGCTGGTCGTCGTCATTCCGTTCAAGGACGAAGCCGACGCGATCCGCATGGCAAACGATTCCGAATTCGGTCTGGCGGCCGGCATCTGGAGCCGCGATATCGGCCGGGTCCATCGTGTTGCGGCGCGCCTCGATGCAGGACGCATCGTCGTCAACGAATATGGCGGCGGCTTCGTGCAGACGCCATGCGGCGGTTTCAAGCAGAGCGGTTACGGCCGCGAGCAAGGCCTGGAGGCCCTGTCCCATTACACGCAGCTCAAGTCCGTGATCGTCAGGCTCTGACGGAGCCGGTCTATAACACGGCAGACTATTTCAGGAGGAGATGAAATGCTGTTTCAAATAGAAATTCACATCAAGGTCCCGCCGGAAGCGGATCGCGAAAAGATCGCAGCCCTCAGCGCCGCCGAAGTCGAAAAGGCGAAGGAACTGCAGCGTGCAGGCAAATGGCGCCATATCTGGCGGATCGCGGGTCATTGGGCGAATATCAGCATTTTCGACGTGAAGGATGCCGGTGAGCTGCACGAGATAATCACGGCGCTTCCGCTTTTCCCCTATATGGAACTCGAGGTCACGGCGCTGTGCAAGCACGTTGCCTCCATTGCCGATGACATCTGACGATCGGCCCCGCCGATCTTAAACCGACACTTATCAGAGCCTGAGGAGGAGCTGGGATGGAAAAGTCGACAAAGTGCCGCGTGGCGGCCACCCGATTTGACAGGAATGACCGGATCGGAAGCGTGGGAGATTACGCTGCCTGCGCGGCTGCATGGATCGCAGCGAGGCTAAAAGCCTGGCCGCCGATGCGGTCCGGGGGAGGCTGACGCCTTCTCCTTGAGGATTGCTCCTCAATCCAGACAGCAGCAGACGAATTCCAATTTGAGCAAAGCCGCAAGCACAGACAATGCGACCTTTCCCGTCACCGGCAGACGCCAGGCGTCCCGTGGCTCATCGATTTTGCTCACTACCTGACGGATCTATCAAATGGACACCATCTCTGTAAAAGCCCAGGCATCCGATGGCGTGAAGCTGGACGTTCCGGTTTACCAACTCCTGGTTCAGGATCTCATTGCGGCGGGCGTGACCGACTGCTTCGGCCTGACAAGTGACGACACGATCGGCCTCACGGCGGAGCTGGACGCAAGCGGCGTCAAGGTTTGGTCGGCCCGCCACGAATCGAGCGTCATCATGGCAGCCGACGGCTATGCCTCGGCCAGCGGCAAGCTTGGCGTCGCCATTATCGGCCGCGGTCCAGCCGCATCGAACTGCATGCATGGCATCATGGCGGCGGCAAAGAGCGGAGCCTCCCTGCTGGTCATTCTCGGCGAGGCCGAGCAGCAGAAAAACCCCAATGCGCTCGGCCCCGACTTCAAGGCCTATGAAGCGCAGAACGTCTTTGCCGCGGCCGGCCTCAAGACATTCAAGATCGATCATGCGCTTTCGGGCAGGCTTGTCCTGCGTGCCGCGATCGATGCCGCAAGCAATGGCAATGTGGTGACCCTGCATATCCCGCTCAGTGTCCAGAACACGCTGGTCGATCCCGCCACGACCCCTGTCGATTCGACACCGAGGCCCCAGAGGGTGGCCGAACCCGGTCGCGCCCAGGCCGTGAAGGCTGCCGCTGACGCCCTGTCGAAGGCCAAGCGCCCCTTGATCGTGGCAGGTCTCGGCGCCCACAAGGCCGGCGCACGCGAGGAGATCGAGCGCCTTGCGGAACTCACCGGCGCGCTGTTGATCACGTCGCTCAAGGGCAAGGATCTTTTTGCCGGAAACCCTTACAATCTCGGCATCCTCGGCTCCTTCTCGCATTCGCTTGCGCGCAAATACGTCGAGCAGACGGACTGCGTCGTCGCCTTCGGTGCCGGCCTCAACGCCTGGACAACAAGCCGGGGCCACGGCCTTCCCCTCGACGCACCGGTCATCCACATCGACAATATCCGCAGCCACGCCGGCCGCTATTATCCGGCCGACATCTGCATCGTTGGCGACGCGAAGGTGGTCGCGGGGCAGCTTGCCGACGCACTGCCCGACCTGTCTGGAGGCGATAAGCCCTTCCACACGCAGGAAACACGGGACGCGATCCGCGAATTCCGCATGTCCTCGGATTTCCAGAAGCAGAATACCAGCCGGACGCTCGATGCACGGGCGGTTGCCATGCTCTTGGAAGACATTCTGCCGAAGAAGCGCAACATCATCTACGATTCAGGCAACTTCTTCCTCGTCGCCAGCTATCTCAGCGTGCCGGGCCCGGGCCATTTCAGGATCACCAACGACTTCGCCTCAATCGGCGCCGGTCTCGGAACCTCGATCGGATTTTCGGCTGCCCGTCCCGACGAACTGAACATTCTCTTCATCGGCGACGGCGGGTTCATGATGACGGCCTCGGAGCTGGAAACCTTCGCGCGATGCGGTCTGCCGCTCGTCGTGTTCGTTCTCAACGACGCCGCCTATGGCGCCGAAGTGCAGTTCAGTCGCGAGATGAAGCTGCCGGAATCGATGTCGCTGTTTCCCGATATCGATTTCGCGCCGCTTGCAGAATCTTTCGGCTACGAGACCGCCACGGTCAGGACTGAAGATCAGCTGAAGGCCCTCAAGGACCAGTTCGGCGACTGGTCCGGGCTGATCCTGGTCGATTGCAAGATCAACATGGATGTCCAGGGTCCGTTCATCTCGGAAATGATGACCGACAAGAAGAATGCGGCGGCTCAGTAATTGAGGACACGGCCGCAGCGGCGGCCATGTCCGGATATCGATTTCATTTTGCGATTGCGACGGGCGGCGCGAGCGGAAGCCGCCGTCCATCGGATCATTCGATTAAAGGGAGAACGGAAATGCAAGGTTGGGCAGTCGTAAAGAACGGACAGCCGCTGGAAGCAGTCGAAATTACCACGCCGAAGCCCAAGGGAAGCGAGGTCCTCCTGGAGGTCATGTTCTGTGGCGTCTGCCACAGCGATCTCTACGTTCAGGACGGGTTCTACGATCTTGGGGGCGGCAAGAAGCTGTCGCTGGCGGATCGCGGCGTCAAGCTGCCGCTGATCCTGGGACACGAGACCGTCGGCAAGGTTATCGCGGTCGGGCCGGAAGCGCGCGGTGTCTCCGTCGGCGACAGCAGGGTCATCTATCCCTGGGGCGGATGCGGCCACTGCGCCCAGTGCAAGAGCGGCAAGGAGCAGCTGTGCTTGACGCCGAAAAGCCTCGGCATTTTCCGCGACGGCGGTTACGGCAGCCATGTTCTGGTCGATGATACCCGCTATCTCTTCGATTACGGCACTATCGATCCGGCGCTTGCCGCCACGCTCGCATGTTCGGGGCTGACGGCCTATTCCGCCGTCAAGAAAGTGTTTTCGGGCGCGGTCGATCAGCCGATCGCGATCATCGGGACAGGCGGGCTTGGCCTTGCCGCCATCAATATTCTTTCGGCCTTCGGCCACAAGGCGATCATCGCTGCCGACATTACCGACGAGAAGCTGGAAGTGGCGCGCAATGCCGGCGCACAATTTGCGGTCAATGCGAAAGCCGAGGATTTCGCCGATCAGCTGAAGTCGGCCGCGAACCAGCCACTCTACGGCGTGATCGATTTCGTCGCCTCCACAACGACCGCAACCGCAGCACTCGCAGGCCTTGCCAAGGGCGGAACATATGTGCCGATCGGGCTCTACGGAGGTGATCTGACGGTGTCCCTGCCCTCGTTCCCGCTGAAGGCGCTGACGATCCAGGGCAGCTATACCGGAAGCCTGCAGGAGATGCAGGAACTGCTCGATCTCGCGAAGACCGGCAAGCTCGGCAAGATGGAAATCGAGCGGGTGGCACACGACGATCCCAATACGGCGCTGGAACGGATGCGCGCCGGCCGGCTGAAAGGCAGGCTGGTGCTGGAGGCTGCCCGTTCGGCCGCATAGATCGGTCTCGCAGCGATCACGGGTCGTATCCGCAACCCGTGATCGCTGTCTGGCTTTCGAAGAAACCATGACGGACGGCTGTTGACAGTTGCTGTTCCGGCGGTCCCTGGCGATGCAGTCCACAGATCATGGTCGGGGGACGATGCGGGATTGGAGATCCCGGGAGGAGGAATGAATGACAAACGACATAATACTCTCCGCGAGCGGCCTGGGGCGTGACTTCGGTGCGTTCGCCGCCGTCGGCAATGTTAACCTCGCTGTGCGGCGCGGATCGATCCACGCCCTGATCGGACCAAATGGCGCGGGAAAGACGACATGCTTCAACCTGCTGACCAAGTTCCTGCAGCCGACCAGGGGAACGATCACCTATAACGGCCGCGATATCACCAGGCTGAAGCCGGCGGATGTTGCGCGCCTCGGACTGGTGCGGTCGTTTCAGATTTCCGCGGTCTTCGGGCACCTGACGGTTCTTGAGAACGTGCGGATCGCGCTGCAGCGAAAGAGAGGCGACTCGTTCGACTTCTGGCGTTCCGAGCGTGTGCTGAACGCCATGAACGACGATGCGATGAACCTCGTCGAAGACGTGGGGCTGGCAAATTTCCGCAATCACAACGCCTCCGAGCTCTCCTACGGCCGCAAGCGCGCCCTGGAAATCGCCACGACCTTGGCGCTCGATCCGGAAATGATGCTGCTCGACGAGCCCATGGCCGGCATGGGCCACGAGGACGTGGAGCGCAATTCGCAACTGATCAAGCGCGTCTCGAAGAACCGCACCATTCTGATGGTCGAGCATAATCTGTCGGTCGTGTCGTCGCTCTCCGACACGATCACGGTACTGGCGCGCGGCAAGGTTCTCGCCGAAGGCGATTATCAGACCGTGTCGAAGGATCCCCGCGTTATCGAAGCTTACATCGGAGCTGGTCATGGCTGAAGTGCTCAATCTGGCGGCCCGTGCGCCCTCGACCGCCACGTCGGCGTCCCCACTGCTTTCGATCAAGGATCTCGAGGCCTGGTATGACGAAAGCCATGTCCTGCACGGGATGAATTTCGACGTGGGTCACGGAGAGGTCGTCACTCTCCTCGGCCGCAACGGCGCCGGCAAGACGACGACGCTTCGCTCGATCATCGGGATCATGGGCAAGCGGAAGGGCTCGGTCGTGTTCGACGGAACCGAAACGATCGGGCTGCAATCGCGCCACATCGCCCGCAAGGGCGTCGGTTATGTGCCGGAAGAGCGCGGCATCTTCTCCAGCCTGTCGGTCGAGGAAAACCTGATGCTTCCACCCATCGTCAAGCCGGGCGGCATGACGGTCGAACAGATCTACGAGCTTTTCCCCAACCTCAAGGAGCGGGCCGCAAGCCAGGGCACCAAGCTTTCGGGCGGAGAACAGCAGATGCTGGCCATCGGGCGCATCCTGCGGACCGGCGCCAGATTGATCCTTCTGGACGAGCCGACGGAGGGGCTCGCGCCGGTCATCGTCCAGCAGATCGGGCGGACGATCCAGCATCTCAAGGAAGCGAAATACACCATCATCCTCGTCGAGCAGAATTTCCGCTTCGCGCAGACGGTTGCCGACAAGCATTACATCGTCGAACAGGGCAAGGTGATCGACATGATCCCGAATGCCGAACTCGATGCACAGATTGCCAAACTGCACACTTATCTCGGCGTGTAGGACAGAGTTTACGGGAGGAAACAATGACCATTGAGACCTTGGTCTTCAATGACCGGTATCGGGAAGAAAACCGCGCGGCAGGCGCCACCGTTCAACGCCACACAACGTTGCGCCACACAAAGCTGGGCCACACTGCGCTGGGCCATACTAGGCTGGGATTGACCTCATGATGACGATCTTCGGCGTCCCGAGCGCGGCCTTTCTCGGACAGTTGATGCTTGGACTGATCAATGGCGCGTTCTATGCGATATTGAGCCTTGGCCTGGCCATCATCTTCGGATTGCTGAACATCATCAACTTCACCCATGGTGCCCTCTATATGGTTGGCGCATTCGTGGCCTGGATGCTTTTGAACTATCTCGGGGTCGGCTACTGGTGGGCGCTGGTCATCGCGCCGGTGACCGTCGGCATCTTCGGGATCATTCTGGAGCGGTTCTTCATCTCCCGACTCTACAAGCTCGACCATCTCTACGGTCTTCTCCTGACATTCGGGCTTGCGCTCATCATCCAGGGCCTTTTCCGCAGCCAGTACGGCGCATCGGGCCTGCCCTATGCCATTCCGTCCCAGCTGGCGGGTGGCCACCAGATCCAGCTGTTCGGCGCTCCCATCATGTTCATGCCGAACTACCGCGCATGGGTCATCATCATCTCGCTCGTCGTGTGTCTCGGCACATGGTTCGTCATCGAGAGAACGAAGATCGGCTCCTATCTGCGAGCCGCGACAGAAAACGCCACGCTGGTGCAGGCCTTCGGCGTCAATGTTCCGCGCCTGGTCACGCTGACCTACGGATTCGGTGTCGCGCTGGCCGCCTTCGCGGGCGTGCTGGCGGCACCGATCTATTCGGTCAATCCCAACATGGGGGCCGACCTGATCATCGTCGTCTTCGCGGTCGTGGTCATCGGCGGGATGGGCTCGATCCTCGGCTCCATCATAACCGGCTTCGCGCTCGGCCTCGTCGAAGGACTGACCAAGGTGTTTTATCCGGAAGCGTCCTCGACAGTCATCTTCGTCATCATGATGCTGGTACTGCTCGTCAAGCCGGCAGGTCTTTTCGGGAGGACCCTGTAATGGATACCGCCAACACCGCAAGAACCGCCCCAGGCCCGGAGATGAGCATCTCGAGCGCCTTGTCTCAGTCGAACGACACGGCGTCATTCCATCTCAAGGTCTTCATCGCCATTGCGGTTGTCCTTCTGATCGCGCCGTTCCTGCTCTATCCGGTGTTCGTCATGAAGGTCCTCTGCTTTGCGCTATTCGCAATGGCCTTCAACCTGCTCCTCGGCTACGGCGGTCTTCTGTCCTTCGGACATGCCGCCTTCTTCGGCGCGGCGAGCTATCTCTCGGCTTATTCCGCCAAGGCCTGGGGCTTTACCCCGGAACTCGCCATCGTGACGGGAACGGTCACGGCAGCATTCCTCGGATTGATCATCGGGGCGATCGCGATCAGAAGTCAGGGCATCTATTTCGCGATGATCACCCTTGCTCTGGCGCAAATGGTCTATTTCGTTTGCGTCCAGGCAGTCTTTACCGGCGGCGAGGACGGTATCCAGGCCGTTCCGCGCGGCAACCTCTTCGGGCTGATCAATCTTGCCAATGACTACGCGCTCTATGTCGTGGTCGCCGTCATCTTCCTGTTCGGTCTCGGTCTCATCTACCGGATCATCCATTCGCCTTTCGGGCAGGTCTTGAAGGCGATCCGTGACAACGAACCGCGTGCCATCTCCCTCGGCTATCGTGTCAATCGCTACAAGCTTGGCGTGTTCGTGCTGTCGGCATCGATTGCCGGCCTTGCAGGAAGCACCAAGGCCATCGTGTTCCAGCTTGCATCACTGACGGATGTCCACTGGTCGATGTCCGGGGAAGTGGTCCTGATGACACTGGTCGGCGGCATGGGGACGGTCTTCGGGCCCATTCTCGGTGCCGCGGTCATCGTCACCATGACCAATTACCTGGCCACCCTCGGTTCCTGGGTCACGGTCGTTCAGGGCGTGATCTTCGTTCTCTGCGTCCTGCTTTTCCGGGAAGGCGTCCTTGGATTGATCGCCCGCTGGATCAAACGCCCGCTTTAGCAGGACGGAGGTCAAGGCGAAATCAGCGCCTCTCCGTTCACCTGTCATCTCTGCGAGGAAAGCCAGCCGGAAGGTTGGCTTTCCTCGTTTCGTTTGGGCTCCGGAACGCCGGTGAAGGTTCCAATCCAGCCCGACCGTTGACTTTAAGTCAACTATTGCCGAGATTTTTACGCCTGTGCCCCGGATCGGATCGCGCTACGATACCAACAACATAACAAGCGGCAAAGCCGAAGGCCGGCCAAGGAGGAGCACTGTGAATCAAGTTCCGGACATATCTGCAACGCTTTCGCGCACGCGAACGGCAGACCCGTCCATTCATCTTCCCGCATCGCGTGATCGTGCGACGGGAAACGGCATCTTTCCAGCCATTCCATCCGGCTCGCCGGCTGCGTCCCGCTACGAGCCGCTGACCCTGTCGGACCATGCGGTGCTCTACAGCTTCACCGTCATCCATCCCAATCCGAAGACGGGCCTTGCGCCCTTCGTTCTGGTCTATGCGGACTTCCCCGAAAGGGCGCGCGTGTTCGGCCGTCTCGAACTTGCCGCGGGGGAGCGTCCCCGCATTGGCATGGCCCTGCGCCCGATCGCCGGTGGCGAAGCCGGCTATCTTTTCGTTTCCGCATCGGAGGACGCCCAGTGAGCACTGAAGTCTATATCGCTGGCGCAGCCATGACCCCTTTCGCGCGACATGAGACGCGCTCGATGCAGGATCTCGCACAGGAGGCGGTGCTGGGCGCGCTTGCTGATGCCGGAATCGAGGCCGGCCAGATCCAGGCCATGTACAACGCCAATGTCTATGGCGGCATGATCCTCGGCCAGGTCCTGATGCGGGATCTCGGCATCACCGGCCCGGCGCTCTACAATGTCGAGAACGCCTGCGCCAGCGGTGCGACCGCGGTTCATCTCGCCTCGCAGGCTCTGCGGCTCGGCCTTTACGACACCGTTCTGGTCTGGGGCGTCGAGATGCTGACCAAGCTGGGCGGCGGCACCATTCCGCTGCAACGCAACGACTACAAGACCGAGCTCTATGCGGCCCAGGGCATGACGCTGCCGACGGTCTATGCGATGCGCGGCACCCGTTACCTCTACGAGCGCGACGAAAACCCCGAAATCCTGGCAAGGATTGCGGTCAAGAATCGCGCGCACGGAGCGCTCAATCCCTATGCGCAGCAGCGCAAGCCGGTAACGCTTGAGGAGGTTCTTGCATCAAGGCCCGTCGCCGAGCCGCTGACCTTGCTTCAGTGCTGCCCTTCGGCCGTTGATGGCGCGGCGGCCGTGGTGCTGACGACGAAACGGCCGGCATCGCACCGGTCGGCCGTGCGGGTTCTCGGATCCGCCGTCCAGTCCGGGCATCTGGAGGAAGGCTGCGACGATATCCTCGATGCCGAAATCACGGCCCGCACCGCGCGCGTTGCCTACGAGCAGGCCGGGCTTGGGCCGGAAGACGTCAATGTCGTCGAACTGCACGACGCGTTCACCATCGCCGAGCTTCTCTATTACGAGGCACTGGGCCTTGCTCCACAGGGGGAAGGTGCAGCGATGCTGCGGCGTGGCGATACGGCGCTCGGCGGCCGCGTACCGGTCAATCCGAGTGGCGGGCTTCTCGCAAAGGGGCATCCGCTCGGTGCCACCGGCGTGGCGCAGATGGTTGAGGTGACCTGGCAATTGCAGGGTCGCGCGGAGGGACGGCAGGTCGAGGGCGCAAGGATCGGACTTACCCAATGTACCGGCGGCGGTATCGCCGGCGTCGATCATGCCGCCTCCTCGGTCCATGTCCTGGGAGTATGACGATGTCGCAGAATGATATTGCCGCCGTCACCGGTGGCGCCCGCGGCATCGGCTTCGGCATCGCCGGGGCTCTGGCCGGCGCGGGCTTCGACATTGCCCTTCTGGATCTCGACGCAACCGCCGTGGAAGATGCAGCGGAGCGTCTGCGCGCCGCCCATCCCGGTCGCAGGATCCTGCCCGTTTCGGTAGACGTCACAAAGCGCCCCCAGGTGGAGGACGCGATCGGCAAGGTCAACCATGAGCTGGGACGGCTTGACGTGCTCGTCAACAATGCCGGTATCGTCCGCGACAAGCGCCTGGCAAAGATGGAGGAAGACGATTGGGATGCGGTCATCGCAACCAACCTTCGCTCGCAGTTCCTTACCTGCAAGGCGGCGATCCCCGGCATGGTGGAACGAGGTTACGGACGCGTCGTCAACATATCCTCGCGGGCATGGCTCGGCGGCTTCGGCCAGGCCAACTATTCGGCCGCCAAGGGCGGGGTGGTCAGCTTGACGCGAAGCCTTGCCATCGAATTCGCCAGCCAGGGCATCACCGTCAACGCGGTCGCCCCCGGCATCATCGAGACGCCGCTGTTTCTCGGCTTCAAGCCGGAAGTCCAGGAGAAGCTGAAGAAAAGCGTTCCCATGCAGCGCATCGGCACGCCGGCGGACGTCGCCCAGGCGGTGCTGTTCTTTGCCAGCAGGAATAGCGCCTACATTACCGGCCAGCTTCTCTATGTCTGCGGTGCGCGCAGCCTCTCAAGTCCGAGTGTATGACATGACCATCCATTCCTCCATAAACGGCGCGGTTGCGACCATCACGATCGACAGGCCAGAGGCGCTGAACGCGCTCGACGTGCAGGCGCAGACGGACCTGCGCCAGCATCTGGTCGACGCGCGCGATGACGAATCGGTACGGGTCATCGTCCTCACCGGGGCGGGCAACCGCGCCTTCTGCGTCGGCGCCGACCTCAAGCGGACGCCGCCGAGCAACGATCCCTATGCCGCGACCTGGGTTGCGAGTGATGAAGCGGCGACCCGCAAGGGCACCTATATCCGCTTCCTCAATCTCGAACGCCTGGCGATCTCCAAGCCGCTCATTGCGGCGATCAACGGCCACTGCCTTGGAGGCGGCATGGAGCTTGCGTTGCAATGCGACCTGCGCGTGGCCGCTGATACAGCAAGCTTTGCCCTTCCGGAAGTGCGGATCGGCAGCGTTGCCGGCGTCTGCGGCCCTCTTCTCATGCGCGCGATCCCGGCGGCGCATGCGATGAAGCTGCTGATGACGGGTGCGCGGATCGACGCTGCCGAAGCGCTGCGCATCGGGCTCGTCAGCGATGTCTGGCCGGCGGACGAGCTGGCCGAACGCGCGGCTGATCTTGCGGAGACGATCGCGCAGAACGCGCCTCTCTCCGTCGCTGCGACCAAGCGCCTGACACGCGATACGGACGTGCTGCCACGCTCCGGCCTGTTCGACATGACCGAAATGGTCTGGGGCATGCTGAAGGATACCGAAGACCGGCTGGAAGGCCGCAAGGCATTTGCGGAGAAGCGCACACCGCGCTTTGTCGGCCGATGAACGACAGTGTGAACAATCCCGTTTCCAATCCGCTGGAAGGCTCGACCAGCGGCCTGCGCATCATCGATTTCTCGCAGATCGCGGCCGGCCCCTTCTGCACCATGCTTCTGGCCGACATGGGGGCGGATGTCGTCAAGGTCGAGCCGCCCGGTGGCGATATCGGGCGGACCCTCGGCCCGCCCTTCGTCGAGGGCGAAAGCACGACCTTCATGGCGCTCAACCGCAACAAGCGTGGCGTGGTTCTCGATCTCAAGACCGAGGCTGGCAAGAGCCAGGCTCTGGCGCTGGTCAAGACCGCGGATGTCGTGGTGGAGAGCTTCCGCCCGCGTGTCGCCGATCGTATCGGCATCGGCTATGCCGCATTGACGGCGCTCAACCCGCGGCTGATCTACTGTTCGATTTCCGCCTATGGGCAAACGGGACCATGGTCCACCCGGCCGGGCGTCGATGGCGTCATCCAGGCGGTGTCCGGGCTGATGAGCATTACCGGCATGGAAGGCGAGCCGCCATCCAAGGTGCAGGCTCCGGTTGCCGACATGGTGACCGGATACCAGGCAGCGATTGCGGTGCTTGCCGCCTTGCGCAGCCGGGATGCCGGCAGGCAGCCCGGGCATATCGACATCAATCTGTTCGCCAGCTCGGTCATGCTGCAGCAGGTACCCATGGCGGGATACCTGGCATCCGGAGAGACACCGCGCCGCTGCGGAAGCGGTGCACCCTATGCCACGCCCAACGAGGCCTATGAGACGGCCGATGGTTACATCCTGATCGCCGCCTATCAGGAGGCGCGCTGGCGACGGTTCTGCGATGTCATCGACCAGCCTCAGCTTGCCGCCGAGCCGCGTTTCGCAAGCTTGCCCCAACGGATGGCGCATCGCGCCGAACTGACCGCCATCCTCAATGCGAAATTGCGTAGCCGCAACACCATGGACTGGCTGGTCGTGCTGGAGGAGGCCGACATCATCTGCGCGCCCGTGGCCGACTATGCGCTCGTCACCAGCTCCGCCCATTTCCGCGCGGCGGGGCTCGTGGTCGAGACGAACCATCCGCGTGCCGGCACGGTCCCGATACCGGGATTTGCCATCGGCGGACGCCCGATGCCGGTTCGGCGTCCTGCGCCGATGCTCGGGGAGCACAATCATCTTCTCGAAGAGACACAGCCGGACCCGGCCGTCTCTGTGGAGAAGGGCCTGGCGATGGCCAAGAGTTCAGGTTCGTAGGAGAACGGCTCTAGGGAAATCGAGGGCGAGACATGTAGGAATAGCGCAACCGGCAAGTCGCTCGGGGGAATGCAGAAAACGAACGAGGAGAAGCCGCGCCCTAAGCATGCCTTGCGGACCGGTCCCGCAAGCGGCGGCGCAACCCACGGCAGATCGTTCACAAACGGCAAGGTTAGAGGAGGAAGACAATGAGAATTTTGAGGATCCTGGCGCTGAGCGCGGGACTATCAGCTGTTGCCGGACAGGCATCGGCAGAGATCGCGGTCACTCTCGGCGTCATCACCGATATGAGCGGAATCTATACGGACTTTTCAGGCAAGGGTTCCGTCGAGGCCACGCGCCTTGCGGCCGAAGATTTCATGGCCGCCAACCCCGACGTGAAGGTGAACGTGATATCGTCCGATCACCAGAACAAGCCGGATCTGGCTTCGAGCACCGCCCGCGACTGGTATGACCAGCGCGGTGTCGATGCCATCTTCGACGTGACCTCGTCGGCAGCGGCGCTGGCGGTCAACGCCGTCACTCGTGAAAAGAACAAGGTTTTCTTCGCGACCAATGCCGCGAGCACCGCGCTGACCGGCAAGGAGTGCTCGCCCAATACCGTTCACTGGACCTACGACACCTGGGGACTGACCCGCGGCACGATCGGGGCGACGCTCAAGAACGGAGGAAAGAAATGGTTCTTCATCACTGTGGATTACGCCTATGGCCATAGCCTAAGCGCCACCGGCCGCAAGCTGCTGCAGGAAGCGGGCGGAGAAGTCGTCGGCGAGGTTCTCCACCCGCTGAACACGACTGATTTCGCCTCCTATCTGCTGCAGGCCCAGTCGTCCGGAGCTCAGGTCATCGGTCTGCTCAACGGTGGCGGCGACATGATCAACGCCATCAAGCAGGCGGGCGAATTCGGCATCACCCAGTCCGGCCAGTCGCTCGCCGCCATGACGGTGTTTCTCACAGATGTCCGCTCGCTGGGTCTCGAAACCGCGCAGGGCCTGACGTTCACCACCTGGTTCTACTGGGATCTCAACGACAAGACGCGGGCCTTTTCCGAGCGCTTCGCCGCGCGAATGGGCGGCGCCAAGCCGACGATGGGCCAGGCGGCAAACTACTCCTCCGCCATGCTCTATCTGGAATCTGTCAAGAAGGTGGGTTCGTCCGACGACGGCAAGGCGGTCGTCGGGGCGATGCGCGACAAGGGCACCTACGAGGATCCCCTGTTCGGCGAAACCGAGATCCGCGTGGATGGCCGCGCCACCCACCCCACCTATCTGGTGCGTGTCAAGTCGCCTGCGGAATCGAAGGGTGACTGGGATTTCTACAACATCGTCGCGACGATACCGCCGTCCGAGGGCAATCTGACGCTTGCGGCTTCGAAGGCTGCCGGTTGCGCGCTCGTGCCCTGACGATCAGGAAAGCCTCCCAGGGCGAGGCCTCCCCGGACGAGCCGAAGGGTCTCCGGGGAGGATTTTTCTTTTTAGATCAGCACCTTGAGATTTTCCGCAGACTGCGACTGGAACGCCAGTGCCGCCGAGCCGATGAGGCCGGAGTTTTCCGCAAGCGCCGAACGTACGACCTTGACGTCGCGGAATGCCGGCATTGCCCAGCGAGCGATATACCTTCGAATCCCCGCCTGCAGCATTTCGAATTCGTTGGAAATCCCGCCCCCCATCACGAGGATGTCCGGGCTGAAGAGGTGGAGAAGGCTGGTGAACCCGCGGCCGAGAATTTCCGCTTCCTGCTCGATGAGGTCGAGAGCCACGGCATCTCCACGCTTTGCCGCTTCGAACACCGCGCGGCTGTCGATCGGCGCGCGATCGGCGCCAAGCGAAGTGTCGCTGCATTCGAGCGCGCGCCGGCGCGCCCTTTCCGTGAACGCAGTTCCCGAGCCATAGGCTTCGAAACAGCCGTAATTGCCGCATGGGCACAGTTCCCCGTTCGGCATCACCGACATGTGGCCGACATGCGCCGCCATGCCGCGCCGGCCGTGCAGCATCCGGTTGTCGACGACGATGCCGCCGCCGATGCCGGTGCTGACCGTGACATAGACCATGTTCTCGACACCGCGGCCCGCGCCATAACGCCATTCTCCAAGTGCCGCGGCGATCCCGTCGTTTTCCAGATTGACCGGGAACCGGAAGCGTTTCTGCAACTCCGCCGTGATCGGAAAATCGACAAAGCCGGCAAGGGTCGGTATGTCGAGCGCAATACCATTCTTGGCATCGAGCGGACCCGGAGCAGAGATACCGACGCCCACTACATGGTCGGGCGAGATACCGTCGAGCAGCGACATCGAGAGGTCCGCCATTTGGTCGAGCACGCGTGTGGGGCCGGCTTTAGCCTCCGTCAGGACGGCGCCCCGCCGGATGATCTCGCCACGTTCGTCGACGACAGCTGCCCGAACCTGGGTGCCTCCAAGATCAACGCCAATCGCTAGGGACTCCATGTTCGTCTTCCCATTCTAAAGTGTGCTGAGCCATTTCATCCGGTCGTCGAGGGATGGCGCATTGAATGCCAGCGAGCCCAGAACGACGGTTTCCGCGCCGGCCTGGCGAAGGAGGGGAACGGTGTGCTCGCGAATGCCGCCATCGGCTGCGAGCACGATGCGTTTGTCCGAACCGCTCTTGTCGATGAGGCGCTTGGCAAGCCCCAGCCTCTCGCCTGCTTTGGCGTCAAGCCCCTGACCCTTGACCCCGATCGCTGTGCCCAGAAGCGTCACGAAACGAAGCCGCGCAATATAGGGTGCGATCTCTTCGACCGGCGTCTCGACCCGCAGCACCATGCCTGCGGCGATGCCGCGGCGATCGAGAAGATCGAGCGCCGCGTCCGCTAACGCACGATTTTCCACATGCAGGCTGATGAGATCGCTGCCGGCATCGGCAAACTGCTCGATCTGCGACAGAAGAATGGCGTCCGCCACCATCAGGTGAACATGGATCGGGCGCGAGGAGACCTTGCGGATGCCGGCGACCAGATCAGGAAAGAACAGCATGGCCGGGGCGAAATGTCCGTCCGCCACATCGATATGCAGGACATCCGCATGCGGCTCGATCCGCGCCATGTCGTCGGCAAGGCGCACCAGATCGGCGGACCACACGGAAAATTCTCCGATTAGTCGGTCCTTGGGGAGGTCTTCGATCCAGTCGGTGGATTGAGCTGTCATTACAGAAAGTCCTTCAGAAACCGGCCCATGGCCGCATGGAAGTCCGAGACGTATCGCCCGCGGTCTTCGACCTTTGGCGTGATCTCGACGAATTGTGAATCGGGTATCATCCCGGCGATCGTGCGCGCATGGCCGATCGGATGGATGCTGTCGCGCTCATGGCCGATCACCAGCGTCGGCACCTTGATTGCGCGAACCTCGGCCTCGGTGACGCCCGGACCGTCATCGGATATGGAGGTCAGAAGCGCTGCCGTCACATCCTGTGGTTCGCGGGAGAAAAAGCCCGTCAGCGAGGCCAGATTATCGGGTGCTTCGCGGCGCAGCTGCTCGGCAGTCGCAGTCTCCATGAACAGCCGCTGCGCGACATCCTGCGGATGTTTGGCCAGCAGGTGCCCGACCTCGGCATTGGGCGCCATGTTCGCCGGTGCCGGATGGATGATCCAGGCAGGGCGGGCGATCACGAGGCCGCGGACCAGCTCCGGATACCGAACGGCAAGATGCAGCGCGATCGCCGCACCCATTGAGATGCCGCCGACGACGAGCGGAGCAAGACCGCCCTTGCGGGTGAATTCGGCGATATCGGCGGCAAAGACCGAGATCGACAGGTCCTGCAGGTTGCCCGGCTGCGAATTCCCCTGCCCCCGGCATTCGACGGTGATCCGCCGAAAATGCGCATCGGCGGGAAACGCTTCGGTGGTCTGGCGTGCGTCACCACAGAGACCGTGTTGGAAAATGACCGGAAGGCCATCGCCTGCATCGCGATCGACACTGAGCACCGGCCCGCCTTGCGGCGTGAAGGTATGGACCGCCATCAGGATGCCCCGATGCCGGCGGTCGCGAACGCGCCCTTGAGGAAGGTTGCAACGCCGGCGGCTTCATCCGCCTTCAGGCCATGGGTGACCATCGAGCCATCGAAGCCGGCAGCCTTGAGGCTGGAGAGGTAATGCGGATAGTCGAGCACGCCCTTTCCGGCGGTGGTGAAGCCACCCGTTGGCGTGCGGTCCTTGGCATGGCCCATCACGATGCGGTCGGCCAGCAGGTCCACGCCTTCGGAGACGATCCGGCGCTGATCGTCCGGGGTCGCGACCTCGAAGAGATTGGCTGGATCAAAGACGATCTTCAGCCGCGGGCTCTTCAACTCGTCGATCAGGCGGCGCGCCTTCTTCGCCGAGTTCACCACATTGGCAAGCTCGGGCTCGATGCCAAGGTCGATGTCGTACTGGTCGGCGATGCCGATCGCCGTTTCCATGGCGACGAGCAGATCCTTCCATGCCTCGGGCGTATCGTTGTCCGGATGCTCCTTCCACTGGTCGACAGGATCGCGGGTTCCGGTGCAGAGCGTAATCAAACCTGTCGACAGCCCCGCGCAGGAAGCGGCCAGAACCTTCAGCCTTGCGTGGCCAAGGTCGCGCACCGCCATATCCGGATGGATCATGTTGTAAGTGCCCGAGACCGCCACGAGATCGACGCCCGCCGTCCTGGCGCCTTCGGAAACTGCTGCCGACACCGCCGTGTCGATCACGTCGGGCATCGAGGGAAGGCCGGAGCAGGCCATGTTGTATTGCGCGCCGTCAAAGCCGGCGGCCTTGACGGCGGCAAGCACCACGGCCGGGTCGGTGCCGTCGAAGGTTTTGGAGAAAATTCCGAGCTGCATCACACGCCACCCGAAACATCTGCGAGCGCGACGCGCTTGCCGCTTTCGACCGAACGGGCGATCGCCACCATCGCCTGAACCGAGGCCAGACCATCTGCCACATCGGCGCCTTCCATCGGCGCGCCATCGAGAATGACGCGGGCGAAGGATTCCAGCTGGCGGCGATAGAAATGGCCGTCGGCGCCGAGCACGCGGTGGGACGCGCCGTCGGCCTCGCGGAAGATATCGACTTCACTGCTCTTGTAGTACCAGGGATTGTAGGTCTTGCCGAGAATGCTGCCGTTCTTGCCGTAGATCTGGAACCCTTCGTGCCAGTCCATCCGCACTTGGACGGTGAGGTCGAGATGACCAAGCGTGCCTGACGCGAACTCCACATCGACGAACCAGCACCAGATGCCGGCGCGCTCCGAAAGCCGCGCCTGAACCGCGATGATGTCTCCGGCGAAATAGCGCGCCACGTCGATCAGGTGGCATCCATGCGCCAGCATGTAATAGCGCCGCAGATCAGCCTTGGGGTTGGTCGATGGCTTTTTAGCATTGGCGCTGGAGACGATCAGCGGCTGGACCGCGTCCGTCATTGGATAGCGATGCGTGCTGTCGCAATACCAGGCTTTAAGCGCGACGATATCGCCCATTTCGGTATCGATAAACGTCTTGGCCGCCTGAAGGCCGGCATCGAAACGCTTCATGTGACCGACCTGGAAGATCTTGCCGGATTTGTCGACCGCCGCTTGGAGGTCGCGGCATTCCTCAACAGTCAGGCCCACGGGCTTCTCGCACAGGACATGTTTGCCCGCTTCGAGTGCACGGATCGACGCCGGAACGTGGAAGGCGTCAGCGGTGGCGATGATGACGGCCTCGACATCGGGATCGGCCAGCATGCGGTCGTAGTCGTTGAAGGTTTTTTCGGCGCCATGGGTGGTCGCCATCCGTTCGCGAAGGTCGTCGGCGACATCGCAGATGGCGTAGAGATCGGCGTTGGCCGCCTTAGTGCAACTTTCGAAATGGGCCGACTGGGCGATCTGGCCCGCGCCGAGCACGCCCACGCGAAGGCGTCTTTCCTGTTTCACTGGCATGTTGTCTTTTCCTTGATCGGTATCTGGTTCAGAGAGCGGCGCCGCTCTTTGCGTCGAAGAGAACGGCTTTGGTGAGATCGATGTCGAAGCGCACCCGCTGTCCAGGATGAACCGGAGAGCCGGTTGGCAGGCGCGCCATGATTTCGCGAGCGCCCGCACGCAGCGAGACGAAGACGTCCGGGCCAGTCGGCTCGACGACTTCGACATCGAGAAGAATGGAAGCCGGCGCGGCGCTGCCTTCGGCCGAAAGCGACAGCCATTCGGGCCTCAGACCGAGCAGGATATCGCCGGTATGGCCGGACAGCCGGCCGGCGGAGGCCGGGAGCGGCAGGGTGATATCGACCTCCTGCAGCCGAAGCGAGGGCTGCGCATCGCCGTGGGCAATATTGGCCGGCAGAAGGTTCATGGGCGGCGAACCCATGAAGGTCGCGACGAAGACGTTGGACGGGCGCTCGTAGATGTCTTCTGGCGTTCCGAACTGCTGCAGGATGCCGTCCTTCATCACGGCGATCCGCGTCGCCATGGTCATTGCCTCGATCTGGTCGTGGGTGACGTATACGATGGTGGCGCCGAGCCGCTGGTGTAGCTTCTTGATCTCTGTGCGCATCTCGACGCGCAGCTTGGCATCGAGGTTGGACAGCGGCTCGTCGAACAGGAAAATCTTCGGCTCGCGCACCAGTGCCCGCCCCATAGCCACACGCTGACGCTGCCCACCGGACAGTTGCCCCGGCTTGCGTTTCAGAAGATGGGTAATCTGCAAAAGTTCGGCGACCTTGCCGACCCGCTCCAACCGTTCCGGCTTCGGCATTTTGCTCATCTCAAGCGAAAAGCCGATATTCTGCTCCACCGACATGGCGGGATAGAGCGCGTAGGATTGGAACACCATGGCGATGTCGCGCTCCTTTGGCTCCAGTCCGTCCACCGGCCGTCCATCGATGGTGATCGATCCGGACGTGTGTTCGTCGAGCCCGGCGATGATGGACAGAAGGGTGGACTTACCGCATCCCGAGGGGCCGACGAGTACGAGGAACTCGCCGTCCTCGATGGCAATGTCGATATCCTTGAGGACCGCGAGCGAGCCGAAGCTCTTGGTGACGTGGTTGATTGCAAGATTTGCCATCTTTTTCAGCCCTTTACTGCACCGGCCATCAGGCCGCGAAGGAAGTAACGTCCCGCCGCGACGTAGACGATGATGGTAGGAAGCGCGGCGATCATCGCCGCCGCCATGTCCTGGTTATAGGCCTTGGTGCCCGTGGAGGTGTTGACGAGGTTGTTGAGTGCAACGGTGACCGGCTGGTTGGGACCGGCCGCAAAGGAGACGCCGAAGAGGAAGTCATTCCAAACACCGGTGAACTGCCAGATGATCGAAACCATGACGATCGGCCAGGAGATGGGGAGCAGGATGCGGAAGAAGATTGCCCAAAACCCTGCCCCGTCGACGCGCGCGGCCTTGAAGATCTCTGCCGGGATGGTGACGAAATAATTTCGGAAGAACAACGTCGTGAAGCAGATGCCGTATACGACATGAACGAGCACAAGGCCGGGAACAGTGCCCGCCAGACCCAGCTTGCCGAGCAGGCTCGCCATCGGGATCAGCACGATCTGGAATGGAATGAAGCACCCGAAGAGGATCAATCCGAAGACGATGCTGTCGCCCCGGAAGCGCCATTTCGTCAACACGTAGCCATTGAGCGCGCCGAACGCGACGGAGATCAGTGTGGCGGGAATGACGATGAGAAACGAATTGCCGAAATATCCCTTCAGCCCGCCGCAAGTGACGCCGATGCAGGATGCACCCCAGACGGTTTCCCAGGCCTCGAAGGTCGGGGCGCTTGGAAAGGACAGAAGATTACCCGTGCGGATCTCCTCCATGGATTTCAGCGAGGTGAATACCATCGACAGAAGCGGCGACAGGAAGGCCACGGCGAGAATGACGAGGCACACGTAGACGAAGCAGCGGCCGGCAATCCTGCCTAAGCGCAGGTTCGAGTTGCGGCGGAGGCCGGTCGCCGTTCCGGCGTCAAGCAGCACGGTCATCGCGAAGCTCCGAATAGAGATAGGGAATGATGATGCTCGCGAGGCTGACCAGCATGACGACGGCGCTTGCCGCCCCCACACCCAGCTCGTTGCGGGTAAATGTCATCGAATACATGTAAGTGGATGGAAGCTCGGTCGAGATCCCGGGTCCGCCCTTGGTCAGGGCGACGACGAGGTCGTAGCTCTTGATCGCCAGATGCGCTTCGATCACTAGAACCGTCAGGAAGACCGGGCGAAGCGCCGGAATGATGATCCGGGTATAGACTTTGTAGAGCGGCGCGCCATCGATGCGGGCGGCCCGCAATATCTCGGTATCGACGCCGCGAAGGCCCGCAAGGAATAGCGCCATGACGAAGCCCGTGACCTGCCAGACACCGGCGATCACCACTGTATAGATCGCCCGTTCCGGCTGGATCAGCCATTCGAAGGTGAAATTCTCCCAGCCCAGGCCGCGCATCATGTGCTGCAAGCCAAGCCCCGGATTGAGCAACCACTGCCAGATGACGCCCGTCACCACGAAGGACAGGGCCATGGGATAGAGGAATACCGCGCGGAACACGCCCTCGAAGCGGATTCTCTGGTCGATCAGGATCGCGATGAAGAGGCCGAGGCATGTTGCCGCGACAATGTAGAGCAGCGCGAAGATGCCCATGTTGATCACTGCTGTTATCCAGCGCGGGTCGTCGAAAAGGCGTTCGTATTGTCGCAGGCCAACGAAATCGAAGCGCGCGAACATCTTCGAGCCGGTGAACGAAAGTACTGCCGTGTAGGCGATGAAGCCGTAGACGCCGCAGGCGATGAGTATCAGGGAGGGGGACAGGACGATTGCCGGTAAGGCGCCCTGGAGGCGTTTCTTGATTGTCATTTTTAATATCCGTCGTGAGCCGCTCAGTGAAAACCGAAAGGGCACGCCTTGCCGCACTTGAGATGGCCCCGCCACAGATATGCGTGGCGGGGCCGCCCTGGGAGGAAGTGGTTATCCCTTCGCCGCCTTGATCGCGGTCTTCAACTGGGCGACGGCATCCGCCGAAGACATGTTGGAATTGAAGTGTTGGGTGACAACGTCGAAGATGGCTCGCTGGATCGCCGCAGGTTCCGCATGGCCATGCGCCAGCGATCCCATCAGGGTGCCGGCCTTTTCCGCAGCCTTGAGGTCAGCCATCGATTTCTGGCCGCAGGCATCGAACTTATCGCCCGGCACGTCCGTGCGAGCGGGCACTGACCCCTTGACGAGGTTGAAAGCCTCCTGGAATTTGGGAGACATCACGCTCGAGGCGAGCGCATACTGCGCCTTCTGCTTGTCTTCGCCAACTTGGAACATCGCGAAGAAGTCGGTGTTGAACAGGAAGGACCCATCCGTTCCCGGTGCGGTCACGCACAGGATATCGACGCCGGGCTTCAGGCCTGCCTTGACGATCTCCCCCTTGGCCCAGTCGCCCATCAGCTGCATTCCCGCTTCGCCCTTAAGCACCATCGCGGTCGCGAGGTTCCAGTCGCGGCCCGAGAAGTTCGGATCGACGTAACCCCTGATCTTGCGCATCTGGTCGAAGACCTTGACCATCGTGTCGGACGACAGCGAGGCTTCGTCGAGTTCGATGATGGCCTTCTTGTAGAATTCCGGGCCGCCGATGCCGAGGACGACATCGTCGAAGATCGTGGTGTCCTGCCAGGGTTGACCGCCATGGGCGAGCGGAACTATGCCCTTCGCCTTTAGCTTATCGGCGACATTGTTGAATTCATCCCAATTCGTTGGAGGCGCCAGGTTGTTGTCCTTGAAGACCTTAGCATTGAGCCAAAGCCAGTTCGGACGATGGATATTGACCGGGACCGCTTCCCACTTGCCGTCATGGACGGCGAAATTCTTGAGCGCGTCGGGCACGACCTTGTCCCAACCTTCCTGAGTGGCAACGGGAGTGAGATCGCCGAGAAGGCCTTCCTCCGACCATTCATTGACGGCCATGCCGAGCAACTGAGCAGCTGTCGGGGGGTTGCCGGAAGATACGCGCGCCTTAAGCGCCGTCATTGCCGCCTCGCCACCGCCTCCGGCAATCGGCATGTCCTGCCAGCCGAAGCCTTTGGTTTCGAGGTCCTTCTTCAGGACGCCGACGGCATCCGCCTCGCCGCCCGCAGTCCACCAGTGCAGCACTTCGACCTTGTCGGCAGCAAGCGCTACGCAGGACACGCCGGCGCTGAGGGAGACGGCGAGCGCCGTCGATTTGAAAATAGATTTCATCACATCCTCCCATTGGCCGGCACCATACCGGCCCTCACCCAACAAACGGAAACATCCTCCGCTCCATTTGTTTGGATTGAAAACAAACATGCGAGGCGTTACATGTCAAGCTAGGTTTGATCGATAATGCGAGGAAGACCCATTGATTTTCGGGTTTGGAGTGCTGCTGCTGTTTCAGCTTACGGGTGAAATCATTTCCTTCGCGACGGGAGGGAGCTTGCCGGGGCCAGTAGTCGGCATGGCGCTATGTGCTGCCGCTGCGGTCATATTTTCGCGATATGCAGGCGCCCGTCCGGCGGTTGAAAAGACCGGTTCAGCCGCCGACGCACTTCTCGCCAATCTCGGTATCCTCTTCGTCCCTGCGGGCGTCGGCATTATGCAGCATCTGGATCTCGTGCTCGATCAGGGCGTCGCGCTCGCCATTGTTCTCATCGTCTCCACGATCATCACCCTGATGGCGACGGTCTGGACTTTTCTCGCTGTCAAACGGCTTGTTGACCGGGGTATCCGGTCGTGATCGCCGCGCAGAGCCTCTGGGTCTATCTCGCCGCGTCGCCGCTTCTCTGGTTGACGGCGACAGTCGTCGCCTGGCTGATCGCCCATGCGATCGCCCGGCGCAGCAATCACCACGCCCTCGTCAACCCGGTGCTCATCGCGGTGATGGCCGTGGTGGTTGCGCTCGAAGCTGCGGGGATCGACTATCCGACCTATTTTGCAGGTGCCCAGTTCATCCACTTCCTGCTTGGTCCTGCAACTGTCGCCCTGGCGATCCCGCTCTACAGGCGCATCGATCTGGTCCGGGCGAACCTTCTGCCTATCCTCGCTGCGCTTGCCGTCGGCTGCGTCACGGCGGTCGTCAGCGTCGTAGCCCTCGGCCACTTCGCAGGCTTTCCGGATATCGTCATCGCATCGCTCTCGCCGAAATCCACCACGGCGGCCGTTGCCATGGCAATCTCCTCGGCACATGGCGGCGATGCCGCGCTGACTGCCGGATTGGTCATCCTGACCGGCATCATCGGCGCGATCGTCGTCACCCCGCTGATGAACGCAATGAAGATCACCGATTACAGCGCGCGCGGGTTTGCCGTCGGCCTCACGTCGCATGGCATCGGAACGGCGCGCGCCTATTCGGTCGATCCAACGGCCGGACTGTTCGCCGGGGTGGCGATGGCGTTGAATGCGGTGGCAACGGCCTTGGTCGTCCCGCTTTTTCTATGATATCTGGTGCTATTTGAGGCCATTGGAGCCGTTTGATGTCGATGCCCCGTGCCGTCAGGCACATTAATGAAATCCGCGTTCTAGAGACAGTCTTTCGCCATCGGCGGATCAGCCGTGCCGGCCTCGCGCGTGAACTGAGCCTGACGCGCTCCACCGCGAGCAGCATCGTGGCCGGTCTCGTCGATGAGGGGCTGCTGGTCGAGGATATCTCGGAAGAAGACAAAGGCTCGAAGACCGGGCGCCCCGGAACCTTCGTGCGCCTCAATGCCGCACACGGCCTGTTCATTGGCGCCGATATCGGCGTCGGCCGCACGAGCATCGTCGCGCTGGACATGGAGGCCGAGGTGGTGGCCGAACTGCACCAGTCTTTCGAGGCGACCGAAGCAACGCCAGAAAGCGCCACGACGCAGCTGGCGGCCTCGGTCAGCAAAGTCATCGGCGATCTGCCAGACTATCAGATCCGCGGCGTCTGCGTCACTGTACCGGGCATCATCGATCACCAAGGCATTGTCCTGCGGGCGCCCATTCTCGGATGGCGCGACGCACCCGTCCTGCCGATGCTGCAGCGCATGCTTGCAGATGTTCCGCTGCTGACGGCAGAAAACGACGCGAATGCCTTTGCGATGGCTGAACTATACCGCGCGGGAAGCGCGGCGCCGGAGAGCGCAGTCTACATCTTTATCGATGCGGGCGTTGGCGGCGCGATCGTCAGCGATGGCGAAATTGTGCGGGGGCACAACGGTTATGCGGGCGAACTCGGCCATATGATTGTCGGCGATGCCGGCTTCGTCGAACTCGCGACCCTGCCAGGGTCCTTCGAAAGTTTCGTTGGACGCAACGCCGTGCTCGCACGGCACGGGTTCCATGGTGGCAGCTCCGGCAGCTTTGACAGCTTTGTCGAAGCTGCAAAGCGGAGCGAGCCTGCCGCGCTCGCCACACTTTCGGACTGGTCCCGCTATCTCGGGCGCGGACTTGCGACATTGACTAGCATCCTCAATCCGCAAAAGATCGTGCTGGGAGGACCGGTCGCGTCACTGTTTTCGCTTTGTCCCACAGATGTGATGGCCAGCGTGGCGAAAAACCTGATCCCGGAACATCCGGTCCCGGAGATTGCGCTGTCGTCGCTGGGGATAGATGGTCCTGCCCGGGGTGCCGCCTCGCTGCTTCATCGGCGAATGCTTTCTGTCGATCAGAACCTGGTCTTTCGCGGGCTGCGAACCGAATGACCCCTTAGCCGGCTTGCCAGAAGCCGGCACATCCGAAAATACCGATATCAAACATGACTGAGGCCTCAAATAGATGAATACCCCATCTGCATTTCATGACATTGCCATTGAATTCCATGATTCCCCCGTCTCCGACGCCGATCGCGCCCTTGCGCTGGAAACTCCCGGTTTCGGCAAGGTGTTCACTGATCACATGGTTCTCGCCCGCTGGTCGGCAGATAAGGGCTGGCATGACGCAAAGGTCACCCCGCGCCGCCCGCTGCAAATCGATCCGGCGAGCGCTGTGCTCCATTATGCGCAGGAAATCTTTGAGGGTATGAAGGCGTACAAGACCGGTGACGGCCGCGTACTGCTGTTCCGGCCAGAAGAGAACGCGCGTCGTTTTGCCGATTCGGCCGCCAGGATGGCAATGCCGCCGGTCCCGGAAGATCTTTTCATCAAGGCCGTCGAGGAACTGGTCCGGATCGACAAGGCATGGATTCCGTCTGGTGATGCCAGCCTGTACCTGCGTCCGTTCATGTTCGCCAACGAAGCATTTCTCGGTGTGCGCCCTGCGCAGGACTACGTCTTCTGCGTCATCGCCTCCCCCGCCGGCTCCTATTTCAAAGGCGGCAGCAAACCAGTCTCCGTCTGGGTGGAAACCGGATTTACCCGCGCGGCGAACGGCGGCACCGGTGCGGCAAAATGCGGCGGAAACTATGCGGCAAGCCTCGTAGCACAGTCGGAGGCGGCGAAGCGTGATTGCGACCAGGTGGTCTTCCTGGATGCGGCCGAGCACCGCTGGGTCGAGGAACTCGGTGGCATGAACGTGTTCTTCGTCATGAACGACGCGACACTGGTCACCCCGATGCTTGGTGGCACCATCCTGCCGGGTATCACGCGGGCCTCGGTCATCGCACTCGCCAAGGAGCGCGGCCTGAAAGTCGACGAGCGGCGCTACTCGTTTGCTGAATGGCAGGCGGACGCGGCAAGCGGTAAGCTAAATGAAGCCTTCGCCTGCGGAACGGCGGCAGTTCTTGCCGGGATCGGCCTTGTGCGCCACATGGAAGGTGAATTCACGATCGGCAACGGCGAGACGGGGCAGCTCACCAACGAGCTTCGCAACGAACTGGTCGGTCTGCAGCGCGGCGCAACGAATGATGCGCGTGGCTGGACTCGATCCGTGGCGGTCTGAAAACGGCTTTACGCTCCGACAAACGAAAATCCGCGCGGCAAGGAATGCTGCTCGGGCGATATGCGCAGGAAACGATATGAAACTCACCATCAAGCAGATCGACGCTTTCACCGACGTCGTCTTTAGCGGCAACCCGGCGGCTGTATGCGGCCTTGAGGAATGGCTGCCGGACGATATGATGCAGGCGATCGCGGCCGAGAACAATCTGTCCGAAACGGCCTACTACGTCCGTCGCGGTCGCGACACCTTCGATCTGCGCTGGTTCACCCCGGCGGTCGAGGTCGATTTGTGCGGACACGCCACGCTGGCGACGGCCTGGGTCATTTTCGATGAAATCGCGGATGCGCCCGATGTGCTACGGTTCTCCACCCGTAGCGGCGAATTACGTGTCAAGCGCGCCGCAAAGGGTCTTTCAATGGACTTTCCGCAACGCCCGCCCGTGGCGATCGATCCGCCTGAGGGCTTGTTGGAAGCGCTCGGACTGACCGCGGGCATCGTTCTGGAGGCAGATTACTATATTGTCGTCGTCAGCCACGAGGATATTGTCCACGACCTTGATCCCGATTTCGCCGCTCTCGCCGAAATTCCTAAGGGCGGCATCGCCGTCACAGCTCCCGGTAAGGATCACGACATCATCGCGCGTTTCTTCGCGCCGCGGGTCGGCGTCAACGAGGATCCGGTTACCGGTTCAGCCTATACGTCGCTGGCGCCATACTGGGCGGAACGTCTCGGCAAGCCCATCCTGACGGCGCAGCAGGGCGGCAAACGGAAGGGGCGCCTGACATGCGAGGTCGTGCCGGGCCGCGTTATTTTGAACGGCGAAGCGGTGCAGTACCTGTCGGGGACGATCGAGATCCGATGAGGTTGTGGGGGGCCTTCGTCGTTCGGGCTTCCCTTACATCCCTATCCGGAATATCCCGATATAACCTTGAAAGCCGCACGACGTGCTTCGGGATTGTCCGAACACGCGGCCTTGCAGGTTATGAGAAGCGATTCAAAACGGATCGCAAGGTGGAGATGATCGCCGATGCCCAGACCCGCGCCGGTCTGGTTGGATAGGGATCCGAAGAACGGTCGGCGAAGGCCATCGACATCCAGTGACACCACTATATTCCACGTGTAGGCCTCGATGGCCGATATGATGCCGGTCACGACATCCGTTCCACGGCCGGATACCCGCGTCAGCGCATCGGGCGGAATGCTGAGATGGGCCGGCCCGACCGGAACGGAAAGTGGCATTCTGACAAACACACTGGGGCTGATGAACAGCCCAGGCTGGTGAACTCTGCCTTCGATGATGTTGGCGTCCAAAGCGGCCTCGATACGGCACGGATCCGGCCGCTTGGGCCAGAACCCTGTTTGTCAAACGGATACTTAGACCGAACGGGCCAGCCCGCCATCGACCCTCAGATTCTGGCCGGTGATATAGCCGCTGTCGTCCGACAGCAGGAATGCGGCGACCTTGCCAATTTCGCCGACCGTGCCTTGTCGGCGCATCGGGATACGGGACGTCAGTGTCGGTATCTCTTTCAGACTGTCGATAGAGCCCGGCAGGAGATTGTTCATGCGGATGCCGGCTGCGGCATACTGGTCCGCATAGAGCTTGGCGAAGGACGCAAGCCCCGCCCTCAGCACGCAGGACATCGGGAAGATCAGCTCGGGCTCGAGCGCCGCATAGGTCGACAGATTGACGAACGCGCCCTTGCCCTGTTTTTCCATGATCGGCGTGACGAGCTTGGACATGGTGATGACGCTGCGCAGCACCATGTCGAAGCCTGCCTGCCACTGGGCGTCGTCGAATTCGAGCAGCTTGCCCTTCGGCGGATGGCCGGAGCCGTTAAAGACGCCGTCGATGCGACCATAGCGATCCATGGCAAGTTCTACGAGCTTTTCCATATCGCCGCGTTCGGTAATCGAGCCGCTCATCCCGACCCCGCCCAACTCCTGCGCGAGGTCGATGCTTCGGTCGGAGGGCGACATCAAAGCCACCTTCCAGCCATTGGCGGCAAGCTCCCTGGCCACCGCAGCACCCATTCCGCGGCCGGCGGCCGTTACGATTGCAACGCGATTGGTTTCCATGGAACTCGCCTTTCTCTGTTTTTAGTTCGTGGTCGTCGGAAGTTTAGGTCAGCAGGACGATCTTGCCGGTGCCGCCCAATTCGACCGCCTCATGCGCCTTGACGATCTCCTCCAGAGGATAGCTCTGACCGAGGTCATGCGTAAGGGTGCCGTTCTCGATCGCCGCGTTGATGGCCTTTGCAGCCGCATCGTGAGCCGCTTCGGACATGGTGAAGACCAGAGCAAAACGAACCGTCGAGTTGAGCCCGACCAGACCCCAGTAGGGGATCTGCGGATGGGCGTCGGCATCGCTGGAATACGTCGCAACAATACCGTCGACATTCAGGGTCTTGATGATGAGCGGAAGGTTCTCGCTGAACGCCACTTCGATGAACCGGTCGATCCCGCGGCCGTCCTTGTCGCCGGTGAACTTGGCGATCTCGGCGGCAACGTCCGAATTCTTGCGGTCAATGACCAGATCGGCACCGGCTGCCCTAGCGGATGCGATGTTGCGCTCGCCAGACGCCGTGGTGATGACCGTCGCGCCGCTCATCTTGGCGAACTGGATGGCGTAGCGGCCAACCGCGCCGGCACCGCCGGAAACGAAGACAGTCTTGCCTTCAACCGAGCCATCTGCAAGCACGCAGAAATGGGCGGTCATGGCCGGAATGCCGAGGCAGGCGCCTTCCTCGAAGGTCGCCGATGCCGGCAGCTCGACCGCGGTGCGGGCCGGGATGACGACATATTCGGCGGACGAGCCGAACGGTCCCGTCAGCTGCGCTTCGTAGAACCAGACGCGCTGGCCGATGCGGTGGGCGTCTTCTGGCGAACCGACCGCCTCGACCACGCCTGCACCGTCATGGTTAGGGATGACGAGCGGGAACGGCATGACGAAGTTGTTGCGGGCGCCACCGCGATCCTTCGTGTCGGACGGGTTGATGCCCGATGCGTGCACGCGGATAAGCAGTTCACCCGGACCGGCGACCGGCTTTGGCTGTTCGCCAATCTGCAGGACTTCGGCTGCGGGACCTCGTTTGGTGTACCAGGCGGCTTTCATGGATAGTCTCCTTCGTTATGGACTGATGGCATCAGGCGATGCCGCAGATCGGGTGGCAATGTGGCTGGCCGGAACAGGGAGCCCGCGCGGACATGCCGCCTTCTGCTCTCCGACAATTCGGCCAGCTAATGGGCGGTCATCGATCTCAGCTTCTGTTCGTCGACCGTGATGCCGAGGCCCGGCCCCGTCGGAACCTTGACCTTGCCGTTTTTGACCGGGAACGGAGTGGCCAGCACATCGTCGGCCAGGTAATAGGTCGGCTGGTAATATTCGCATCCGAGCGTGATGGCGGGAGCAGTCGCCGCCAGAAGCGTTCCGGCGGTGCTAGCGACGCCGCTTTCGAGCATGCTGCCCGCATAGCAGGCGATCCCGCTCGCGGCGGCGATGCTGCAAATCTCCTGCGCTGCAAAAATCCCGCCCGCCTTCATCGCCTTGACGGCAAACGCTGATACGGCGCGCTTTTCCGCAAGACGCGCCGCGTCAGCCGGCGAAAACAGTGCCTCGTCCGCCATGATCGGCGTGTTCAGGGACGCCGCCAGATGCGCCAGCACATCAATGCGCTCGAGCGAAACCGGCTGCTCGATGAAGCCGAGACCGAAGCCGTCGATGTCGCGCAACTGTCTCAGTGCATTGGAAGGGTGAAGCGCCTGATTGTAATCGACACGGACGCTTGCATCCTCTGGCAGCACGGTCATCAGCTTTTCCAGCCGCTGAAGGTCGTTGCGGTGGTTCGAGAAGCCGGTCTTGACCTTGAAGATGCGGATGCCGTCAGCGACAAGCTCCGGCGCCAGCTCCAGGTCGGCGTTGAAATCGGGGTTGGCGATCGAGAAGCTCAGCGGAATCTCGTCCCTGACCTGTCCGCCGAGAAGGACCGAGGCCGAGACGTTCAACTGTTTGCCCATGACGTCGAGCAGCGCCATCTCGACGGCCGCCAGCGCTGCCGATGAATGGGCGAGCTGGCGCTTACACGCGGCGACGAGGCTGCGCGGCGAGACAAGCGAGGCATTCAGCAGCAGAGGCTTGAAGAAGTTCTCCAGCGCATCCTGCGAGGCCTTTGCCGAGCCCGTCACCGGTGCCCAGGGCGCCGCCTCGCCCCAGCCGGTCACGCCGCTGTTGGTCGTCAGCTTGACGAACACCGAGATCGTGTCACCGCCGACGTCGCCCAATCCCTGGGAGTGAACGGCGCGAAGACCGATGCGGACGGGAATGACTTCGACATCGACGATGCGCACGGAGCCCAGATCCGATCGGTTTAGGGTGTCAGCCGCCATTTCTGCTCGAACCTCGTTGAATGGGCCGCACCGCTGCCGTGACGAAACGGTGGCGGTGCGGATAGTTGATCCCCGCTTGCGCGGCGGCGATTTTTGAAGTCTTAGGGCTGCGCCGGAATCTCGATCCCGGCGTTGATGATGGCGTCGCACAGCGTGGCTTTCGATGCTTCCGTCATCTCCCGCAACGGCGAACGCACTTCCGGCGACATGAAGCCGAAAAGGCTGAGCGCGTATTTCAGCGGCACGGGGTTGGTCTCGATGTAGAGCGTCTGGAGCAGCGGCGCCAACTTGAGGTAGAGTTCCTGCGCACGCGCCTGTTTATTGTCGCGCCAGCTTTCCACCATCTCCTTGAGGACCTTGGGCGCAAAGCAGCCGACACCGGAATAGATGCCGGCGCCGCCGGCCATCATGAACGACATGGCAGTCGGCTCGTCGCCGCTCAGCTGGAAGAACTCGGCCGGAACGAGCGAATTGAGCATCAGAGTGCGGCGAAGGTCGGGGTTCGATTCCTTCAGGCCAACTATGTTTTTTTCTTCGGACAAGCGGACGATTGTGTCGATTGAGATATCGACGCCGACGCGCGAAGGGTTGTTGTAGAGGATGATCGGAACATCGACCTCGTTTGCGATCTGCTTGAAATGATGGTACAAACCGTCCTGCGTCGGCCGGTTATAATACGGAGCGACGATCAGCACTTCATCGGCGCCGTGCTTGACGGCAAGCTTTGTCGCGTCGATCGTGTCCTTGGTGGAGCTGGTGCCGGTTCCTACGCTCACCGGAATGCGCCCGCCGGCGACTTCCATGGTGACGGCAAGAACGCGCTCGAATTCAAGATCCGTCAGCGTCGGTGTTTCGCCAGTGGAGCCAAGGATCAGAACACCATGCATGCCTTCCGTCGCCTGGAAGTCGACCAGCCGACGGAGGCCAGCTTCGTCCAACTCGCCGTTGACGAAAGGAGTGGGAAGAGGAGCAATACAGCCCTTGAACATGGCAAATCCTTATCTGAAGTTGTGTTTTGACTGACTTTCGTATCAATTGAAGCGCGTCAGCTGGTAGGGGCTGACGTCAATCTCGGGTACCCGACCGGCGGCGATATCGGATATGATCCGCCCGGTGATCGCGGCCGTTGCCAGACCGATATGATCGTGTCCAAAGGCAAAGTGCAGACCGCCGCCACCTGGATGGACGCCGATCATCGGCATGGAGTCCGGGAAGGAAGGCCGCTCGCCCATCCATTTGCTGACGGCCTTTACCTCGAGGCCTGGCAGGACGGCCCGCGCATGCGCCACCAGCTGCTCGCATCGCTGATATCGCGGCGGCGCCGTGCGGCCGGAAAATTCGGAAATCCCAACGATCCGCAAGCCTTCTTCCATCGGCGTAAGGCCGATCGAGCGGTTTGCCGAAGCGATCGCGGTCTTCACCTCGATACCCGGTTCGGCGATCATCGCGTGATAGCCGCGCTCGGCTTCAAGAGGCACCTTGATGCCCGTGGCTTCCGCCAGATGGCGCGAACCGATGCCGGCAGCGATCACCGTCACGTCGGCGCTCGCCTTGCCACCAGCTTCGAGAACAACCTGCGTCTTTCCGTCCGCAAGCGTGATGCTCCTCACTGCATCGGTGAGGAACCGGCCGCCCTTTTCGACGAAATCCGCGAGAATGGATTGCGACAGACGAAGCGGGTTGACGGCTTGCACGGCATTGGGGATCAGCATCGCCTTGGCAATGCCCTTCGCCAGCGCAGGTTCGACCTCGCGCGCCTCGTTGCCGCTGATGACCTCGAGCGGCACGCCGAGGTTCCGGCGGATGGAGTTTGCGTAGTCGGCGGTGCGGAAACCTTCTTCGCTTTCCCAGACATAGAGAAAGGGCTTGCGCCGCAGCAGTTCGGCCTTCGGCGCTTCAGGCAGGATGTCGTCATAGGCCGCGACGGCGCGCGACAAAAGCGCATGGCGGCCAGCTGCGATCTCCCGGACGCGGTGATCGCGGCCGGCTGCCGCAAAGCGACCAAGCCACGGCGCCACGCGGGGCAGATGCTTCCAGCTGATGGTAAGCGGCCCCTGTGGATCGAGGAGCATCTTCGGCACCTTTGCGATCAGGCCAGGCATTGAATGCGGAACGGCTGAAGAGACCAGAAGATTGCCGCCATTTCCGAAAGATGCGCCATGGCCCGGTTCTGCACGGTCTATCAGGGTGACCGAGAACCCCTGTCGCTGCAGATAGGCTGCGCAGCAAATACCGACGAGCCCTGCTCCCACGACCAGAGCTGTTTTTGAATTGTCGACGTTAGACATTTGGGTAGGCCGTCCTGAAGTAAACATTCGGCTGCCACCCCCTCGGAATGGCCTGGGACGGGCCAACATTCCATAGGCCGCGTCCTCTATGTCCTTTGCATACTGTCCACGTCTTTCGCTGTCAAACAAAAACACTTGCGATCGTGACGCGGGATGCTCCGACGCGCCGCGATTTGATCGCGAGGCGGCTGTGCAAAAGAAGGAGAGTTTTATGGATAAATGCCGAAATACAGCCTTTTTAGGCGTAATTCTAGACAAGCACCTGCCTCTAGCGGTCCTCTGACCGGTGTCCATTCACGCGAAAAAGAAAATATTGAATAGATGTCCATTGCATACAAAAACTAATTGGTTCATTCTTGACCTCATAAACAGGAGCCTTGCTTATGACAGCCTCACGACGTTCTTTTTCCGATCGGGTCAACTCGATGCCAAGATCTGCCATCCGCGAGGTCATGGCGCTGGCCGCCCAGCAGAAGGATGTGATCCATCTCGAAGTCGGTGAGCCGGACTTCGATACGCCACAGCATGTGGTGGAAGCGGCATGCGCCGATCTGAAGGCGGGCTGGACCCGCTATACCCCCAATGCTGGCATCCCTACCCTCCGCGCCGCCATTGCCAAGCGCGTCGCGGAAAAATCAGGCCGCGATTGCAGCCCGGGCCAGGTGGTCGTGACGACGGGTGCGATCGGCGCTCTCTTTACCGCAATCACCACGATCACTAATCCCGGCGATGAAATCCTCATCCCCGATCCGGGCTGGCCGAACTATGCGAGCATCGTTCACATGAACGGCGCGGTCGCCGTTCCCTATGTCATGACGGCGGAAGAGGGTTATCTTCCCAATATAGAGGCCATCGAACGACAGATCGGCCCGAAGACCAAAGCCATTCTGGTCAATTCGCCGAGTAACCCCACAGGGGCAATCTTCTCCGCGGATCTCGTCGCGCAGATCGGCAAGCTGGCCGAAAAATACGGCATCTACATCATCAGTGACGAGATTTACGAAGACATCGTCTTCGAAGGCCAGCATCACTCTCTCGCCAGTCTGCCATGCAGCGACCGTGTGTTCATCGTCTCGGGCGTCTCCAAGTCCTATGCGATGACCGGCTGGCGCCTGGGGTATCTGATCTGCCCGGAAGATCTTGCCGATGCCGCGGCCAAGCTTCAGGAGCCGATCACCTCTTCTGCATCGACCATCGCGCAAAGGGCGGCCGAGCACGCGATATCGGGCCCGCAGGATTGCGTCACGCAGGGCCGGGACATCTTCAAGCGCCGCCGCGACATTGCCGTTTCGGTGTTCGAAGGCACCGGCCTCATGCCGCTCACCCCGCAGGGGGCGTTCTACGCCTTCATCCGTAAGGGCGATCTCCACAAGACATCGATGGACTTCTCAAAAGGCCTCCTCGTTGATCTGGGCGTAGCGACAGCGCCGGGCTCGACATTCGGCGCAGCGTCCGATGGCTTTGTCCGCATCGCCTACACGATCGCCGACGAACAGCTTCGGGTAGGTCTGCTGAAACTGCGCGACTACGCGCTGAGATCTGCATAACGCGGCTTTCGCGTGTTGCTTTTGTCGCGGCCCGGCATCGTGGATGCCGGGCGCAATCTGCAAGGAGACGAACATTGAAACTCGTGCGTTTTGGTCCCATCGGCGGCGAGCGCCCCGGCGTGATCGACAGCGCCGGCAAGATCAGGGATCTTTCTGGCGTCGTTAAGGACATAGACCCGGACTGCCTCGGCCCCGACGCGATCGGCAAGCTGGCGGCGGTCGATTTCGCAAGCCTGCCGATCGTGGACAATCCGTCACGGCTGGGCGTGCCCTTTGCCGGCACCGGCAAGTTCATCGCCATCGGCCTCAACTATTCGGATCATGCGGCGGAAGCCGGAATGCCGGTTCCGAAGGAGCCGATCATCTTCACCAAGGCGATCAGCTCGATCAGCGGACCGAACGACGACGTGCTGATGCCGCGTGGATCGACAAAAATGGACTGGGAGATCGAGCTCGGCATCGTCATCGGCGCCAAGGCCGCCTATGTCTCGCCGGAAGAGGCCGAGGACTACATCTGCGGCTATTGTCTAGTCAACGACGTCTCCGAGCGCGAATATCAGCTCGAGCGGGGCGGCACTTGGGACAAGGGCAAGGGCTGCGACACGTTTGGCCCTGTCGGCCCCTGGCTGGTTACGAAGGATGAAATTGCCGACGTGCAGTCGCTATCCATGGCGCTGTCGGTCAACGGCGTTCGCAAGCAGACGGGCAATACGTCAACGATGATCTTCGATGTCAAGACGCTCGTCAGCTACGTCAGCCGGTTCATGACGCTCTATCCGGGCGATATCATCGCCACCGGCACGCCTCCGGGCGTCGGCATGGGTCTCAAGCCTCAGCCGGAGTATCTCCGCGATGGCGACATCATGGAATTGATCATCGAAGGTCTCGGCCAGCAGAAGCAGCGCGTCACGGCACCGACGGTCGACTGACGACAAGACGACAAGGCTCCAGCTGTTGTTCAGCGTTTTGTCCGGCGTGTTCGAGGTGGCCCAACCTGCCCCGAGCGCGCCGGCTTTTTTTTAACCGGATCGTCGTCGGGATCATTTTCCTGTCGATGGCGATCTATCGGCGAAGCGATCTCGGCTTAAGCACGACGGTCGCGAACATCGCAAGCCCGCAGGAGAGCGCGGCGAGTTCGAATATCCCTGACATCGAGGCGCTAGAAGAAGATCCTACGCCGGCTTCACCGGCTCCGACAACAGGGGATAGCAGCGCTCCGGCTAGCGCGAGCCCGATACTGCCTCCGAAGGAACGGGCAAGGGAGATCGCGGCCGTCGCCCTCCCAAGCTGCGGCAAGCTCACCTCGTTTTGCACGGCAACCATCATCGGCGGCGTGCAAAAGCCAAAGCCCAACCCGGCAACGAAGATGGTAGCGACGAACAGCGTGTATCGATTTCCGGAAAAAATCACGTCCATACCCAGCGCGACAAGGCAGCAGGCGATTGCGGCGACGGTTGTGCCGGTCACCGCTACGGCCTTGTAATTGCCGGTTCTGGCAATGTAACGAGACGAAAGGGCCTGGCCCAGAACCGTTCCGAGCGTGAGCGGGACCAGCAGCATCCCAGCGGCCTGAACCGTGACCGCCGGGTCTTGCTGCAGAACAAGCGGCAGCATGGTGATCATCGTCGTTTGCGCGCCGAAGGCGAGAAAGGATGCGCATATCAGAAGACTGACCGCAGGTGTCCGAAGCAGGCGATAGGGCAGGAAGGGCGATGCGTTCGGCATGTCCATAGCCAGGAAGCACACCGTGCTCGCGAGGAAGCCCGCCAGCACCATGCCCTGGCTTACGCCGGCCATCCACGGGCTGAAGCTGTGAAAATCGATGAGGATCGTTGCCTGAAGAACCGAAAGAGAAAGCAGGAGACCTCGCGGGAGGCTAATGCTGAGGTGGGTATTGTGCCGGATGCTGGGAAGATAGCGCCAAAGCGTAACGGCAGCTGATATGCCGAGCAGGGCACTCAGCAGAAACACGAAACGCCACGACAGATAGGTCGTGAGCGCCGCTCCCAGCAGAGGGCCCGCGATCACTGCCACGCCGCAGACGAGACTGATATAGGAGATGTAGTAGGCGCGCTGGCGGGGAGAAACGATATCGCCCAGTGCCGCGTGGCTCAGCGAAAGAACTCCCCCGCTGCCCAATCCCTGCACGACGCGGGAGGAAAGCAAGGACGCTTCGCTGTCCGAGGAGGAGCAGCCGATGCAGCCGAGCGTGAAGAGGCCGAGCGAAAAAAGCAACACGGCTTTGCGTCCGAGACCGTCGCTTACGTGTCCGACAACCGGGATCGCAACGGTCGAGGCGGTGACATAGCATAGCATCAGCCAGTTCGGGGCGACGCCGCCGACGGCACGCGATATCTTGGCCGCCGCAACGGAGACCATGGTCTGGTCGAGCGCGACGAGGAACATGCAGAGCGTGATGCCAACGATGGCGCCGATCACCGCTTTTCCGGCTACAGCGGCTGGCGGCCCCGAGAATGTCTGCTTGTTCAATGTCGTCTCAATTCGGTATTTGGCGGCGCGCCCCTCTATAGGGCGGGGACGGAGCCAGCGTATCTCGATGGCGAGGGGCACATCGACAGCGTGCCCCTCGCACCGGTTCGTTTAGAAGCGGACACTATCGGGGATGTTGGTGACCCCGAGCGCGCCGAGATGCTTCTTCAGGCGTGCCTCGTTGTAGCCGAGCAGGACGTTCCACTCCGACCAGGCCTGAACGAAATTGTGGAATGCGAGATCAGGTTCGCGACGGATACCGGCATAGGACGGAAGAGCGATCTGGGGCGTCGGCATGACGATATTGCCGAGCGACGGGTTCTTTTCCTTGATCGTCAGGGCGCCGATGACCGTAGTCACCATGGCATCCGACCGTCCCGAGCTCACCGACAATGCAGCCTCGGCCGCCTGGGTGAGCTGGATGTGCTGGGCCTCAGGCGTCATCTTTTCGATGATGACCTGATCGGACGTGCCGATGATTCCGGCAATCTTCACGTCCTTCTTGTTGAGATCGTCCCAGGTCTTGCCATCGAATTTCTTGTTATTGAGCGCGTAGTAGATGACGTTGAATGTCGGGCCTGCGAAATCGATCGACAGGGCGCGCGTCGGGGTCGCCTGGAGCGCGAACTGCAGATCGGTCTTTTTCGCTTGGAGGTCGATGACAGCATTGCCCCATGTCGTTTCGACATTTTCGAGCTTTACGCCCAGGACATTCGCCATGTCCTGGGCCATCTCGACCATCGCGCCGGTCCATTGATTGGTCGCGGGATCCCTGTACCAGTAGGGCGGGTACTGGATCACGCCTTGGCGAAGGACCCCGGTGCGCTTGATCTGCTCGAAGGTCGATTCAGCGTGCGACGCGGTCGTCGTTCCGAAAACGACGGCTGCGGCAACAAGCGCCAGCGAAAAAGCCTTCATACGTGTCAAAAGTTTCATGCCTTTGTTCCCTCTTTTTGAGTTTTGCATTGTCTTCGACAACAAGCCGGAATGGCTCGAAGGGGTCAGCGGACGGCGTTGGGCAACGGCTGTCCGGTAAAATGGGCGATAAGGTTTTCGACGGTGCAGTTCGCGATAGCGCCGCGGGTCTCCCAGGTGCCGCTGCCCATTCTCGCCGTCAGGACGACATTCGGCATCTTCTGCAAGGCGGCGGGAACGAAAGGTTCGTCGTCGAAGACATCGAGCCCGGCACCGGCGATGCCGCCGGCGGTCAAGGCCTCGACCAGAGCCGCTTCATCCACTGCGCCGCGGGCGATGGTGACGATACTGCCCTTTGGCCCAAGCGCAGCCAGCACGTCGCGATCGACAATCTTGCGGGTGGCGGCCGACGAACGGCAGGCAACGATGAGAAAATCGACCTTTGTTGCAAGCTCCTGCAGACTTGGAACATAGGTATATCCAGACCCTACCTTCTCCGAAGGTCCCGTATAGGAGACATCCATCTTGAAGGCATGGGCGCGATCGGCGACCTCCCTGCCAATCTTGCCGAGGCCGACAACGCCGACTTTCTTGCTCGTCAGCCCCGTTCCCAGCGGCATGGCGCCATTCGGCCAGCCGTCGGACCGCACGAACCGGTCGCATTCGGTGATCCGGCGTACGAGGCTCAGAAGCAGGCCTATCGCCTGATCCGCAACATCGTCGGCCGAAAGCGTGGGTGTGTTGGTAATCCGGATTGAACGCTCCGCCGCCGCGGCCTTGTCGATCTGATCGATATGCGCGCCGGCATTGGCGACGATTTCGAGATTGGGCAGGCTGTCCATCAGTTCCGCGCTGATCCTGACGGCAGTCGTGGTCGCGATCGCCCTGATGCGGGGTGCGATTTCGCGAAAGCGCTCGGCACTGAGTTCCGGGTAGTAATGCACTGAAAACGACCGATCCAGAGGCTCGCGGATCGGCAATGCGAT
Organism: Aliirhizobium sp. YIM B11859; assembly: GCF_057163345.1. Classification (NCBI taxonomy): domain Bacteria; kingdom Pseudomonadati; phylum Pseudomonadota; class Alphaproteobacteria; order Hyphomicrobiales; family Rhizobiaceae; genus Aliirhizobium; species Aliirhizobium sp. YIM B11859. The sequence continues at coordinate 117,481 of NZ_JBXHAY010000006.1, forward strand.
GGAGGGCGCATCAATCAACAGAACTTCGGCAAGTGTGCCGGAAGCGGCCGTTTTCGTGATCGCGGCGCCTTCGCCGGAAGCGATTGCTGACATGAACGCAGGCCTTTCATTATGAACATTGTCTACACTACTCATGTAGACATAATTTACGCAAGACTCATTTTCGTGATTCTCCATCGAAACACTTTATGCGTCGATATGCCTGCTAGCTAAGCGAAAAGCACTTGGTGTGGTTCGAAACGTATGCGTATATTGTGTCTACAATCCACATTAAAATGGGAAGAATATGAAGCGCAAAGTGGTCGTCATCGGAGCCGGGATCGTTGGAACGTGTTGCGCGCTCTATCTGCAACGGGAAGGTCTGGACGTCACAGTCATCGACCGGGGCAATCCCGGCGAGGAATGCTCGTTTGGCAACGGAGGTCTGTTCGGCTATTCTTCATGCGTGCCGCTGTCGATGCCGGGAATCTGGAAGAGGACCCCGAACCTTCTGCTCGACAAGGACGGCCCGCTGTCGATCCGCTTCTCGGAGCTTTCGACGACGATTCCGTGGCTCCTGGGGTTCCTAAGGTCAAGCGCGGTCGGGCGCGTCGAGGATATCGCAAGAGCCCGCCACTCCCTGCTGACCCGCATCAACGCAGCCTATGATCCTTTGATTGCAGATGCCGGTGCGCAGGATCTCGTGGTTCATAACGGCTTTCTCTACGTCTATGAGAGCGCTTCGAGCTTCGAGCGCTCGAGTTTCGCCTTCGATCTGCGCCGCCGAATGGGGGTGCAGATGGAATTCCTCAACGGCAATGAAGCCCGCGATCTCGAACCGGCGCTCAATGGCAATGTCGTTTCGGCTGTCCTGGCGAACGAAGCACGGAACGTGGTCAACCCTTTGCGGTTCACGCAGACACTGATGAAATCCTTTACCGACAAGGGCGGCAAATTCCTGCGCGATACCGTCGCCACCATCTCCTTCGATGGAACCGGTGCGCCTGTGGTCAGGGGGCAGACAGGCAGTTATGCAGCTGATCAAGTCGTGATCGCCGCCGGCGCCTGGTCGCGGTCGCTGGTGAAGGACATGGGCCTTTCGCTTCCCCTGGCGGCCGAGCGCGGTTACCATCTGATGTTCCCCAACGCTTCCGGCGTGGTCAGCAGGCCGATCGTCTCGGGAGACCGGTTTGTGTCCGCGACGCCGATGGAACTTGGCCTGCGCGTTTCCGGCATCAGCGAGTTCGCTTCGCTGGACGCGCCGGCCAATGCGGGACGGTGGATGCAGCTCACACGGTCGATCAAGGAATTCCTGCCCGGTACGGACGTCGGGCAAGAGCGGACCTGGATGGGGTCGCGGCCGTCGTTTCCCGACTCCAAGCCAGTGATCGGCTCGATGCCGACCCGCCCGAATGTGCTGCTGGCCTTCGGCCACGACCATATCGGACTGGCAACGGCCGCAATCACCGGAAAGCTCGTCGGTCAGATGGCGACCGGCGCTGCGACCGATATCGATGTTGCTCCCTTCAGCCCGTCGCGCTTCCGCAGCGCCGCCTGAACGGGGACGGCAACTCGGGATGCCGATCTGCCGATGAAATGCAGGTGCCACCCGTTTGACCGGGTGGCACCTTTTTTAACCGAGTGATTGCCGTGAATGGTCTTCAGGCTCTGTCGCGACGCTCGTGAAAGCCCTGAAGGAACGACCGGGTCGCCTCGACTTTGGGATTCTCGATCACCTGCGACGGCGGGCCGCTTTCGACAATGACGCCGTCCCTCATGAACACGATCTGGTCGGCGACATCACGGGCAAACCCGATCTCGTGGGTGACCAGCACCATGGTCATGCCATCATTGACCAGACCACGGATGACGTTTAGCACCTCGCCGACCAGCTCCGGATCGAGAGCCGAGGTCGCCTCGTCGAACAGCATGACGCTCGGCTTCATTGCGAGAGCCCTAGCGATCGCCACACGCTGCTTCTGGCCGCCCGAAAGCCGGTTCGGATAGCTGCCGGCTTTGTCAGAGAGGCCTACTTTACCAAGAAGCGCCCTGGCGATCGCTTCGCACTCTGCGCGAGGGGTTTTCTTGACCGTCCTTGGACCTTCCATGACGTTTTCCAGAACCGTCATGTGCGGGAAGAGGTTAAAATGCTGGAACACCATGCCGGTATTGGCGCGGAACTTGGCAAGATCCTTGTTGCCCGGGACCTTGTTCTTGCCGCCGAAGCCGAAGGCGTGGTTGCCAATCCGGATCGAGCCGCCATCGGGCATGAAAAGCAGGTTCATGCAGCGCAGCAAGGTCGATTTCCCCGATCCAGACGGACCGATGATGGCAGTGACCGAGCCTTCGTTCAGCGTGAGCGATACCGACTTGAGGACTTCGAAATCACCGAACCGCTTCATCAGTTCGGTAATCTGGATTTTTGGTTCTCCACTCTGGGTCATTAGTTGCTCTCCGAAAGGCGCTTTTCAATTTGCTGAACCGCAACTGTCGCCGGGAAGAGGACGACAAAATAGATGACCATGATGAGGGTATAGACCTCAAGCGGGCGGTACGTGTCATGCGCAACGACCTGACCCTGATAGAGAAGATCAGCCACGGCAACGGTCGATAGCAGCGACGTATTCTTGAATTGCATGATGCACTGGCTCATCAGCGGCGGGATCATGCGCTTGAACGATTGCGGCAGAACAATGCGGCGCATCGACTGCATTGGCGTCATGCCAAGAGCGAGGCCTGCTTCCGTCTGCCCCACCTCGATCGAGCTGATGCCGGCACGGATGATTTCTGCGAAGAAAGAGCCGCCATAGAGGCTCAGAGAAATGATGCCCGCGGTGGTGGCGGAAAGCTCCAGACCCGTCAGTATCGGCAGCGCGTAGAAGATCCACACGAGTTGTACCAGTACGGGCGTGCAGCGGAAGAATTCCACATAGGCCCTCGAAAGGATGCGAAGAACGGCGAACCGCGACAATCGGAGGATGCCCATGACCAGTCCGAGCGCCAGTCCAAAGACGATGATCGCGATCGTAAACAGAAGGCTGACACCAAGCCCCTCAAGAAAAAGGAACCTATAGCTCCAGAGAAATGCAAAATCCCATTGGTACATCGCGAAGGATCCTTACCATCACACCACGTCCCCGAGCCTCTGCGAGTCCTGGCGCGTGGCGAACAAACTCAAATCGATAGAAAATACCTTCCCCGGGCGAGAGCAAGGAAGGAGATTCCAGATAACGCGGTTAATGCCGGCAGCCGCGCTCTTATCGGGCGTCTGCCGGCCTCCGTGATCCGGTAGCCAGATCAGATCGGCAGATCCTTGGGCCAGTCGGCTTCGCTCAAGCCCATCAGGCTCAGGCTCGCCAGAGTCTGGCGGCGCAGGTAGCCATTGCCGCGATTGTAGCGGATCCAGTAGTTCAGGTAGTCGCGGAAGGTCTTGTCCTGTTCGCGGGCGATGCCGCCCGACGATTCCGAAACGTAGCGAGGCGTCGGAACGACGAGCTTGCCGAGACTCGGCACCTTGTGAAGCGTGTTCATGGCGGCGAGAATGGTGATGGGCTGCACGTCGGCGCGGCCGCTCTGCAGCGCGGTCGTGGCTTCGTCGACGGACTGGAAGCGCATGATATTGGCGTTGGGGCAATAGGCCGCGACCGCCGCATCATGGCTGGAGCCGGCATCGACTGCAATCCGGACCTCGGGCTTGTTCACGTCGTCCCAAGTCACGACGTTGCGGTCGCTCTTGGTCAGGATGGCCATGTAGCTGTTGGAAACGGAATCGCTGAAATCGATCGAAAGAGCACGCTTGGGCGATGCTGTCAGACCGAAGAACACGTCGATCTTGCGCGCCTGGATATCGAGGACGCCGTTGCCCCAGGTGGTTTCCACCGGCACGAGTTCGGCCTCGAGGTCCTCTGCGAGTTTCTTGGATACCTCGTAGAAAAGGCCTTTCCATTCGCCGGTCCGGATATCCCGAAGGTAGTAGGGTGCGCCGCTCGGGACAACGCCGACACGGAGCTTCTTGGTGCGCCGGATGCGATCCCAGGTGGATTCGGCGTCGGGGGCCGTCTGCGCATGAACTTCGGCAGAGGGAACCAAGAGGGAGGCTGCGGCGATCCCTCCGGCTGCGACTGCCGCCATCTGGCGACGAGAGATTATCATTTTATTCATTCTAATTCCCCTTCTTCGTTTCTATGGTGAACTCGCGGGAGTGCGTCTTCAGCAATCGGGCCATACGCCGGACTTCCGCCCATCCAGCTTCTGAGCGTCGGCTGCAGGCTCCCTGTCGGATAGCGCCACTCGTTAAAGGCTGCGCGATCGATCGGCACCGGGCCGTCGATGTTGCAACTGCTGACATGTCGCCTACATCGAGGCGCCATATCCGCTCAAAATCCTCACAGTGAAACTTGATATCACACTTCCCAAAGACGTCAAATGAATTGCGCATTGCATACAAAAGTCAGCGGTTGACGATGGGAGGGGAGCGCCTGATCGGGCGCCGCGATTGTCGGATTCGACCTATCCATCCGGAGCTGGTTGCGACGCAATGAAAATTCTATAAAATACCTTTATAACAGTATGTTAGCGTTAACTTTGCGCTCCGGTTCGGATCGACCGAACGACCATGCGGGTGCTCTTTTTGCCGCAAGGAAACATATTCGAGATGCATCAACTTACTGTTGATTGCATGCAAAAATTCTTGTAGCTTCGGGCTCGTTAGGCATGGTGAGCCTCGCCTCCGCGGGTACACCGAAACGAGATGGCTCGCACAATGAATAGCAGAATAGCCCTTGGCGGAAAAACGGTTTACGGGGCAAGCGTCGGCATCCTGATGCTCGAGACACGGTTTCCGCGCATCCCTGGTGACGTTGGCAACGGGACGACATGGCCGTTCCCTGTGATCTATAAGGTCGTCAAGGGGGCGACGGGGGACAAGGCAACTAGTCTTCGCAAGGAGAATTCGGATCGGGCGATGCTGGATTCATTTCTTGCCGCTGCCAACGAGCTTGTCAGCGAGGGCGCGGACGGCATTACGACGAGCTGCGGATTTCTGTCCCTCTACCAGAAGGAACTCTCCGCCCACAGCAAGGTGCCGGTCGCCACGTCGTCGCTCATGCAGATCGATCTTGCGCAGAAGATCCTGCCGCCCGGCAAGCGGGTGGGTGTCATAACCGCATCCGCCGAGCGGCTGGGAAGCCCGCATCTTCTAGCGGCCGGCGCTCCGGCGGATACGCCGGTGGTCGGCATCGAGGAGGGTGTCGAATTGTGGCCCGCATTGCTTGCCGACAGGGAGGTGCTCGATTGCGCGGCAGCTCTCCAGGACATGCTCGATGCTTCCGACCGTCTTGTGCGGGACAATACTGGGATTGGCGCTATCGTGCTGGAATGCACCAATATGGCCCCTTATTCCCGGTCCATCAGCGCCCGACACAAGATGCCTGTCTTCGACATCTACTCCTTCATCACGTGGTTCCAGTCCGGCCTTTGCCCCAGGGATTTCGGAGGAGTCGCCGCCGGCTGATCCGCGGCGATGCGGTCTGCCGGCTTTCAGGATAAGCGAGCGAGCTTCACGATGTTCATCGAAATCGTCCACTATCGACGCCACGCACGATACGAGCACGGCGGCGCTCAGTTCGTCGAGCTGCTGATCGACCTGCGACTGGGCGCTCCGGGGTTTTTGTATACCTACAACATGATGAACCCCGAGGAACCCGAGATTCTGACCACCCTCACCGCCTGGAGGGCCGAGAGCGATCATTCCTACTTCCACGCAGAGCTGACTAAAGGAAAGCTACCAGAAAGCTGGCATATGTTTACGGAAGTGCGAGAACAAAGTTATCTGGTCACAGCGAATACGAATATGGTGCGTGATGACTGGCTGTCGCCTCGGCTGTCCTGCAGATCGGTCGATTAGGCGATAGATTCCGTGAGATCATACGATACATGACACGCCAGCCTGACCTGCCGTGGCGCAAAGATGAATTGCGGGTATAATTTCGAGGCATTTTTGTCGACCACCGCCAACTTGTGACGGGTAACCGGGTTTCCCGGATTGTGCTGTCCATTGTATGCTCTATATAGACCGAAAGTTAATGCAGGGGATTGCGGATGGATGCCGTAGAGAGACCATTGGGAGACAGGCTTCTCTCTCTCAGAAACATGATCACCGAGGTCATCAGGGAACGAATTATTTCGGGCCATTATGCCAAGGGTGAGCGCCTAGCCGAAATCAAGCTCGCGGATGAATTCAAGGTATCGCGCAATCCCGTCCGGGAAGCGCTTCATTCGCTGCAAGGCGAAGGTCTGGTCGAGTTTGCGCCGCGTCGTGGCGCGATCGTCGCGACTGCAACCGTTCAGGATGCGCATGAGTTCCTCGAGGTTCGGGCCATGATGGAAAGCATCATGGCGAAACTGGCGAGCCGTCGCCGTGATCCTAAGATCATCGAGCAAATGCAGCGGCTGATCAAGGACGGCAATGCCGCGCGCGCCCGCAACAACGTCAAGTCCGTGGCGAAAGCGAACGTCCGCTATCACGAGCTTTTCTCTGAAGCTGTTAAAAACGAAAAGCTGGTCGATCTGATGCGGTCCCTGCGTGACAGGACGAGCGTAGCGACCGGTAAACTCAACACGAACCCCGAAGACATGGCAGCCGACGCCCTGATCAAATGGGATGACCATGCGGCAATCCTGGAGGCGATCATCGCCGGAGACGAGGAGCTCGCAGGCAAGCTAACGGCGCGCCATGTCAGCAAGCTCGGGGCAGAGTATATCGAGCGGAATCTCGGAGCCTGACGTCGATCGACGTCCGGCCTTTAGGGCCCCTGGCCCCGGACCGGGGTCGGAATAAGCACATTCGTCAGAAGCTCTTACGGCACGTCAATCCGACGGATCGCGGCCTGCTCTGGGTATTTTTAGGGATATGGACTACGAGGCATAGCGGCTCGTGGAGAGACAATCGCCACCATACTTGAATGTGGCGGAAGAGGGCTGCTACGATGTCTTCGGCTTGATGGCCGATCGGGACGAGATCGAGCGCTACAAGCAGAAGGCTGTACTTTTGTCGATGGCAGGTCTGCGCAGCGCCTGGAGAAGATCGGGATTGACGGACAGAAAGCTATTCCGCCTTCACCGATCTCGACGACAGCCTTTTCGAGAGAATAGTCGTTGACGTATCGGTTGCGGACAATATTCGCTGCGCCCCGAGTGTCCCGCAAAGCCAACAGGACGAAGGACCGAAACAGCGGTAACGACCACCTTGAGCTTGGATTGGATCACTTTCGCTCCGAACGGACGATGCTCGCTTCGCATGTAGCTGGCGGTGCCGTGATCTAGTTGCCTTATGTCACTAAGGCGGGATTGGGCCGACGCATCTCCATGCTTCGGCCTTCGATTTGCATACCGCCATCCGGGGTTTCGGGCGTCAGCCGACGACGAGACTTTTGCCACCGTGTCGGTCGGCAAGAGCGGCGGAATCAGATTGTGTAACGCATCTCATTATTGAACGCCGATGCGCAGGCGCGGGTCGGAGCCTGTTGCTCGGGTTTAACAATTCTCGCTGGTCAGGACGCTGAACGGAATAATGGTTTGGAAACGCGGCTTCCTTTCGGGGGATGTCGTCAACGAGATCATCGCATCGATCGCCGCTTCCGCGATCTGCTTGACTGGATGATCGAGCGCGAGATCGAGCTGGCCGTCGACGATCGCGGTTCGCGCCTCCTGGCTGAGTTCGGTGGCGATAAAGACGATTTGCCGGCCGGCCTCCTTCGCCAATGCGCGGCTTACGCCGTCGGTGCCTCCGCCCGCGAGGAAGATGCCGGCAAGGTCGTGATGATCACGGAGCAAGTCCGCGGCCACGACCTCTGCCGTACGATCCGACTCGTCGGTCAAGCGGGTATCGAGCACCTTCAGGTGTCTCGCACGGGACCTGACAAAACTCCTGAAGCTCGCCTCTTGCGCCTGCTGACAGAGATAATGTTCGGAGCCAATCAGCATCCCGATCTTGCCTCCGTCACGACAGAGACGATGCATGAACCACCCGGCGGTCCTGCCCAACTGCCAGTCGTTTGCGCCGACGAAGCCTGCACGTTCCGGTGCGGAGACGTCGGAGATCATGCAGACCACGGGCACACCTTTCGCCGAGACGTCTTTGATCGCGGCGTTGACCTGCGGATGATCGATAAACAGCCCGGCAATGGCGTCGCATTCTTCGCCGAGTTCGCGAAGTGTATCGGCCGTTTTCCTTGGGTCCAGATCTTCGATATGGCGCACTAGCGCCTTTCCGTGAACGCCACGGCTACGGGAAATCTGTTCGGCGATTTCGCCGGCGACATTTCTGTAGAGGCTTCTCGTCTGGCTGTTCAACATGAAGCCGAATGTCCGCTCGGGGCCTGTCTCTTTCACCCGTGCCCTGATGGCCTCGACCGCATAGAATCCGATGCGCTCGGCCACAGCGAGTACGTTCTCGACCGTCGTACCCTTGACTGGCCCCCTGCCGCTCATGATCCGATCGATCGTCGAGACGCTCACTTGCGCTTCCCTGGCAAGATCCTGGATGGTGATATGGCGCGCCATGCAAGCAGTCCCGACTTCGTTCGCGGCGCAAGGCCGTGGTTTTGTCCCAGCGAATAAGGTCATTGTTCTAGCAAGGCAACTGCGTCGGCGGGAAGACCGTGGCTGGGCGGATTTCCCTTCATTATGACGGATTGTCGTTCATCCAAAACCATCACACTGAAGGAATCTGACGGCAATCGCCACCATATTCCGTGAGGACGCTTGTCTGCCGCGGTGTGGCGGATTAGCGCAGTAAGGCAATCCATTCGGAGCCGCGCCGTGCAGGTCAAAGCAACTTTGCCGTAGAATATTTCCGCCCCGCTTTTGACGCCATCGTCATGGTCTCGCCCCGGTCAATGTGCTCATGACCGTCCTCAGCATTTCATTATCAGAAGCCTTTGCGTCGCCCCTGTCCGGGCAGCGAGAGCCTACGTCTGTCTTCAAATCCAGGCCAACAATTGGAGAATGCCATGAAACGACGAGAACTGCTTCGCTCGTTCACAGCAATTGCTGCATCGAGCGCGGTCGTGACGCCCGCGGCTGCAGCCGAACTACGCGCGATACCGGCTGCAACCGGAATAACGGCGGACGCCCTGCCCCGTCCCGCCATGCGAGGCGGCAGTTTCCGCGTGTTCACCCAGGAGACCGATCGCAAGACCTTGGCTGCCGTGTTCGACCGGCTGATCCCCAAAGACGAGTTCGGCCCTTCCGCCAGCGAGGCGGGCTGTCTGGAATTTCTGGACGACCAGCTTGCAGGCGACTACGGCGCCGGCAAGTCACTCTACCTCGTCAAGCCGCTGAGCCCCGAGAACGAGGCGGCGATCATGGGTTCTCCGCAATTTCTTGCAACACCGCGCGAGCGCTATGAAAGCGGTTTGAAGGCGCTCGAAGTCTATGCGCAAAAGACCGACGGCGTAACGTTCTCGGCACTCTCGCCCGACAGGATCGATGCGATCCTGACCGGACTGGAAGCGGGCAAGATCGACCTTGGCCAAGGTGTCAACGGTCAGGCTTTCTTCGAGCTGATGCTGCAGAATTCCCGTGAAGGCTATCTCGCGGATCCGATCTATGGCGGCAATCGCGACATGGCGGGCTGGAAGATGATCGGCTTCCCCGGCGCCCGTTACGACTATCGACCGTATATCGACCGCCGCGGCGAGGACCTCGCCCTGGCACCTGTCAGCCTTATCCCTAACGACTGAAGCCAGGAGAGATCCCAATGGCAAACGAACGGCCAAGAGCCGATGTAGTAATCTGTGGTCTCGGCTGGTCCGGCTCGGTAATGGCCGAGGAATTGACGCGAGCCGGCCTCAACGTGGTTGCGATCGAGCGTGGCGCCTGGCGCGACACTTCGACCGATTTCCCGCCGGCAGTCGATCCCGACGAATTGCGCTGGCACACGCGCCGCGAGCTGTTGCAGCCGATGAGCGTCGAGACCACCACCTTCCGCAATCGCGTCGATCAGGAAGCGGCGCCGGTCCGCAACTGGTCGGCCTATCAGTTCGGCTGGAATGTTGGCGGCGCCGGCACTCACTGGGCCGGAATGTCCTGGCGCTTCACACCCTGGGATTTCCAGGTGGCGACGAGGACGAAGGAACGCTACGGCGCTGCCCGCGGCGAAGGCCTGCAGTTGCAGGACTGGGGTGTCACCTATGACGACATGGAGCCCTATTACGACCGCTTCGAGCGGATCGCCGGGACGTCCGGCACCGCCGGAAACGTCAAGGGCAACAAGCGCAAGGGCGGCAATGTCTTCGAAGGACCGCGCGCGCGCGATTACCCGACGCCTGCGCTGAAGGACACGAACTGGATGCGCATGTACCGCGAAACGGTGGAGAAGATGGGCTACAACCCCTTCACCATCCCCGCGGGCAACATCAGCCAGGCCTATGTCAATCCGCTCGGAGTCACGATGGGCCCATGCACCTATTGTGGGTTCTGCGACTTCCACGGATGTGGCAATTTTTCGAAGTCTTCCCCACAGGCCTGCATCTTGCCGGCTCTGATGCGGCGTCCGAACTTCACGCTGCTGACCGAGACAGAGGTCCTGCATGCGGTCAAGCATGAGGACGGCAAGACGGTGAAGGGCGTCAAGTTCATCACCAAGGAGGGCGTCGAGGGCTTCCAGCCGGCAGATATCGTCTGCATCACCGCCTATCAGATGGACAATGTCCGCCTGATGCTGTTGTCCGGCGTCGGCGAGCAATACGATCCGAAGACGGGCAAAGGCACCATCGGCCGCAACTACAACTACCAGACCTGTTCCTCCGTCACTGGCTTCTTCGACGGCAAGAAAATGAACCCGTTCATTGGCGCCGGTGCGCTCGGCGTCCAGATCGACGACTTCAACGGTGACAATTTCGATCATTCCGACCTCGACTTCATCGGTGGTGCCGGGATCATGGGCTATACGACCGACGGGCGCCCGATCGCGCATATGAACGGGCTGCGTCCTGGAACGAAGCGCTGGGGCACAGACTGGAAGCGCGGCTATTCGCGCGACTATCAGGAGGCATCGTCGATTTTCTGTCAGGGCACCTCCATGCCCATGCGCGACGCCTATCTCGATCTCGACCCGAACTACAAGGACAGGCACGGCCAGCCGTTGCTACGCCTCACCTTCGACTGGAACCAGAACGATAAGCGAATGGCCAACTTCGTCACCGACAAGGCCGTCGCAATCATGAAGGAAGCCGGCGGCGAAGGCATCCTCGTCGACAACCAGACCGAGGCGAGCTGGAATCCTTACAAGCAGCACAGCTCGCACACGATCGGCGGTGCGGTCATGGGTGCCGACCCGACCACCTCGGCGCTCAATCCGTTCCTGCAAAGCTGGGACTGTCACAACGTCTTCGTGGTCGGAGCATCCGCCTTTCCAAACAACGGCGGATACAATCCCACCCTTACGGTCGGTGCCCTCGCCATCCGCGCCGCGGAGGCGATCCACAAGACCTATGTCAAAAATCCCGGTCCGCTGGTGGAGGCATGATGATGACAAAGTTCAGGAAAGTGCTCGCCGTGACGGGCTGCATCGTTGCGGTCGCCGTCGTGGCTGCCGGGGTCTGGGCATACCGGACCTTCGATTCTTCCCGATCCTCCGTTGCTGACGACAAGATAGCTCTGGCCGACTTCAAGGCCGCCGATGAGGCTGCCGTCAAGCGCGGTGAATATGTCATGCGAACGGCGGACTGCGCCGCCTGCCACACCGGCGAAAAGGGCTTCTTCGCCGGCGACTACCAGTTTGTCACGCCTTTCGGGATCCTCAAGTCATCCAACATCACGCCAGACCGGCAGACCGGCATCGGCGCGATGACCGAGCGCGATTTCTTCAATGCTGTGCGTCAAGGGCGCGGCTCGCGTGGCCTGCTCTATCCGGCCATGCCCTACACCGCCTATGTCAAGATGACAGACCAAGAGATGCACGATCTCTGGGCCTACATGTCCACTATCAAGCCGGTCGCCAACGCGGTCGACGAGAACGGCGGGATGGATTTCCCCTATAATATCCGCCTTGCGATGGCGGGATGGGACATGCTGTTCTTCAACAACCGCGGCTTTTCCCCAGAAACCGCGCAGGTTGATGCATGGAACCGCGGGAAATATCTCGTAGATGGTCCGGCCCATTGTGCCGCCTGCCATAGCCCTCGCAACGATTTCGGGGCGGAAATTGCTACGAGCTACCTGCAAGGCGGCAGCCTCGGCGCCTGGTACGCGCCCGATATCACTCCCAACCCGCATGTAGGTATAGGAGCGACGAGCGCTGACGACATTGCACGTTATCTGCAGAGCGGTACGGACGGAGTTGCGGTCGCCGCCGGTCCGATGGCCGAAGCCGTTGAGCATTCGACCCAGTACCTCACTGACGACGACGCCAAGGCGATCGCAATTTATCTAAAGTCCTTGCCTTCCTCGCCCGTCGCTGCGAAGCAGCCGCTTTCCACGGCGACGCCTGCCATGCAAAAGGCGGCACTCGCCTACGAAGTCAACTGCTCGGCCTGCCATGGGTTGCAAGGGGAAGGGATCACGGGGATGGTGCCGGCCTTCGCCGGAAATCACGGGCTGCTGGCGGACGATGCCACTAATCTGATCCATGCGATGCTGAAGGGTGCGCGCGCACCCCACACCCACAAACAGCAGACTGCGGCCGGCATGCCCGCCTTTGACTGGAAGATGGACGACCGGCAAGTCGCGGAGTCGCTGACATTCGTGCGCAATTCCTGGGGCAATGCCGCATCACCGGTGGCGGCCGATGAGGTGGGTCGCCTGAGGGCATTCCTCAAGGCAGGCCAGAAGCTGCAGACGCCCACGCCCTGACGGACCGAATGCCGGCTATGCGGCCAATTCTACGGCATTGCCGCATAGCCGTCGTCAACAGGCAACGTCGTCAATGACACCTATCCGACGGTCGTGGGATTTTGCCTGTTCGCCAACGCATTTGTCCGCGAACCTCTAGGATGGCGGCTTCTTTCGAGCCAAGGACTCTGAGACATTCGACACCCTGACGCGTCGTAAGAGGATCTAAATCGACGTGGTCACACCGCTATTGATCCGGCTAAATGTCGGCGAGCTTTCTAAGTGTGGCAATCATCTCCATCGATTTCGCTTTGATCTCCGCCTCGTCGATGAGCGTCAGCCTACCTCCGCGCTTGTGGAAGACGCCGTCAATCATGACAGTATCGACGTTCTCCGGTCGAGCGGCATGGGTCATGAGAAACGACGGTGACACGGAATTCAACGTATTCAGATCGTTGTCGCGGACCGCTATGATGTCGGCGCGCATGCCTTTCTTCAATTCACCTATACTGCTGCCCAGACCGAGGCCCCGCGCACCTTCGGCAGTCGCCCAGCGGAAAACCTCGTCGTCTGGCAACACACCCTGTCTTTCGCTTTCGCCCGATGCAAGATCGGCGGTCATTTTCATCACCTGGAACAGGTCGGCATTCCCGGCGAGAATCATATTGTCGACAGATAAACCCGGCCTGAGGCCGGCTCTCATCATTTTTGAAACGGGCGTGACGCCATATCCGACCTCGAGCTCCGTCCATGGGCTAATTGACAAGGGTGAGCCCGACGACGCGATGGTCCTGAGGTCTTCTTCGGTCGCATGCGTGGCGTGGACAAGCTGGACGTCAGGACCGAGATAGCCGCCCTGCGCCATCCTGGCGATGTTACCCATCGCGGCCGCCTTGCGATCCGATGCGATATGGGTCGTGATCGGCACATTGAGCTCGCGTGCAAAACGCCATTCTTCTTGCCAGATAGCCGGGAGGGAGCGATCTGGACCACGGGTACAGAGGCCGAGGTCGATGAGACCGCCGTCTCGCGCTCGAAAATGTGCGTTCGCAAATTTTTGAAACCCGTCGAAATCCATTGTCTGATCTTGCTGCAGAATGTTTGGATAGCCGTATGAGAACCGACCGCGGACGCCGCTCTGCGTCATGACCGCAAGTTCGGCTTCGGCAAATTCAACGCTTTTCGTATTGTGTGCCCAGTTATGGACCGTCGTGATGCCCGACATCACGCCTTCCGCCAGGGCAAGCTTGACGGACAAGGCGCCGGCTTCAGGTGTCCAGGCCTTCGCGAGAGCAGCCATTGTCTTGGCGAACGGACCGAGCCGGCTCATTGACAGACCACGGGCGAGCGTGTTCCACATATGCCAATGGGTATCCACAAGCCCGGGCGAGACGAACATGCCGGAAAGATCGATCTTTTCTGCGGACGTGACCGACAATCCCGCCCCGATCTCGATGATCTCTCCGCCGCGGACATAAATGTCGCGCCAGTCCGCCACGACCTTTTCGCCGGAGATGTCAAGAACCATTCCGCCGACGAGAAGGAACTCCTTTTGCTCGGGTGAGCGTGTCTGGGCGTAGGTTTGTGCGGGAACGGTCACTGCCAGAGCCGCACTCCCGGCTAGGAAAGTGCGGCGATCGATCTCAAATCTCGTCATACTGCGTCCTCTCGTCTGCTGTTGGAAAGCCTGCGAAGCTGTCGGAGTGCCACCGTGACCACGAGGATCGCCAGCGCGTCGAAGCCGATTGCGCTCGCACGAAGACCGGCTAAGGTCTGCACCGCACCGATCGCCAGCACTGGGACCGAGATCGCCACGTAGGATACGGTGAAATAGGCAGGCACCGCCTCCGCCTTGCGTTCGACGGCTGTCGATCCCGCCGAGCCTTACCCGGCACAACGGGTCATGATCTCGGTCGTCAGGCTGGCGATGGAAGCCAGCGAAGATGCGTGGCGCCCGGTTCGTCGCATTTCGGCATTGTTGGAAACTGGATGAGTTCGATCAAGGAGCCCCATGGCGTGCGTCCGAACCAGATATAGTTTCCCGCTCCCTCCTCTTGCGCGAACATCGCGCTCGGACCTTTGAGCATTTTGCCGCCAGCCGACTGCATCGCCTCGCCCACGGCCCTGACGTCGTCGCAGTAGACTGAGAAATGCGTGACGCCGGGGTCGGTCAACTCCGGCACCCGGTCGCGGGTAGGCGAAACAACCTCGAACAATTCGAGGTTAGGGCCGGCACGCAGCCGGAGCATCGACACCGCGCGAAAGCCGTTGCCTGCCGGGACGCCGTTGACGTCCTGCATGTCTGAACCATGCATGTCCGGACCCGCCGGCGAAATCACGCGGTAAAGTACTTCCGCGCAGAACACTTCCGAAAAGAACGATTCGGCGGCCGCGATGTCGGGAACAACCATTCCGACGTGTTCGATGCCGCGTACGAGGCGATGATGAGTGTCATTCGTCATCATGAACCTCAGCGAAGTGCCGCAGCGCCGGCCTCGGCGCGTTTCTGCTCGACCAGCTCCGTCGCACCGGAGACAGCCACCGCGCCCACCACTTCGCTATCGACGACGAGCGGTTCGCCGCCGCCGAGCGGGACAAGACCGGGTAGATCGCCCAGCCATGGCTGACCTTCTGCGGCCATGGTACGAAGATTCATCGGAGAGTCCGCGAGTTTCGCGGATGACCGGGCCTTGCCAAGAGAACCATCGACGTCACCGGTAATGCCGCCGTCCATGCGACGAAAGGCGACCAGCCAGCCAGCGCGGTCGACCACGGCAATCGAGATGCTGACATTTTCCGCGAAAGCTGCCTCCGCGGCTGCCGCGATGACGGCGTTCGCGCCCTGCAGGCTGATCGAGGACGGTTTGATGACGACGGCGCTGGCCATGACTGCTCCATTCTTGACTGTATCGTGAACCGGAACGCAAAGCCGCCCCGCCGCGTTGCTTGCGAAATGGAGAAGGCAGCTTTCGCGATTCGGAAAGGATCCGCATGAATCGAATTGAGCACATCGGGGATCTGCGGGCCTTCGAGGCGATCGCAAGGATGGGAAGTCTGTCGTCCGCCGCGCGTGATCTGGGCATGCCGCTTTCCGTGCTTTCCAAGCGCTTGGCCCGGCTGGAGCGCGTTCTCGGTCAACGTCTCGCGCAGCGCTCGACCCGTATATTGAGGTTGACGCCAGCCGGGGAAGGGTTCCTTGATCGATGCCGGACCGCGCTCCAGGCTTTCGACGCGCTTGCTGAAGCGGATGAGACGCCCTTCCGCGGCCGTGTGCGGCTCAGCGGATCGGTGGCATTCGTCCAGCGCCGGATCGCCCCTGCCCTGCCCGCGTTTCTCGAAGCTCACCCCGGCGTCACGGTCGAACTGCTATCGACCAATAGCCTGATCGATCTCGTCCGCGAAGGGGTCGATCTTGCTTTGCGTCAGATCGACGTCGGCAATGAGACTGGCGGCGAGCACGTCGTACCCGACGGTCATCTCCTTGTGGCCTCGCCCGGCTATCTTCTTCGATATGGTACTCCCCAGAAGCCCGAGGACCTGTCAGATCATAAATGCCTGACGGTTGGTCCTCCGTCGCCCAAGTCCTGGACGCTTCGCAACGGACGAAGGAAGGTGGAGGTGACGATACGGTCTGCATTGTCCGGCTCCGATGGCGAGCCCGCTCATGCCGCTGCGCTCGCCGACGGCGGGATCGCGATGAAATCGAAATGGGACGTCCTGGAAGACCTTGCATCGGGCCGTTTGAGGCACGTTCTTCCTGATTGGGGGACCGGTGCTCGTGAGATCAGGGCGCTCATGCCATCAGACCATCGTCCGCGCATTGTCGTCCGCCTGTTGAGGCATCTCCATGGCAGCCTGCTTGAAACGATGAGATCCTATCCTGGAACTTTCCTGAATATTGAGGGAGCATCCTAGCCGATTGCGCGAATGTCAGCGTCGGTCGGCCCAAGACCTGTCGCCGCCGCGGCGAAACCGGACGCGATGTCGAAAACGGCCGGCGTGCAGGCTCGCCTCGCCAGTCCGTCAGCGGGACACATCGACATGATGCACACCGTGGGGCATCGGCACCCGGCCGACCGCTTCTAACCGCGGTACTTCACCTTTTACGACCCGAAAGACGGCAAGGCCGGCGCCAACGCCCGTTGCTGCCCCGGGCTGCGCCTCGAACGAGGTCGCGATTACATGGTCACCCGTCAGATCGAATGTGCCGCCTTCCGGCAGAACCGCTTCGAACGGCGTATCGGACAGCTTGCTCAATTCGCCGGTCTGCGGATCGAATGACAGGAGCGATATGCCTGCCATCCGCGTGTGGCGTGGCGTGCCTGGGGAAAAGCTGGTGCCGCGCATGTTGAAGGTCGCAACCAGCAGACCGTCCGGACTGACCGCCATGCCCTCGGCCGAGACATCGGTATCGACACTAAACAGCCGCCGATGCTGCCGATATTCAGCATCGGGATCCGCCAGCCGGATGACGCTCATGGTCGAGGCTGCATTGGGGATGCGCTCGTCGAGTGTCGTTGCCTTGAAATTCCGGCCCCAGTTGGAGGTCAGGTAGTGCTTGCCATCCGGCGTGAAGCGCCCGACGAAAGGATCACGGCCCGTGTCGACAGGAGGGCCCCAGAGTTTTGCGGCAGGACGCCCCTCCCCATTCGTGACCTCGATGAAGGCGACGCGATCCTGGGTATTGATATTGACGGCCAGATAGCGGCCCGAGGGATGCCATTGCACATTGGTTGCCGTGACACCGCCTCGCGGGCCTTGCGCCGATCCGCTCACGCCGAGATCCGCCAGAGAAAAGCGGGCGACCTCGCCGAACCTGCCATCCCTGAACGCGACGATCTGCAGAAGGCTCTCCTGCGCCGTATTGGAAACGACAGCGACCCGCTGCCCGTCCGGGCTGACGGCCAGTCCTTCCGGATTGATGCCGATTTCGGCCGTATCCGCCAGCTTCGGATTGGCGGCATCGCCAAGATCGACGGCAAATAACCGATTTCCTACAGGCAGTTCCTTGGCGGTTGTTGCGCCGGGGGGACGCTCGCCAAGCCGCTCCGTCACGAACGCGGTTCGTCCGTCCGGGGCCAGTTCGAGGATTTCGGGTGCCGCCGTTACCGAATTCGAGACCGGTAGGGCAGTCTGCGTCACCTTGCCATTGGCGATGGACAGGATGGTCAGCGTATCCCTGTAACCGGCTTCGACGGGAGCAAGGACGGAATCGGCGTAGGTCTTGGCGATATAGTCGCCATCCGAAATGACCGCGACCTTACCCGCCGATATGCCGGCCAGAACCTCTGTCGATTGCGCTGATACTTGCGCGGTGAAAGCCAGCGACGAAGCGGCAAAAACTGTCGTCGAGAGAAGACGTGACATCATCATGGTCCATTCTCCTTCTTGTGTTTCAAGCTCTCATACCCGTAAAGATAGTCGTCAGCCTGATCGGCATCCAATCGGAATATCAGGATCTGTGATAGGAAATGTGCATCAGGAGGCTGCATGGATATCCGCGCCATGATGTGTTTCGTCGCTGTCGCGGAGGAGCTTCATTTTCGCCGCGCCGCCGAGCGGGTGCATCTGACGCAGCCGTCGCTGAGCCAGCGGATTCGCGCGCTGGAAACGGAAATCGGCACGGATCTGTTTTCGCGAGACCGCCGCAGCGTAGCGTTAACGCCAGCCGGACAGGCTTTTCTCGAGCCGGCACGAAGGGCAGTCGAAAACGCCCGTGTCGCCAAAGAGCAGGCGCTCAGGGCTGCACGGGGCGATGTCGGGCGGCTGCGCCTCGGTTTTACGGTGATCGCGTTTTATGGCTCGCTCCCACAAGCGCTTCAGGCGTTTCGTCGCCAGCATCCCGATGTCGATGTGGAGCTTGTCGAGATGAATTCGCCATCGCTCGAGACAGCGCTCGTCACGGGAACGATCGACATCGCCATCCTGCATCCACCGCTGCTGCGTGCGGATCTTGCGACACACGCATTGCCGAATGAACCGCTCGTTCTTGCCCTGCCGGAGACCCATCCCCTTGCGGCAGTGAACGAGGTCGACATTTCGATGCTTGCCGAGGAACCTATGCTGATTGCCCCACGCAGTATTGGCCCCAGCATATACGACCGCATGATCGCGCTCTTTCAGTCACAGGGTGTGACGCCGCGCATTGTTCAGGAAGTCACGCCGATGACGACGCTCTCGGGTCTCGTCGCGGCAGGTGTCGGCCTTGGCTTCGTGACCGAAGGTCTTTCTCGCCACCCGCGTCCGGGCATCTGCTACCGTCCCGTAACACCTTCACCGCCGCCCTTGCCGATCGCGGCCGCCTGGCTGAAGCCCGATTTGTCTGCGACGGGACGGTTGTTTTTGGACGAGATCATCGCGGGTTATGGCAAAGCCTGATCGGCCTTCGAAAAAGCTGCTGAGCGCGTTGAATTCTCGAACTGCGCCTGATCGTCGATCTCGTTTTCGAGCAGTAGGCCTATCAAATTCTGAGCAGGATCGAGCAATCCGGTGAGGATCCGACGCGCCAAGGGAGGCAAGCTGGCGGATGATGAGGCTCTGAACGTCCCCCGAACGAGACAGGAGCGCTTCCGCGATGACATCAGGATTTTCGACAAGCCGACGTGGATTGATGGCCGGCACAGCTGCAGTTACCGCAGCCTCGTTTTTCGGCCCTTCAGCCTTCCTCGGCCCGGCGGCTGCACAACAGGCGGCTGCGCCATCCGCTTCCCCATCCGGACGCACGCCAATCATGCGACCGATCCCGAAGACCGGCGAGATGATCCCGGCCGTTGGCCTTGGTACGTTCGAGACCTTCGACGTCACTCCCGGTGACCCGCGTGGCAACGTGCGCGAGGTCATCCGGCTGTTCCACGAGGCCGGCGGACGCGTGATCGACACGTCGCCGCTCTATGGCATGGCGGAGGTTTGCACGGGCGATTTCATCACCGATCTCGGCATCGGCAACGACATCTTCATCACCAACAAGACTTGGACGACGGGCGACTATCTGTCCGATAACAGCCACTCCGAGCGACAGCTCAGGCAATCAAGAGAACGGCTTTGGAAGACGCAGATCGACGTGCTGCAGGTCCACAGCCTCGAGAACCACGACCAGGTGCGCCATTGGCTGGCGCAGAAGAAGGCTGAAGGTTCGGTCCGCTATATCGGTGTTACACAGTGGAGCGCCGAATATTACGACACGATGGAGCGGCTGGTGAATACTGGCACGCTCGACTTCGTACAGATCGCCTATACGATTGTCACGCGGGCGGCGGAGCAGCGCTTGCTCGATGCCTGTGCGGCGAACGGGGTGGCGGTGCAGATCAACATTCCCTTCGAAAAGGCGCGGCTATTCACTCCGGTCGCTGGCCAGCCGGTCCCGGATTTCGCGCGGGAAATGGGCATCGAAACCTGGGCGCAGTATTTCCTCAAATGGATCATCTCGCATCCGGCGGTCACCAACGTCGTGCCGGCGACCAGCCAGCCGCAGCACGTCGTCGACAATATGGGCGCGCTCTACGGCGATTTGCCGGATGACGCTATGCGCAGGCGCATGGCCGAGTATTATACCGGGCTTTCGGGCGTCGAGGCGGCGCTGAAACAGCCTCCCTATCCCGGCAAAAATTACGGTGGTGTCGTCACATGGCCTTTCCGGCAAGCACAGCGTACCTGATGCTCGCTCTCCTCTTGCCGGCCGCCGCTTCGCAAGCGGCAGCCGAGAGGGTGGAGATCGACGGTTTCTCGATCGACCGCACGGAGGTCAGCATCGCGGATTTCACCGCATTCGCCGACCGCACCGGAATGAAGACCGCTGCAGAACGTGAAGGCGGCGGCCATGAATGGGGCAGCGGCTGGGAGCGTCGTCCCGGTTGGACGTTCCGGAGACCCTTCGGCCAGATGCCGGCCAGCGCCTCGGAACCGGCGGTGCATGTCAGCTGGCACGAGGCGCGTGACTATTGCACTTCGGTCGGCGGAAGGCTGCCGACGCGCGAGGAGTGGAGCCTTGCCGCCTACCGGGAGCACGGACGTGTTGTCTCGTCCGGCTTCGTGACCGGCCGCACCTATCTCTATCCGACCGGTGATACGCCCGAAGGCGCCAATACGGCAGGCGTCGATCGCTGGCCACGACATGCTCCGGCAGGTATGACCCGCGCCGGCGTCAACGGCCTCTACGACATGGGCGGCAATGTCTGGGAATGGCTAACCGACCGTGAGGGTCAAAATGCGCTGACCGCCGGCGGTTCCTGGTGGTATGGCGCCGACAAGATGCGAAACGATGCCATGCAATGGAAGCCGGCGGATTTCTATGTCGTCTATATCGGTTTCCGTTGCGCCTATGACTTGCGGCCCTGAGCGCAAGCGCCTGGAGATGTCGGTCACGAGCTGCTCACGCTGATTTGACGGTTGCCGATCGTCCGCCGCCAACTTCACGGATGCGTCGGGGACATTCGGCCCTTATCCTCCAGTATCGTTGCGGCAATCAGCTGCGGCGCGTCCGGAGACTGTAGACGATGCACAGGCATGCGGAGATCGAAAGCTGGCATTTGAGCAAGTCTCCCAACGACCTTGCGCGAGTGACATGGAAGGGCGGCCGTTTCGAGACTGCCCGCCGCGGTCCGACCGCCGAGGTCGAGGCCCGGATCGAGCCTGACTTCCATCTGATCATGGTGACGCTCAACGGTGGCGCGGCGCATCATGCATTCCGCACGGATGAGGGTTTCCGTTATGCCGGACCGGATGTCCGGCGAACCGTCTCCTTTCTGCCGGCGGGCTGTCACCGCGAACTTGTCCTGCGCGATGTCGCGTGGGAATGGGGCGCGATTGCGATCGATCCGGCCGTCGGCGGTGCGCGACTGGCGGACATCAAGCCCTTTGTGATAGGGCGCGACGATTTCATCTATGCGATGACAGCCCAGATGAGCGGGCTCTTCCACCGCGACGGAAAACTCGATGCCACTTACTGTTCGACCATGGCTTTGGCGCTCGGCGAATATCTAGCCAACAGGTCGGGGGGCTGTGCATCGCCAGAGCGCAAGTCTCGGCATCGCTTGACACAACGGCAGTTGCGCGAGACCCATGGCCGCATCGATGCCTGGCTCGCCCAACCAATCGCCATCGCCGATCTCGCAACCCCGCTCGGGATTTCCGAGGGGCATTTCTTCCGCGCCTTTCGCGGATCGACAGGGCAGACGCCACTGCAGGCGATATCGACCCGTCGCATGGATGAGGCCGCATGCCTGCTGAAAGACACCGATCTCGATATCATTGAGATCGCGGCTCGATGCGGCATCGAAAGCCCAAGTCATTTCGCCCGGCTGTTTCGCGCACAAAAGGGCTTCTCTCCAACGCAATGGCGACGGCTCTGAGATCCCGCCCGCGAAGCATTTCACGTCCGATATAAGCCTTAGCACTTCACCTACTGACTAGTACCAGCGGCAGGGTCCAACTGCGTCGGGACCGTCCATCCGTAGATTTATCCGAGCTCGGAACGCTGAAGGCGTTGAGCTTTGTTAGACAACTTCAGTGTGATTTTTACAACTAGTCCGCAAAGTCTTCTTTGACGGTGAGCCAGGGCTGTTAGTTCTTGACACACAACGTCGGGCCGTAGTTGGGCCACAGATCTAGCTTGAGATTAGGAAGCGCTTCAGGCTTAGGCCGGACGAAGCAATGTATGGCAGGCGGCCGAGCGAATAGTGACCGCAGTTAAGCTCCAGGACTGCAGGCGCTGCGCCTGCCTTTTCCAACGTCTGAACGAACGAACGCGATAGGTCTGGAAGGACCACCTTGTCGCGCTTGGCGAGGACGATATGAAGCTTGAGATCGGATCTGGATAGCCGGTCTATGTAGTTTTCGATGTTCAGCGGCGACCAGGCTCCCCTCAGGTCAGAGACTGAAATCGTGCCTTCAAGGCTCTCCCGGATCGACCGCGTTGCGCGCCCAGTCCAAACCATGTCTGCCAAGCTACCGGCTGTGAGAAACAATGATGCCTTCGACACGTTTCTGTCGTGCGCAGCGATCAAACCGGCGACCCACGAACCAAGGCTCATACCAAGAAAGGAAATCTCACGATATCCTTCGATCTTGAGCCACCGAACCAGTTTTCGACCGTCCAAAACTGCTTGTCTTACAGACTGGAGGGTTCGGCCCAGATTGGCGCTCAGCATGAAGTCGGCGTAATGAGACCCGGGACGACTGCGTTCCAAGTGATAAGGCATTGCGATCTCAACGACCGTTATCCCGCGCCGCGCAAAAAACTTCGCAAGCTGGCCATTTCGTGCCGTAGCGTTCCAGTGATGAAACACGACCAATGCGCGGTCCCGGGATCCGCCGTCCGTGATCTTCGCCACGACCACGTTGTTCGCTTCGACGTCGGTTGTGATGTCGGAGCGAAACCGAAGCCAATCTCCTTGCCTATCGAACACATCATCCCCGCCGGACGGATCAGCAAAGTATGCTGGGTCAGTCAGGGCGTGATCTGCAAGATCACAAAATTCCGAGAGAGTGCGTGGTGCCGTGCCGGGAAACGCAAGGTTGCCGTCAAGCGCAACATCTGTCTTCAGCTTCCATTCTTCGCCGCGCTGCGCCCGCCGCTCATCCCAACGATCAAGCCAACTAAAATACATTGCGTTGGTCCTTTACCCCAGTGGGTCGCCAAGCCCGCAGCTCTGGGTCTATCAGGCCGTAAACCGCGAGCACCGCGGCTATGCCCAAGAGGAGCGAAAAACCGGGAAATGCATCGATCAGCAGATAGGCAACCAGGAGAAACCCCACGATCGCTGACCTTTTCCACATCTGCAAATGGGATTTGAATGTGGTGCCCAGCCGGAGGGCGGCATACCCGAAAACGACGCAGGTCGAGATGGCGATCAGGAGGCTGCTATAGTGTGTCGGCATCCTGTAGGTGAATGTCCTGCCGATATCCTCTTCATCGCTGAATGGCGTAAATCCATCGTCGAATAACCAGGTCACGATATTTTGGCCATTCGATGCGAGATAGGCGCTCTGGGCCTTCATGCAGATGGCGACGATGATCCCTAAAATCGTACATCGAAACACCCCGCTCATCACCCGTAGGCTCGCTTTGGCGAACTCATGCTGTATCCCTGGATTTGCCTCTGCGGCTTGCGCCATCCGCCAGAGATCCTGAACGAGCGTGTAGAGGAGGATAAGCCCGGCGAAGAAGATGTAGAAGCTGAAGCACATGTAGAGGTAGGCCAAGCCAGTGAAGACCAAGGTGGTCGGCACGGAAATAACCTCTGGGCGCGCAAGCGTGAGCTTGCCCCAGTCGATGGCGTAGCTACCGCTGCCCTTGATCAGCGGGATCAGGCTGACCCCAATCCATTGGACAAGGCCGGCAACAAAAACGCAGATCAGGAAAACCGCCCAAAACGTGTTCGACGATGCCTCGACGTTTCTCGCCCAGGCTTGGTCGCTTTCCCAACGGCTGGCGGGGCTCGCGAGCCTCAGGCGCCCATCCTTCTTCCAGTAGGCCAGTAGCTCGACGAGGAAGGCAAAATAAAGGGGCAGGAACACCATGAAGAGGATGGTCCAGTTCGGTGCCCAGAAGAAGCCAACCTGCTTAACAAGGCCGTCCGATCGCATGTATGTGGCATCGTGGATGCCGACGATAAAAGAGAGAAATCCCAGTGCGGTGGAACCGGCAAACACGGAGGCAGGCAAATCCAGGGGGGATCCGCGTGTGAAGATGGCTTCAGATTTCCTGGCCAAACCGTGACGGACTGTTGGTCGGCCGATTTCTGTGTCGGTGGTCGATGTCGGAGCCGTTGAGGGCGCGGTGTCATTATCTGGAGGCGCACCTGGAACCGGGTCTTGCGGTTCCGACGGCTCCTCATTCATGGCCCTTTTCGCATCTCGTCTCTTCGTCGTCAGGCGATTTTGGGCTGCAACAAGCTCAACTTGCCATTGGCTGGTGGCCTCCGGATCGCCGCAGCCCAAAATCCTGGCCAGCCACCGCAAGTTCGGTGTGCTGATGCCCTTGTCATTGTCCTGAAACCAAAGCTGCACGGTCCGCAGATCCACCCCGTTGCGGTTCGGATCGATGTGCAAAATGGCTTCCGAAAGAAGTTCCGGCGTCCATGGTCCGGCCGGAAATCCATCATTATCCAGGGGTCGCCCCGCTCCCGCCGCGGCGATCTGTTTGAACAATTCCTTGATGTCGCTGTCGCCGTTCGGCGGCGGGACGAATATTTTATTGTTTTTAATCAATATCTTGTGAAAATTTGTTTCGTTTCATTTCTCAATGTTTCGTATTTTATCGTGCCTTCCCTCTCAATCAAGGCTTTATCGACCCGACGCAACTGGAAGCGAATCCGGTGCGCAGCGTGCAACTTATGGACGGAGGGTTTTTTGGGGAACGTGAAGCATTTGGCGGAGCTGCCGCCGTCTCGGTTTGCATCCCGACACACCGATGCGGGTGCTCCAATCCGGCCTCTCGGCAGCGATCACCCACTTTGGTCCGAGCGAAGTCACAGTTTCGAGGTCGAGGACATGTCCCTTGACGACCTGATCGATCGGCACATTCCGGCGCACCTGAAAAAATTGGACGCGGTTCGCGCCTGGGATCAACGACGGGCAACCGGCCAACCGGTGAGCGTTGCTTATGCAAACCTTCTGTCAGACGTCGTGGAGGAGGAGGAAGCCCGTCGGCTGGCGGTCTTCAGATACCGGCCCCAAAGCGATCGTGAAGCCAAGCTGAAACTCACCTACGTAGCGGCCTATTTGATTGCGACACGAGGTACGCTCGCGACCCGTGAATCACGTTTGGTCCCGCCAGTGGAGAGCGGCCAACCCAAAACGCCGATCTGCTGAGATCTCTACACCTCAGATATGTGCAACTTGCGCCACGGCCATGACACCTTGGTCCAGATCCCCGAGCGGAGGCCGCAGTCGCGGCCCGGTCACACCCTTTCCTGGAGGGAAAGACGACGCTGCCCTCTCTCCCTCACAAGCGAAAAAGACGGTCTCCCCGTCCTTCCGCCGCCCGCTCTTTCAGGCGTGCGTCGTGCAGGATCGCCACCATGGTGACGCCCCGTCGGCTCACGCCTTCGGGCGGGCGAACCCCCTCCGCTTTTTCGCTTGCCACCCTCTCTCCCGCTGCTCCGCGCGAACTCGGAAGCAGGAGGCGGGGCTCCTGCCCACGAGGGGCACGAGAAGACCGCTTCGCGGACATGAAAGGGACAATACCATGACCAAGACCGCAACCGTTTACGTGATCGATCCGGTTTCTGCGACCATCGAGGCCGTCGAGATCGAAGCGCGCAGCGCCTTCTCCCAGACCTACAAGCTTATCGATTGCCAGTTGGTGGAGGTGGTCTCCTTCGAAACCCATCATAAGCTGATCGTAGACGAAGAAGGCCTACGTGATGGGATTTCTGCCTTTACCACGCTTGACGGCTACCCGCAGGCCTTGGCCGGAAAGCTTGTCCTCGTCGGTGAAGACCAAGGCGACTTTTTCGCAAGCCCGAAGATTTCGATTGAGGATGCGGCGAAGCGCTTTCGCTGTGTCCGGCCGGTCCTCGACCCGGTGTTCGCAACCGTCAATGAGGATCGTGCCGACGTCTTCGTCATCGGAACCATGCTGAAAGGTTTCGAGACCCGTCTGGAAAGCACAATGCCGACCGTGGTCGAGGGTGATGTCGGATGACAACCGCCGTCACCGGGACCTCCGTCGCAGTTGCTGCGGCGGAGGGGTTACCCATCATTTTCAAACTCGAACGCATTGCCCGCACCGGCGAGGCAGTGGCCGCGGACAAGAAGGAGGACGCTCGATGAGCCGTCACATCGTTACCGTGATAGGGCCAGGCCGGACGGACCGGGAAGCCATCATTGGATATGATCCTCCCCTGCGGACCTTCTTTCTGCAGGCGTTTCCCGATCCTGAAACCGACGCTTGCGCCCTATGGCTTGGCGGGATCCTTCAGGAATTTTCCAGCCTCGAAGCAATTGTCGAAATGGCCCGTTCGCGCGGTTTCGAAATTCGCGGCCTGGGACAGGACGCCATCGTCGCCATGACGAAGGAAGCAGGCGCTCAAACGCCACGGAGCATCGGCGAACGGCTTGGCATGGTTCGGTAAACATGGCCGGCATCGAACACATCGAACGTTCCATGCCGGCACCCGGCGAGGTCGGTCGCCCAACGCGTCCCGACCTCGCCTCTGCTTCATTCGACGAGGGGCGCCCGCCCCCCTCCCCTCGTGCTCCCCGCCCCACCCTTCGATCAAGGAGAACTCGTCATGAGACAGCCACAGACATTCACCGCTGAAATGGGTAAGCGATTGGCCTCGGTTCGCGCCGATAGCGGCCTGCCGGTCACCCAGTTTGCTAAGAGCCTGGATGCAACAGAAGCGGATTATAGTGCTTGGGAATCCGGTGAAAACGAAATGCCCACGCAGTTGCTGAGGGCGCTTTTCGACCGATATGACGTCGATGCGTCGTGGCTCATCAGCGGCGAGGGAAAACGGTACAATGGAACTGGAGCTGGCTAACTTAAGCAACGCCGGCATTTCTTGCCAGCATATGCTGGATAGGATATTATAATATCCTCAAAAGGATATGCTACCATGCCGCTCTATATCAAGGATCCGGAGGTCGACAAGCTTACCGCCGAACTGGTCAGACTGACAAAAACGTCCAAGGTCGATGCGGTCAAGGCAGCGCTCAGGCACGAAATTGCGAGCCGCAAGAACAAGCTACCGGTTCGCGAACGGCTCGCCAAGACCCTCGCCATGGCGAAGGAAGCTGGGCCGATGGTCCATCTCGATCACAAGCAACTGACGGACGAGATGTGGGGCGAGGACTGATGCTCTTCATCGACGCGTCCGTGATCGTCGCGATCATCGGCCAGGAAGACGATGCCGAGCACCTGATGGATCGGCTGTCCGATGACGACGGTCCCTTTTACGTCTCCGCTCTGGTGCGAATGGAGGCGACGCTGGCACTGACCCGCCAGATGGCCGAAGCCCAGGGCCGCAACAAGCCGGCAACGCCGGAGATCGTCCGGAAAGCCCGCCGGCTCGTCGATCAATTTATCGCCGACCTCGAAGCACGCGAGGCGATGATTTCGGGCGATGTCGGAACCAAAGCGCTCGATGCTGCCCAGCTTTACGGCAAGATCGTCAATCACCCGGCCAAACTCAATCTCGGTGACTGCTTCACATATGCCTGCGCCAAGGCCTATCGCACCAAGATCGCTTATAAGGGTGATGATTTCGCCGAGACGGATCTCGGCTGGTAGGCGCTATCGCGCCGGAGCACGGAACGCCCTCTGCGGGGGCAGTCGGTCCCGCCTTCCGCTACGCTTCTCTAGTCGGGGGGCGACGTCAGGTTTTTTCCGTCTTTCCGTAGTTAAGGGAGGGCGTCGTTGCAGTCGCCCCTTAACTGACGTACCGTCGAGTGGTTGGCTCTTCGGCGGAAACGGGCGCCGGATCGAGCAGATTTTTTGCCCCGCGGCTTAGGCAGTTAAGAACGAAGCGAGGTGCTCAAGGTCGACTTGTTTTTTGATCTGGACGTTATGACAACGTTTTTAAGTCGCCCTTTCGCCTAGCCTTTGAAACTTCCGCCGTACTGTTCGGGGACGAGGTCTCGTTCGGCCTCGCCACTGCGAACAATCGAAAGGATTGCGTCGGCTACGAGATCTGAAGAATGCGCCATCGACCGTGTGTGCGCCTCCTGCGTCTTCGCCATATCGCCGCCCGACCTGACCGAGCCGTAGAACTCGGTGCTTGTGATCGAGGGATGGATCGTGGAGACGACGATGCCAAAGTCGGCGAGCTCCAGGCGTGCGACACTGGAGAGCATGTTGAGCGCCGCTTTCGAACTCGTGTACGCCGCGGAACCTGGATAGACCGCAAGCGTCGCGCCTGAACTCACGTTGACGATGCTTCCGCGACCACGCTCACGCATCCCAGGAATGACCGCCTGCATCGCGACCAGCGGTGCGACCGTATTCAGGTCGAGCACCGCTCGGAAATCATCTGCAGCGATGTCGCCGATGTTCGCATGGAGGCCTTGCCCAGCATTGTTGACGAGAACGTCGATCTGGCCAAACTCCTCGATCGCGGCGCGGACTGCCGCATCCACCTGAGCGGGCCTTGTGACATCACACTCGACTGCAAGGGCATTCCCCAGTTCTTCGGCGATCGCGGCGAGACGATCCTTTCGGCGGGCGAGCAGGACGATCTTCGCACCGGCCATGGACGCCGCACGTGCCGTGGCTTCGCCGATACCGGACGACGCTCCCGTGATCATGACAACGGCATTTCTTAATTCCATTGAAGGCATCCTTGTTCGCTGTAAGGCACGGTCCCCGACATGGGTCCGGCAGTTGCAGGAATTAAACCGAGGCCGGTTTTTTTGCGTGTCCGATCTGACCTGTTATTTGCACGATCCTGCTTTCTGCATTGATCTGGTGATCTCGACATGCGATTGGCGATGTATGAGTCAGACCATCGACAATCTCAAGAATTCCGTGCTTAAGAAGTCCACAGGCACACTTACCCGAACGGGCGTGCCGCGCGTGGACATCCTCAACGTTGCCGAGCCCACCGAACTCTTCCCAGAGATCTACCAGCCTCTCGTTAGCCTGATCCTGCAGGGCAGGAAACGACTATCGATTGGAAGCGAGGTTTTGGAATACGGGCCGGGGGACACGTTCATCGCTTCCGTGGAACTTCCTGTCGTTGGGGAAGTGGCTCAGGCCAGTCCGTCAGCGCCCTACCTAGCCCTCAGTCTGACTTTCGATAGTGTTGCGGTTGCGGACCTGTTGAGGGACGTTGGCGGCCAGTCCGAGATGAGCGACACGCGAACTTTCAGTATCCATCAGGCGAGTGAAGATCTGCTCGATACCTGGAGCCGGTTGCTGCATCTGGCAGACAGGCCCAACGAGATCAGCGTTATGGCACCCATGCTGGAACGCGAAATCTTGTTCAGACTGCTTCTCGGCCCGCAGGGAGCCATCCTGCGACAAGTGGCGAGCGTCGATAGCCGCTTCTCCCGGATTAAAACCGCCCTCGCCTGGATCAGAAGAAATTACGCAGCGCCATTCCGGGCAGATGATCTCGCACGGATTGCAGGAATGAGCGTATCCGCCTTTCATCGTGCCTTCAAAGCGAGCGTCGGCCTCTCTCCGCTCGAGTACCAGAAGCACATCCGGCTCTACGAGGGTCGCAGAATGTTGTTCGCATCACCTGGAAACGTAGGCGCTGTCGCTATTAATGTCGGCTATCAGAGCCTTTCGCAGTTCACGCGCGAATACACCAGGATGTTCGGCACACCGCCAGCCCGTGATGTGAAAAGCTTCCGGCACAAGTAACGCTTTGTTGCAATTGCGCGACTGCGCCATGCCTAGTGGTCGCCTTATGTGCGCTTCTGGCGCAAACCGGAAGACCGCCTTCGGCCCGTTGTGGTCATTGCATGATCAGGCCGCCATCAACAGCGTATTGGCTCCCCGTGACGTAGGATGAGTCCGAAGACAGCAGGAAGAGGGCGACGGCGGCAGCCTCCTCGGGCTTTCCAACCCGGCCAAGAGGCACCTGGTCCACAACAAAGCTCTCGAAGCCTACGCGTGCTTCTTCAGGCAGAAAGCTCCGGAAATTCGTCTCGATCGGTCCCGGCACAAGCGTGTTTACGCGAATTCCACGCGGTGCGAGAGCAGAAGCCCACGACCTTGCCATCGCCACGACGGCCCCTTTGGTTGCCGCATAGAGGCCCGTTGCCGCCGCACCTTCGTAGGTTGAACTCGATGATGTAACCACAACGGATGCCCCGTCCGCGAGGGAGGGCGAAAGAGCGGCGAGCTGAAGCATCGGACCGCGTACATTGGTTGCCATCATGCGGTCGAATTCAGATGCGACCAATGCTTCCGGCGATCCGAGCCTTGCATAGGCGGCATTGAGCCACAGGCCATCCAAGGGTCCGACAGATGCCACGGTCTCCGCCAGTGCTGCGGCAGTCGGATCGGCAGCGTCGTTTTGAAAGACCAATGCCTTGTCTCCAAGCTCGCGCTTTGCGGATTCCAGGCGTTCCTCGTTCAAGCCCGTCAACAAAACCGTACCGCCTTCGGCGATCACACGCCGTGCCCCGGCCAATCCCATACCACTAGTGCCGCCGGTGATTAAAATGCGTTTGTCGCTGAAGCGGCCCATCGTCATCTCCCTTTGGAATTTCGTCCTGAAACAGCGCTTCTTACGCAGGTTCCACCATTGCTGGCAATAACTGCAATCGGCCCGTTGCTGACTTACTTTGATGCGGTGATCGCAACCCAGGTGGTCGGCTTGGGGTCGGGGCGCTATGCGCCAGAACACGGTACGCCCTCTGCGGGGGCAGTCGATCCCGCCCCCCGCTGCGCGGCGCGATGCTAAGGCTCCTGCGGCTGCCCTCGATCCGCCGATGACGTGTCGAGAATTCCCGAAATCCCGCTTTGCGGCGCTATGCTGATTTCTCCGATGTTCTTCATCTTCTGTCCCGGATCTCGGCCTTGCGCCGCTTGATCCGGGTGGTAGCGGCGGCGAAATCGCCGCTCTTCAGGTGAGATCGGATTGAGATAGAGCTGCCCGAGGCGCGGAGCGCTCATCACTCGGAGCGCAGCGGGCAGATCAGTCGGCGAGCCAAAAAATCTGCGGGTTGCGGCCATGGATTCAGTTTTGTAAAGTTCCGAATAATGGAATGAGGGTCACCTGATGACAGACAAATCCTTCGAAAATTACGCCAAAAACCGCGTACGGCTGACCCCCGAAACCCTTACCGAAAAGTATTACGGCCTGGCATTCGGCATGCCATTTCTGCTCGTTCTTTCGTTAGGTGTGATGTGGATCGCTGTTGGCTTGAGGATCGGCCACTCAAGCTATGAGACCGCCGAAAATGTCGCCTCTGCGCGCATGATCGGCGTAATGGCAGCCGTCTTCGTCTGGGCGGTTGCCTTTTTGACCAACCTTGCCGACACCGGGAACGGTCTGTTGTGTAGGATAGGCCGTCTGGTAATGCCGGTTGTCGATGCGATGAACATCGGGAACGGAGTCCGGCGCTATGCACATGGTCGAGCCAGGATCAATCCGCGCGAACTATACGACAAAGCAGTTGCGTCGAAGGCGCGCACCAGAACCATGGAAACAAGGCTCGGCCTGCCATGGCGCCGACAATCGGATCCTTATCGGACGCGTCGTTATCTGCAAGTTGTATGGTACGGCATTTCGTCTGTGGGGGTTTATCTTGTCGTCGACTTCTTCTGGACTCTGGGCCACATGCCGGATGTGATCCAGCTTCCATACCTCTTCACATTGCTCACCGAGCTTTTGTGGTACCTGGCCGTCGCGATTTTTGTCCTCTTTGCTATTTCGAGTTTCATATTGTTCCTTGTCGATGAGCCCGACGAGTTTCTTAGGGACGCGGATCGTATCTTGTCGTGGGCTTGAGCGTCGAAACCGGAAATAGACTGTCCATCGGGCTTTAGCTTCCCGGCACATCACGTCGCACTGAAAGTCATTGCGATGCATTGAGATCTGCAGGCAGAGCGGAGCGCTCATCACTCGGAGCGCCGCCTGCAGATCAGTCGATGGAGAACCGGCTTGCCGGTTCGCTTCCGCACAGCGCGTACGGGGGGCCGGACGCACATTTCTTCCATTTCCTAACCGCTCTTACGACAGGCTCCCGATCGCGCCAATGGGCAAGCGCGCAAGCGCCGTCGCGCTATTGGAAAAACGGCTTTCAGCACCAGGGCGCCGAACCTTCCGTTTTTCCACCATCACGCCCCATGACCCGAGCGAAAACCTGGCGGGAGCGGGCTGCGCCCTCCCCCTTCGTTCCGCCGGATGTGGGAGCACATCCTTCGGAGCCGAAGGCTGAAAGGCTTCGCCCACTGGCGGGGCTTGCTTCCAAAGACCTTGGAACCTTTGGAGATCGAACCATGACCGACATCATTGCCATTGCCCTGAACAAGCTCGACATCGATCCTATGAATGTCCGCAAAACCTACTCGACGGAGAGCATCGAAGGACTTGCCGCATCTATTTTGGCCAACGGCGTCATTCAGAACATTGTCGTGAGGAAAGCGCCGAAGGGCCGGTTCTTCGTCACCGCTGGTGGCCGACGTCTTGCCGCGTTGAAGCTTCTCGCAGAGCGTGACCAGATCGCCAAGGATCACCCGGTCAATGCGTTGGTGAAGGATGTGGACGAGGCGACCGAGATCAGCCTGACCGAAAACGTCATGCGCGAGGACATGCACCCTGTCGACCAGTACGAGGCCTTCAAAGTAATGGTCGATGCGGGCAAGTCCGTAGCCGATGTTGCGGCAAGTTTTGGCGTGACTGAGATCATCGTGCGGCGTCGGTTGGCGCTGGCAAAAGTTTCACCTGTCCTTCTCGACCTTTACCGCAACGACGAGATGGACTTCGAGCAGTTGAGCGCCTTCACCCTTTCCGACGACCACGAGCGTCAGGAACAAGTCTGGAACTCTCTCGGGTCTTGGAGCCGTCATGCGCATCACATCAAGTCGGCGCTGGTGACCGACGAGGTGGCGAGCAGCGACAAGCGGATCAAGCTGATCGGTGGCCTCGACGTCTTCGAGCAGGCGGGGGGAACTGTCCGCCGCGATCTCTTCGATGAAAACCGTGGTGGTTATGCGCTGGATGTCTCGCTGATCGACCGTCTGGCGATGGAGCGGCTTGAAGCCGAGGCCGAACCATTCCGGTCGCATGGTTGGGGTTTTGTCGAGCTCGGCTTTGAGCGTCCCGACTGGATTTACAGCGTGCCGCGCGTTTATCCGACCGAGGTGGAGCTTTCTGCCGACGAGCAGAGCGAACGCCTGCAGTTGTGCGCTGAGCATGACGCATTGGTCGAAGCCATCGACGGTGAGACGGCCGACGCGGATGCAAACGAGCGTATCAATTCCATCAATGCCCGGCTCGATGTGCTGGACGAAAAGCAGAACGCCTTTACCGACGAAGACAAGGCACGCAGCGGCGTCGTGGTGGTGATCGGTTACTACGGCAAGGTTGAGATCATGCAGGGCATCGTCAAACCCGGTGAGGATGGCGAGGAAGTCGGTCTGGACGACCACATGATGGGCGAGGCTGTAGCCCCTGTGCTCGAAGAGGATGATAGCCCGAGGCTCAAGCATTCGGCGGCCCTGATCGAGGATTTGACCGCGCAGAAGACAGCGGCGTTGCGCGTAGAGCTGACCAACAATCCTGACATCGCGCTGGTGGCGGTGGTTCACGCCATGCTGCTGCGTGTCGCCTATGACGGCTATGTTGCCAACCAGACCGCCTTGCAGCTGTCTTTGACCCATGAGCGTGTCGAAGGGTCGATGAAGCAGCCCTCTGCCTGCACCGCATCCGACGCTTTCGACAATCTGCGGGAAAATTACAGCCACACGATCCCGGGCAATCCCTCTGACCTCTTCGATTGGTGCCTCGATCAGAGCCGTGACGAGCTGCTCATGCTTCTGGCCTATGCGGCAGCCCATAGCCTGAACGCGGTGGAGAGGAAGTTCACCGACAGGAAGCAGCTTGAACAGGCAAACCAGCTGGGCCGCGCGCTCGGTGTCGATATGGGGGATTGGTTTGAGGCCACCGCCGAGACGTATTTCGGGCATCTCAACCGTCCGAGCATTCAGGCGGCGGTCGCCGAGGTGCGGGGGGCAGACTATGCCGCTGGCATTGCGGGGATGAAAAAGGCCGAGGCCGCTGCCTATGCCGAACGTGCAATCAAAGGATCGGGTTGGCTCCCGCCGATGGTTCGTATCGGGCAGGACCTTGGTGAAGAAGGTGCTCCCAGTGTTGCGTCCGAGGCATTCTCCGTCGCGGCCGAATAGGTCGTTTTCCATCACCGGTCGTGGCCTGCGCCATGGCCGGTCCATCCGAGAAAGGATGTCTGATGGTCGACGACGAGTGCGATCCGACGGATGCGGCAGAGAGATGCTGCAACCTCATACAGGCCTATTTGAGACGTGACGCAGATGTAGAATGGACAGAGGTCGAGACGGCACTCGACATCGCCTTGACTGCTTTTGGCCTGCCGCGTGCGAATGCCAACGCGGCTACATCAGCCTCATAGACGTCAACACTGCATCACCGCCCGCCATGGTTTTCACCATGGCGGGCTTTCTGCTTGTCGCCGCGGTTTCTTGGGCCATCGCTCGCCGGCCTTGAGAGGAAGCCCGAACCCCTTCCTCTCAAACTCTCCTCCCCACCCATTGGAAAAATAGAACCATATTGGCGTCGTTTCTCATCCGCTGCGTCCCGAAATGGTGTCTCACGTTTTCGCATAAGGTGCTGTAAATGCCGAGCTAAGTGCGCTTATGATCGGGTGTCTCTGGCCCGCGACGTCCGCGCTCCTCGGAAATGTTGCACCAATTTGATTATTCGGGCTATGTAAATGCGGTTCGGGAACATCGAGGTTCGCGACTCACGCAGTGACTCATTTTGGAGATCGAAGCCGGCCCAGAAAAGCAAAACCGCTCCCGAATAAAATCCGGAAGCGGGTCTGTAGAAAACAAATAAGCCAAAACTGTTTTCGCAGACCCTCCCTCCCATGTCAACATTCGTGACGCCATTTCGGTGAACGGAGAAGCTTTGTCTGGTCCCAGGACGGGAGACGAGACAATGGGGGAAACCCTTGCACCAAAGCGGCGCGCTGGCCGCAGAATGACGCGCGAGCGAGCCGAGTTTCGGCAACTCGCGCAGTCGACGGAAGTCGGGACGGTGACGCGCGGCCAGTTGGCTATCCTTGCCCAAAGCCTACCCTGCACGGGGCTAATCACCGCAACCGAGAGCCACCTTCTGACCACGATCATCAACACGGCGCGCGCCGATGCCTTCGACCGATCCGGCCGCCCAATCGTCTTTAAATCGAACCGCCAGCTCGCCTTCGAAATCAATCGCTCGCCCGGTCGGGTGAGTCGCATCCTTTCTCGGCTGTTCGACGCCGGAATGATCACGATGCAGGACAGCGCCAACCTGAAACGCTACCCGATTCGTGACGAAGACGGTGACATAGCGGACGCTTGCGGGATTGATCTACGCATTCTCATCGCACGATACGAGGAACTCGATGCGTGCGTGCGACAGAGCCGGCAGGAACGACGCGTTTGCGACGCAGCCGCCCGGCGGTTTCGGGCCGCGTTGCGGGGTGCTCGATCATCGCTTGCCAATGGGCAAGGGGTATCGGCCAGCAAGATTGCGAAGCTCGCCCGGCGGGTCGATCGGATTGCGGACTTCGTTGTGATGGTCGCCAGAGCCGGCGTCGACCTGCTTCGCAGGGCAACGGTTGTTCTTGACCGCCTGGTCGCCAGACTGCTGGGGGCAGATCGCCAAGGATGTGCTGAAACAGACGACGATATGACATGCGCGGATGCCGGAAACGACACGCACAGACAGATTACAACTCCCCATCCTCTTGAAGACAGTAAGACGGAAATGCGTTCGGCTTACGCCGAACAAGTTTTGCCTGATCTGGCCGGCTCTGCCAGCGAAGGGGCTTTGGAGAAAAGCCTGAGGCGAGGCTGCGGGGGAAGCAACAAGGAACCTGCCGTGCGGCAAGCCCTGGTCGGGTTGGATGATGTTTGCCGGGCAGCGCCATCGCTTTTTGCATATTTCCCCTCCCCTCTCCGCAGCTGGTCTGATCTCGCTCGGCTTACGCCTCACGCCTGCCGGATTGCCGGCGTCTCGGAGGACGCGCGATTGCGCGCGGTCGAAACCATGGGCCAGCAGGCGGCCGACGTGGCGATTGCGATCACCTTTGAGAAATATCATCGCCAGGAGGTCAGCTCGCCCGGCGGCTATCTGCGCGCCATGACGACACGCGCCGCGTCAGGCGGGCTTCACCTTTCCCGATCCGTATTCGGGCTCGCCGCCCGAAACAGCATGGAGATATCCCCTTGAGATCAGCGATCCTCAGCCTCCTCTACATCGTGCTTACATCCGCCTCCCCTGCCCTATCTTCGGAGATTGCCGGCCGGGCACGCGTGATCGACGGTGACACAATCAGCATTCGAAAGACCCGCATCCGGATTGCAGCGATTGACGCATGCGAACGAGATCAGACCGGCCTCAAGGAGGGTCAGATCTGGGCATGCGGGATCGAGGCGCGCCGCAGTCTTGCGCGAATGATCGACGGCCGGCACGTTCGATGCATACAAGTCGACACCGATCAGTATCGGCGGGTTGTCGGCCAGTGCTTCATTGGAGGGGAGGATATCGGCCTCGAGATGGTCAAGCTCGGACAGGCGGTTCTCTTGCTGCGCTATCTGCCACCCTCACATCCACTCGATCTCGCTGAATACCATCTGGCCGAGGATAATGCCCGTCGGTCGGGGCGCGGCGTTTGGACTGCAAGCGTGGAACCGCCGGCGGTCTATCGGCGAAAGCGTCACGCGATGCAGTCCACAACAGCTGCCGACGGTGAATAGGCGGAACCAATGCGGTGCGATTTACTGGCAATATGTGGCGAAAAGCGCTTGAAATGCCGAATTTCGACATCATAATGATGCAGAACAAGGCGGGGTCATTGTGGCGATGAATGGTGAATGTGCCGGACTGCTCAGGCTTCACCCCTTCAAGGCAGTTGCTTCGATGTCCGTTCGCACGGCTATGCGGTTGTGCGCAATGCCGCCGCGATCCCAAATTTCCCCGCCTTGCGGCTCCTCGCGCGCCAAATTTGGGCCACGTCTGGCCTCCTCCGCTTCGCTTTGGCCTTCGGTGCGCACCGCCTATGCCGTGCCTAACGATCATCGCAACCACCCAGAAGGAGTGAAAAACATGACCATGACCAACTTCATCCAGTTCACCGCCGACGACATCGACACCGCCACCGGTTCCGGCCTCATCTCGACGATCGATCGCGATCTCGACATCAAGGTTACGCCTTTCGACAGCGCCAATGAAAACGCCCCGACGCATCGGGTCTACGCCAAGTCTCCGCGCGGCCACGACATCGAGGTCGGCGGCATCTGGAAGAAGCTCAATGCCGAAAAGCGGCCGTACTATCAGCTGTCGATCAAGCGCCTTGGCTTCAATGCCAATCTGGGCCGCTATCCCGGCCAGGATGACATAGCCCTGCAGGCGATCATCGAATGGGAACCGCGGGCCTGACAATCCCTTATGGCCCGGCCTCAGTCGGGCCATGAGGCCCAATCGAAAATCCCGCAATGGTGGATTTTCCACCCGCTTCATGATAGTGTGCCACAGAACTGGAGTATGCCCGATGAACCTTCATTCCCTTCGCCCGGATCGTTCCCCGGAGGCCGTTGCTGCCCGCAAGCGCGCAACCGACCAGGCGCGTGCCATGAACGTTCGCCAAGGCTATGTCCACGATCCGCTTCTCGAGGATGCCACTGCGTCTTATGTCGCTGGCGATCTCACCCGCGATGAATATCGCGCCCGCATCATGCCGGCATCCTCTCGCTGAAACCCACCACCACGAGGTGGCATTGACCGCCCGCGTCTCGCGGGCGGTTTTTTTTGATGGTGCGCAATGGCTGACGATCGCCCGACAGGGTCCTACACCTATCCCAATACGTCCGAGGATCCCGACCTACGGGACGTGCTGCGCAACAAGCAGGATATCCGGTCGAAAGCGGAGCTGCGCACATTCGAGTATCGGGCGACGGCGTTTCGGATTGCCGAAATTCTCGAAGGCGACGGCCCGGTCGGCCGGTTTGACGCGGCTCATCTGAAGGCGATCCATGGCCACATTTTCCAGGATGTCTATGAATGGGCGGGTCATACCCGCAATGAGAGTCCCATGGTTGATGGCCATCGTGTCGAGCCGATCGGCGGGCTTTCAAAAGGAGAAACGGCCTTCCTTCACGGATCCCGTATCGAGATGGGCCTGAATGAAGCCCTGAAGCCGATCAGCGATGCGAATGCTCTTCGTCGCGCCTCTCGGGAAGAATTCATGACACGGGCGGCACAAGCGCTCGGCGAGCTGAACTACGTGCATCCTTTCCGCGAGGGAAACGGCCGAACACAGGAAACCTTCGTCACCATGCTCGGCGCACGGTACTGGCATGACATCGATCTCACCGTCATCAGCAAGACGCGCATGATCGAGGCCTCGATCGCCTCGACCAATGATCCGGCGAGCCCGGCGCTCAGACATGTCCTGGAGGATGCGATTGAGCCGAACCGGCGCGAAGCATTACAGGCAGCCTTCTCCGATCTCCGCGAGGCGGGTGAAGATCCGTTCGAGCACTATGTACGCACGGCCCGGATGGGCGAAGACGTTACGGGCCAGGTTCTCGGTCACGACAACCGTGTCGCGACGCTCGTGACGGATCACGGCATCGTCGCGGCCAATCGCGCCGATCTCCCTCACGAGCTTCCATCCGAAGAGGACGTCGTGCGCTTTACGGCGCGCTCCGACTTTTCCACGCTCGGCCGTGCCGAGCAGGCCCAGGATGCAAAGCACCAGCAGCAGGTGGGACCAGAGCAGGCTGCGAATGACCACAGCGTTCCTGACCGCGCGCCGGGCGCGGGCCGTGACGGCGGCCGGGATGACGACGACTTCGATCGATAATGGCGGTAAGGCGTCGAGCTGTTCGATGATGGCTCGGTGGCGGCAAAGCAGCAGCCACTGGTCTGCGCCCTCCCCTGTCTCTTGGGTTGTTTGACGGTCAAGCTACGACAGCCCCTCCCCCGTTCAACCGCGTGCGCGGTCCTCCTCTCCGTTGCGGCCCTTCGGGTGAACGGCATCGCTTTGGCTATCTCCGGTTCTTGCCGTCAACCAAGAGACAGGAGACGGCCATGCAGACCAACGATACCTACCAGCGCATCACCGACGCGATTATCGAACAGCTCGAAGCCGGCACCAAGCCTTGGATCCGGCCATGGCGTGGCAACAGCCGCGGCTCCCAGATCCCGCGGCGCGCAAGCGGCGAAGCCTATCGCGGCATCAATGTCCTGATGCTCTGGCTGTCCGGCCAGCTTAGCGGCTATGACGAAAACACCTGGATGACATATCGTCAGGCGGCCGAGCACGGCGGACAGGTCCGCAAGGGCGAAAAAGGCACCCTCGTCGTCAAATACGGAACCTTCACTCCGAAGGAACGCGAAGACGACGAGCAGGGAATCCCGTATCTGCGCGGCTACACGGTCTTCAACGTCGAGCAGATCGACAACCTTCCGGAACGTGTCACAACCCCGGTCGAGCCGGTCATTGCGGAGCCCATTCCGGTCGACGACCGGGCCGAACGCTTCATCGAGATGACGGGTGCGGCGATCACTTACGCCGGCACGCAGGCCTGCTATCGGCCGGCACTCGATGACATTCTGATCCCTGCCCGCGAGCGGTTTCACGACGAGGTCCATCTTTACAGCACGATTTTTCACGAAATAGGCCACTGGAGTGGTGCCAAGCATCGTCTCGATCGCGATCTCTCCGGTCGGTTCGGAAGTGCAGCTTACGCCGCAGAAGAACTCGTCGGAGAATTGTCTGCAGCCTTCGTCTGCGCAGACCTTGGGATCGCCCACGATCCCCGCGAGAACACAGCCAGCTATATCGAAAGCTGGCTGAAGATCCTCAAAGCGGACAAGCGTGCGATCGTCACGGCCGCAGCCAAGGCTCAGGCCGTAGCGGATTACCTCCACAGCCTCGTCGACAGGGATCGGGTGGAGGCCGCTTAGCGGCCTCTCACTTCGGGATGCACGGCTCCAGGCCGGCGGCTTACCAATCACGCAAATCCATGTCGCGATATACGACTCACCCCGTGGTGAGTCGTATGATTCCTGCTCCTGCAGCGCGATGGGATAAGCGAATCCGCCGGCCTCAAAAGTTCTCGACTCTTTTTTCGTGGTAGGTTGTCTGACGGCGCGATTCCCCGCAATCGCTTGTTGCGCTTGGTTTTTACGCAAGCAGGCGGCAGGAAAGCACAGCAGAACCAAGCGCTTGTTAAGACTTCGTTAACCTTAAATAGCTTGCCGCCACATCAAAATCGATGCTTATTACCAGTAGCGGAAAACACCAGACTTTTCGTAGTTAAGCGCTAATTCGAGATTGACGGTTCAACATGGCGAAAATCGCGACCAAAATCGCTCCTGTCGATGAAGACCTGATGGGCATCATCACGCGGCATTCGCTTGCGCTCTCGGAGCAGCTGCAAGACCACCACCTTGCGACTTTCCCGCCCGACGCCACGAAAACCATCCGGAATTTTCAGCCAGCGGAGGCTGCGAAGCTTCTCGGTGTCAAAGAGGTGTACCTTCGACGCCTTTCTAACGAGGTGCAAGGTCTGCAGGTGACAACCGGATCGGGCGGCCGACGGACCTACAGCGTCGAGGACATCGCCCATATCCGCAAGCATCTCGACGAAGTCGGGCGCGGGTCGCGGCGGTATTTGCCGCATCGGCGGGATGACGAAAAACTTCAAGTCCTTTCGGTGATGAATTTCAAGGGCGGCTCGGGCAAGACGACGACGGCTGCGCATCTCGCGCAATATCTCGCGCTTCGCGGATATCGCGTTCTGGCCATCGACCTTGACCCGCAGGCCAGCCTCTCGACCCTCTTTGGGGTACAGCCAGAAACACTTGAACCCGGCGAAAGCCTATATGGTGCCATCCGCTACACGGATCCGCGGCCAATGGGCGAGATTATCTCGGCAACCTATATCCCGGATCTTCATCTCATTCCGGGCAATCTCGAACTGATGGAGTTTGAACATGAAACGCCTGCCGCGCTGATGAAGCGCAAGGCCGGTGACACCATGTTCTTCAGCAGGATTGGAGAGGTCCTGGGACAGGTCGCTCACGCCTACGACGTCGTCGTAATCGATTGCCCTCCACAGCTTGGCTACCTGACGCTGTCTGCGCTTACCGCCGCTACATCGGTCCTCATCACCGTCCACCCGCAGATGCTGGATGTGATGTCGATGAACCAGTTTCTAGGAATGATGTCGGAGCTCCTCCGGGAAATCAAAGCTGCCGGCGCAGACTTCACCTACAATTGGATGCGCTACCTGGTGACCCGCTTCGAACCCAGTGACAGCCCTCAAAACCAGATGGTCGGATACCTGCGGGCAATCTTCGGTGAGAATGTCCTGAATTTTCCGATGCTGAAGACGACCGCTGTTTCGGATGCTGGATTGACCAATCAGACGCTTTACGAGGTGGAACGAGCACAATTTACGCGCGGTACTTACGACCGCGCGCTTGAGTCGATGAACAGTGTGAACGACGAGATCGAGTCCCTGATCAAGAAAGCATGGGGTAGAGCCGCATGAGCCGCAAAGACATCCTCCGCGTCCCGCAGCCAAAAGCTTCTTCCGAGCTGACGCCTTCGAGACCTCCGAGGGCCAAGGTTCTTCCAATGCTGAACGCAGAGGCGCCGCCGGCAGCATCGCGACTGACCCATCAGGTCGGCACGGCGTTGGCCGAGGGGAAGGCACGTTTCGAGAAGGCAGAAGAGATTGAGCGTCGGCTGGCTGAAGGTCAGGCCGTCGTCGAGCTGGATACAGACGAGATAGATCCTTCATTCGTGCAGGACAGGATGGACGGTGACATCGAGGGGTTGCTCTCCTCAATGCGGGAACAGGGACAGCAGGTTCCGATTCTGGTTCGCCCTCACCCGGAGCAAACCGGCCGCTTTCAGATCGCGTTCGGTCATCGACGTTTGCGGGCCCTCAAGCAGCTTGGCCTAAAGGCGAAGGCTGTCGTCCGCGACCTGACCGACGAACAATTGGTGATCGCTCAGGGACAGGAAAATAACGAGCGTCAGGATCTGACATTCATCGAGAAGGCCCGGTTTGCAGCCCGCCTCAAAGAGAAGTTTTCCCGCGACGTAATCATCGCATCGCTATCGGTGGACAAAGGCGACCTGTCAAAGATGCTTGCTATTGTTGATGCCCTGCCAGCCGCTTTGATTGACGCGATCGGATCAGCTCCCGGCGTCGGTCGTCCGCGCTGGTTGGAGCTTTCCGACTTGGTCGAAAAGTCCCCTACCCCACAGGCAACCGTCGAATACGCAGTGTCTGACGAGGTGAAGGTTCTCGGTTCGGAGGATCGCTTCAAAGCTGTCATTTCGCACCTCAAACCGCGCCGAGTGGCAAAGGGCGCCCCTGGCATCCTCGCTTCGCCATCTGGCGTTCGATTGGCTGAAGTGAAGAACAGCAAGGCAAAGCTCGAAATCACCGTCGACAAGAAGTTGTCGCCGGCATTCGCAGCTTTCATTCTTGAGAAATTGCCGACGCTCTACGAAGAGCATCTGGCCGATGACCAACGGAAAAACGGAGAGTAAGCCGGGAAAAGAAAAAGGCCCCAACAGCGTTGCCACCGTGGAACCCAATTCTATCGTCGTGAGAAACATAGAATCGCACTTCCACGAATCCTCGTCAAGAGTCTTGGCACCACTTTGGTGAGCGGATTTCTTTTGCCTTCTGAAAGGTGAGAGACGATGCAGACTGGAAGTGTAACGACGCCGTTCGGGCGGCGACCGGTGACGCTTGCCCTCGTGCGACGCCAGACGGCGATGGCCGAGATCAAGCAAGGCAAGACCGCCGACAAATGGAAGGTCTTCCGGGACGTGGCTGCAGCCATGGATCCGCTTGGGATCCATTCGAATAGTGTTGCCGTTCTTGACGCGCTGCTGACGTTCCATCCGCAAAACGAACTGTGTCAGGACGACAGTCTGGTGGTCTTCCCGTCGAATACCCAGCTCGCGTTGCGGGCGCACGGTATGTCGGGAGCCGCCATGCGGCGCCATATTGCTATCCTTGTCGAGGCGGGTCTCATCCTCCGCAAAGACAGTCCCAACGGCAAACGCTACGCGCGGAAGGATCACACGGGCGAAATAGAGACTGCATTCGGTTTCGATCTTTCACCGTTGCTGGCGCGATCAGAAGAACTCGCTCTAATGGCGCAACAGGTTGCCACTGACAGGGCTATTTTCAGAAGCACTCGGGAGACTCTGACCATTTGCCGCCGTGACGTGCGGAAGTTGATCACGGCAGCCATGGAAGAGGGCGCTGACGGCGACTGGCTTGCGATCGAGGATATTTACGTTGGTATCGTAGGCCGGATTCCTCGCGTTCCGACTTTGTCGACCATCGCTCCAATCCTCGACGAAATGCAGATGCTGTACGATGAGATCATTAATCGCCTGAATGATCAGGATGAATCTGAAAATAAGAGCACCAATGCTGATCTTAACGAGCAGCACAT
This sequence comes from Aliirhizobium sp. YIM B11859, assembly GCF_057163345.1. Classification (NCBI taxonomy): domain Bacteria; kingdom Pseudomonadati; phylum Pseudomonadota; class Alphaproteobacteria; order Hyphomicrobiales; family Rhizobiaceae; genus Aliirhizobium; species Aliirhizobium sp. YIM B11859. The sequence continues at coordinate 161,439 of NZ_JBXHAY010000006.1, forward strand.
ACAGAATTCAAAACCAGAATCCTTAGATGAATTTGAACCTAGCTCTAGAAAAGAGCAGGAGGCAAAGTCGAGCAAGACCAGTGGCCGCATAAGCGAGCCGTTAAAGGCTTTCCCGTTGGGTGTGGTGGTGAAGGCTTGCCCCACGGTCATCGATTACGGCCCTGGCGGTGAGATTGGTAGCTGGCATGATCTGATGTCAGCCGCGGTGGTGGTTCGATCCATGCTGGGCGTCAGCCCGTCAGCCTATCAAGAAGCCTGCGAAACCATGGGGCCTGAAAATGCTGCGGTGGCTGTCGCATGTATTCTGGAGAGGTCCGCTTTTATCAACTCGCCAGGGGGCTATCTCCGGGATCTGAGCCGACGGGCGTCGCTCGGCGAATTTTCACTAGGCCCGATGATCATGGCGGCTCTGAAGGCGAACAACCAGTCAGGATTGAAGACAGGATAACTGTTGGCAGGTGCCAACAGAGGCAACCATATGAAATGACGTCACTTTTCAGGATGCACGTTTTCGTATGTGCTAGAGACGGCGAAATCTGTGGTCAAAAGTGAACTTACACGGTCGGCGGGACATCCGGGGCTTCGAAGCAAGAAATATCTAGGTGACGATAGAGCGCGAATCGCGGATATCGCCGTTCACGGGCGTCGTGAACATGTCCCCGCCGTGAAAGCAGTGGCGTGCAGTAATATCTACGCTGCTGGTGGTTGGCATTAACCGTGAGAATGCGGCCGCTTCTGTTTTGGTATGCGGTTGGTTCGGCAGTTGGAGGTTTTTCGTATCGCGACCTTCAGCCAGCCCCATAGCGTCGTAGGGAGATTTGAGGGTCGTGAACGGTGATGCAATTGATGATGATACCCGAGTTCAATGCTTGAGATTATTCGAAGCGTGCCTTGCGCAGATACGCAGCGGTAAGCCTGGTCCAAGCCTCCTAACGTCCAGGGAATTCGAGGAGACACTGGTAACGCTGTGTGAGCAGCTGCGCCGTGGTGCGCAAGTTACGGAAGAGGATGAGCGCCCCCGGCTGTACATGAAACTCATCGTCAAAGCCGGACTGGACGAGGCTAGGGACGGGCTGGCGCAGCTTAGAAATTGGCTGAAGGGTTCAACGGAAATCGTCATCTGCGATCCATATCTCATGAGGTTCACGGAGTCCGAACTTTACCCTGACGTTGCATCGTATGCGGCTGGACTGGCCAAGCTCATCCCGTCTTCTGCAAAGATCTTGGATCTTTACACGAATGGTTATGAGAACGCAGTCCGCCCAATTGTGCGAGACGCGCTCAAACAAGGCCGCAACTTGAGGCATTTCAGCACTGACAAGCTGCACGACCGGTTTATCTTGAAAGATGGGACGGACGGGAAAGCTATAGGGACATCATTCGGCGGCTTCGGTCGTAAATTTTTTGGAATGCTGGATCTGGAGCCGAAAGACGTCGCTGTCCTTCTGGACGAGTTGCGCGCCTTGTGCCCCACCACTGTCCTTAATGGGCGGCATCGCAATCGACAATGAACTGTCTAACGTTGGGGGGAGTAATGGCAAAGGCGCTGAGTAAGGCAAGGTTTGATCTGTTTGCGATAGGCACTCGTCGGTCCCAAACTTACCTGATGACGGAAGAGATTTCGTACTGGTCAGACCTGGACGAAAACGTCGTCGGGGTCGTCTTTCGGGATATCACCGACAATGACTTCGGTTGGGCTTTGATGGTTCGAGACAAACTGGGCCGCTTTCGAAGTGTTGACCTCAACGTGAGCGTCGACAGTCCTCGCAGAGCTGAAGCAGAGCTGCGTCTTCGAATTTCTGAAGTTAGCCGCAAAGAGGATTTGGCTGAGTTTGGCATCCAGGGCGACGAAACAAATTCGGCTATCGATTTGCTGTCGATCTTGCCGGGGACGAATGACGGTCAATTGCACCCCTATTTTGTCGAGCTGCTGAAACAGCCAGGTCGCGCCCCAGCCCGCGCTGTATTGCGCGAAATCGGGCCATGGCTGACGGCGACCGATCCCCATTTTGTAAGAGAGTTTCAGCGGCACCAGTTTGATCAGCGGCTATGGGAGTTGTATCTCTGGGCTGCCTTTCGGGAGGGTGGTTACGACGTGGAGCACCTGGAAGCACCCGACTACCGCGTGAGCCGACCCGACGTCGCTTTTACAGTGGAGGCAACGACCACAGCGCCGTCAAAGGACGGTGTGCTGGCAGACCACCCAAACCCACAGACACGAGCGGAAATGGCGGCTTTCCTAAAAGACTACATGCCGATTAAGTATGGGGCGTCCTTGACCAAAAAGCTCGGCCGCAGGTCCGCCACGGGCAAAGCGTACTGGGAGGAAACCGCAGCGCAGGGAATGCCGTTCGTGATTGCGATTGCCGATTTTCACAAGGAGGCAACGGAGACTGAGCTCGGTTCGATGACCTACACCCAGTCCGCAATATGGCCCTATCTCTACGGCTTCACCGCCGATTGGAAACTGGTCGATGGCAAGCTAGAAATCACTCACCACGACCTACAGAGCCACACCTTCAAAAGCAAAAAAATCGAGTCAGGTTTTTTTTCGCTGCCTGATTCCGAAAACGTTTCAGCAGTGCTTTTTTCGAATGCCGGGACAATCGCTAAGTTCGACAGGATCGGCATATTGGCTGGATATAATCCGCCTGACCATCGCTACCTGCGAACCGGCTTCCGTTACGATCCTGATCCGAACGCGGTCAACGGCATACCGTTCGTCGAGGAGGTGGGAGGCAATGATTATTACGAAGGCTGGGCAGACGAACTACAGGTGTTTCACAACCCTAATGCACTCATTCCGCTACCGCGGGAGGCTTTTTGGGGCCTTACGCAGCATTATTTCGAGGAGGGGCAGTTGGTCACATATGGTGGCGCTGGCGCCGTCATTTCCTCCTTCACATCAATACTTCGTATTGTTGACGAAGATGAACAAAAAACGGGTTGAGCCCGCTGCGCTCGCATCGAGACTGTTTGTTCGAATGCCCGCCCGAAGCGGTCGCCGCCGCGTTAGATCGCCGGCCTAAACATATGCCAGCACTTAGAGCATTCGCGCAGCCCGTCCGCTACGCCGCGTCGCGCTGTTATAATAGCTCGAGGCTTGCTGCACCGATCGATGCCGTGTTTGCTCCATAGCCTCGGGCAAGGGGATACCCCGATTGGCCGCTTCGGTCAGATATCCCGATCGCAGTCCATGTGCCGAAAACTCTCCACTTTCCAATCCAGCCATCTCCGCCCGCTGTTTTACGATCGCATTGACCGACTGCGGATCGAGCGGACGCTTGGACACGGTGTTCCATCGACCAATCCCCCGAAACACACTGCCATTGTCGATCTTGGCCGCGGCGATCCACGCGTTCAGCGCCTCGACCGGCCGGCCCGTCAGATAGACGACATCATCTTCTTCGCCGCTCGTGGTCTTTGTCCGGCCGAGGTGGATGGCAAGCGAGGGCAGGGGAGGGCTGCCCGCCGCCTCGATCGGCGGCTCTACGCTCAGCTGTTCGCACCGCAATCCCGCGATTTCGCTGCGCCGGCGGCCCCCGGAGGCAAAAGCGACCATCAGGATGGCGCGGTCCCTGACGTCGCGCAGGCTATCGGTCGAGCAGGTGGCGATGAGCTTCGCCAAGATATCGCCGGTGACCGCCTTGGCGCTCTTTCGGCTCCTCTTGCGCGGCACGGCGCGCACGGCGAGCCGGATGGCGGATTTGAGGGGAGGGGAGGCGAAGGCTCCATCAAGGCCGCGCCATTTCGTCAACGTCGACCAGTTGGCCAATCGTCGGCGCACGGTTGCCGGCGCATGCGGGCCGGTCGATTTCAGAAAACTTTGGCCGCGAAGGTTTTCGTCGACATCGGCCGGCATGCCGTGATCGGGATCGGTGGCGCGCTTCTGCGGATCCCAGAGATGATGGGCGACGAATTTGAGGAGCAGTGCCTCGGGCGCCGGCCAGGGCAGCGATCGCTTTGTCGCGGCCAAGGCCCAGGCTTCGATATAGGCGAGATCGGATGTAATGGCGCGCAGCGTGTTGGCGCCCATGCCTTCGTCGACGAGATGGCGCAGCGTCTCGATGTCGTGATCGGTGAGCAGCTCGGCCAGCTCGTCGCGTCGATCGATCGGCAGCACCGATGCAATCGTGTCGAGCTCGACGGCGCGGCGCTCGACACCGGAAAGACTGGCAGCTTCGCGGGTAGGCGCCATCAGGCTTTTTCGACCTGCGGCCGCCAGCGAGCAATAATCTGTTCTATCTCGCTGCGATAGTCGTGGGGATAGTGAAGATCCTCTTCGCGCGCCAGCCAGGTGAAGACGGTCGCCATGTCCTCGGCGACTTCGCGATCGACATTGGCGAGATCCGTGAGATCGAAGCCGCCATGCACGTCAGCGTTCCACCAGGCGAGGATGAAGTTTGCGACGCGCCGGCCCTGGCCGGAATCCTGGTGGGCGATGTTGAGCAGCTTTTCGAGGGCGAAACGGACGCGATCTTCCATGGCGAGGGCCTTTGCGGACAGTGGATTGCGCGACGATAGAGTGATTTGCGACTCGTGTCGATCTACCATCGATAAGAGGTTGTTATCGATTGTTATAACCTCAAACTGCAATCATACCATGTGGCGAACTGCAATATCAATATAGCGTTCGTGTAAGAGATCGTTTACCATAAAATCAATGGCTTACGATGTGTCGAAAATCAGCATTTCAAACTTGATGGGGCCCGCTTTTGACGCGGGTATCGCCTTGACCCGTCTCGACGAGCGGATTGTGCGCTCGCCCGTCGGCGCCGGCTTTCTCGAGCGGCAAAATTTCGCCGACGCGTGCGCTTCGCTATGGATCGATGGCGAACTCGTCCATCTCGAGGACCTCGTCCTCCACGACGCCTTTCGTGATACCCGCACCCCAACCCACGAACTCACCATCGCCCGCGACGTGCTGCGCACCCGCCGGCGGATTTCTGGGCAGTCGCCGGACTGGGCGCTGTCCGCAGAGGGTATCCGAACCTTGCGACAAACATCGGACATCACGTCGGCGGGTGCGGGCGAGGTGGAGACGGCCGGCGTCATTCGGCCCGCGGCCGCCCTCGATACGGAAGGGGAGGGGGACGATGCTGACGACACGGAGAATCTGCCCGGCGTCGACTATGCCGCCATCGATGCGGTGCTCGCCCGATCGGAGGCTGCGATCGAGAGTGCCAAACGGCCCGGCCGCGGCAGCGTTCAAGAAAAAGATCCGATGATCTATGATCTCGACTGGGACGAGGATGCCCGGCTCGACGAATGGCGCGGCGTGCTCCGCCAGGCCGAACACTTGCCGGCGATACTGCAGGCTATCGTCGCGCTAGATGCCTGGAACGAGCTTTCCGTTCTTCAGCACGCGCCGTGGCTCGGCCGGCTGTTTGCGGCGTCGATCCTGCGGGAGGCCGGCATCACCACCGGCGCGCATCTCGCCGCCATCAATCTCGGCCTCAAAACCATCCCCGTCGACCGGCGACGGCATCGCGATCGGGAAACCCGGCTGCTCGCCGTCGTCCACGGCCTTTTGGCGGCAGCTGAGATCGGCATGAAAGAGCATGACCGGCTGACGCTGGCCAAAACGATGATGGACCGAAAACTGGAGGGGCGCCGCACGTCTTCAAAGCTGCCGGAGCTGGTCGAGCTGGTGATGGCAACACCGCTGGTGTCGGCAGGGATGGTCGCCAAGACGCTCGAGGTCACGCCGCAGGCGGCGCGGCGCATCGTTTTGGAGCTCGGCCTGCGCGAGATGACGGGGAGGGGGAGGTTTCGGGCGTGGGGGATTATTTGAAGAGCGCCGATCGTAAAATGGCAAGCATCTCCCGGTCGGCGTTGCAGTTGAATCGAAAAAAGACAGCAACCTCGTATAGTTGTTGATGACGCTTTTCTCGTCGCTCAGACGTGTTGTGTATTGACCCATTTTCTAAGACGCTCTCGAACAACGGGAAGGGCCGAAGCATTCTGTTTCGGACGCCTTCGCCCATGGGTTGGTCATGCGACGCGGGGTGGGGACAAAGCCTGCACGGGGAGTTCATGGCAAAGCCTTATGCAACGGAAATAGCAAGCCTAGAGGCGACATTCGCTTGGGCTAAGACTGAAGATATTTCCGATCTCAGATTGGCCGTCCGAACCGCAGGCCTTGCTCCTCTCCAGGCTATCGGATCTGGGGGATCGCTGACTGCAGCACATGCGGTCGCCAGCCTCCATCAGACCTACACTGGCCGTATAGCAACTGTGTCAACGCCGCTTGAAGTCGCTGCTGATCCGCTGGTTGGTGTGTCGCATTGGCTTCTAAGTGCCGGAGGCGGCAACGTCGATATTATTGCCGCTGCAAAAACGCTTCTGGCGCGCGAACCGCGGCAACTCGCGGTTATGTGTGGGCGAGCAGACAGTCCGCTTGCCGATTTGTGTCGCCGGCATCCCTTCGTTGATTTTTTGATCGCGCCCACGCCGGCGGGCAAGGATGGATTCTTGGCGACCAACTCCTTGCTGGGGTTCGTCTCGCTGCTAGCCCGGGCCTATGCACTTCAGTTCGGCTCTAAGGATGAGTGGGAAATGGTCTCGGCGATCGTCGAGAATCTAATGGCTGGTGAGAATGATGCCGTGAAATTATGGCGGGCAGAGACTGAGAAACTGTGGTCTCGGGGGACGACGCTTCTTATTCACGGTCCGACGACGAAGGTTGGGGCCATTGACCTGGAATCGAAATTCACCGAAGCGGCGCTGGGTAATCTACAATTAGCCGATTATCGGAACTTCGCGCATGGCAGGCACCACTGGCTTGCTAAAAGGGGAGAAATCAGCGGTGTCCTCGCACTGGTTTCGGACCACGACCGTTCCCTGGCAGAAAGAACGTTAGCCCTGATTCCTCAGGATGTCCCGATGTCAGTGATCGACCTTGGCGGACCGCCTGTCGCTGCGATGCTGTCTTCCCTGTTTGCCGCCTTGAGGATTACCGAATGGGCCGGCGCGGCCGTGGGAATTGATCCCGGCCGGCCGGGGGTCCCAGATTTCGGGCGCAAGCTGTATAATCTTACTCTTCCGCGCCACAAGAGAACGCAGCTCGCTGTCGCTTTGAGCCCGCGTGAAGAAGCCGCGATAAGCCGCAAAGCCGGAAAGCCGCCGGCGAGCATGGATGCCCGCGAGCTCACCCGTTGGAAAAGCGCGTTGACGGCCTATCGCAAGCAGCTTCTTCAGAGACGATTTTCGGCCGTTGTCTTCGATTATGACGGCACTCTCGTCGATACGAGGCACCGCTACCAGCTGCCCCGAGCGGACGTTGTGAACGAGCTTGTCCGGATCTTGAGGGCCGGTGGCCGCGTGGCGATGGCCACGGGGCGCGGTTCATCGGTAAGGAAAGATCTGCGCGCGGTGTTGCCGGCTGAATATTGGAGCGAGATCCTAATCGGCTATTACAACGGGGCGGAAATCGGAGCGCTGAGCGATGATGCTACTCCGGATGGTTCGGCCGCGTGCTGTACTGAGCTGTCGGCTCTGGCGAATGCTTTGCGGAATCATCCGGAACTTGCCGATTTTACGGAACAGACTGATCGGCAGTTTCAGATCACGCTGGAGTCGAAGGCGGACATGGGCGAGGGAAGGTTATGGGACATCGCCCACCAAGTGATCATGGCGACGGGGAGTTCTGGTGTGAAAGTTACCCGTTCTAGCCATTCGGTGGACATCATTGCGACCCCGGTCTCGAAGCTAAATGTCATCGATAGGCTGAAGAAAGAATTGGGGCCGTCGTCGTTTTTGTGTATCGGCGACCGCGGGCGGTGGCCGGGCAACGACTACGAACTCTTGCACGGCGAGAATACCCTCAGCGTGGACGAAACGAGCATTGATCCGGCCAGTTGTTGGAACCTCGCCGATGTTGGACAGCGCGGCGTTCAAGGGACCTTGGAATACATACGGCTTATCGATGTTGTGGACCGGCAGCTTGGCTTTCCTAAGGATGCACTGAAGTGAACGAAGGGCTCGGGCTGCGGATATTGGGCGAGATCATGGCTTGGGACGATGACCAGGCACGGCGGGAGTTTAGCTGGCTGCGTCTGATGTCAAAGCTGAAGTACGACGGCTATCGGGATTTCCAGGCAGGTATGCGCTTCATTGAAAGCCTCGGGACATGGCTGCAGCAGTTCGATGCCACGGAGCGGCGTACGGCCTACGAATTCGTCCGGCGATCGCTAATCTACATCGGACAAGGCGAAATGAACCGGCTGGTTGAGCAGTTCTACCCCCTAGTCGTGCGCGAGCGCATTATCAGTATGGTGGCGGCGGAAAAGGCGATCCCACGTTATCGAGTGCATGTCGATAGCGGCGCGATGGACGCTGCGGATCGCCTGCGGCGGCAGACTTTGTTCATGGGCCTGAGCGATGGCGCAAGGATCGACGGGATCAGGCACAATAATGTGGGTATTTTGACCAATGAGCAGTTCGTTCTTGCGACACAGCTCGATGAAGACAAGTGGCAGGATTTAGTTGACGATCTACGGAAGGACCTTGACGATCCAGACGCCCAGTTCAGGCTCGTCTATCTAATTGACGATTTTGTCGGAACGGGAACATCATTCCATAGATGGAACGAGAAAAAGGGAAAATGGTCTGGCAAGCTTTCCAGATTTAAAGAGTCTCTTGAAAATGCAGTCGAGGCACTCTCCGGGAAACACGTGTTCTCGCCCGACTGGGAGCTGTGCGTTCACCATTATATCGCAACCGATGCAGGTTCGCGGGAGATGGTCAAACGGGTAGAAGATGCCAAGGCATCGCTGAAGACAGATGGCTGGGCGGATACGATCAATTTCTCTTTCGGCACCGTGCTGCCGCAAGATCTTCCGGTCGATAAGAATTCGCAGCGCTACGCCGAGTTCATCGCGCTTACCCAGAAATATTATGATCCCGCCGTCCAGACGGAGCACACGGATGTCGGTGGTGTTGAACATCTCGGGCTTGGCTATGGTGGGTGTGCCTTGCCAGTGGTTCTCGAACACAATACGCCCAATAATTCCGTCGCCATTCTCTGGGCCGAGACCGAGGGCGGTGAAGCAACGCCGGCGATGCGTCCGCTCTTCAGGCGAAGACAGAGGCATTCATAGGATCACCATGGTCAATCCCTTCGAGAAGCGCGCAACTGAATACCTTAGGGACGATGAAGCATTCCTTGCTGTCGTCACGCCCGAGCCCTTGGCTACCTTCTTCCAGAAACCCGCGGAAGAAGGAAAACTCTACGATCGATTGACCATGATCATCGGGACGCCAGGAAGCGGGAAAACGACACTTGCGCGGTTGTTTCAATATTCGACCCTGCGAACGCTTTTGCGCAATCGCGGCCAAGACATCTATGATGATCTTATCGATACTCTTACAGTCTGTGGGGCGATCGAGTCTAGCACGCCAGCCGTCATCGGCGCGCGCCTGCCGCTGGAAGGAGAGTATCGGGAATTTTGGGAGTTTCCGTATCCGGACGATTTGAAGGGTGGATTGATGACCGCTCTGCTGCAGGCTCGGACGGTACTTGCGTGGATCAGAGACGTGCAGTCAGCTGGCGCGTCCATCGATGACATCGAAATCGTCGCACGGCCAGATGCCGAGGCCGCGCTGACGGCGATTGGCGGGATAGGAGCCCGGGGCCTGCTTGAGCGGGCGCGGGAGATCGAACTTGCGATCTACAACATTTCTGCCGCCTTGGTGCCGCCCGACGTCGAAGAGATCGACAAGGAAGTTGCAGCTGCGGCCTATCGCCCGTTCGACGTGATTGAAGCCTTTCGGCTGAAAGAAAACGACCGCACCTTCGTACTTAAGCCGCTAGTGATCTTCGATGATGCACACAGCCTGCATCCTGCCCAGTTTCAGGCCCTCCAGCGCTGGCTCAGCCGACGGGAATTGCGCGTATCGCGCTGGGTTCTGACACGCCTCGACGCCTTGACGCCGGCCGACGTGCTCGTTGAAGAGATCGAGGTCGCACAGGTTGACGAGCCAGGTCTCAAGAGATCGCGGGAAACCACCACTATATGGATGCAGAGCGGAGGCGATCGCCTTAATCAGCGCCGGGCGTTCCGTAAAATGGCCAAAGGCATGGCCAATCGCTATCTGGCTCAGATGGATATCTTCCATCGCCGAAGATTGAACGATCTTGGAAATCTTCTCGCGACCTACATCGAGCCGATCTCACAATCGAAATTGGAGAAGCTTGGCAGCCAAATCGACAGCTTGCAAAGGCGCTATAAGATCACAGCAGAGCGACGCATGGGGCTTGAGCAGGACATCGCCGCTTATTTGAGTGATACAACTGAGGACTGCGAAGAGGTGCGCCTCTCGATGCTTGGTGTGCTCTTCCATCGTTATGCGAAGCGTGTCCCGCAACAGGGGCTCTTTGATGAGGCAGGGCATGACGCCGAACCTTCGAGGCCGCTTGTTGCTGACGACAAGGTTTTTGAAGGTGCCAAAATCCATCTCCTCCACAAGCAAGACAGGCCCTACTTCTTCGGCATTGATCCGCTTTGCGACGCGGGGTCCGAAAATGCCGAACAGTTCCTGCAATTGGCGTCACGCCTGGTCTCTCAATCCGAAACGCAATTGATCCGGTCTAAGCCGGCGACCTTGAGCGCGAGCTCGCAGCATACGCTTCTGAGAAGCAGAGCGGCTGAAATGATCCGCGAATGGGATTTCCCACATCAGCAGCAGGTGAAGAAACTTGGAGACGGTATTGCTGCTGCTTGCGTAAAAAAGAGCCTGGAGGGGAACGCTTCGCTCGGAGGCGGAGCGAATGCTTTCGGAATACCCCAGGAGGAGTTTTACGAAATACCACGGACCAATCCGGAACTTGCTCGAATCCTGCAGTTTGGGGTCGCCTATAACGCGTTCGTCCTTGTTCCCAATCATGGAACAAAGAAACGCCTCTGGGTTCTTGTCGAACTAGGGGGCGTGCTTCTGCTTCAACATGGGCTAACCCTCAAGCGGGGCGGCTTTCTCGAAAAGCGGACGAACGATCTCGTGCGTATTTTGAATGAGGATTGAAATGACACGCAACTGGCGTTGGGATCCGTGTATTTCACACAGCGGTGAAGCGGTTGTCGACTTTATCGGCGAATATTTTGCCGATACCAACCGTAACGTGGTCGTGATCGCTGGGGCTGGCTTCGATCCTCGTGCGAGTGTGATATCCCGAAAGCTTGCAGAGGCGGGCGCCCGTCTTCGCGGGCTGTTTCTGCAGGAAAATCGCCCGACCCCATCTCCTGCGCTCGTCGCAAGGGCACAAAAGAATATCAACGACCTGCAGGCGATCGTACCCGACCATGAGCTCGTTCCAGTCGATATTTTTGGCAGCGACCTCGCCGTAGTAGGCGGTCGTAACGTGGCGCGGTTCTTGGCGAAACAGGATTTTGAATCCGTCACCGACGTGGTCGTTGACGTCAGCGCGCTGTCCGTGGGGACGAGCTTTCCGATCATAAGACTTCTGGTGGAGTACAGTCAGCGTGGAAAGGGGCCACCCAATCTCCATTTGCTCGTGGCCCACAATCCTTCTCTGGATGGAGCGATCAAGACGATTGCCAGCGATTCTCCCGGTTATGTACATGGCTTTGTCGGCGGTCTTACGCTCAATAAGTTCGCGGGAGCGGCCAAGCTATGGCTGCCTCAACTTGCCACCGGAAAAAGGGCCGCGCTCGATCGCTTGTACGATTTCGTATCGCCACATGATACTTGCCCGATTTTGCCGTTCCCATCGATGGACCCCCGTCTTGGCGACAGCCTAGCCGAGGAGTATATGGTCGAATTGGAGAGCGCCTGGTCGGTGGATACACGTGACATTGTATATGCCGACGAACGGGATCCGCTCGATCTCTACCGCACTATCTTGCGCCTTGACGATCTGCGTAAACCCGTCTTTTCCGAGGTTGGTGGGTCAAGGCTTGTTCTTTCCCCTCTCGGTAGCAAAGTGATGGCACTTGGAGCACTGCTGGCTGCGCTCGAACGGAATTTACCAGTCGCTTACCTTGAAGCGTTAGGGTATGATTTAGAGGCATCAGTCTCGGACGCCCCAGATTCAACGCATCTGGTTCATATATGGTTGGAGGGCGACGTTTACCCGCAACCAAGGCCGCTGCTACACATATGAAAGGACGAGCGCTTCATGAAGCAGATCGTCAACAAACCCAAGATTTTTGGCACCGGACTGGTTGCCCTTGACCTTGTCATGGGCCTCGATCCCAATTCGCCCGTGCAATCCTGGGCGGGTGGTACGTGTGGAAACGTGATGGCGATAATGGCGTATCTTGGGTGGGATGCGTATCCGATTGCCAGAATGAACGGCGATCCGGCCTCGGAGCGCGTGCGCGCCGACCTTGTATCCTGGAATGTACATCTAGATTTTGCCAACAGCGCACCGACTGGCCACACGCCTATTATCATCCAACAGATGAGGCGCGGTCGGGATGGCACTCCGACGCACAGATTTCTTTGGACGTGTCCGCATTGCGGTCAGCGTTTGCCAAGTTACAGGCCGGTCACCCAGGCTGCGGTTGAGACAGTCGTTCCGAAACTCAAGAATTCCTCGGTCTTTTTTCTCGATCGATTATCGCGCGCCGCGCTGACGCTGGCTGGCGTTGCCGCGTCCGAAGGCGCTGTCGTGGTCTTCGAGCCGTCGGGTAAGACGGATGACAAGCTTTTCGCGGAAGCACTTGGCTTGGCGCACGTGATTAAATACTCAGATCAGCGTCTGGCTGAGGCTGGCGGTGCAATGTCAGAGGGAACTGCAACACTCGTCGAAATCCAGACGACTGGAGCCGACGGGCTCCGATATCGCCACCGTCTTGATGGCGAGGTATCGCAGTGGACGCAAGTCCCTGCCTTTTCCGCTCCCAGACTTGTCGATAGTTGTGGCTCTGGTGACTGGTGTACCGGTGGTTTTCTGGCGAGTGCCACAGGCGGAGGTCTGGCGGAGCTGAAGGGCCGGGGTGCTACTGGCCTGACAGATGCGCTGCGGTTTGGCCAGGCGCTTGCAGCCTGGAATTGCAGTTTTGAGGGTGCACGTGGTGGAATGTATTTAGTGGGTCGCTCCGACTTTGACAGACAGATCAAGTCAATCCTGGACGGACGTCCGACGTTGGTCGCGATTGATCCGACGATAAAGATTGGCGCATCCGTTGCTTGTCCGGCTTGCCCAGATCAGCCGCAAAAACGGCGCGATGTTCGGACGGCTGCCTGATCTTTTCGTTCCTCAGGTCTATTTGAGGAATAGGCCTGTTTTCGCGTTGCGACTTCTTACGACAGGGCGCGGATCGGAATCCACGCTAGCTTCAAACTCGCGAATTTTCTTGGCCAAGTCGGATGCTTTGCGAGCGTGATCCGTCGGCTCGGATGCGAGATATTCGGAGTACTTCGTCTTAACAGCCATTCGGATCGCAGCGCTGGAATTGCTTTTTGCACCGGTCTTTGCTGTTCGCGAAAGCATTTTAACGGCCATTGAGCAACTCCCTTTCCACAGTCTCCAAAAACTGGAACTCCTGCAATATAAGAGCTTCGAGCGTATTCAGCAACTCCTGCTGTACATCTTGGTCAAAATCAAGCTCAAGATCGCTATCGAGCGTTACAACAATTCTTGTTCGCTCATCGATATCTATGGGAACGCAAAGAACCCAACTTAAGTCCCTCCAGATTAGTTTCCGAAGCCACCGATCTTGAGGAGCTGAGAGGCTCTTGCTCCAGATCTCGGCGTCGCTTTTGGAAGCATACAAAGTCTGGCTCTCGCTCCAGGCTTGTCCTATCAGAGAGCGCTCGACGGGCAGACAGATCCGTTCATCTGAGAGATCGTCATATCCCGAACTAAACTCAAGCCTGACGGTGCGGTTTCGAGGACTGATCGGGATGCCGATTGCAATGCGCGTCTTGAACGTGGGGCCCTGCGACCCCGCCGCCATGAGGGCCGCTTTGATGATGTCATGGCATCGCAGCGCCACGCTCTCGCATTTTTCGTTTATGATCCGCGGCAATTCAATCATGCGTGCGATAAGGCTACCGTCGCAAAACGATTCCGTCTTGTGAACGATTTCCGCCGCGCGCTCACGACCGATGTCGAAATCAAGAAGGCCGAGATCGACGACGAGACGCTCTGATGTGAGACGGTCCACACCGCGCTTGTTGAGAATGCCCGATCCGAAGATCATGGTCTTGAGCGCCGATCCCAGTGTCCAACCAGGCGCCAAACGGTTTCGGCTCTCACCGTCACTGATCTCGATCGCCGCAGTCAAAGCGTCACGATCGATTGAGCGTTCGTCGTCAAAAGTCCAGGCCGGCAGGTTGGAGACCAATCCTCCATCCATATACCAGCTGCCATCGATATGACGCGGCCTGAAAACACCGGGGATAGCGATGGATGCGCAGACGGCATCTGAGACCGCCACATCTGGAGTCGTCTCGGCGGAAAATACCGTCAGCTCCTGCTTAGTAATATTGGCAGCAACGATTTTCAACGGCAAACGCCCTGCGTCAGCGAAGTTCTTAAAAGTCACTGCTTTTCCTTTCCGCCGGCCATGGTGCTTGATAGAAATCAGCTGGTCGAGACCAATTTTGACGGCATCGAGAGATACGACACCCCTCAGGAAAAACGCAGCGCAGCCTGCTACTGCAAGGAGCGTCAGGAGAAGAACCGCCAAAGCCGCTTGCGGAAAAAACCAAAAACCAACCAGCGTAAAACCAAGCAGAAGGAGCCCGAAATTCTTTAGTAGCCATCTATTGGCATGAAGGAACCGGATTGCGCGAATTTTGCGCCAGGCCGCATCGCCGAAAAGTTTCGCCGGCGTTCGCGCTGGTATATTCGTGCGCGTTGCGTCGTCGTTAACAATGTCTAGATCAAGACCGTCGAGAACATTGGCCCCAGCCCGGTCCGAAAAAAGCTCCTCGGGAGAATAGCCAGCGCAGGCAAGTGCAGCCAGAATAGCGCCAGCAGAGGTGCCTGCCAGTCCTGAGATTTCAACGTCGTGTTTGGATAAAGAGCGAAGGGCACCGACGTGGCCCAGTCCTCTGGCCCCTGCACCTTCAAAGACGCAATAAACTCTCTGTTTTTCCAACCGAAACTCCAATTTTTCCAAACGATGGAACGACAACTAAGGCCCGATGGAAACGCGCATACCGCGATAAGTTTCTATACGCGGGTACGATCACTTGCCATAGGGAGAGCCAAGCGGAAGCTGGAGAGCAATCCGAATGGCGATTGTCGATTTTGGCGATTTCATGCTCGCTAGTGGCCTAGCAGCATTGCCATAACCTACCGGGTAATGCGCGCTGGCTGCGGCCGGAGATTAAGCAGGCTCCGTATACCCTTGAAACCTTTTCGATGTGGGGGTCGAAGAATCGATTTTGTTCAAGAGCGTAATACGCAGCGGTCAGCTTAACTCGCGAAGTCGTCGTCCAGCGCGCGCCCGGCCATTTCCGCACAGTGGGTTAAACGCTCTGTCGAATAGCCGAGGCATGCATAGGAAGACAGACCACGGAGGGTCATCAATACGTAATCCGTTACCCGCTCTGGATCCTTTGCATTATGTTCACGGATGTAGCTGGCGATAATGTCGGCACCACCCTTGGCCAACTCGGCAGCCATGTTTCGCGCCGTTTCGTCGTCAGCGCGCATGCCTTCCGTGACCATGCAGCCCTTCCACTTATCGTGGCGGGTGTATTGTCCGGTCGCCCTGACAAAGAGTTTCGTCAAGGCTTCCGCTGGCTTGCTGTCCGGCGTGAGGATGTCGTCCAGAGGCAAGAAGTCTGTCTCGACATAACGCTTCATCGCCCGGTTGAACAGCTCGGCCTTGCTGCCGTAAGCGGCATAGAGACTTGGTGCGACGATACTGAGCGCGTCGCACAGGTCGGCCACACCCACGGCATCATAGCCGCGTTCATGAAAGAGACCTTGGGCGATTGCCACCCCTTCTTCCCGGTCGAAGGCCGGACGCCTCCTGCGAATTTTTGTTTCCATAGATCACCTGTTCAGCCTCTCTTTATAGCGAGCACTAGTAGAGGCGGCAAGCTCACCGAGAAAAATATATAGCGACCGCTAAATAGATGTTGCGCCACCCATCAAACGACTGTAGCTGTTTATATAGCGACCGCTAAATAGGTTGCCATCGTCATAAAGGAAACATCGATGTCATTCGAAGGAAAAGTCGCGCTCGTCACGGGCGGATCGTCAGGGATCGGTCTGGGCATTGCCAAGGAACTGGCTTCACTCGGCGCCANGAAACATCGATGTCATTCGAAGGAAAAGTCGCGCTCGTCACGGGCGGATCGTCAGGGATCGGTCTGGGCATTGCCAAGGAACTGGCTTCACTCGGCGCCAGGGTCATCATCACAGGTCGCCAGGACGCAAAGCTCGATGCTGCGGTCAAAGAGATCGGCGGCGACACCAAGGGTATCAAGGCGGACGTTTCTAATCTCCAGGAACTCGACACACTGTATGCCGCTATCAAGTCCGAATATTCGACGCTCGACATTCTCGTTGCCAATGCGGGCTTTGGAATTCTGGCTCCCTTGGGCGCTATCACCGAAGAGCAATATGACAGCATTTTCGACACGAACTTGAAGGGTGTCATCTTCACCGTGCAGAAGGCGCTGCCGTTGATGGGTTCCGGTGGCGCGATCGTGCTGATCGGGTCGACAGCCTCCATCCAGCCCGGCACGATGATGAGCGTCTACGGTGCGACGAAGGCAGGTCTCCGTAATCTGGCGAGATCCTGGATCGACGACATTCGTGGTTCCGGCATCCGGATCAACGTCGTCAGCCCTGGCCCGGTCAGAACCCAATCCCTCTACGACTTCTTCCCCGCGGAAAAGCGCGACGAGATTCTCGCGCATCTCGAGACCAAGAGCACCGTTGGCCGTCTTGGACAGCCGAAGGACATCGCCAAAGCTGTCGCCTTCCTCGCAAGCGAAGACGCTGGCTACATCAACGGCGTCGAACTGATCGTCGACGGCGGCGCATCGCAGGTCTGATGCGCTTGGGCTGAGCAAAGGCCAGCCCAATCCTTCAACACCCAAGACTTCTTGAAAAGGTGGCGCGACATGGCGACCAGCCAAGGAGGACCCTTGTCCTCGAATTCCTCCCGTCTTCGACGTGCAACAGCGCTGACGACGATCCTGACGGCTCAGCTCATGCTGACGATGGACTTCCTGATCGTGCTGGTCGCGCTGCCAAAGATCCAGACAGAGCTCGGATTTACCCCGGCCGGGCTTTCGTGGGTGCCGAACGCCTTCGCCTTGGCGTTCGGTGGCCTTCTCCTGCTTGGGGGCCGCCTCGGTGACATCTATGGCCAGGTGAAAGCCTTCAAGATTGGCATTGCTGTTTTTGTGGCGGCATCGCTCATGGGCGGTATCGCTGGAACGCCGTTTCTCCTGATCCTTGCACGTGTTCTCCAGGGTGCCGGGGCAGCTCTTGCCGAACCGAGCGTTCTCGCTCTCATCACGACGATGGCGCGT
The DNA here is from genome assembly GCF_057163345.1 of Aliirhizobium sp. YIM B11859. Classification (NCBI taxonomy): domain Bacteria; kingdom Pseudomonadati; phylum Pseudomonadota; class Alphaproteobacteria; order Hyphomicrobiales; family Rhizobiaceae; genus Aliirhizobium; species Aliirhizobium sp. YIM B11859. The sequence goes on from NZ_JBXHAY010000006.1 coordinate 178,908, forward strand.
GATGAAACCGAGCGGAACCGGGGCCTCTCCCTCTTCATCTCGATTTCCTCGGTCGGAGCTTCCGTCGGGCTCATCCTTGGCGGCGCCCTGACCGACCTGCTGTCATGGCGTTGGTCGCTGCTGATCAACGTGCCGATCGGGGCTATCGTCCTCATTTTCATCGGCCGGCTTGTCAAGGAAACGGAACCGAAACCAGCGCGGCTCGACGTCGCGGGTGCGCTGACCGCGACCCTCGGATCGGTCGCGCTCGTTTATGCTTTCATCAGCGCTGCCGAGCGCGGGTGGACAGCGGCGTCGACAATCCTGTCCTTCGCCATCTCCGCTGCTCTGCTGGTGTCGTTTTTCAGGATCGAGAACTGGGCCGCGGAACCTCTCCTCGACCTGTCGCTGCTGCATAGTCGGCCTCGCGTCGGCGGACTGATCGTGATGGCGATCATCGTCGGAATGCACTTCTCGATGCTGTTTCTGATCGTGCAGTATCTGCAGCAGGTCCTCGGTTTCGCGCCACTGATAGCGGGCCTTGCCTACCTGCCGCTGACTGCCACCGTCTTTACGGTCTCGCCGTCCATGCCCCGCTTGATCGTCAGGTTCGGGCCTCGACCGCTCTTGGCCTTAGGCGAAGTGCTCGTTGCCTGTAGCTTCGTCGGCTTTGCGATACTCGACAGTGACAGCGCCTATTTCCCTGCCGTGTTCGCACCCCTCGTCATGCATGCCGTCGGCGTCGCGCTTGTCTTCACGCCCGGTACTGTCGCGATCATGGAAAACGTCCCCGCTGAACACGCGGGTGCGGCCTCGGGGCTCCTGCAGATGGACCAACAGGTGGGCGGGGCACTTGGCCTCGCAATCATCGCTGCCGTCTACGCGGGTAGCTCGGTTCCGGGTCAGTTCACGGTCGGACTTGGAACTGCATTCGCGGTTGCCGCAGTGATCTCGCTTATCGCCACTCTGGTCGCGATCCGGACGGTTCGCCCAAAGGCTCCCTCAATCGGCAATGAGGTTCCAAAACCCCAAGCCGCTCACTTTTAAACCCCGCGCGGAGCCTTCGGGCCCGCCAATCTCAAAGGAACTGTCATGACCAATACCACAGACATCATCGCACGCCTCGACGCTGAAAGCGCCATCACGCGGTTGCTCGCGACCTACACCCACCTTCTGGACGACGGAAAGTTCGATCAGGTCGGCGAACTTCTCCAGCATGCCACCATGGATATCCTCGGTGAAACGGCAAGCACCCGCGACGGCATCGAAAAGTACCTCGCAGCCGGTGTCCAGCGACATGGGGATGGTACCCCGCGGACGTGGCACCAGATTTCCAACATCATCATCGACGTCGATGCCTCGGGGGAGAAGGCGAACTCCGTCTGCTACTTCACTGTCCATCAGGAACTCGAAGGCTTCCCGCTGCAGCCGATCTGCACGGGCCGTTACGTCGATACGTTCGAAAAGCACGATGGCGAATGGCGTTTCGTATACCGCCTTCTGAAGCCGCGCCACTTTGGTGACCTGCATCATCACGTCGGCCAGCCGATCGACAAGTCGAAGGCATGATGGATCAGTCATGACCAATCAACCGACAGCGCTGATCACCGGCGCAAACAAGGGTATCGGACTGTCGATCGCCAGGGGACTGGGGGCCCTTGGATATCAGGTGTGGGTCGGATCCCGTGATGCCACGCGCGGACGCGCAGCGGTTGTCGAACTCGAGGGGGCGGGCGTCGACGCCCGTCACCTCCTGATCGATGTCGCGGATCCCGGCAGTGTCGACGCCGCAGCTATCTTCATGAACAGGCAGTTGGGATCACTCGATGTACTGGTCAACAATGCCGGAATTGCCTTGGGTTTCTCAAATCCGCCGAGCGAGCAGCCCATGGACGAGCTGAAGGCCGTCTATGAGGTCAACGTCTTCGGCCCGATCCGCGTGACACAGGCGTTTCTACCGCTTCTGAAAAAGGCCGCCGGCGCTCGCGTCGTGATGATGAGCAGCGGCCTTGGGTCGCTCGGTCTCGTCACCGATCCGACGTCTATCTATTCCACGGCAAACCTGCTCGCCTACAACTCGTCGAAGACGGCGTTGAATGCCGTGAGTGTTGCCTTTGCCAAGGAGCTCGCGCCGTTCGGTATCAAGGTCAACGCTGTCGAGCCGGGCAGCGTGGCCACCGACCTCAACGGCAACAACGGTACACTGACGCCGGATGAGGGTGCCGCAAGCGCGATCCGACTTGCGACGATTGGGGCCGACGGCCCGACGGGCGGCTTCTTCGGACACGACGGCCCGCAACCCTGGTAGCCGTTGCCTCGGCTATCAAGTCTTCAAGGCTGTCAAACGCCTGCAAAATTGAGGTTTCAAATTGAGAACTGAGAAAAAACATGCGCTGATAACCGGCGCGAACAAGGGCATTGGCTTTGCCATCGCCAAAGGGTTGGCCGAGCAAGGCATGACGGTCTGGATCGGTGCCCGAGATCCTGAGCGGGGAGAGGCGGCGGTTGCACAGCTCACGAAGGACGGCCTCGATGCCAGGTTCCTTGCGATCGACGTAGCCGACAACGTTAGCGTTCAACAAGCCGCTGCACAGCTCTCCAACAAAATCGAAGCGCTCCAGGTTCTCGTCAACAATGCCGGGATCTTGGTCGATGTCAGTACGCCACCAAGCCAGGTTTCGATGGAGGACATCAAGTCGACTTTCGAGGTTAACTTGTTCGGCCCTATCCGGGTGACCCAAGCCTTCGTTCCTCTGCTGAAGGCGGCAAGCGATGCACGAGTCGTCATGATGGGCAGTGGCGTGGGATCGCTCGCTCTCATCACCGATCCGACTTCGCTCTACTCGAGCGTCAATCTCCTCGATTACACCGCATCGAAGGTCGCGCTCAACGCCGTCACGGTTTCCTTTGCGAAGGAACTCGCGCCGTTCGGCATCAAGGTTAATGTCGTCGAGCCCGGCCATGTCCGCACGGATCTCAACAAGAATACGGGCTTCATCTCGCCCGAGGAGGGTGCCCAGACAGCAATCAAGATGGCCTTGATCGGGAGCGATGGTCCCACGGGAGGATTTTTCGGAAGCCACGGCCGCCAGCCCTGGTGATGAGCGTCGATTAACTGCACGTTGGAATTTTGAAATGCGGGCGCCAGTTTAGAAGTGGCGCTCGAATAGGACTGAACCCGTTGAGCCAAATGACTCCAGACCTGGTTGCTTCCATCTGCGGGGTCGCTGGTTCCGATCCCTTCAAGGCGCGCTCGAAAATCGGACCTATGGTAGAAGGCTATCCGCCCCTCCTGTCTAGTCAATTCCAAGCAGGGAGATTCTTCCAATTGGCCGGGAAGCCCATCGCGGCCTTGTCCGCCAGCGGGCATGAATCCACCAGTCCTGCAATCTGCTCGCGCCATTGGTTGTTCGGTGCAACGATATCCATGAGGTAGCCGAGAACTGCAATGGTATTGTAGACTCGCCCTTGTGCATTGCCATTCATAGCCAGCTTTAAGCTCGCAGGAGACGTCGGCACAATCATCTTTACCGTCACCTGCTTGTTCCAAAGTCGGCCGTGATGGGCACAAATATTGCGGATATATGTCAGGTGATGGGCGAGCGATACCAAAACCGTTTCATCCAGCCCGTAAACCTTGGCGATCGCCTGTCGATCCGGCCGGTTCTTGAGATTATTATACCACATCGAGAGTTGCCCCAACGATATCACTTCGGCTGTCATCCAGATCGGTGGGTGCTCTGGATCGTCGTATTTGTTCCTGTAATGAAGTATGAAGGTATCTTTCGACCTTTTCAGATCCTCGATCAATTTGGCGAAGGCTTGGGCATATCGATCGGGCCGGTGATAGAGACCAGGATCGAGATAGCCGTGTGGTCCGTATTTCATGGCAAGGTGATGTGCCCAGCTACCTCGCAAGGATACTTCAATCCTTTCGATCGCATCCATCACGAGGAGGCGCAGCCGCCGATCAAAAATGTAGAGCTCCAAGACTTGGTCAAAGGAGGTTCCAGCTTGAAACCCATGCGCACCACTAGCCTGTGGCGTGTCCTCCAATGGCAACCAGTAGGCCCTTAGCCGATAATAGCTTATATGCTGGAGGCAATGGGCAGCGTGGGCATAATCTGGCACAGCCATTCCCCTTGCTTCCAGCAAGGCGATTTGGTCGGGGATGGAGACGGAAGGCTTTTCGAACTTCATGCCATTTCATAGGCGGATTCGAATAGCTAGAAAACAAAAAACCCGCCGGGGTGCGCAGTTTCGGAACCGAGGTTCCGTCCGAGGCGTGGCGGGTATTGTTGAGCAACGATATGGAGCAATCCTGTTAAAAAAGCAACAATGGAACGGTAAAAAAATGTACCCATCTATGTGTGTTGCAGGCCAAGCCATTGATGCTGAATCAAGATTTCTTGCAAGCGGCGATCTGACCAAAATCGAGCGTATCCTCGGGGTTTGGCCAACGACAGGTGGCTGCTAATTGTTCGATGGAACTGTTGTCAAGCGAGAAGCCGCCTAGCACGATCTCGGCCGGCCGGGGCCATCATCATCAGCAAGATCAAGCTGCGTGAGTGGCGGCCGGGAATCACGACAATCCTTAGTACGTATCTGTTTTCAAGAGCACTCGTTCTCGATGAGCGAAGGCTGCATCAACGAGGTCTGCGGTTCGAGTCCCTTCAAGACCCAGAGAGCATCACCACGCGGGTCAACTGATCGAGCGGTGATGCTGCCGTACAAAATCGCCGTGCGGCCTTAAGCCAATACCGCCTTAGGCTCCAGAAAAGCATCCAGCCCAAAAGAGCCAAATTCGCGGCCGATGCCGGATTGCTTCATACCACCAAACGGGGCCAACGGCTCGTGGGGCGCGCCATTGATGACGACGCGGCCACAATCCAAGCGGCTAGCCAGTTTCTGCATTCGCTCCATGTCCGTGCCGTGCAGATATGCCTGAAGCCCGTAGCTCGTGTCGTTGGCGATGTGGATCGCTTCTTCCTCATCCTGGTAAGACAGGACAGAAAGCACCGGTCCGAAAATCTCCTCGCGGGCGATCCGCATATCGTTCGTCACATTCGCGAAAATCGTCGGCTGCGAAAACCAGCCATTCCTGATGCCCTGTGGGCGGCCGGGGCCACCGGCGATGAGTGCTGCTCCTTCATCGACCCCCAGTTTGATGTAGGCCTGTACCCGTTCATACTGCTTCTGACTTACCATTGGACCGATCATCACGGCCGGATCGGATGGCATACCCGGCTTGAAGGTTGCGATTTCTGCCCGCAGTCTCTCGATCATTTCGGCCTTTCTTGCTTCCGACACAAGAATGCGGGTGCCGGCAATGCAGGCCTGGCCGCTGTTCATCAGGCCAACTCGCAGGACCGTGGGAATGGTGAGGTCAAGATCCGCGTCGTCCAGAATGATATTTGGCCCCTTGCCGCCGAGTTCAAGCGTCACCCGTTTCAGGGTTTCCGCACCGGCACGCAGCACCTGCTTGCCGACGGCCGTCGAGCCGGTGAACGTCACCTTGGCAATATCCGGATGCCGGCTGAATTCCGCACCGACGACGTCGCCACGACCGTTGACGATATTGAAGACACCTTTCGGTAGGCCGGCCACATCCAGGCATTCGGTGAGCAGTTGCGTCTGGATCGCGCTCATCTCGCTCGGCTTGATGACGATCGTCGTGCCGGCTGCGATCGCGGTTGCGAGTTTGGCGCAGATGAAACCGTAATTGCTGTTCCAGGGCGTGATCGCGGCCGTTACCCCGATGGGCTGCATCGTGACCTCGGCCCGTCCGATCCGCCGCTTGAAATTGTAATCCTTGAGCACCTCGGCCATGTGCCGAAAACTGGATGCCGCATGGGCGACGGCAAAGCCGGTGAAATATTGCGGGGCGCCATATTCCATCGCCATCGCCTCGGTCAGTTCCGCATTTCGTGCGGCGACAGCGTTGCTCAGGCGTTCGAGCATGGCGATGCGCTCCTGCTTGCCTGTGCCGGCAAAGGCCGGAAAGGCACGCTTTGCCGCGGCAATCGCCGCCTGGGCATCTTCGATGTCGCCGAGACGCACCGTGCCGATCCTCTCCTCCGTCGAGGGATTGTGGAGATCGGCGATCTCCGCGCCATGCGGGGTGATGAACTGGCCGTCGATATAGATCTTGTCGATGATACGCATCGTCTTCTCCTTGAAAATGATGCGGTTAATCTGGCGGTTCCACATTGATCTGATAAGCTGGCCAATAAAGGACGATCTGATAAGGAATGGCGGACAATGCTGCGTGGGACACTGGCCGAACTCGAGGCGGTCGTTGCTGTGGCTACACATGGCGGCTTCCGCGCGGCAGCGCGTGAACTGGGCATATCCTCCTCCGCACTCAGCCAGCAGATCGCGGTTCTGGAAGCCCGCATCGGCGTGAGGCTTTTCAACAGGACCACACGCAGCGTCGTCCTGTCTTCCGCCGGTGAGCAGTTCGTGGCCGAGATCGCGCCGGCGCTGGCGGCAATCCGCAAGGCGGTCGATCTGGCGGACGAGCATCGCACCGAGCCGAGCGGCACGCTGCGGATCAACACCTCTGTCGGTGCGGCGCGCATGGTACTCAATCCGGTGCTTCTAGAGTACCGGCGGCGCCATCCGCAAATGGCGGTCGAAATCGTCACGGAGGGCGCGCTGGTCGATATCAATGCGCAGGGCTTCGATGCCGGCATTCGCATTCGCGAGACCGTGCCGCCGGATATGGTCATTCAGCCGATCAGCCGCTCTGTTCGCCCCGTGATCGTCGGCTCTCCCGGCTATTTCGAGCGGCATGGCCGGCCGAAAGTGCCGGCCGATCTGAAGAACCATGATTGCATTCGGGCGCGTATGGCGAGCGGTTCTCTCTATCACTGGGAATTCGAGCGGCACGGCGAGGCCTTCACCTTGGATGTTCCGGGCCTGCTGACGCTTGACGAGAGCGACCTGATGCTGCGGGCCGCACGGGAAGGCGCCGGCCTTGCCTATCTCAATGCGTGGCAGGTCGCCGCGGACCTTGCCGATGGCACATTGATTGAGGTTTTGGACGACTGGATCGCTCCCTATCCGGGTCTCTGCCTCTATTATCCCGGCCGGCGCCATATTCCGGCCAAGCTGCGGGCGCTGGTCGATCTGGTCAGGGAGGTCGCCTGGGATTAGCGTCGCCGTATGCCTTGAACCCACCGCTTTTACGCGTTAGATCACCATCGTCTGCAGCACCAACAGGATGGTCGACAATGGATTTCAACCCAATCGCAACGCCGCTTTGCCTTGCCATCCGGGAAAACCTTGTCCATGCCGCATTCCGTTACTCTCTCCAATCTGTCCTGGTCCACGCCTGACGGTCGTCCGCTTTTCTCCGATCTGAATATCGTCTTCGGCCCCGAACGGGCTGGGCTCGTCGGCCGCAACGGTGTCGGCAAGACGACGCTTCTGAACTTGATCGCAGGTGACTTGCCGCCGGCGTCGGGATCCGTCATGGCGCCCGCGGGCATCCACATCCTGCGCCAGAGCGTACAGGTCACGGAAGGGGACACCGTCGCCGATCTCTTCGGTGCCCGTCATGCGCTTGCCCTGCTCGGGCGCGCGCAATCCGGCACGGCAACGCTCGAGGAACTGGCCGATATCGACTGGATGCTGGAGCCGGATATCGAGGCGGCGCTGGCGCGTTTTGGCCTCTCCATTCCTTTGTCGACGTCGCTTGCGCAGCTTTCCGGCGGCCAGCGCACCCGTGCCGCACTGGCTGCCCAAGTCTATCACGCACCCGATTTCCTGATCCTCGACGAGCCGACCAACAATCTCGACCGGGACGGGCGGGCGGCGGTGATCGAGCTTCTCGCCGGCTGGCGCCACGGCGCGATCGTCGTCAGCCACGATCGGGAGCTTCTGGAGAATGTCGATGCGATCGTGGAGCTGACATCGCTCGGCATCAGCCGTTATGGCGGAAAATGGAGCCATTACCGGGAACGCAAGGCTCTTGAACTTGCCGCTGCCCGGCATGATCTGGCCGACGCGCAGAAGCGGCTCGGCGAGGTCGAGCGCAAGGCACAGGAGGCGACGGAGCGGCAGGCACGCCGTGATGGTGCAGGAAAAAGGAAGGCGGCAGAGGGTGGAATGCCGCGAATTTCGGCCGGTGGCCGTGCCATGCGCGCAGAGCAGACGGGTGGAGAGAAGGCCGCGGCCGCAAGCCGAATGGCGGGAGAGGCGAGGGCCGATGTGTCTGTTGCCCGGGACCGCCTGGAGGTTCTCGATCCCTTCAAGGTTTCGCTGCCATCCACGGGTCTTGTGGCGTCGAGGACGGTGCTGCGGCTGGAGAAGGTGACTGCGGGTTATGCAAGCGATGCCCCAGTCCTCTCCGATCTTTCGCTGACAATGACTGGTCCCGAGCGGCTTGCCGTCATCGGCTCGAACGGCACGGGCAAGACGACGCTGCTGTCCGCCATCACCGGAGGCCTGGCGCCGCTTTCAGGGTCCGTCAGGGTCGAGGTGCCATGCGCCTTTCTCGACCAGAAGGTCAGCCTGCTTCAGCCGCAGCTGTCGATCCGCGACAATTTCATGCGCCTCAATCCCGGAGCCAGCGAAAATGCCTGCCGGGCGGCTCTCGCCCGTTTCATGTTTCGTGGCGATGCCAGCCTCAGGCAAGTGGGACAATTGTCGGGTGGGCAGATGTTGCGCGCCGGCCTAGCCTGCGTCCTCGGTGGAGAAAGTCCGCCGCAACTGCTTATTCTCGACGAACCGACCAATCACCTCGATCTTGACTCCATCGCCACGGTGGAGGCGGGTCTGGTCGCCTATGACGGTGCGCTTCTGGTAGTCAGCCATGATGAGGCGTTCCTGGAGGCCATCGGCATCACCCGGCGTTTTTCACTTGGCGCGCCGCTCGGAGCGTAACAAAAGCCGCGCCCAAAAAGGCGCGGCTCAGTTTGATGGGAGATCTGTGGGTCCTTAGTGTGAAAGGGCTTTTGCCGCCTTTTCGATCACATCGGCAACTTTTTCGGGCTGAGAGGCGAAAACGGAGTGGCTTGCCGCAATCTCGGTCACGTCGCTGCGCGCACGTCTGGCCATATCGCGTTCGAGATCGGGATTGATCGAACGATCCTGGGTAGCGACGACCGTCCAGCTCTTGCGCGTCTTCCAGGCTGGCTCGCTGATCTTCGCCGCGAATGCCTGCTTGGCGGCGAAGACCTGCGATCTCGCCAGAAAATCGGCGTCCTTGTTCAGAAGGTCGCCGGCAAAGTCCCCCGCGAATGCCGTGGGGTCCAGATAGAGATATTTCCCGTCCTTCGTTTCGCGAATGTTCATTCCGCCGGCAGGCTTGGAGCTTGCCAGATCGAACAGGCTTTCCCCCTTTTCCGGCTGGAAGGCCGCCACATAAACGAGGCCTGCAACATGGGGATTGTTTCCCGCCTCGGTGATGACCATGCCGCCATAGCTGTGGCCGACGAGGAGCGACGGTCCGTCCTGAAGATCCAGCACGCGGTTGGTGGCGGCGACATCGTCTGCGAGAGAGGTGATCGGCTCCTGCACGATGGTGACGTTATAGCCCCGATCCACGAGGATTTCGGTTGCCTTGCGCCAGCCGGAGCCATCGGCAAGGGCGCCATGCACGATGACGATGTTCTTCACCTCCGCAGCCTGTGCGGCGAAGGCGATGACGCTGGTGGCAAATGCGATGGCTGCCATGGAAATGAAACGGCGGTTCATGTCGTGATCCTTTGTTGTCTGGATGGGTGAGGGAAAGGGTTCAGCCGAAGGTGAAGGCGTAGGCCTGCACGCCCGGATCGAGGAAGCGGATGCTGAAGGTTCTGGGCGTGACGTCGCCGGACTGACGGACGAGCTGGTAGAGGCGGGTGCATGTCACCGTGCCATTGCCGTCGGCATCGGTATCCGTGCCGTGGTCGGCGCCGGGAGCGTGGCCGTCGATCGTCACCTGGAAACGGACCGGCTTTTCCGAGCCGTCCGGCCCCAGCACGAGATGCAGATCGCGGGCGCTGAACCGGTAGGTGATGGCGCCGTCGCTCTTGTCGAGGGTCGCTTCTTCCGCGCCGACAGTCCAGCTGCCGGAGAGGCCCCATTCGTTGAGGTCGGGCCTGTCGATCGAATAGGTGCTGGAGGAGCCGGGACGAAGGCCTTCGTTCGAGGCAAAGCCGGTGGCCTGCCGGTAACCGATATAGGTCTCGCCGGAGCGGATATCCTTCAGGTCAGCGCTCGCTTCTGCGCCCTTTGCCTCGGGCTTGACGGGCGCAGTGGTGGCGAGGTCGCTGCCGGCTTCACGCAGCAGGTCCTGTATCGCCTGCTCGGTCCGGCCGTAATTGCCTTCGCCGAAATGGTGGTAGCGGATATTGCCCTTGGCATCGATCAGATAGCTGGCCGGCCAGTAGCTGTTATTGAAGGCACGCCAGATTCTGTAATCATTGTCGATGGCGACGGGATAGCCGATCTTGAAGTCGGAGATTGCCTTTTTGACATTGTCGATCTTTTTCTCGAAGGCAAATTCCGGCGCATGCACGCCGATCACGACGAGACCCTGATCCTTGTATTTCTCGGCCCAGGCGCGGACATACGGAATGGTGCGGATGCAGTTGATACAGGAATAGGTCCAGAAGTCGACCAGCACGACCTTGCCCTTCAGGGCTTCCGCGGAAAGCGGCGGCGAGTTCAGCCATTCCACGGCACCGCCCAGTGAAGGCGCGCGTCTTTCGACGGGAAGGTCGGCGTGAAACGGCGTGCCGTTGCCGGCGAGCATGGAATTGTCCGAGCTTGCGACCTCCATGCCGCCTTCGCCTGGCCGGGTGTGGAGACGATCGAGAACCGCCTGTTCGAAGGAGGACGTGCTGGCATAGGAAAGCTTGGCGAGGAGGCCGGTGTCGAGGCCGAGCGCGATGACGCCGACGCCTGCAATGACAGCTGCGCCAAGGACCTGACGAATACGCTCGCCGACACCCAGGGACCGCTTCAAGGCAGCAAAGATGCGCCCACCTGCCAAAAGGGCGAGGGCAAGCGATGTAGCTGCGCCCGCAGCATAGGCGACGAGGAGAACCGTGGTTTCAAGATTGGCGCCCTGCAGGGCGGCACCGGTCAGCACCAGACCGAGGATCGGCCCGGCGCAGGGCGCCCAGAGGAGACCGGTGGCGATGCCCAGAATGAGAGAGCCCGCGGCCGTGGGAACGCTGCCCGGCTTTCCGGCGGCATTCATCAGGCGGTTACCGAGCCTTACAACGGGCTGGCTCAGGATCGTGGCGATGCGGGGAGAGATGAGGCCGAGGCCGAACAGTGCAAGCAGCAGCAGCGCGGCAAGCCGGCCGAATTCATTGGCCTCGATGGCCCAGCCGCCGCCGATCGCAGCGAGCGTCGCGACGAGCGAGAATGTCGCCGCCATGCCTGCCAGCATGGGCAACGTGCTGCGCAGGAACGGTTGTCCCGCACGGGCAAAGATGAAGGGAAGGATCGGCAGGATGCAGGGGCTCAGGATGGTGAGCGCCCCTCCGAGATAGGCAATGACGAGAAGCGTCATGATCATGTCCTCTGAAGCCCTTGGTGGATCTTGGCGCCGCCGACATGGGCGTGATCGGCAACTGCGCCAATCTGGTCGGGCGCAGGTATCCGGGATGTGTCCGGCTTCAGGGAGAAATGTATCGGAGTGTAGGAGGCGTCCCCGCCACCACAATATGAAACAATCAGGCGGGCGGGACCGGCCATCTCGTCGTCTTTTCGCGCAGGCGAGGCGAGGTCTTTGTATCGAACTGTATCTCGGCGGCGTGCCGCTACACTTGCTTGCAGTTGAGCAGGTCGCAGGACATATCGACAATACATACGGGCTGTTTCTTGGGGATCGTCATCAACGCGAACCGGAGAAAACCCATGACCGATATGTTTCAGCTTCAACGCCGCCGCTTCTTTGGCCTGGCAGCCATGACCGTCGCAGCCGTCGAGCTCGGCGCCACGTCGCTGGCCAATGCTCAATCCGCCGCAGCCGGGTCATCCGGCAATTCGCAAGGCAGGCCGGGCGGCCATACGAAATTTGCTGCCCTGAAGCAGGTCGATGCCGGTGTCCTCAATATCGGATATGCAGAGGACGGCCCGGCAAATGGTCCCGTCGTCCTGCTCCTGCACGGATGGCCATACGATATCTACAGCTATGTCGATGTTGCGCCGATCCTTGCCGATGCCGGGTATCGGGTCATCATTCCCTATCTGCGCGGTTATGGCTCGACACGGTTTCTTTCTGCCGAGACGCCGCGTAATGGCCAGCAGGCCGCACTTGCGGTCGACATGATCGCGCTGATGGACGCGCTCAAGATCGAGACCGCGATCGTTGCGGGTTATGACTGGGGTGCGCGGACGGCGGATATCATGGCCGTGCTTTGGCCGCAGCGCTTCAAGGCGCTGGTGTCGGTCAGCGGCTATCTGATCGGCAGCCAGGAAGCCAATCGCGCACCGCTTGCGCCCAAGGCCGAGCTTGCCTGGTGGTACCAGTTCTATTTCGCCACCGAACGCGGCCGTGCCGGTTACGCCGCGCACACTCATGATTTTGCGCGTCTCATCTGGCAGACGGCGTCGCCGACCTGGAAGTTCGATGACGAAACCTTCAACCGCTCCGCCAGCGCATTCGACAATCCCGACCATGTCGACATCACCATTCACAATTATCGCTGGAGGCTCGGACTGGTTGCGGGCGAGGCGAAATACGATGCCTATGAGGTGCTGCTTGCCAAGGCACCGGTGGTGACCATCCCCACCATCACCATGGAGGGGGACACCAATGGCGCCCCGCATCCGGATCCATCCGCCTATGCCGCCCGGTTTTCGGGACGCTACGAACATCGCACGATCGGTGGTGGCACCGGTCACAACCTGCCGCAGGAAGCACCGGCGGAATTCGCCCGTGCGGTGCTCGACGTCGCGGAATTCTAGCCGCGGCGAATTTCCGGATACAACAGGTCGCCGCGGTGCATTTCCCGGCTTCGCGGCGACCGCATCCGGGGCTAAATGGGAATGCCTCGACACGCAGTAAATATGAGAGGATACGAAACCCGAGATGGAGCATATCGACCATATCCTGATCGTTGACGACGATCGCGAGATCCGTGAACTGGTGTCGAGCTATCTGAAGAAAAACGGCCTGCGCACCAGCGTCGCGGCCGATGGCCGGCAGATGCGCAGCTTCCTGGATGCCAATGCAGTGGATCTGATCGTGCTCGACGTTATGATGCCCGGCGATGACGGGCTGGTTCTCTGCCGCGAGCTGCGTGCCGGCAAGCACAAGGCAACGCCGGTCCTGATGCTGACCGCCCGAGACGACGAGATGGATCGTGTCATCGGTCTCGAAATGGGTGCGGACGACTATCTGCCGAAACCTTTTGCGGCGCGCGAGCTTCTGGCCCGCATCAAGGCCGTCCTCCGGCGCACGAGAATGCTGCCGCCGAACCTGCAGATCAGCGAGGCGGGCCAGATCCTGACCTTCGGAACATGGCGCCTCGATACCGTCGGCCGGCATCTGCTCGATCTCGAGGGCACGGAGATTGCCCTGAGCGGCGCGGAATATCGGCTGCTCCGCGTCTTCATCGACCACCCGCAGCGTGTTCTCAACCGCGACCAGCTTTTGAACCTGACGCAGGGCCGCGATGCGGAATTGTTCGACCGCTCGATCGATCTTCTCGTCAGCCGTGTCCGCCAGCGGCTGGGTGACGACGCGCGCGAGCCGACTTATATCAAGACGGTGCGTGCGGAAGGTTATGTCTTTGCGGTGCCGGTGGAGATTTCGGAGCCCAGGATATGACGAGCGCGGCGGCGGATAAAGCGGGCCGACGTCACGCTTTCTGGCCGGGCACCCTGCGCGCACGGCTCTTTCTGATCCTTTTTTCGGGCCTTGCGATTGCCTACGGCCTTTCCTTCAGCATCCTATTCTTCGAGCGCTATACGTCCGCGAAGGCTGTGATGCTGGGTACGCTGGAAAGTGATCTTGCAACCTCGATCGCGGTGATCGACCGGCTGCCGGCGACAGAGCGTCCGGCATGGCTTGATCGCCTCAGCCGCGGCAATTACCGGCTGGAGCTCGGAACAGGTGTATCAGGTGTTCCCGACATGTCGGGTCGTGGAGCCGAGATTGCCGCAAGGATCGAAGATGCCGCCGGGCAAAAATTCCCGCTGACGGTGGAGGCCATTCCCGGCGAGAACGGCAGGCTGCAGGGGCATCTGACACTCTCTGACGGTTCGCCGCTGACGATCGACGTGACACCGCGGGGTGTCATGCCGCTGGCCAGCTGGCTGCCTTATGTCTTTGCCGTCCAGATGCTGCTGCTCGGCTTCTGCACTTGGCTTGTCGTGCGGCAGGCATTCCGGCCGCTTGGCGATCTCGCGGCGGCGGCCGATGCGCTTGATCCGAATGCGAAGGGCAAGCCGATCAGCGAGAGCGGTCCCCGCGAAGTGGCCCATGCGGCACGGGCATTCAACTCCATGCGCGACCGGATCGCTCATCATCTTGAGGAACGGGTGCAGATCCTTGCGGCCATTTCCCACGATCTGCAGACGCCGATCGCACGCATGCGACTACGCGTCGACATGGCGGACGAAAGCCCGGAACGCGACAAGCTGGTCAGCGACTTGCGCGAGATCGAAATGCTGGTGAAGGATGGGATCGCCTATGCGCGCAGTTCGCATGGCAATGGCGAAAAGACGTCACGTATCGACCTTTCGTCCTTCATCGACAGCATTGCCTATGATTATCAGGACACGGGCAAGGCGGTGACGGTGATCGGGCTTGTGGAGGGCACGCTGACGACGAAGCCGCATGCGCTGCGACGCATCCTGACGAATGCCATCGACAACGCGGTAAAATTTGCCGGAGCGGCGGAGTTGAGTGTCGAGCGGAGAGAGGCGGGCGAAACGGTCCTGACCATCCTCGACCGCGGGCCGGGCATACCCGACGAGATGCTGGAGGCCGCCATGCAGCCTTTCGTGCGGCTGGAACAGTCCCGTAACCGCGAGACCGGTGGCACGGGACTGGGGCTTGCAATCGCCCAGCAACTGGCCACGGCTCTTGGCGGCAAGGTACGGCTTTACAACCGTGACGGCGGCGGGCTTGCCGTGGAGTTGACATTGCGATGACAGTGGGCGCTCGAGTTCCGGCTGCCATCTTTCCGATCTGCCGGGGTGATGTACGGTCTGATACACTTCACCGGTTTTCGTGAAACAGTGCAGATACTCCAAAGGGCGAAAAGGCTCCTGTCAGCGAACAGAACTGACGTGACTTAAAAAGGAGTGTTTGCCATGACGAAGATCGATACTGTTCTCTACACTGGACGAACCCACACAACCGGCGGGCGCGAAGGATTTGCACGCAGCGATGATGCCGCTCTGGACGTGGCGCTTTCTCCTCCGGGGAGCGGACGTCCCGGAACGAACCCGGAGCAGTTGTTTGCGGCCGGCTGGTCGGCCTGTTTCATCGGCGCCATGACCCGCGCTGCCGGAAAGCGGCAATTGCGACTGCCTGCGGATGTCTCCGTCGATGCGGAAGTGGATCTCGGGACGACAGAGTGCGAGTTCGTTCTCCAGGCACGCCTGAATGTCAGCCTGCCCGGCCTGGATCGGGAAACTGCGCGAGCCATCATTCATGATGCTCATCAGATTTGCCCTTATTCGAAGGCGACGCGGGGCAATATCGCTGTGGAGCTCAGTCTCGCATGACGCGCGGCCGCATTCTGACAAAGAGGCTAACGGTCGCCTTCTTCATTTTGACCGTGCTGATGACGCCTTGCCTTCTCAAGGCAACGTCGAACGAGTCTTCCGTCATCAGCGTTATCGCGGCCACCCTCACAAAATGAGGGGGGCATCTCAACCTGTCATATTTGCCTTGGGGAGCCATCGGCCATCCCCATGATGCAGGCCTGTCCGCATCAGGCCTGCATCATGCAAGCGGTTGCGAAACACGACGTCAGAGAGATTGGGCGGCCGCGTCCCCGTCCTGCGCGACAACTTGCGATATATGCTCTGTGTGCGGCAGGCGGCCAATCAGCTCCGGCAAGGATTTGTCCTCCCTCATCATGCTGACCCATCGAGAGCTAGTCTTGGCACATACCGCTTGCAGTACGTCCGGGACCTTTTACAGCGAGGGGTGTGTCGGCACATCATATCAGTGGAGTTTCAATGGCTTAATCTATCACAGGCGCGGGCCAATGGTTCATACCCGCTCAAGAGCTTAATACCCTCTACAGTCTCACACCGGCCAAGGGTGCAACGTGCCGAGCCTCTATTCGGGAAGCTTTCGCTTTCTGGAAGCGGATAGCGGTCGAAGATCATGGGTCGGCCATTGCGGGAGTTGTCATTTCAGTTGGTTTCCCGCGATCGTGGACGCTCTTCTCAGCCGCCGGCATTGGCCTTTTCTTGGATTTTTGCGCATCGCTCTAGGAGTTCGTCGAAGCTCTCGGCCTCATCGAGTAGAAGGCCGTCTTCCAGCATCCGAGCGTAGTCCTGCTCAAGAGCTGCTCTCCCTTCGCCGGCAGGTGTTAGCTTCAGCCCTCCGACCACGGCCGCTTCATAGTCAATCGGCGTTCTGTCAGCCGCTTTCTCGGCGAAAAACATCGATTTGTGCTGCGCCACTGATTTGGCCAGGTCGCGATCGGCGATTGCGCTGTCGGCGATGCCTATATCGTCAAGACGAACGATATCGTGCCAGTGGCGTGAAAAGCGCTCTCCGCGGAGCCGCTCCTGCAGGCAGAAGACGTGGATTGCCGTCGCTTTTTCCCAAAACGTGCGTTCGGCATGCATGACCCGCGGACTGGCGGTTGGAAACTCAATGCCATCCACAAGGCCTGCAGCGTCACACGAGATGTTGCGAACGCTTGCGGGTTCTCCCGTCGATCGTGCCCCGAACTCCAGCATGACGCTTGGAGCGACATAGCCGGATCCTCCGGCAACCGCTTCGTAGTCGATGAAGAGCTTGTCGGCTTCGACACGGACGGTGGCTGGAAGCGAATGGGCGCTGATCGCATCGACAACGAGCGGGCTCACGGTTTCCGATACCCAGGCCGGTAAGCGCTTTCGGACTTCGCTCGACCAGCGCTTTTCCTCACTCCTGGTTTCCGGCAATGCCTGCTCGTTTTCGCCGACGAGATCATGGGCGAGTTCGCGGATATCGTAGGTCAGATCGACATCTTCCGAAAATCTGCGGATGGCGTTGTAGGCTTTCGAGAGGGAAGTGCCGCCTTTGAAGACGAGGTGGTCACCGAGCGCCGTTCCATAGAGGGTTTGAAGCGCCCAGACGACCCATGCGTCCTTTTCCAGAAGATGGATCGGCCGCCCGGTCTTCTCAGCGGCGATCGCAAGAATATCTCTCCGATCGTCCTGGGACAGCTGCAAAAACTGTTCAGCCATAAGCGGCTTTTCCTACACTGCGGGCAAGCCAGCTGGGAAACTGCGGAGCGGCGGCAACGAGTTCGCCGAATGCCTCGGCGGAAAGCTTCCGCTTGATGCTCGGAAGTGCCTCTTCTGCCTTTTCCGGGCCGAGCCATGCCAGCGCGCGGACAGCCAGGCCGGCAGGCTTGTTCGCCAAGGCGAGCTGCCAGCGCGGTACGTGCTTCAACTCAACCGTCTGGCTACCGACTGTCATGGTTCGGCTGCGGCCGGATGTGAAATAGATGGACCGGATCGGTACCTGTGTGGACAGCCCCAGCGAGTTTGCAGCCGCAGCGCCATTCGAAACAATCACTTCGCCACGTTGATGCGCAACGGCTTCGACAGCCTGCTCGACCGTCGGCGGGCGGCTCCCAAAGCGGCTCTTGATCGCCTTGAGATAGATCCCACGACCGGCCCGAACAAGCTCGCCGCGTTCACACAGACGCGACAATGCCTGGTCAACCGCGGCACGGTTTCCCAAATGCAGGAAGGCCTTTGCGGACAGCGCCGTTCCTTCGGGCAGCTGTTCGGCATAGGCGATGATCTGTGTTGTCAGTCGTTGCATAGCAGTTCTCCTGTCAGAAATATATGCGGTTTTCTGACGGTTTGCAACGTGGTGTTTGCTGGTCAATCGTCACAACGGTATGCCGTCGCCGAGAGGTTGCGACAATCGATAGCCCTTCATCGTCACTAAGGGTTCGCCCGCCCCTTCGGGTCGATGGGTCTCACCTTTGGGTGCAAATGAAAGTGTGGCGCATGGATAGGTTATTGCTTACGACCAAGACTACCGTGCGGCAATGCCGAACGCCGTTAGCACCTCTGACGTGACCGTCCCGGTAACCTTGAGATTATTGTCCTGCTGCATCTGCCGAAGCGCTGCCCGCGTATTGTCATCGACTGTCCCTGTGAGCGGACCGGCATAATAGCCATAGGCAGTCAGCCCCGACTGGACCAGTATGACGATCTGCTTGAATTTCAGCGCGTTGCCCGGAAGGACCTTGAGAGGAGCGGTGGCTGACGGATCAGGCGCATTGCTTGTCCCGATCGAGGCAGAGGATGGTGCGCTTGTCTTCGGAATGGCAGGCTGGGTTGTGGTCGGCGCTGAATAAAGCGGAGAGGGCGCTGATGGTGCCGCCTGTGGCGCCGCAGGAGCGGCATAGCTCGGGCTGGAATAACTCGGATTGGAATAGCTGGGGCTCGTATAGGTCGAACGCGGTATGTAGCCGCCGGAACTGCTGGACGCGTGGCTGGAATGGCTGGCATGCGAGCTATGGCTTGAATGAGACCGGTGTCCCGCAAGCGAGAACAGGTGCCTGATCTTCAGGCGTTCAAGAATGGATTGCGGATCAGGCTTCTTGACGACAGGGCTGCCGGGCATGGCATCGGCTTTGCTCGGCAGGAAGCCGGCGGCAATTAGCGACGGGATCAGAAAAATGCGCCGTCTCATAACGGTCCTAGCTCCTTGAAGCCGCGTGCGTGATCATACCAGGTGAAGAATCCACCGCATTGGTCTTTGGCACGACAAGCCGCGCAGAATGGTTCGTACCTGTTCTTCCAGTCCGAGATCGTGGCAGGCGCGTATCTGCGGTACTGCTCTGGCACCGAGCAGAGCGGAAAATTGTAAAGCTGAACTGGGACGTCCCTTGCCGTGGCAATATTGATGGACCGGGCGATGTTGGTGAAATCCGCCGAGGTGTCCTTGAAGCTGCCTGTCCAGTTCATCCGCGCGAAGCCGATATTCTCAAGCTGCATGATGGCCCATCTGTCGAGGAAGGGGAGCATGGTGGCAATGAAGGACGCAAGTGACGGAAGGTGCTCGTGGTTCTGCTGCAGAACGACTGTGCGCAACTCGATCATTGCGCCAGCGTCAAACAGCATCGCGAAGCTTTCCATGAGCCGATCATAGGCGCCCTGCTTTTTCACGATGGTATCGTGGGCCTGCGGATCGGCCGAATAAAGCGGTATTCCCCAAAGGATCCGTTCCGTGCCGACCTCGGCCAATATCGGCAGGTCCGGGCGCTCGAAATGCTGCCCGTTTGACAGGATATGAAAACGCAGATCGGGGCGCGCTTTCGAGAGCGAAAGCAGCATGCCGAAGAGCCTCGCTTTGTGAAGAAGCGGCTCTCCGCCGGAAATCCCAATATAGGCGCCATGCGGGGCGAGGGAGGCGGCCGCCTCCAGATGATCGAAGAGATCGATGTGATGTTTCTTCGGTGGCTGCGAACACATCACGCAGAGCTGGTCGCATTGTTCGGTCACGACCAGCGTGTTGTGTGACGAGCTGCTCCTGATCAATCGGCGGGCGCTCGGCTGGCCGGGAACGACCATGATTACGTCCTGATCCAGACGAAGCGTTTCCGGAGCCTCCAGAATGATCGAAAAGCCGTTGTAATCGTATTCTCTGCGCGTCCCGTTCGTCTCGATCAACATAGCGTCATGCGGACCGATATCCGTATCGGTCTCGCAGAGCCGAAGCACGATTGGTTCGACGATCGGCATGGGTTCGATCGGGAGACGAAGCTGGATCATGCGTGTTCCCGCAGAAGCAAGCGATCGACATCCTCCAGCCCTGCCCAAAGAGCCAATGAATGGCGGACCATGATGTCGTCGCTATAGAGGAGCTCGAAGGCCAGATCGAAGATTGCGGTATGCCGCCGGCAAAAATCAGTCTGGTGTCGCGGTATATCGATGCGGCCATAACGGGAGAGATCGTCAATGAAATCGACGCCGCAAAAGGCCTGATAGGGACAGTGCACACAGTCCGGATCAAAGGTGTTGGTGGCCTGCGCATTGATGGCATTGATGATCGTGCGATCGATGCCGGCTTGGACATTGCCCATTCTCAGGTCGATCTGACCCAACCGGCTCATCATGCGCGCTTCGTCAGTCGGATAGAAGGATCCGTCATGGTCGATAACGACATAATTGGTGCCGACAGGGTTCGGGTTGCGCAGATCGACGTAGCCATCATGTCCGCCGCCGATGATCCGCCGGAGACAGTGGGAGAAGTAATATTCCTCCATCGGTTGGTCGGCGACAAAATTGTATTCGATCAGGTCATTGATGAAGGAGCGGTGATAGTCACCCCAGATCTGCTGGGCATCTCTTGTCTTGAAGCGCTTCCGGGCAAAACCTTGATGATTGACCGGGCGCAGGAAGATGGAGCGTAGACCGAATGAGGCATATGTGTCGATGACGGCGCGCGGCTCAGGCAGCGCGTCGATATCGAATGTCGGTAGTGCAGACACACGCTCTGGCATTTCGTCAACGGCGCGGTGAAAATTGTCGGTAAACTGCGCATGCGCCGCCGGCGTGACCGTCCGGTGGCGCTGATGTAGCGAAAGGGTGGGGTCGAGCGAGGTGCTGATATGGGTGTCTGTTGCACTCAGGAAGCGCCAGGCTTCCTGGCTGACATCTTGCAGATTGGTGCAGACGACAAAAGAGGCTTGTTCGAATCTCGACCGGACAAAGTCCCTGACCTTGTCCAAAATATCGAGCCGCAGGAGTGGCTCGCCGCCCTGGAACTCGATCTTGATTGTCTTGGTTGTCAGGCCGCCCAGCCAAGCAATGGTTGCTGCCAGCGTTTCGTCAGTCCAATCGTGGCCGGGTGCAGTTTCGTTGACCCGACTGACCTGGCAATATGCACATGCCAGGTTGCAGCGAAGCGTTGGCACGAGAATGACGTAGTCGAGATCAGCGGCACTGCAAAACCTTTTCGCCCAACGGTAGCGGAAGGCGGCAGCGCCCAGATTTTCGAAACCGTCGAAGGCGTGTCCGTTGCTCTGGAGGAATGCCAGGTCCTGTAAGGTCAGTTCGTCATGGACGTAACGCGTCAAGAAACTCGTGTCGGCCTTGAAGAAACCACCTGCGTCATCGCAGAACAGCAGACGGTCGCTCCCGAATTGCCGAAATTTCAGGGGCACGACATTCATCTGAGAAGGCTTTCGATCAAGGCATTCCTGAGCGTTGACGTCTCTCGATAGATTTTTTGGCGGTAGAGTGTGTGTTGGAAAGCAGCGATGACAGACGTGTCGCTCGCGCGGATATCGACCGAACCTTCGGCGCGGACGACTTCAACCCCGGGGTAGAGATAAGAGAAGCGCAAAAGCGCCTCGTCGAGAAATGGTTCAAAGATCGATGCTATTTCCAGGATCACGGCACGCTCGACACAAGAATGATTTGTCCACTATACAATTCTTGCATCGGTTGCATATTGATCACGCCCGATGTCTACTTCATTTCCCTAATGTGCGTTCGTTCTGCCACACCAAACACATGCTCCCCATGCAGTCTGCGTCTGAAGGCAATTACTCCATCACTCGACGCTACGATCGATCAACCGAGCATTCCAAGCTCTCGTGCCGTTGGGCACTTTCGGCGGCGATTACGATCGTCTCGCTATCCACGACTGCCCCTATCGCCACGGCAACGGTCGTCCGCCCGGTTCCTGATGTTCAAAAGGCGCTTGCCGAAAAGGGGTTCGATGCGGGAACGGCAGATGGTCTATGGGGAAAGAAATCCATTTCGGCGCTGCGAGCCTTCCAGAAAAGCAGAGGGCTGCCCGAAACCGGCGTTATCGACGAGCCTTCGCTGGCGATCTTGTTTCCAGCTCCGGTGATCGCGACTGCCAAGGTTGCCGAAGCCGCGGGTGTCGATGCAGCGCCAGTCTCGAACGAGGTCAAAAAAGGGCCGGCTCAATCCGCGCAGACGACTATGGCGTCTGTTCGGAAAGACACCTCAAGCGGCGTTGGCGGATGGTTGGTCACGGCCGTTGTGATCGGGATCGGTTTCCTTGTCTTTTCGGCGCGGCGTGGTCGCCGTGCATCGTAGCAGACGAAGTCTGGTAGCAAGCAGGCTCGGTGCAAAACCCCGGCCGTTTTGACCACCAAAGTTGCTACAAAAATTCCATCTCTGGAAGCAAAACTATGGTGCTTGGAATTGCATTTCTTCGCGGGTCATATAGCCATTGCGAGTATCCAAGTTCACATAACCTGGAATTATGTGAAGTTGCTGGGACTTAACTCGCCGCGGAGTTTGGTTTGGCAAACTAAATTCCTAACTTTTCAGGACGTTACCCTGACCTTGCGGGCCGGGTCGCGGGTTCAGCTCCCATCAAGACCTGAAAACATGTGCCTCAGGGCCATCCCTCTTTCCGTTGGCGTGTGCATAATTATGCATGACTTCATTCAAGGGTAAGCGGTTTTCGCGCAGATATTCGATCAGGCCGCGAGACCATGGGCTTCCAGGGCTTTAAACAACTCGGTTTCACCCACCGGTTTTGCCAGAAAGGTGGCATCCGCAGGTAGTTTTGCGGGATCTGGATTGTAGCGCCCGGAAATAACGATGATCCGGCAATCAGGCCAGCGGTCGCAAACGCGGCGCGCCAACTCTAACCCATCCATGGAGCCGGGCATGTCGATATCGGTGATGAGCGCTGAGACATGCGTTTCAAGCAGGATCGCCCAGGCCTCGTCGGCAGTTGCCGCTTCAACCACCGCGTAGCCGGCATCCTGCAGTGTATCGGCAAGATCCATCCGGATCAGGCCATCGTCTTCGACGACCAGAAGCGGTCCCTTTGTCGATAAGGCCATATCAGTGTTCCTTCTGGAAACCGGCAAGATCAGCCGATATCGAAAATCTCAGGCCGTCGGCTTCGTAGTCGATCGCCAACTGACAATCTGCCGTGCCATTAAGGCCGGCTCTGATCAGGCGGCTGCCTGTCCCTTCCTTTTCGGGTTTGGACACAGGTGGCCCGCCAGTTTCTTTCCACTCGAGCTTGAAGCGATCGCGATAGGGGCCGCCGACGCGCCAGGTCAACGTAACGCGGCCGTCGGGACTGGAAAGCGCACCGTACTTTACGGCGTTGGTGGCCAATTCATGCAGGATCAGCGATAGCGAAAGGGCCGGTCGAGACCCTACGGTCATATTCGGGCCGGCCACAAGAATGCGCGGATGATCGGGGCTGTCATGGATGGCGGTCATCTGAGCGACCAGATCACCAACCCTTGAATGACCGGTTCCCCCTTCGATGATTGCATCGTGCGACCGGCTGAGAACCGCGACCCGATCGCTGAGGTTTTTGCGCGCGGTCTGCATATCGGGTGCGTATCTTAATGTCTGCGAGGCGATTGCCTGGACCATGGCGAGCTGGTTTTTCAGTCGGTGACCGAGCTCGTAGGCGAGCAGCTCGCGATGCTTTTCTTCCGCCCTCAGCGCCGTGACATCGCGGGCCTGGACGAGAATGCCGGTGATGCAGCCTTCGGCGCTGCGCGTCGGCTGGTAGACGAGATCGATCAGACGGTTCTGCTCTTCGCCCTCAGGTCCCCGGTTGAGCTTGACCGGCAGGTTCTTTGCGACGAACGGGTCGCCAGTCGCAAAGACACCGTCCAGGATGCCGATGAAGCCCTGCCGGATCACCTCCGGCACGGCGTCGGCGACGGTCTTGCCGATGATCTCGCGCCCGACGCCGATCATCGCGTAATATTCTTCATTTGCGTATTCGAAGACATGATCCTTGCCCGTCAGCATGGCGATGCCGCCCTGGCTGAGTTCGAAGACCTGCATGAAGCGTTCCTTGAGGTCATCCTGAACACGGCGGGCGCGTACCTCTGATGTCGTCTCGGTGCAGGCGCAGAACATGCCGAGCACCGAGCCCCACGGATCGCGTACCGGGGTATAGGAGAACGCGAAATGGGTTTCCTCTGGATACCCGTTGCGGTGCATCGTGAATTCGATGTCGTCCATCGACGTGCCCTGGCCCGCATAGGCCGCCGAGATGATCGGCTCGACCTGATCCCAAATATCATGCCAGAGGGACTGGAAGCTTTTACCGAAAGCGGCCGGATGGCGATTGCCGCACATCGCAGCATAGCCGTCATTGTAGAGCGTGGTCTGCTCAGGCCCCCAGACGATCAACATCGGCTGCAGCGAGCCGAGCATGACGCTCGTGAGCGTTTTGAGTTCCGGGGGCCACGCTGACTGCGATCCGAGCGGTGAGGTTGCCCAGTCGAAGCCCTCAAAGATCGTCGCGCAGCCGCTGGGTGGAAACTGAATGTTCAAAGCCGGCTTTGATCCTGATGTTGAGCGGTGGCTGATATATGGGGGAGCGTTGACATTTGGAAAGGCAGGATCACCCTGGACAGTTCATTCGGGAGGTCAGAGTCCCGCTGTCTCAGATCGGCTCACGTCTATCGCGTCGTTGAGCATGGGAATATGCGAAGATGGACATTAAAGCCCTATGGCCCTAATATCATTCTCATCGTTCGCAGACTGTTCGGGCGCGGACGGCTGGGAGATCATCCGCTCTTGCCCCAAGCAGGAGTGAATCCGTGTCTATATCCATTGAAATCACTCCCATCGAAATCGAAACTTCGAAAGTCGCGACACCCCTGTCGACGCTGAACAAGGCGATCGCGGCGATGGGACGTGCCGATAGCTTTGAAGACGTCGTTGAAACGCTGCGCGCGACCGCGCGATCGCTGATCGGATGCGACGGCATTGCCATTATCCGCCGCGACGGCGATTTCTGCCACTACATCGAGGAAGATGCGATTGGACCTTTGTGGAAGGGCCACAAATTTCCTGCTTATGCCTGCATCAGCGGCTGGGCCATGATCCATCGGCAAACGGTCGTCGTCCCTGACGCGTCAAAGGACGATCGAATTCCCTACGAGCTCTATGCCGGCACCTTCGTCAAATCCGTCGCGATGGCGCCAGTGCGTGTCGAAAATCCGATCGGCGCCATTGGGGCCTATTGGGCGCGACCGTATTCACCGGCCGACTGGGAAGTCGATGTGCTGGAAACGCTGGCGGGAGCGGCTGCCATCGCAATCGAGAAGACCCAGGCAGTCCAAACCGTTGCCAACGCTGAGAAGCCGCCTGTCGTGGACGATGCCGCAAGCGCAGAAGACTATTCCAAGGATATTGCGCGGGTCGCCGGTATCGCTGCTGTCCCGACGATCCTTGATGTCGTTCTTCGCATGACGGGAATGGGTTTTGCTGCCGTTGCCAGGGTTACTGACGATCGCTGGATAAACTGCCAGTCGCTCGATCATGTGGGCTTTGGCATCAAGCCCGGCGACGAGTTGCCGGTCCAAAGCACGCTCTGCGACGAAATCCGCGGGCATCGCCAGCCGATAGTCTTCGACGATGCTGCCGAAGAGCCGCTCTACCGCGACCACCATACGCCGCGGATCTATGGTCTGCGCAGCTACATCTCCGTGCCGATCATTCTGGCCAACGGCCAGTTTTTTGGCACACTCTGCGCCATCGATCCCAATCCGGCGAAGGTCAACAATCCGCAGGTGATCGGCACATTCAAACTGTTCGCCGAACTGATCGGCCATCACCTCTATTCGGACGACCGCCTCAAGGCGACGGAAGAGCTGCTCGAACGCGAGAAGGGTCTGTCCGAGCTGCGCGAGCAATTCATCGCCGTTCTTGGCCATGACCTGCGCAATCCGATTGCCGCGGTCGACGCTGGCACCTCGCGCCTCCTGAAGGAAGGCTGGACCGCCCGCAGCCCTCTCGTCCTGAAACTGATGAAGGCCAGCATCTCCCGGATGATCGGGCTTGTCGACAATGTCATGGACCTTGCCCGGGCGCGCATGGGCGGAGGTATTGCCCTCGATCTGATAAAGGACGATCTTGGCCTTACCCTTCGTCATGTCGTGGAAGAGCTGCAGCTGTCTCATCCGGATCGGGAGATCGCTGTTTCCCTTGATCTCCCGCCAGCACTTGCCATCGACAAGCTGCGTCTTGCTCAGCTCTTTTCCAACCTGGTGTCGAATGCCATCACCCATGGTGTCGAGACCGAGCCCGTCAGGATTGTGGCTGGCGTGAATGGTCGGATGCTGGAAGTGTCCGTTGCCAACGGCGGGCAGCCGATTTCGGAAGAGACGATCGCAAAACTGTTCCAGCCATTCCGACGCGGTGATCTGCGGCCGAGCATGCAGGGGCTTGGTCTTGGCTTGTTCATCGCCTCGGAGATCGCCACTGCTCATGGCGGGACGATCGAGGTGAAGTCGGATGAGATCGAGACCCGCTTCACCTTCCGCATGCCTTTCGTTGGGTAAGGCTGTAGGTGTCGTCGTGCGGCTTTTCGTCAGATAGGGCCAACGGCCTCAAGGCCTGACTTCTTATGAACACATTGGTCGCGTAAAAGATCTCATCGGGATTGCTGATGAGCGCTGAATGAAATCGCCGCTCGCAATGTTGGTCGCCATCTGGCTTTGACCACGGATGTACTGGCACTGATAAAGATGCGACGGTGAGGAAGGTCGGTGCGATTTCGCCCCGGCCTTTTTTGTTGTCGCGACATCTGCGCACTTCGACACGGTATTTGTTGATATATGTGATTTAGCCGTGGATCGAACCCGCGGGTCACCGGTTCGTACCGGTTCAAGAGATTATGAACGCGACATTCAATAGCTCAAAAGCAAAACTCTACTTGTTATTGCCGTCCGCCCTTGGCGTTCACCTATCAGTGAGCAGGCAATTTCGCATGTCGGCTCAGGTCCCCGAGGCTATCGACTAGTTGAGGTTCATTGACTTCACCCGCGACTACTCGCCAGTTTCACGCGATCTCGACCCGCATTCTTCGCTTCGTAAAGCGCACGGTCGGCACGCCGGTACGCATCCTGAAGTTCAGGTTCCGAGGCGAGGGAGGCCACTCCGAAACTTGCGGTTGGTGTAACAGGTAGATCCTCGATGGTTGTTGCCGCCCTGCGGATCGTCTGCGCCAGCGCCAGCGCAACGTCTACGGGCATGTTTGGCAGGAAGACCGCAAACTCTTCGCCGCCAATGCGTCCTGTGGCAGATATGGCGGGCGTGTGGTTGCGAAGAACCTTACCAAAACCCTGGATCACCAAGTCTCCGACATGGTGGCCATAGGTGTCGTTGATGCTCTTGAAGTGATCAAGGTCACAAACGATAACGGCATGCGGTCCTTCGGGCCACTCCTTCAACAAGGACCGGACACGTCGATCAAATCCGCGGCGGTTCGCCAGACCTGACAGGGCATCTTGGTCCGACTCGGTTTGTTGATCTGCCATGATCTCCAGCACGAGCACGGCAAGAAGCGTCAATCCCACCGCCACCATCAGAATTGCCGTCGCGCTTTGGGATATGAGCGCGTAGTTCGAATTGATGTAATCCTTCGCTGTCGATCCGGTCCCAACCAGGACGGTCAGTCCGGCTTTGGCGAAGAACTGAATGCCGGTCAACAGCATCAGGAAACCGAGAAATCTGTCGATCCCAAGTTTTCTACGCGACAACAGTACAGCGAACGCGCTGGAGAGAACGGCTAGGGCAAAAGGCGTCTGATACAATATCGCATGCAGGGGCGAGCTTCTCGGCAAATCGTAGATGAGGTGACTACCAATCGCCGTCACGAGGGCGAAACCGATCCCAATCCGCTTATCGAGGGGACGTCCGTAGAGCTCACCCACGCCGACACGAAGAAGCGCCATTCCAGCGACCACTGCGGCGAATGCACCGAGCGCCGAAACCTTTACGAAGCTCGTGTAGGCGATGAGTAGCTCAAAGATCGCTGATAGGGACGCGACCCCAAACCCGGCGGCGAACCAGAGCGCCGCAGTGCGTGATCGAGAACGGGTGGATACGACCGCGAACACCGCGCTGAAACACAAGGCGACGACCAGGTTCACAGTAAGAAAGAATAAAACCCCATTCATCAAAAAGACCTTACATCAAAAGCGTACTCAATATGAGGATCGTTATGACGCCCGCCCGCGATAAAAGCGAATGGAGAGTTGAATACCGTTCATGCCAATAGGTTCCCCACCTGACGGCTCCGTCATGCACTGAAGGCCGGACCGGCCAAGTTTCTGGAAGCCACTGCAATCAACGTCGGTTCGGCTCTTCGGGCTGGCATCCCGCTAGCAACATTCGACAGATCCGTTAGATCGCCCAGAGCATTATGCCGTTTTAATCGTTGTCAACGTCGGACGCCTTATCGGCGATGTCATGGAGAGCCTGGCCGTCTTCGGGAGCGTAGTCGGCAGACAAGAAAACGGTAAGGAAGTGCTGTTGCACGACATCAGGCGTATCCTGGATGGCATAGCTCGCCTGCTCGTATGACCCGGTCTGTTTGAGAATATGGGTAGCAAGGATATCCCGCAGGTTATGTGGCCCATGCGGCAGCAATCCCTTAATGGCGCCGCGACCGGTGTAAGGATTGTAGATCCCGTATCGCTGGATCACGGTCCGCCAAGCCTCATAGAACTTCGTTGAATCGTAGGCGGCGTCGATGCTGGTCGTCTTCACCGTCTTGACGAACAGCGTGCCTGGATCCTTCGCACTGCCGAGCAGGACGCCGCGGTGCTTGTCGATATAGGCCTCGAGATATTTGTAGAGATCGAGGAGATCTGGAAGGATCAACCGGAATGGCTTCTGCCCGAAAAACGATGACTCGGAATTCTTGAAGGCGACCGAGGGGATCAGGACTTCCCAGCCTTTCTCCCTATCGCTCCAGCGCAGCTCACCGCATTTCAGGTCTTCAAGCCGCCGCTCCGATGTCGGTAATGACCGCGCGGGCAGACACGCAATTGTCGCAGATTCTTCTGGCGAAGGCCGAGATGCAGGCCAAGACGGAGTAGCAGGAATGACCGGACGGCCTCGGCAGCCGGCCGCGGGTAGCGATCTTCGTCCGGCATGCGTTTCAGGATTTCGTCGGTGATCTTGCGATATTCCGCCAGAGGGCTGTCGGCCTCGAGGATGCACATGATCGGTTCAAAAGGATCGCGATGGACGCGCGCTACCCGCTGGATTTCTTTCGACCGGTTTGCCGCATGCCGGTGAAACGCATCGCAGGCGCCGTTCCAATCGCGGGTCGCGAACTCGATCTCGTCCTGTTCGATGAGACCATCGATCGGCCTGACATTCTTCAAGAGTTCCGGATGCTGCCGGATCCAGCCTACGTCCGCGCGCGTGAGGGCCTGCGCCACCATCAGCATATCCTCTTCCCACTTGGTGTAGAACCCACGCCGCTGCTCGCGCCATTGCAGATACCAGTCCCAGACGCCTGGGAATAAGCGGCGGCCTTTAACGAAGCATGCAAGGTGGGGACACCTAACGCCGTCTTTTGTAAACGTCATGAATGATATTTAAACGGATCATATTTTTCGCAATGATCTGTATATCTATCCTTTTATTTGACTGGAAGGGATGATTTTGCTAATTTACCCACCAGTCTTAAGAAGACCGGATGGGGGAGGATGATGGCGCGCGCTGAGTCAGATGCACTACTGGATATCGGACAGTTGCTGAAGGCTACCCGCAAGGTGAGGCGATTGACCCAGGAGCAGGTCGCTGACATGGCCGGCATATCACGCCCTCGCTATCGTGAGATCGAGGCCGGAAGCAGCGCCGCGCGTACGACGACCTTGATCAACATCGCCCGTGCTCTCGGGCTCGAGCTGATGCTCATCCCGCAGGCTATGGTGCCGGCTGTCGATGCTTTGCTGCAGCCACACGACGATCTCGATGATCTTCCGGCATTCGTTGCACATCCAGACGGTGATCTTGGTGCCTAAGGCTTTTCCCAATCCGAGATCCATCTCGTCACTCAACGTGCTGATGAACGACGTAAAGGTCGGCACGATCGTACGGACGCCCGGTGATTTCAACGCATTCAGCTTCGAGGATAGCTATCGCGCGACAGGTGGAGTTCCCATCGTGAGCCTGTCTTTTCGCGCCGCCAGCGGCGGCTTGCGTAAGGACCCGAAGCCTGTTGCAAGAGCCTTGCCGGCATTCTTTGCCAATCTTCTCCCAGAGGACAAATTGCGCGAGGCGATGGAGAAGCACCACGCGGGCAGCGTTCGCGCTGGGAACGATTTCGATCTGCTTGTCGCACTCGGGGCGGACCTGCCGGGTGCCGTCCGCGTCGTGCCGAGCGACGGAACGGTGGCACATCTCGACGATATGCCTACTCCAAAACCGAAAGCCCGGTTTTCGCTTGCCGGCGTGCAGATGAAGCTCTCGGTTATCAAGAACACGGGCAAGGGCGGCGGATTGACCCTGCCACTTGGTGATGAGCAGGGTTCGTATATCGCCAAGTTTCCGTCCACTTCATTTTCCGGCGTGTCGGAAAACGAATATGCTAATCTTGCCTTGGCAGAAGCGATCGGCATGGAGGTGCCGGAACGGGAAGTTGTCGAGCAATCGGAGTTCGAAGGCATCCCGAAAGAGTTCGAGACGCTGTCGGATGGCAGAGTCCTGCTCGTCAAACGCTTCGATCGTGGCACCAATGGTGAACGGATCCATATCGAGGACTTCGCCCAGGTCTTCGGCGTCAATCCTTCCCGGAAGTATGAAGGAGCCGCCTATCATGATATCGCTGCGGCCTTGAATGTTGCCGTGTCGTCCGCCGCCGCTCTCGAGTTCGTCCGCCGATTGGCTCTGGCTGCCTTGACGGGCAATGGCGACATGCACCTGAAAAACTGGTCGTTGATCTATCGAGGTACTGGTGACAAACCGGAACTTGCGCCTGTCTATGACGTGCTCTCGACGATCCCTTACATCCCGGCGGACGCCATGGCTCTGTCGCTCGCCGGCGAGCGTCCTTTCAAGGCATTGAACGCACAGCGATGGAAAGCCTTCGCTAATCGCGCAAAAATGCCGGAAGCGGCAGTCCTCAATGCGGTGGTCGACACGGTCGAACATGTGGACAAATTCTGGTGGTCGCTGCCGGAACGCGAGGTCGTTCCGGCAAAGGTTCTCGAGCGTATGGATGCACATGTGCGGCTGATGACACCGATCCTTGGTTCATGTGCAGATTAAGGCCAATTTAGCGGAGCGGTGAAGAGACTTTGTCGCCCGCCCGCCAGTTCTCCTGGCGCACCTTCGCATTGGGGTGCTGATCCAACCTAGAGGGGGATCAAGATCCTGCAGCAACTAGATAGTCTGGCACTAAGCGAGAATCGAAATAGCAGGGTCTCTGGTTCACATCCCTTCTCGCGAGCCATAGCGCACGATCTCATCAGTGATACGAGACATTAGCTCATATAATCAGAGCCTTGCTGTCAATCAGTCCGCGGGGCTGCGGTTCATGTCCCTTCAAGAGCTCAAGAGCCTAGACATGATGCGGTGCCAAGAGGGCATTGCGTAGTGAGAAGGAAATCGCTATATGTAGGTACGTTCCTACATGGAGACGTATATGGCTACTACCAGCTTAACCAGCCGCGAATTAAATCATGATGTCGGCAGAGCCAAGAAGGCTGCTGAAGCAGGACCAGTCGTTATCACTGATCGCGGCAGGCCATCCCATGTGTTGATGACGTACGGTGAGTTTGAACGTTTGACAGGCAAACGTCACAACCTCATCGATGCGCTATCTATGACTGGATTGTCGAGTATCGATTTGGATCCGCCTCGATCGGTTATTGCAATAAGCGAAGTTGACCTGTCTTGAAGTATCTGCTCGACACAAACGTGGTTTCCGAGCTCCGTAAAGTAGGTGACGGTAAAGCTGATTCGAACGTGACGGGTTGGTTAAGTGCGCGGGATTCCCGTGATTTCTATATCTCTGTCATAACAATTTTGGAGCTTGAGCGCGGAATACTCAGCATCCAGGGGCGTGACATGGAGCAGGGCTCTCGCTTACGAGCCTGGATGGATAGCCGGGTTCGCCCGGGGTTTGCTGAGCGCATCATCTCCATCGATGAAGCAGTTGCCACACGATGCGCCCACTTGCATATTCCGGACCGCCGCAATGAAGCTGATGCACTCATCGCTGCTACGGCGATCGTTCACGGTCTAGTTGTCGTCACACGCAACATTCAAGATTTCCAGGGAACCGGCGTTGTTCTCGTGGATCCATGGCGTGGCTGAAAATAGGCACGCAGGCCGCCTCTAATTTGTCTTTTCGAGCTCCGCGGGAACGTGTGCTTGAGTTCTTTGCAAAGCAATGGTCGGCAGTTCGAATCCCATCAAGAGCTAAAAAACGTTGGCGAGTAACTTAGATTACGGTCGCACGCAGGGGATTGATAATGTCGATCCCCTGAAAATCTCGCTCGTTATCGGTGACAACGATGCAGCTATTCGATTGCGCAATAGCTGCCACGATTGTGTCCAAGGCACTCCGTGGGCGGCCCGTCGCCTTGCCGTGTGCCATTAGCTCGGCCCAGATCAGAGCTGCCTTTTCGTCGAACGGAAGGATGCGACCAGAAAAGAGCGATTGCGGCCCTTCATTGCCGGCAAACCAGGCTTCGAGGGCGGCTCGTTTCTTTCCCGCCGGCTTCTCCAGTATTCCTCGGTGTATCTCGGCGACAGTAAGCGAAGCGATGCACAAATCATCGTCGGCTTGCTCGGCCATCCATGTCATTAATGACGTCGAAGGCTCTGGTTCGGTGATATTGCTAAGGATGTTGGTGTCGAGCAAGTAGCGCATCACAGATCTATCGCGCGACCTTCCTCGCGTGAACGGGCTGTGTCGAGATCGGCTCCGACCATCGGCGATCGGCGGAGAGCCGCGAGAATGCCACCCTTTTTAGGCGGCTCTCCGGCGAGCGTTTCGCTGACAACGGCACGCAGATTGGCTGCTTCCGGGCCATCTTCTGCCAATTTGCGCGCAAGTGATCTAATTAAACCGCGATCACTATCACGCCCAAGTACCTCAAAACGAGCGAGGCCGCGGTCGCCCAAGCGGCTTCTGTAGTTCTGAATTGCACGTGTCTGAGAGCTGGCCATCGGATTCTCCGGATATCTCCAGTAATATAGCCAGATACGGTGGTTTCTGCAAGTCTCCTGGAGAAAGGACGGTTGGGCTCGGCTGACGAGCCACATAAATCACAATCGTGGGTCGTCGGTTCGAGTCCCTTCAAGACCGAAGGCGCGCTATAAAGTCCCGCTTTTTTCTCACGGCACGGCTTGAGGAGTGCAATCATTTCCATTAAAGTGATATCAGGAGAAGAGTAAAGGTAGGATCGGACTTATGGCAGCGGTGACCATTCGAAACATCTCTGATGAAACGCATCGGGCGCTACGCGCAAGAGCAGCTCACCACGGTCGCAGTACCGAAGCCGAAATTCGTGACATTCTTGAAGCCGCCGTTCGTCCAACTGGACGTGTGAAACTCGGATCATTGCTCGCTGCCATTGGCCGTGATGCCGAGTTGTCAAACAGTGACGTTGAAGCGCTGCAGCAACAGCGCAACAGGGCCCCGGCAGAACCGATGATTTTCGAATGATCTTACTGGACACTAATGTAATATCTGAGCCTTGGAAGCCTGCTCCTGATCCTGCTGTGCTGACTTGGCTGGACGCACAGGCCATCGAGACGTTGTTCATTTCCGCGATTTCAATTGCCGAACTTCGTTTCGGGATTGCCTCAATGCCCTCAGGGAAGCGTCAGGCAATTCTCCACGAACGCCTTGAAGGTGAGGTTCTTCCGCTCTTTGACGGGCGCATTCTGCCTTTTGGCGCAGAAACCTCACAATTCTACGCGGAGTTGATGACAGGCGGGCGAACATCCGGAAAGGCGATCGGGAAGGCTGATGGATACATTGCTGCTACAGCAGCAGAAAACCATCTTGCGGTGGCAACTCGAGATACAAGCCCATTCGAGGCAGCCGGATTGAGAATCATCAATCCTTGGGTCGTTTAAGCCTTCAGAGTTGCAGGTCGCTCGTTCGAGTCTCATCAAGAGCGAGACGATGAGGTCAGCTCGGATGTAGGTCGTGGCTAACATCCGAGCCGAAGATTTTATCCAGCCTTACGCGGCTTCCCAGACTTGGTTGAGGATCTTGGCAGCTAGCGCGGCCTTGTCTTGCGGAAGGAAGCGACCATAGTGCTGCTGCACGACATCGGGCGTGTCCTGAATGGCGTAGCTCGCCTGCTCGTATGATCCGGTCTGCTTCAAAATATGCGTCGCAAGAATGTCCCGCAAGTTATGCGGGCCATGCGGCAGCAAGCCCCTGATTGCACCGCGTCCGGTGTAGGGATTGTATATCCCGTAGCGTTGAATGACCGTCCGCCAAGCCTCGTAGAATGTGGTGGAGTTGTAGGCTGCATCGATGCTGGTCGTCTTCACGGTCTTTACGAACAACGTCCCGGGATCCTTTGCACCGCCGAGCAGAACACCGCGATGGCGGCCGATGTAAGCATCCAGATATTTGTAGAGATCGAGCAGGTCCGGCAGGATCAGGCGGAACGGCTTTTGACCGAAGAAAGATGAGCCGGAGTTCTTGAATGCGACCGACGGGATAAGGACCTCCCATCCATTATCGCGATCACTCCAGCGCAGCTCGCCGCATCTCATATCCTCAAGTCGGCGTTCCGATGTCGGATAATGTCCGCGCGGACAAACACGCAGTTGACGAAGGTTTTTCTGCCGCAGCCCGAGGTGCAGGCCAAGCCGAAGCAGCAGGAACGATCGGACGGCTTCGGCCGCTGGCCGTGGATATCTTCTTTCATCCGGCATGCGTGCAAGGATCTCGTCGGTGATTTTGCGATATTCCGCCAATGGGCTCTCGGCCTCGAGGACACACATGATCGGCTCGAACGGATCGCGGTGGACACGCATGACGCGCTGGATTTCTTTGGAACGATTGGCGGCGTGTCGATGAAACGCATCACAGGCGCCATGCCAATCGCGGGCTGCGAATTCGATTTCTTCCTGTTCAATCAAGCCTGCGATGGGTCGGACATTCTGAAGCAGCTCCGGGTGCTGCCGTATCCAGCCGACATCCGCGCGGGAAAGGGCCTGGGCAACCATCAGCATGTCTTCTTCCCATTTGGTATAGAAGCCACGCCGCTGTTCCCGCCACTGCAGATACCAGTCCCACACGCCAGGGAAGATGAGAAGACCGAAACTCAAATGACTGAGCGGAACGCCAAAACCTTTTACTGCACCGTTTGGTGACGCGGCCAGCGCCCCAAACATCAGGCCGAGATGCTCGATCTTCTGCGAAGCCGTCTCTTCTCCCCAAACGCCATTCCGCTGAAAGCCGATCGCCGTCAGAGTGGAGGTTTTGAAGCGAATGAGATCTGCCATTTCCATGGCAAGCCGCGGCGGCGCGTCGACGACGCCGGAGAGCAGGTCAGGATCATCAAACTCCGCCTCTACATTCTGATTGGCGCCGACTGCAGATGCCAGGGATCTTGGCGACAAAGAGCCTCCTCCATAGGTGACTCCGGGAAAGCGGATCGCATATCGTTGCTTGCTGGCCGCCGCCTGGTATTGACGATACTCCGTTGATCCGGAAATGATCACCCGGCGCACCCAATCGAGAATCTCTTCCCGCTTACTGAAGGGCAGACTGCTGAAGTCATCAGGAAGATGCAACGCAATCCTGCGCCGCTCAGCCGGGCTGATCTCACCGAGATCGTGACCATAAAGGGAGCGCGCCTGATGCGGCAGTTTCGCTTTGAAATATCCCTCCGGAAGTCGATAGCGCCGCTCGATGCGGCGGAGGATGTCGAAACTTGCAACAGATCGGGGTACGCGATCACCCTGGATCCAGGAAAGCAGCGTCTTGTGGTCGAAGGTCTCGTTCAGATGAACAACGGCGCGATAGAGCTGCCAATATGTGTCGCCGAACCGCCGCATATGGTAGGCCAGCGCGTCCTGAAAGCTCGCCGGGTCCTCTCTCGCCTCGAATAATGGTTCCGGGTATGGGCTAATCGGCTTCGGTGCGGGGCCAGGCTGTGTCGGCGCAGCACGGACAAAAAGATCGTCGGCCGCCGCACGTTGCGGCTTTCTTGTTGAGGTTGTGGAGGCAGCCTTTTTGGGGACCACAGTTTTGCGCGGGCTAGCTGACGGCTTTGGTGGCCGTCGTCCTTCGGCTGCCGGTGGAGGACCGAGCCACCGGATGATCGCATCGAGGCCCGGCCGAAGTTGCTTTTTCAATTCTGCCGTCAACTCGGCTTCGAGCCCACAGGCCTGACCAATCGTCGCCCAGTCGATATGGCCATTCAGGAGCGGTGGTGATTTTCGGTAGATGATCAAACTGACCAGGTAGGGCCGGATATTCTCCAACACCCGCCGAGAAGCGATTGGCGCGATACGCAGCTCGCAGAATTCTGATATCTTTCGCTGAAAACGACGTGATGAAATATCATTCTTGGTCATGCTTATTCCGTTTCTCTCGGCGCCAATGCCGAGGGCGAGCGGGAATAGGAGGCGAGGTTTAACAAAGAATGTATCGGGCGTGTCACTTTAAGTGGCGCCTGATCATCGTATTAGGCGCCCATGTCGCCTGGATCAAATCTCAGGGATTCAATGTCGGCGCGTTAATTAAGCGCGCTTATCTAAGCTTGCCGATTAATTAAATGAAGCGCTGCTTGTTTAAACAAGGCGCGCGCCTGGTATTGGGTTATGTCTGATTCCCAACCTAAAAACCGCCTGGGTCGCTTCGTCGAAACGGTCGCTGCCAATGAAACAGTGCGCGCGTTCGTGCCTCCACCATTGCCACCCGAGCCGGCGATTGATGTGCTTTCTTTGCTTGAGCGCCTCAGCCTAGCAGAGCGAGCGCTGGGACGCTTGGATGGTATCACATACTGCTGCCGCGACAGGAGCTGTTTCTCTACATGTATGTGAGAAAGGAAGCTGTTCTTTCCTCGCAGATTGAAGGTACGCAGTCGACGCTTTCCGATCTTTTGCGGTTTGAGACCGAAGCCCAGGCGGGGCAGCCTGGTTGATGATATCCGTGAAGTCTCCAACTATGTGGACTCCATGATGTATGGTTTGGAGCAGCTGGAAGCGCTGCCCATGTCATTGCGTCTGATCCGCGAGATGCATGCCCGGCTCCTACACAGTGGGCGAGGAGGCAGCAAGGATCCAGGGGAGTTCCGCCGCTCGCAAAATTGGATTGGTGGCACGCGCCCCGGTACCGCACTCTTTGTGGCGCCACCCCTCACTGAAATGGCCGGTTGCCTGGATGCGTTCGAGCGCTTCATGCACGATGACCAATCTCGGTTACCGGCACTTATTAAAGCCGGCCTGCTGCATGTGCAATTCGAAACGATCCATTCATTTCTCGATGGCAACGGCCGTATCGGCCGCCTGCTTGTAACCCTATATCTTTGCATGAACGGTGTTCTGCGAATGCCGCTTCTCTACCCCAGCCTCTATTTGAAGTCCCATCGCAGAGAATATTATCGTTTACTGCAGGAGGTTCGTGAAAATGGAAACTGGGAAGCCTGGCTAGACTTTTTTCTCGCTGGCGTCGCCGACACCGCCAATCAGGCATTTGAGGCTGCGACCCAGATCGTCGATCTTTTTAAGCAAGATCGGGAGCGGATCAGGGTAGAGAGTGACAGAGCAGGGTCGGCGCTTCGCATTCACGAGCTTTTCCAGCAAAATCCTTTTCACACGGCGAACCAGATCGTTCACATAACAGGTCTGTCTGCGCCAACGGTCAACGCCGCACTCGCCGATCTAAAGCGATTGGGCATCGTTGATGAGGTGACCGGCCGTAAGCGTGGACGTGTGTTCAGTTATCGACGATATCTTGCAATCCTGAGTGAAGGCACCGATCCTATACCTCTCAGTTCATGACGAGTAAGTGGGCCGAAGGTTCGATCATCATCAAGAGCTCAATTAAACCAAGCTGGTCTGCTCTTTGCCAAAATCGGCATGGATCAATTGACCTGGACCTCGATTCTCTCCCGGGACGATGAGGACAAACCGGCTTCCGTCAAGTTTGATTAACCGTGCTAATTTCCGCGATTGTAATGATGTATATGTAAGTAACCGCTCATCAGTTGTTGGGCGAACTTATGAATACATACATTGCGTGGCGCGGTATCCGGAACTTCATGTCGGTGCAAAACGAGAACCCTGAGCTTCTCAAAGCGCAATATCGAGCCTTCACGCGCCAAATGCCGATGATGTATTTCATTTTGCTTTCCAGCACCTGGGCGCTTGCAATGACGCATATGCGGATCGCGCCCGCGTGGTTGACACTTGGTGTGCCGGTGCTGCTTACGGGCGGCTGCCTGCTAAGAGTGATCTTCTGGCTACGAACCAGAAATTCAGATCCATCTCCAGACCTTGCACATGCTGCACTTCTGCGGACCAATCGGCTTGCGGGCGGCATTGCCATGGCTTTCACACTCTGGTCTTTCGCGCTGATACCATATGGCGATGCCTATACCCGATCGCATGTCGCCTTCTACATGGCCATTACCGTCATCTCTTGCATCTTCTGCCTGATGTATGTGCGTTCGGCGGCCTTTATCGTGACACTCATCGTCAACGGCGCATTTATCGCTTTCTTCGCCTCGACGGCACAGCCAACATTTGTTGCCATTGCGATCAACGTCTTGCTGGTTTGCGCCGGCATGATGTCCATCCTTCTGACAAACTACCGAAACTTCGAAAGCATGGTGGTTTCGAAACAGCAAAGCGAGGCTCTGAGCTGCGAGAACTTCAGGCTCGCCAACCTTGATAGTTTGACTGAACTTGGCA
Organism: Aliirhizobium sp. YIM B11859; assembly: GCF_057163345.1. Lineage (NCBI taxonomy): Bacteria > Pseudomonadati > Pseudomonadota > Alphaproteobacteria > Hyphomicrobiales > Rhizobiaceae > Aliirhizobium > Aliirhizobium sp. YIM B11859. The sequence continues at coordinate 217,707 of NZ_JBXHAY010000006.1, forward strand.
ATCGGCGCGCGTTTTTCGCAGAGCTGGAAGCCGAACTGGCGAGGGCGAAAGTTAACGGTGTACGGTTGGCTCTCGGCGTCATGGATCTCGACGGCTTCAAGCCCGTCAACGACCTTTACGGCCATTCGGTTGGCGATCGTCTCCTGGCCGAGGTTGCCGCACGTCTATCCAGCACTCTGAAAGCCAGCACGGCTTTCAGACTAGGTGGTGACGAATTCGCAATCATCGCTCCTCTGCCACCGGAAAATACACAGATGGTGATAAATGCCAACGCAATCGCGGCCAAGCTGAGGGAGCCCTACTGTTTATCGGAAGGTACGGTGCATATCTCGGCATCAATGGGGATCGCAGTGTTCCCCGAGCTTGCGCTTAACTGCGAGCAGCTTTTCGAGCGCGCCGATTATGCGCTTTACCACGCCAAGAAGAGGCAGCGCGGTGGCGCGGTGTTGTTCGACGCTGATCATGAATATCAAATCAATTCCGAGGCGAAGATAGAAAGCGCACTGAAGCAGGCCGATCTCGAAAGCGAGCTGTCAGTGGTCTTCCAACCGATTATCGATGTCCGTGGCCCGCAGACTATAGGTTTTGAAGCTCTGGCACGCTGGGATAGTCCACAGCTTGGCAAGATCTCTCCAGCCTGCTTTATCCCTATCGCAGAACGCGCGGGGATCGTCGGCTCGCTCACGAAGCCGCTCTTGAAGAAAGCCTTGGCTGCGGCTTCGCATTGGAGACCACCCCTGCGCCTGTCGTTCAACCTGTCTGCTCACGACTTGAACTCCAGCGACAGTGTCTTGATGCTGATCGGCATCATTCAGACAAGTGGCTTTGATCCAACGCGCCTTGATCTCGAAATAACCGAAACGGCTTTCGCCCACGATTTTGAACAGGTCACGCAATCCGTCGAGACCCTTCGAAGACTGGGATGTGGGATCTCGCTTGATGATTTCGGAACCGGATACTCAAGCCTCACGCGCCTTCACGCCCTGCCACTGACAAAGTTCAAGATTGATCGCAGCTTCGTCAAGGACCTGCATTTGCGGCCGTCCAGCTATAAGATCGTGAAGTCTCTGCTGGCACTAAGTACAGACATGGGGTTGGATTGCGTGATCGAGGGTGTCGAGACAGAAGAAGAGCTCGCGGCTCTCACAGCTTTGGGCGGCACGAGTGTTCAGGGCTATCTGTTCGCTCCACCACTGCTGGAACACGAGGCCGCAAAGTTCGCAGCTGAACCCAGTGGTGCTAACCGTAGGATTGCGCTCTAACGGCACTCTTTTTACGAGATGGTCCGTCGATCTCCGACGACAGTAGCAGCCAGGGACGGCGTAGCGACCCAGCTCACAGTGTGCGACTGTTTGCGCGACAATCCTCCGAACATCCTCCTTGTCGGCCCGGCGGAGTGAGCCTGCGGTTTCGCAATCGGCCCAAATGTCGATGGTACCATGCTTGGCGCGAATGTCTCCTTCTGGCGGGAAGCGGAAGATGCAGGTGACCCTAAGCTGCCATCTTCCGCTTCGATGAGGCTATGCAGCATCCTTCCAAGTGTCCGAACGCTGCGGAACTATCAGTTCAATGACTCAGCTTGGCTATCCCGATGAACGCCAGTTCGATTCTCATCAAGACCTTGGAAATTTCCTCATCTGCTCGCCTCTGAGGGAATGACTCGACCTTAAGCAGGACGGCAGAGCGCGCGGCTTGGCGCAAACTGATCGATCCCCAAGGAAGGGACCGAGCCACAGCCCGATCCCATTTTGATCGTTGGTTTCAACGCGACCTAGCATTCCAATCTGGCGCAAAGGGCGGCTGCACATAACGCAGATCCTTTGGCAGAGCGGCAATCGCGGCCCTGTCCTCATCGTCCAGCTGAATGCTCAAGGCATCAAGGTTCGATCGCTGGCTTTCCGGCCGCTGCGCCTTCGGAATGGCGATCACGCCATCCTGATCAAGGAGCCAGGCAATCGCCACGTGCGCTTCAGAGTAGCCGTGTTTAAGCCCGATGCGCGCGAGCGTCTCGTCCGCTGCTGCTCGGCCTTGTGCCAGAGGCGCGTAGGCCGTCAGTGGAATGTTCCGATCACGGAGATACTGCAGCATCGCCGACTGATCGAGAAACGGATGATACTCGACCTGAAGGGCTGCGATCGGCGCGCCGATCACGTCGACGGCTTGTTGCATCATCGGGAGGTTGAAGTTGCACACCCCGATGGCGCGAGTGCGACCTTCCTCGTGCAGTGCAGTGAGGGTTTCGAGCACGGTCGCCATATCCATGGTCGCAGATGGCCAGTGGACCATATAGAGATCGACGTGGTCGAGCTTAAGCTTGCCGAGACTGGTATCGAATGCGCGGCGAATGCTATCTGCCGACCCCAGCTGGTCATGCCAGACCTTTGTGGTCAGAAAGATTTCCTCGCGAGGAAGAGCAGACGTCGATAAGGCGGCGCCGACAGCGTCCTCGTTCTCATACATGGCAGCGGTATCGATGTGACGATAGCCCAGCGCGAGTGCGCTCTCCACCACCGGCTGGCAGTCACCACCTGGCATACGAAAGGTGCCGAAGCCCAGACGCGGGATGTGGACGTTCTGTGTCTTGATCGTTTCCATGAGTATTCCGTTCTTCGTTTTCCGATGGTCGAAGCTAACCCAGTTCACTTGGTTGACGTTATCGCCGATATGTCTCTACATTCTGGATTTTTAATCCGGAGTGATCGATGCAATATGATGGGCGGCTCCTTTCCGGCGTGACGGTGCTCCAGGCGGTGGTCGAGGCCGGGTCAATGGCACGCGCGGCTGATGCACTCGGCCTGACTGCCTCGGGTGTTGGTCGAGCGATAACGCGGCTGGAAGAACGTATGGGCGTCAGACTATTGCAGCGCACAACCCGAACATTGTCTTTGACGGACGAAGGCCGGCGATTTTACGAGGAAGTCGGTCCATTGATCGATGGGCTCGAGCAGGCCGCCGTTAGGGCATCCGGGGCTGCCGCAGTTGTCCGAGGCCGTCTTAAGGTCAATATCGACCCGTTTTTCTCCCGGATCTTTCTGGCGGCGCACATCGCAGCTTTTTTCGAGCGGTATCCGGAGATAAAGCTCGAGCTCGTCATGCGTGACAATGTCGGTGATCTGGTCGCTGACGGCTTCGACCTGGCCATACGTTTCGGCGAGCCACCGCAGCGATCGCTGGTCGCCCGCAAGCTCATCGAGACCCGGGTGGTGACCGTAGCTTCGCCCGATTTCATCCGAAAGCATGGGCGCCCAAAGCATCCCTCTGATGTCTCGGCATTACCCTGCATCGAGTTTTACGACGCAGCGAATGGCCGGCCCTTCGAGTGGGAGTTCCGTAAAGGCAAGGAGGTCCTCACTGTGAACCCGCTATCACGCCTTCTGGTTGGGGACGTCGGGGCCATGCTCGACGCGTCCGAGGCGGGCGCCGGCATTGCGCAGATCATGAAGCTCGGATCTGGAAAGCTCCTGCATGATGGAAAACTCATCGACCTGTTTCCAGAATGGTCCGACGAATTGTTTCCACTCTACGTTCTTTATCCCTCGCGTCAGCATCGCGCTGCCAAGGTCAACGCCTTCATCGACTTCGTGACCGATAGATTGCGAGATGAACCGAGCGAAAGTGCGTAATCACCTTGTCGAGACCACAGGGAGGAGCCATAGGAAATGGCATCGCTGCGTACTTTGGAGAACGCCATGTTTGACGTCATCGAAGACGATTTATCAAATCCGCAGTCACAGGATCTGATCGTATTCCATCTTGCGGGCATGGCAGAAAATGTGCCGCCGGGTGCCACGTTTCTAGGCCTGGCTGAACTGAAGGTGCCCGAGGTGACCGTATTCAGCGCTTGGGAACACAATAAAATTGCCAGCGTTGGGGCGCTCAAGCAGCTGGGTGATGGAACGGGTGAGATCAAATCGATGCGGACGCATCCGGATTTTGCGGGCCGTGGCGCCGGCGCCGTGATCCTGAGGGCGATTATCGACGCGGGAAAGTCACGCGACTTGCGGCGCCTGAGCCTCGAAACAGGGAGTGGGCCGGCTTTCGAAGCAGCAATCCGGCTTTATCAGAAGTTCGGTTTCATAAAGGGAGAGGCTTATTCAACCCACACGCAGACCGAATTCAATCACTTCCTCCATCTCGATCTGGGGGATTGAGCATATAGCTTGATCGGGTGCTTGCTGGGGATCTGACCTATCCTGAATTGGCGGCCCTCTTGAGAGGAGAGTTCTCGACCATGAAGTCTATGAAGACGCGTAGCTTTGTCGGGACATGTCGGCCAGATGGCCACAAGACATGAAAGTCGCTTTTCGTCGCGGTGACATCTTGCAAAATGGCAATCAAAGCTCCCTGGGGGATTTGATCTACAACGGCAAAATTCGGAAAATACGACAACCCTGCTCCCTTCAACACGAAGGCAAGCTGAGCCGCGCTGGTGTTGCAGATGACACTCGTCGGGAGCTCTGGCACCTTTTCACCGCCGTCGCTCGTCGTGCGCCATGGTTCCAGCTTTCCCGTATGCCGGTTTCGTAGATGAACACATCGGTGGGTTGAGAGATCCGCGAGCGTCTGCGGCACACCATGGGCAGCAAGATAGGTGGGCGCCCCGACGATAACGGCCCCAAAAGATCCGAGTGGCCGTGCCGCCATCTGCGAATCTGTCAAATCCCCGCTGCGAATGACAGCATCAAAGCCTTCCTCGATGACGTCGACCTTTCTGTTGTCGAAATCCAGATCGAGTTCCACATCTGGATAGGCCAACTGGAACTCTGCAAGGACGGACAGAAACGGCTCGCCGATGAGCGGGAGGCTGATCCGCAGTCGCCCTCGAGGAAAGGCTGTGCCTTGTGCGATCTCCTGTTCCACGGCGTTGAACTCATGGAGTATCCGGCGAGCGCGATCGAGAAAGATATGGCCTTCGGTCGTCAGACCTACGCTGCGGGTGCTGCGATGGAACAGCCGAACACCGAGCTTTTCCTCCAGGCGCGAGATGCTTTTGCCAACGCCGGATGCGGAAATCCCGAGCTGTCGGCCCGCCGTCACAAAGCTTCGGGCCTCGGCAACGCTGACGAAAATCTGGATCGATACGGCATCCATATATCACACCTTTGAGGACGAAATGTCCGCAGTGAAGGGACATCGACCCCTCTTAACCACCCAATGCAATGACCATAAATGACCAGGAAGGCAATGGGCAGGCCTCCGGATGCGGTCAGGTCTGTCACAGTTTTCATGATTGGAGATCTTATGTCCGCATTGTTTTCGCAGTTCCGTCTGAAGGATGTCACACTGCGCAATCGTATCGTTGCGGCACCGATGTGCCAGTATTCCGCCGACGATGGCATGGCCAATGACTGGCACATTGCTCATCTGACCGAACTGGCGCGGGGCGGTTCTGGTCTGGTGACGGTCGAAGCGACCGCTGTCTCGCCGGAAGGGCGGATTACACCCGGCGATACTGGGCTTTGGAATGACGAGCAAGCAATTGCCTTTGCGCCCATCGCAAAAGCAATCAAGCTCGTCGGCGCCGTACCCGGAATACAGATCGGGCATGCGGGCCGCAGGGCAAGTGCCAATCGTCCTTGGGAAGGTGATGACCACATCTTCGACGAACGAGGTTGGGAGACGATCGCGCCTTCCGCGGTCCCGTATGACGAGCGTCAACTCTCGAAAGTCCCAAGGGCGATGACGACAGAGGATATTCGGCTGGTCCAGCAGGATTTTGTGTCGGCTGCAAAACGGGCATTGGAGGCGGGCTTCGAATGGCTCGAGCTTCACTTCGGACACGGGTTTTTGGCGCAGAGCTTCTTCTCGACCTATTCCAACCTTCGCGACGATCAGTACGGTGGGTCCTTCGACAACCGCGCCCGGTTCCTTCTGGAGACCCTGTCGGCCGTGCGTGATGTCTGGCCCGAAAAATACCCGCTCACGATGCGCTTTGGGGTCATCGAATATGATGGCCGCGACGACGAAACGCTTGAGGAAGCGATCATGTTAACAAAAAAGTTCAAGACGGCAGGCCTTGATCTGATGAGCGTCAGCATGGGCTTTTCCAAATCGGACGCACAAATCCCTTGGGGACCGGCTTTTCTGGCGCCGGTGGCAGCGCGGGTCCGAAACGAAGTGGATATCCCAGTCGCGACAGGCTGGGGCATGGGGACGCCGGAACTCGCAGATCGAGCAGTCCGCGAGGGCCAGGCCGATCTGGTCAAGGTCGGAAGAGCTCTCCTCGCAAACCCGCATTGGCCGTTTGTGGCTGCAACAGCGCTTGGAGAGGATAGGCCGTCATGGGTTCTGCCGGCACCCTATGCGCATTGGCTGGAGCGCTACAGTCTGCAGGGGTGAAGAACGCTGGATAGGGGGCAAATGCCCCCTCGATGACCGGCTAACTTCAAGGGCAACCGTGAACTGCGCCGCGTACTCGATTTTGCCTGGTCAAATGTCCAGCTTCAATCAAGAGCTTTCAGCCTCAAACGGCCGATCTGCTGTGGACCGCATATTTGTCGGGCTTGTCCCTGTCTGGCGCCGGAACATCGCGATGAACGCCGAGGGGCTGTTATATCCGAGTATCTTCGCGATTAGCTGGACCGATTTGCCGTCCTCGATCAACGACAGCGAGGCGACCAACTTCAGTCGTTGACGCCATTCGTTGAACGATATTCCAAGTTGCCCCTGAAAACGGCGCGACAAGGTCTTTTCCGTGGTCTGCAAGGACCTTGCCCATTCCGAAAGCGAGCGGCGGTCACTCGGGTCGGCCTGCAGCGCGTCGATGACCGGTTGCAGCAGATCGTCGTCCGAGACGGGCAGAAAGCTCTCGCGCCTTGGCGCCTTTTGCAATTGGTCGACCAGCACAAGTGCAAGCCGTTGGTCCGCTTCTGTCTCGGGGACCGTGATGCGACGCTCGGCAAAATCGGCGAGGATCGCCTTGATCAGCGGGCTGAGCTCTAGCGTGCAGGCCATTTCGGGCATGCCAGCGCAGAGGTCGCGATCGATATAGATCGAGACGAACTTGACGTTTTCGCGGTTGTGGCAGGCATGCAGCGCGTCGGCGGGAATCCAAGTCGCGTAATGCGGCGGACACAGAAAGCGCCGTCCCTCCACCTTCGCCTCCATCACTCCGGTCACAGCATAACCGACCTTGCACCACGGCTGCCTTTTCTCCTCGAAGACCGCCCCGGCTCCATAGAACTCCGTCCGAAAGGACAGGGGCGCAGGCTTCTCGCCGGCGGCAATTGAGGTCTTCATGTTTCGTCCGATCGCCGCATCTGAGTGTCGTTTTATCGCTATATAATGATAAAGGGACATTTGCTAGGCAGGAGCCGATATGAACAAGGAGGCTCTGATGCCTGTCAAATATCTGCTTTTCTCGCTGCTGGCGGTTCTGATCTGGGTGGGAAATACCATCGTCAGCAAGCTGGCCGCGGGTGCCATTGCGCCCGGCACCATCGCTTTCGAACGCTGGTTCATCGCCTTCGTCATCCTGACACCGCTGATCTTTCGGGATGCCTGGCTCCACCGCCGGACGATCGCGGCTCACTTGCCAAAACTCATCCTCCTCGGCCTGCTGGGCATGGCTGCGTGCCAGGGGCTCGGATATTACGCCGCGGGTTTCACCACTGCCACCAACATGGCGATCATGCTCTCGCTCGTGCCGCTGCTAACGCTGATTCTCAGCGCAGTTTTCCTTGGTGAACGGCCGACCAGCCTGGCGATGCTTGGCGGTGTCGTTTCCCTGTCCGGCATCTTTGTCGTTCTTGGCCAGGGTGTTCCGTCCCGCCTCCTGTCTCAGGGTGTGGGACGCGGCGATGTTATGATGCTTGTCGCGGTGCTGGCTTATGCGGGCTATGGCATTCTTCTTCGGCGCTGGGCCATTCCGCTCGCCACCTGGACGTCGATTTATGTGCAGATCGGCGCGGCGGTCGTGCTGCTCTTACCGACCTATCTGTTGTCGGGTCCATCCACCTTCAACCTGCCGAATAGCGCGATGGTGCTTTATGCGGCGATCCCCGGATCGATCCTTGCGCCCTTCGTCTGGATGTCGGCGGTAAAGCATCTGGGTGCTGCCCGCACGGCAATCTTCATGAACCTGATCCCGATTGCCACCGCCGTGGTCGCCGCCATCTTTCTTGGCGAGGCCTTGCACCTGTACCACGTCATTGGCGGCGGAATGACGGTGGCAGGGATCCTCCTCGTTCAGCGACAATCTGGCAGCAAAACAAAACCCATCAAAGAGCGGCAGCAGGATAGCAAAGTCGCGTAAGAGGCCCCAGCTTGATCAGGTTGCGGGCCAAGGAGAAGAGCAGATTCCGAGCGGGTTCAAGGCGCTCGGGCGCCAATGATCAATGGTTCGTGTATGAGCCTGAGCGCAGAATTGAGACGATGAGTGTCTCGTCAATCATCACTTACAACAGCCGGCAGGACGAAGCTGAAAGGTCGTCACGGCCGCGCGGGAAGCGGGCGCGCTTGCAGTGGCATTGCAATTGAATGTTGGACAGGCAGATGCATTTGACGGCTTTGTCACCCAGGTTCGCGATGCCTTGTCGTCGCTCGGCGCTAGCAGGTTTGACTATCTCGTCAACAACGCGGGAACCTCATCGACAGCGACGCTGCAAAACGGGACCGAAGCAGAATTGGACGAGCAGCTTGCCGTCCACTTCAAGGGCCCCTTTCTGCTGACGCAGAAGCTTCTGCCGCTGATGAACGATGGTGGTCGCATCGTGAATATCTCATCCGGACTTGCGAGGTTCTCATTTCCAGGCCGGACAATCTATGGACTGATGAAGGCAGCCGTGGAGGCACTGACCCGGTACATGGCGATGGAACTGGGCGCGCGTCGTATCGCAGTGAACGTTGTCGCCCCAGGCGCCATAGCCACCGACTTCAGTGGCGGGATCGTGCGCGACAACCCGGAAGTGGCAAGGACCTTAGCATCGCATACTGCGCTTGGTCGGGTAGGTGGACCTGAAGATGTTGGTCCGGTAATCACCGGCCTTCTCTCCAACAGTTTCGGCTGGGTCAATGGCCAGCGGATCGAGGTCGCCGGCGGGATTCACATCTGATCGGCGTTGTCGTCCGGGTCGTGCTTGGCGCGGCCCGGCTGCCAACCGCTCCTTGCGGTATGCCTTGCCGGGCTTCGCTAGCCGGCGCAGATAAGGACAGCGTTTGAAAGCCCGTCGCAGGAGCGTTTGATTGAGAGCGCCAATATGAGATACACGACGCTATCCACGTATTTTCAGTGCTTTGGTGTCGACTGCTTTACAGGTCGTGTGTCCAGCTCCCGTCAAGAGCAGTAGGGCGCCTGCCATGAGGCATGGCGCCCCCTTTTGCACCGCTCGTCAAGCCTTGATGAAAGCCAGCAGATCCGGGTTGATCACGTCGGCATGGGTGGTGAGCATGCCATGGGGATAGCCCGGATAGACCTTCAGCGTGCCATCCTTAACGAGCTTAACCGAGAGCCGGCCGGCGTCGTCGATCGGGACGATCTGGTCGTCATCGCCATGCATGACGAGCGTCGGAACGGTGATCGCCTTCAGGTCTTCCGTCTGGTCGGTTTCGGAGAAGGCCTTGATCCCCTCGTAGTGCGCCTTGGCGCTGCCGATCATGCCCTGGCGCCACCAATTCTGGATTACGCCCTGAGAGATCTTGGCGCCGTCGCGGTTGAAGCCGTAGAACGGGCCGGTGGGAAGGTCGAGGAAGAATTGGGCGCGATTTGCGGCAAGAGCGGCGCGAAGTCCGTCAAAAACTTCGATCGGCAGGCCGCCCGGATTGGAGGCGGTCTTGAGCATTATCGGCGGAACGGCGGAGACGAGAACCGCCTTGGCGACACGCCCCGACGGCTGGCCGTGCTTTGCGACATAACGCGCGACTTCGCCGCCGCCGGTGGAGTGACCGATATGGACGACATTCTTGAGGTTCAGATGCTCGACGACGGCAAAGGCGTCGGCGGCATAGTGGTCCATATCATGGCCTTCGGAAACCTGGGCCGAACGGCCGTGTCCTCGGCGGTCATGAGCAACGACGCGGTAACCCTTGGAGAGGAAATAGAGCATCTGGGCGTCCCAGTCGTCCGACGACAGCGGCCAGCCGTGGTGGAACATAATCGGCTGGGCATCCTTCGGGCCCCAGTCCTTGTAGAAGATTTCGACGCCGTCTTTGGTGGTTACGTATGCCATGGTCTTGTTTCCTTCAGTGGGGTGCTTGGTGGTTGCGGCTTCGGCCGTGATTGTGAACGGGGTGGGGAGGGCGAGGCTTGTCGCGGCTGCCGCGCCACTAAGGAGCGCGTTGCGGCGGGTGAGGGGTAAGGTTCTATCGCTCATTGCTTTTGTCCTGTGGCTCTGCGTCCGCATGTTCGGAGAACGCAGGTGAAATCGTTCCGGTGAAAACATAGTGGACCGAAATGGAGCGAATAAGAATTGGCATTATTTTCGCCAATCCATTGCGGTAATCGCAACAATTGACGTGTTGCCGAGATTTTCGCTGGCAGCTTCATTCCCGCCGCCTGAGGCGGGAAACAGACTAGCCGACGCGGCCAAGCGAAGTCTTGTGAAACAGCAAATAGTCGCCGGCCTCTTTTCCTTGCCTTTCGAGATATTTGCCGAACATGACCTGCGGCAGTTCCCATCTGGCCAATGCGGAGGGAATGTCTTCGGGCGAGGCCTGCAACTCGTCGACGAGCGCGATGGCATTGGCGGCGGCCTTCGATGTGCTGGCGGCGGTATGTGGTCTCGGGATCGAAGCGGCATCCCCCAGTATCACGACACGGCCCGTCGCGATCTGATCCGAGGCAAGGTCACGAATGGCCTGCGCAAAGGGCTGTGTGGTGGCTTTGACGATCTCGCGAAAACCTGATGGAAGGAGGTTATCGGCATCGCGATGGATATGGTCGATCCAGCGCTCGGCGAGCTGTCCTTCGGGCACGGCGTAACCGCGCTGCAGGCCCTGGCGGTCAGTCATCACCTCGGTGAGCATGTGGTCGTCGACCACCCGGTACCAGACCCAGTTATAGATGCGTCGGCCGGGTTCGGTATCGCCGTTTTCGCCCGGCACCAGATAGCCAAGAATGTGCGAGCCGCGATTGTTGGCGAAGCCGAAATCGCCGTGCAGCATCTCGCGCGAGATCAGTGGCATGTCGTTTTCGGCAACAAGGCCACGCCAGGCGAGATAGCCGGCATAGGTCGGCTGCATTTCCGGCCAGAACTGGCGGCGCACGGTTGAATTGCCGCCATCTGCACCGATGAGAAGATTGCCGGTTTCCTCCGAGCCGTCATCGAAGATGGCGGTCACGGTTCCGGCCGCCTCGTCCTGTATGATATGTGCCAGCGTCTTCGACTGGTGGTAATGATCGGCCCCGAAGCTGGCCTTGAGCGTGGTGTAGATCAGTGACCAGGAGGTCTGGATCTGCGGCGCGATCTGCTTGGACTGGATGGAGCCGTCCGGACGAAACACCGTGCGGTGCCGGGACCGGACGCCGAGCGGCATATGGGCCGTGTCGATGCCCGCGCGGCGAAAGACTTCGACTACGTCGGGCTGGAGCACGATACCGCCACCGCGACTGTCGAGATCACGGGCTGAGCGTTCGAAGATGTCGACGTCCCAGCCGATACTGCGCAGCATGTTGCCGGCGAACAGTCCGCCGAGTGAACCGCCGATGACCAGGGCACGGGGTTTCGAAGAGGATGTCATTGTCATGGTTCTAGCTCCTGATCGCTGTTTCACGCTGCCGAAGAGGGCACTTGCCGGGCCGCCGCGCGGATGATGGCCTGCCGGAATACGTCGACGGACTGTGCTCCGGATATGACGATCCCATCGATGTCGAAATGAGGAACGCCCTGGACCTCACCGCTTTCATAAGCGGCCTGTTCCGCAGCGCGGACCTCGTTCGCGCCCTCATCCGTTGCGAGAAAATCGGCGATTGCTTCGCGGCTCAATCCGATATCGGACGCGACGTCGGCGAGAACGTCTAAGGAGCCGATGTCACGGCCTTCGGCAAAATAGGCTTTCAGCGCCGCCTCGATGAAGTTCCGTTGCTTGCCGTAGCGCGCTGAAAACCATGCGAGGCGATGGGCAAGAAAAGTGTTGGGCGTTTTCTCCATGCGGTCATAAGCGAAGGTGGCGCCATCGGCACGGCCAGTATCGACGGTGTGGGCATCCATGGCCTGGGAGCGCTGCCAGCTGCCGAACTTGGCGGAGCGGTATGCTTTCCGGTCGACGCCTTCAGCCGGCATGGTCGGATTGAGTTCGTAGGGTGTGAATTCGACGGCGACATCGACGCCGACGGGCAGCGAGGCGATCGCCGCAGCAAGCCGCCTCTCGCCGATATAGCACCAGGGGCAGATGAAGTCGGATGCGACCTTGATCGAAATGGTCATGGGAAGGCTCCTTTTGATCTCTAGAACATCTCTGTCGTCTTTCTGTGGGAGAATATGATCCTGTCTCACGGGATTGATAATCAGGTTTTTTTGGGTAAGTTTGTTGCGTCATACGCAACGAGGATGGCATGGATATATTTGCATCGATGAAAGCCTTCGTTGCTGTTGCGGATGAGGGTGGCTTTGCAGGGGCTGCCCGCAAGGCGGGGCTTGCAACATCGTCGGTAACGCGCCAGGTCGATGCCCTGGAAGCCCATCTGGGCGTCGCTTTGTTCAATCGTTCGACTCGCAACGTCACATTGACGCCGGCAGGGGAGACCTATCTGGAACAGGCCGTCCATATCCTGTCAGATCTAACTGCTGCCAATCGCAGCGTCAGCGAACGCGATGGTCCGCCGCGTGGGCGTCTGCGGGTCAGCCTGCCTGTCGCCTTTGCAAGGCTGCATGTGGCGCCTTTCCTCTCGGTGTTCCTAGAACAATGCCCGGAGATCGAACTGGAACTGATGATGACGGATTGTGTCGTGAATCTGGTCGAGGACCGGATCGATGTTGCCATCCGGCTCGGCAGTCTAGATTCCTCGCGCCTGATCGCTCGACGGCTTGCACCGCATCGACGGGTCATCTGCGCCAGCCCTGCCTACCTTGATCGATATGGAATTCCGTCCCTGCCAGCCGAGCTCGGCAACCACAATTGTCTGACGTTCTCCTATGCCGCGGGGGACAGGACCTGGCTATTGCGGCGACAAGACCGCAGCGAGCAGGTTCGTGTCCGGGGAAACCTGCGCGCCAATCATTCCGAAACTATCGTCCAAGCGGCGATCGACGGGGTGGGTGTGATCCTGATGCCGACATGGCTCGTCGGCCGGGATTTGGCCGAAGGGCGGCTGTCTCAGGTGCTTGGCGACTGGGAGGCCGATGCTGCCGCGGGAAAAAGTCAGACAAACCACGTGAGCGGCATTCACGCCGTCTATCTGCCGGACAAGAAGTCCTCCAGGAAGGTGCAGACCTTTCTCGACTTCCTGATCGGCCGGTTCGGTTCTCCACCCTATTGGGAAAAGGGGTACGGTGTGATGGAGGATACAGCTTTACCTAGCTCCCCACCGAAGTTGAAAAAGGGATGAGGCATGGATCACCGCCAGCACGATCTCTCCCCCTACGACAGCCACGCCGAAGTGCAGGCTTCATCGGCCTTCACGCGGGTCTTTCGGGCGGGCCGGCTCAGCGTCGGCCTGGTTCTGCCGTTGACGCAGACGCGCGGCGGCGACACGCAAGTCGAGGAACAGCTGTCGCTGGCAGAGCTCGCCGATCATCTCGGTTTTGACGCACTGTGGGTCCGGGATGTGCCCCTCAACAGTCGCGACTATCCCGATCCACAGGGCCACCTCGACCCCTGGATCTTTCTCGGCGCACTCGCAGCCCGAACGCGGCGCATCATCCTGGGAAGTGCTGCGATCGTGGCGCCGGTGCGCCATCCGCTGCACATCGCCAAAGCCGCACTTTCGGCGGACCTCGTGTCGGGCGGACGTTTCATTCTCGGCCTGGGATCGGGTGATCGGTTGCCGGAATTTGCGGCCTTCGGGCAGGACCCAAGCAATCGCGATCGGGCGTTCCGTGAGAAATGGGCGCGCGTGGCGGCGGCGGTTGCCGTGCCGCAAACGGTGATGACGGACACAGCCGATGCGGCCGCGCCGGCCTTCGAACTCCGCCCGCAGCCATTCGATGGTCCGATCCCGATGGTGGCGATCGGCTCGTCGCATCAGTCGCTCGGCTGGATCGCCCGTAACGCCCTTGGCTGGGTAACCTATTATCGTCCCCACGAAGTCCAGAAAGATCGTTTTGCGTTGTGGCATCAGGCAACCGAACGATTGGAGGCAGGAGGTTTCGCGGTTTGGGACAGTCCTTCCAGCTGGAACTTCTTGAAAGCCGGACCATCTGCAAGCCCGCTGCCACTGGGCCTGCGACTTGGCAGTGCGGACCTGATCATTGAACTGCAACGTCTGCACGGGCTTGGCGCCCATCACGTGCTGCTCAATCTCAACGGTACAGAGCGTCCGGTAAGCGAGATGATGGCTCAGCTTTCTGAGGATGTGTTGCGTGTTGTTCGGGATTGGTGAATTTAGCACGTCGTTGGCTAGGCCGTTAGAATTGCGGGTCGTTGGTTCGAATCTTATCAAGCGCGACGAAAGCCCCGTGCCTACCCGGCGCATCAAAGTTAAAATCTGTTTCGGCTTTTCGAGCATGACGTGGGGCGAACAGGTCCAGGTTGATAGACTTGTTGTGGTGAGGCAACACGGTTGAATATTGTTCGTCTTCCGATTCTCCAGCTCTTCCGGGAATGTCGATTGGGACTAAGTTCCCGCCACCCGAGTCAAGAGTTCCTTCCATTGCGCATCACCTTTCTTATTCTCATTGCCATTTCGGCGCTTTCCTCATGTGCCCGACCGGGACCTGAGACCCTGATAGTCGTCTCTCCTGTTGACCAGGCGACGCGTGTCGCAATCCTCCTCGCGACCGATCGTGTTCCCGATGACAGCAGAAGCGGGGCTTTCACCGCTGGGAGAGATAATCGAGTAAGATACTCCGAAGTCACCATCTCGATCCCCCCAACACATCGGCCGTCCAAGATCGAGTGGCCAGTCTCCAAGCCCGATCCGCGGACATCCTTCGCGGTGATCGGCCGACGTGACCTGACGGCTGGGGAGTTTGTAACGCTTGCGCGGGGAACGGCCAGGTCACCCGTCTACGGTCACGCCGGAATCTTTGTTCATGGCTACAACTACAGCCATCAGGAGGCGCTTTTCCGGCTGGCCCAGATGGCTGCAGACTCGAAGGTCCAGGAGCGGGCCATTCTCTTCGACTGGCCGTCGCAGGCAGAGGTGACAGGATATGTCGCCGACAAGGATTCAGCCGCCTTCGCGCGGGACGATTTTGCTCAGGTCCTCTCCGATCTTTCGGCTGCCGGCGTGCGCCCCACGGTCATGGCGCACAGCATGGGTGCATGGTTGGCGGTCGAGTCGATCCGGCAGTTGTCGCTGATGGGGAAGAGGGACGTCGTCCGGTCAATCGATCAGCTCGTTCTCGCAGCACCTGACATAGACATTGATCTTTTGCGCAAGCAGTTATCGGTGACAGACAGGCTTTCCAAGCCGATTGTCTTGCTGGCGTCGAAGGACGATATCGCGCTTGCCCTCTCCAAACGACTTGCAGGCTCTGCCGCAACTGCGGGCTCCCTGGATATCGATGATCCAAGAACGCGAGAACTCGCCATCGAGGAAAATCTCGATATCGTCGACATCTCGAAAATCCCGTCACTGAACGGCACCAACCATGATCGGTTTGCATCGCTGGCAGCGGTCTATCCACGACTGCGGCAAGGGTTCTCCAACCCGGTGGCGGGAACAGGCGCCATCGTGCTGAACGGGGTGGGCGGCGCGATCTCGGCACCGTTCAGGTTCGGGAGTGCAATCCTTGCGCAGTGACGCATCCTTTGGGGATTTGGCCGGATCGGTTGAGCTTTACACCCACGGCTCGTTCGACAAGGGATTTGGTGGAGGATGGGCTCCGTTGTTATGGAGAGCAAAGCACAAATCCACGAAGGATGCGGGCAGCTACCGTAAGGAGCTCGTTAAGAAAGCCGAAAAGAGCATTGGCGCAGCTTAGACGAGATATGACGCAGAAGATGAAAGACCGCCACCTTCGCGCTTCCAACTCTGGTATGGGTGGGAACTACCCCTCTACTTGGATCGCTGCTCGCTCGGCATTCTGGGCAAGCTCGACCAGATCGTTTGCCTCGACACTCCGATCGGGAAGGCGGCGCGAAGCTTGAGGATCTGGGCGTTGATGTCGTCGATCTGAGCTTTTTCAAAGGCTTGATATGGCGCAATAGAGTAGGGCCCCAATAGGCCTTCTGAACCAAAGGTTGACTTTCGTGCCACTCGCCTCTATTTGTGGTTTATCGATATTTTGCTTGCTGAGCTTTGGTTACCGCGCGATTAGTACCGTGCTTTGAACGAACCTTCCTTTCAAAAACATCGCTATTTCCATCTGCGTGGCACCTGTTGCGCGGTCGATCAAACATGCTTTGAAAGGGTTCATCATCATGACCACAGGCACAGTAAAATGGTTTAACTCCACCAAGGGTTTTGGCTTCATCGCGCCTGATAATGGCGGCGCTGATGCGTTCGTCCACATATCGGCGGTCGAACGTGCTGGAATGCGCGAAATCGTCGAAGGCCAGAAGCTTGGTTACGAACTCGAGCGCGACGTAAAGTCGGGCAAGATGTCGGCTTGCAATTTGCAGGCTGCCTGAACCAACCGGGTATCTGCTTTTCGTTGACCACGGATGTACTGGCACTGTCGAGAGCATGATACCCAACAAGGTCAGGCAGTCTGCCTGGCCTTTTTTGTTGCCGCTACATTCTGGCGGCCTGAACTGGAACCCCATGTCACAGATACACAGCAAATCTCGCCAGCAGGCCGAGATCGCCTTCGGCGATGCTCAAACACAGTTCTTCGCGCGCAACAGCGCTGTCGAAGAGCTCGACTCTCTCGTTCGTGCCCGCGAGGAAAAGACACTGCGGCTTCGCGAAGCACGGCTGGCAAAAGAAGTGCACGACCGCACGACAGCAACTGCCTCACTTCTCGCCAAGCGCGCGAAAACCGGCTGATTTTTTCCCCAATCCACCCAAGGACAAACATTTGAAGAACGCTAGAAACGATGAACTCACCGATCGCCGCGCCGCAGCAGCCGGGGCAAAGGCTGCTCTCCTGAATGCCTATCGCAGTGCAAAGACCAGATCCGAGCCAACCAATGTGGCAAGGCGGGCGGAACGTATGGCCGTCGTTGCTGCCAGGGAAGAGCGTCGCCTTGAGCGCGAACGGGTAAAACTTACGGAGGCGGCGCGCCTGGTGGCCGAGGAAGCCGAGAAGCTGGAAGCCGCAGCCGCCGAGGCTGACGCACGCGATACACGCGAAAAAAGCATCATCGCACGGGTGATCGAGGATGAAGCGGCGCGAAAGGCTGAGCGCGATCGGCGCTATGCCAGTCGCAAAGCACGACAGGCCTAGGCTCTTGGATCGGCCACACGCGTGACCGATCCAACACTCAAGACTGGTCGACGCCGCACTGCGTGTAAGCGACCACGGGAGCTTTATCTGGGGTGATCTGGATTTAAAATCCGTGGCCCGCGATCTCGAGACTGCTTTATGCCAATCTTGCTTTGGCAGAAGCGATCGGCATGGAGGTGCCGGAACGGGAATTTGTCGAGCAATCGGAGTTCGAAGGAATTCCAAAAGAGTTCGAGACCCTGTCGGACGGCAAAGTCCTGCTCGTCAAACGCTTTGATCGTAATCTTGGCGGCCAGCGGATCCATATCGAAGATTTCGCGCAGGTGTTTGGCATCTATCCTTCCCGTAAACACGAAGGAGCCGCCTATCATGATATCGCTGCGGCTTTGAGCGTTGCCATTTCGTCAGACGCCGCGCTCGAGTTCGTACGCCGACTGGCTCTGTTGGCTGTCAGGTATGTTTCGGAGGGCTAAATGGGTTCGCTTTCAGTATGGCACTGGGCAGTTTTGCTCTTGGTGGTAGTGGTTATTGGGCTGCTCATACGGAAGGTCAGGAGTATTCCAAATCTGTAGACAGCCAAGAGATTTCGGGCTTTGGCGGCTGGCTGATTTTGCTGGCGTTTATCCAGACCATCGCGCCGCTCCGGACACTTGCCGCGTTTGTAAAGGGCGCCGAGGGGTATCCAGCGGCTGCAGCGTTTCCAGGTGGGCCTGTAGCGGTCGGTGGAGAAATCATACTCTCTGTGGCACTAATCTTATTGCAAGTTACCACGCTTACCTTGATGTACCGCAAGTCCCGGGCCTTCCCGCGCTTTTTCATGTGGCAATGCCTCGCGCTGGTAGGCTACGTCATCTTGGATTGGGGATTGGTCTCGACTTCCTTGGCTATCCCGCTTGATCAAGTGGTCGGGCCTGACGATTTGAGAACCCTGTTGGCGGCCATCGAGGGGTCTGTGATCTGGATAATTTACGTCAACAAATCTGTCAGGGTCCGAAACACTTTTGTTCGATAAGGTTAAGCTCCGGCCGCATAGCCGCTACGTGCAGCACATCGCTGCCGGAGTTCGGGTTCAAACGCCAATCACCAATCTCCGTCGAACCTATCCGGATTCGGTCTTGACTTTCATCGAACCGTGATACGCGCATGGTTTCCGCGACGATAGCATTGCGTCTTTCCGCCATTGTGTAAAAGCCATCATCTCCTGATTTTGCCAACAAACGTAGATACTTAAGTGGCAAGTGCGATCAATGCACTGGAGTCAAAAAGAGACGGTGTGAACAGATTTCGCCTCAAAAATGGGCTGCATTATCAGCTGCACAGATAAGTATCACTTAATCATGGATGCCATCGTTAGTTTGGCTGTTCGGTTCGGAAGATTTTACCGTTTGTCGTTCACACCCCGCCGCTGAATGATGATTGTCAATTGAGCTCAGCAGGACGGGACGCATGAAGTTCGGCATTTTCAACTTGATGACCAACAGAGACCATGCTGATGGGATCGCCGGTGTTCTCGCTGATACAAAAGCGATCGTACAACTGGCCGACCAGCTTGGTTTCGATATCGCCTGGTTCGCCGAGCATCATTTCACCAATTATTCGCTCAGTGTATCTCCGATGATGATGGCCTCCCAGCTGTCGGGCATTACCAAGACAATAAAACTCGGGCCTTGCGTCATCGTCCTTCCCTTGCACAATCCTTTGCGCATTGCCCAGGAAATCGCGCTTCTGGATCAGCAGACCGGTGGTCGAGCCGTGCTCGGGCTTGGCAGCGGCTACCAGGAATATGAATTCGTGCGCTACGGCGTCGAGACCGCCAGGAAGAACGAGGTCTTCCTGGAATATTGGACCGTGCTGCGCGATGCCCTGGAGCTGGGGCATGTCAAATTCTCCGGCAAATACATCCAGGTGCCGGATACGGCCTTCGCCATGCGGCCGCTGCAGAAGCCGATGCCGCCGCTTTATCTGACGTCGATGGATCCGGCACTGCTGGCCGAGCTTGCGCCCTACGACGTGACACCATTCATCGCCGGCGGACTGAAGGGACAGACCCCGGTCATGGTGGCTGCACGCGACAAGGCTCTCGGCTCCTGGACCAAGGCCGGCCTCGATGCGCAGGCCATGCCGGTCGCGATGATGCAGTATATCCACATTACCGACAGCAAAAGCGAAGCGCTGGATACGGCTGAGCGGGCCCAATCCTATTACCGGATGTTCAATTCGCTGCGGGTATCGGCACTCGATCTCAACGGATCGTCGCTCGCATCGAAGCCACTGCCGAGCGAACCGACGCTCGAGCAGTTCGAGCAGAATCTGGTGATGGGCGATCCGCATGCGGTTGCCGAGCGGATGGTCGAGGAAATCAGGCAGGTCGACCCGATCCATTACAATTGCTTCTTCCAGTTCGGCGGGATGCCGGCCGGCCGGGTGATGAAAACAATGGAACGTTTCATCGGTGAAGTCGTGCCGCTGGTCGAGCGCGAGGTCGGGCCGCTTTCGGATATCGGCCATCGGTCGACAGCAAATCACATCGCCGCAAGGGCGCAGGTCTGACCCCTTTTCGAACTTGCAGATCAATTCAGGACTATGACGAGAGCGGAGTTGCTATGAGCTGGCGTATCGGCGTCGACATCGGTGGAACGTTCACCGATGTTGCTATGGTGGAAGAAAATACGGGGCAGATCGGCATCGCCAAGGTGCCGACAACCCCGCTCGATTTTGCGGAAGGCGTTCTGAACGGCCTCAGCTCCGCCCTGACCCGGGCCGGCATCAAGTCGGACGACGTCTCGTTGCTGTCTCACGCGACGACAATCGTCACCAATGCGCTGCTGGAAGGCAAAGGGGCCCGCACGGCCTTTATCGGGACACGCGGTTTCCGCGATATTCTCGAGCTTCGCCGCAGCGTCCGCATCGACATGTACGACATGTTTCAGGATTCTCCGCCGGTTCTGGTCGACAGACCGCGCCGTTTCGAGATCACCGAACGCGTCGATGCGCAGGGCGAGATCGTCACGCCGCTCGCCCTCGATGAAATCGACGGGTTGATCGAAGAGCTGAAGAAACTCGATTGCCAGACGATCGCAGTGTCGCTGTTGTTTTCCTTTCTCAACGACAGCCATGAAAAGATCCTCGGCGAACGCCTCCGCGCCGCGCTTCCCGACGTTCAGGTCTTCCTGTCCTGTGAAGTCCTGCCGGAAATACGCGAGTTTGAACGGGCAAGCACAACGGCTGTCTGCGCCTATGTCGGACCGCTGTTGAAGAGCTATCTCGAACGGCTGCAGGAAGCCGTTGGCCAGATCGGCATGCCGGAGCTGCATGTCATGGGCAGCAGCGGCGGTGTCGTCGATATCGAGGAATGCTTGCGCATGCCGGCGCAGGCGGTGGAATCGGGACCGGCTGCCGGCGTCATCGCCGCGGCTCTTGTCGGCGAGCAGATGGGTATCAACAATGTCATCTCCTTCGACATGGGCGGCACGACTGCAAAAGCGAGCGTCATCGTCGACGGCGAGATCGCCGTCACCGCCGAATATGAGGTCGGTGGTGCCGCCAATGCCAAGAAATGGGTCAATGGCACCGGTCATCCGATCCGTGTGCCAGTGATTGACCTCGCCGAAGTGTCCTCCGGGGGTGGCAGCATCGCCTGGATCGATGCCGGCGGCGCCCTAAAAGTCGGCCCCCATAGCGCCGGTGCGCTTCCCGGTCCGGTCGCCTATGGTCGCGGCGGCACATTGCCGACGGTCACCGATGCGAATGTCGTGCTCGGTTATCTCAATCCGGACTATCTGCTCGACGGCGAGCTGAAGATCGACCATGCCGGCGCGGTGGCATCCATCGACAAGCATCTCGCCACGCCGCTCGGCATGTCGGTAACCGATGCGGCAGCCGGCATTATCGACGTGGTGACGGCCAATATGTGTGCCGCACTCAACATCGTGTCGGTCGAGCGCGGCCTCAACCCGCAGGAATTCACGATGATCGCCTTCGGCGGTGCAGGACCGATCCACGCCCTGTCGCTGGCCTCCGAACTGTCGATCCCGAAAGTCGTCATTCCGCCGGCGCCGGGCACGTTTTCGGCGCTCGGGCTGGCGGCGACCAGCCTGAAACGGGATTACTCCCGCACATTCTATTCGCTGCTCGATACGCTCGACATCGCCAAGCTGGAAGCGTCCTACGGCGCCATGGAGGCGGAAGCTGAAGCCATGCTGCAGGCCGCAAGTATCCCGGCCGAACGGCGCTCGCTGCAGCGCATGGTCGATATCCGCTACAAACGGCAGTCCTATGAGCTGACGATCCCGTTCGCCGGCGGACCGATTACGAAAGCCTCGCTTGATGCACTCGCACAGGCGTTCAACCAGAAACATCTGCAGACCTATGGTCACTTCAACGAAAACGAGGGGCTTCAGCTCGTCAATGTACGGTTGACGGCGATCGGCAAGCTGAAATCGCTGACGCTGGTTCAGCCGACCCAGTCCGAACCGGTCCGTACCGGCGAGCGCGACGTCTGGTTCCACTCGACGGGTCTCATCCGGGCAGCAGTCGTGTGGCGCAATTCCTTGGCCGTCGGCGAGACGGTCATGGGACCTGCCATCATTGAATCCCTCGATTCCACGCTCGTCGTGCCGCCGGAATGGAATGTTTCGGTCGATCACAACGGATTTATCGTCGCTGAACTGGGGCAGAAAAATGCTTGATAAGCCAACGCTTGCGGCCGGGCTTGACGCCGCACGGTTCGAGATCGTCAAAAACGCTCTCCTGTCCGCCGCCGAAGAAATGAAGATCGTTCTGGCCAAGACCGCCTATTCACCGGTACTGAAGCTGGCTGGCGACTATTCCTGCGGAATTTTCGACCGACAGGGAAACATGGTAGCGCAGGGACCGGATCTTCCGGTGCATCTCGGCTCCATGCCGGATAGTGTCAAGGCGGTGCTGAAGACCTTTCCGGTCGCCGACGAAGGCGACGTCTATATTCATAACGATCCCTATCAGGGCGGCTCGCATCTGCCGGACGTCAACGTCGTGCTGCCGGCCTTCTATAAGGGAACCCATCTCGGCTATTGCTGCGTGCGGGCTCACTGGCCGGATGTCGGCAGCGCCACGCCCGGCAGCTACGGCGCCGTTACCGAGATCTTCGGCGAGGGCCTGCGCATGCCCGCCACCCGGATTTATGTGAACGGTGAGCCGGATCTCAACGTCGAAGCCCTGATCATGGCAAACGTTCGGGCACCGTCGGAAAGACTGGGCGATCTGCGTGCGCAGGTGGCATCAAACCGCCGGGCCGTTACCCGCCTTCAGGGGCTTGCCGAAAAATACGGTATCGAGCAGCTGATCGCCGTGATGGACGGCATCCTCGACTATTCCGAAACGATGATGCGTGCGGCCCTTCGGCGCATTCCGGACGGCATCTCCATCCATACCGATACGATCGATGGTGACGGCATTCTCGAAGCCGGCGCCACCGAGGACGCACAGTTCCGCGTCAAGATGAAGATCACCAAGAAGGATGACAGCGTCGAGATCGATTTCGACGGCAGCGATCCGCGTGTCGCCGGCCCGATGAACGCGCCGCTGACGGTCACCCGTTCTGGCGTTTATGCGGCGCTCAAGGTCATTCTCGATCCCGGCAACCAGATCCCGCCGAATTCCGGCGCCTGGCGTCCGTTTCTGGTCACCGCTCCGGTCGGCTGCGTCGTCAATGCGCAGGAGCCTGCGGCGGTCACCTATGCCAACCACGAGATGTTCAGCCGCATCGCCGACATGACGTTCACCGCAATGTTCGCGATGACGCCGCAGCAGACGATCGCCGGTTCGCATTCCACCGGCGGCGTGGTGATCTTCGGCGGCACCGATTACCGCAACGGCCAGACCTTCGTCAGCTACGAGATCACCCGCGGTGGGCATGGTGCCCGGCCGACCAAGGACGGTATCAACGCTGTCTCGAACCCGGTCGGCAATATGCTGAATACACCGGTCGAAATGCTGGAAATGAGTTTTCCGTTGCGGGTCGAGGAATTCTGCCTGCTGCCCGATACCGGCGGTGCTGGCAAATGGCGCGGCGGGCTGGGCGCAAAACGCGTCTGGCGGGTGCTGAAGAACGATACCCATTGCGCCACCTGCGCAGAGCGCACCATGACGCCACCGAACGGATTGGCCGGCGGCCTCAATGGTGCCGCTTCCGAGCTCAGCCTCGAACTGGCGGATGGAACCGTCAGGCCGCTTCTGGGCAAGGGCGCATTCATCGCGCCGGCTGAATCCCAGATCGTGTTTAAGGTTGCGGGTTCCGGTGGTTATGGCAATCCGATGGAACGCGATCCGGTCTCGATCCGGCGTGATATCGACTGGGGATATGTCACGCCGGAGGCGGCGGCCCGTGATTACGGCGTGGACTGGGAATTGAGAACGACAAGAGTTGCAGCAGAATAAACCATAAAATAAGGGGAACTCGCATGCTCGAAATCACGAAACGGCAATTCCTGGCAGGGACGGCTGCTGCCGCCACTGTCCTGGCAACCGGTGTCAACGGCGCATCCGCACAGGACCGCCGTTCCGTCATCCGCTACGTCACGCCGAACCAGGTGAACACGCTCGATCCGGTGATGCTGACGGCAA
This sequence comes from Aliirhizobium sp. YIM B11859, assembly GCF_057163345.1. Classification (NCBI taxonomy): domain Bacteria; kingdom Pseudomonadati; phylum Pseudomonadota; class Alphaproteobacteria; order Hyphomicrobiales; family Rhizobiaceae; genus Aliirhizobium; species Aliirhizobium sp. YIM B11859. The sequence goes on from NZ_JBXHAY010000006.1 coordinate 241,739, forward strand.
CGCAGGAATCGGTGGCACTCAGCGTCAACACCTATGACCGCTTGCTGGTATTCGACCGCATCCAGAAGGGTGATTACGGCGTTTTCGACTTCAACAAGATCAAGGGCGAGCTTGCTGAAAGCTACGAGGTCTCTGCCGACGGTCTCGTGTTCACCTTCCACCTGCGCCAGAACGCCAAGTTCCATGACGGCACCAGCGTGTCTGCGGATGACGTCAAATGGTCGCTCAAACGTGCGGTCTCCGGCGGCAACCTGTCCAAGGCGCAGATGGAGACCGGATCGATCACCGCCGACGCGAAATTCGAGGTCATCGACACGCTGACATTCCGCATGACGCTGGCGCGCGCCGACCGTCTGGCATTGGCAAACCTCGCCACCATCTATGCGCCGATCTACAACAGCACGCTTGCCAAGCAGCATGCGACGCCGGAAGATCCCTGGGCGAATGCCTGGCTGCAGGCCAACACGGCCGGCGGCGGCGCCTACACCGTGGAGCGTTATGTTCCCGGCCAGCAGGTCAGCCTCAAGCGTTACGAAGACTGGGTCAGCGGCAAGAAGCCGGCCATGGAGCGGATCATCCTGCAGACCGTGCCCGATGCATCGACGCGTCGCAACCTGATCGAACGCGGCGATGCGGATCTGACGCTTGCCGTCCAGACCGCCGATTTCGAATCGCTGGAAAAGGGCGGTAAGGCGAAGGTCGCGGCACTGCCGATGCCGACAGCCTTTACGGCGCTCGTATTCAACACCAAGATGGCGCCGTTCGACAACGTGCTCGTCCGTCAGGCGCTTGCGGCGGCTATGCCCTATGACGCTCTGATCAAGGGCGTCGTCAACGGTCGAGGCGGAAAACTCTATGATGCAAGCTGGACCAACCAGCCCGACAATGCCGCATTCCCGCAACCGATGCCGAACAGGCTCGATCTCGACCTTGCCAAGCGGAAGCTGACCGAAGCGGGCTTCCCTAACGGGTTCGAGACGACACTCTCCTACGGTGCCGACCGCGCCGAACTCGCCGACCTTGCCGCTCCGCTGATCCAGGAGGCGCTGGCCAAGATCGGCGTCAAGGTGAAGATCGAGAAAATGCCGGCGCCGCAGTTTGCCGAGGCGATGACGCAGAAGACCAAGCCTTTGACCTTCCAGCAGTCGCTCGCGTATTTCCCGTCGACCGAATATTTCTTCCGCGTCTTCCTGTCCGGTCCGTCACGCTGGAATTTTTCGAGCTGGGCCAATCCGGATGTCGACAAGAGCCTTCCGGTTCTGCGCTACGAGCCGGATGCGGCGAAATACGATGCCGAGGCCAAGCGTCTGATCGGCATCATGGCCGAGGAAGAGCCGATGGTTCTGCTCTGGGCGCCGACACTGAATATTGCGATGTCGCCAAGCCTCAAGGGCTTCACTCTCTGGTATCACCGCAGCGCCGACTTCCGGGAATTGTCCCGCGAATAGCGCCGTCTGCAGAGGGGAGTTCACCGGATGAACCTGACACACCTGTTTTTCCGGGACGTGCCGAAGCGCCTGCTTTCGGCATTGCCTGTCCTGTTCGGCATATTGGTTATCACCTTCTTGCTGATGCGGGTCCTGCCCGGTGATCCTGCCAGCATGCTGCTCTCCTCGCCCTCCGCAGGCGAGGCGGAGCTGAGCGAAATCCGCCAGCATCTCGGCCTCGACAAGAGCCTGCCGCAGCAATTGTGGATCTATCTGAAGGACGTCGCACAGGGCGATTTCGGCACGTCAAGTGGAACCGGTCAGCCGGTTCTCTCCGATCTCATGCAGCGCCTGCCGGCTTCGCTGGAACTGGTCGGCTTGGCGCTTCTGGTGGCGCTGGTCCTGGCCTTGCCGCTGGGTGTCATCGCAGCGCTGCGGGTCGGGTCTGCCTTCGATCATCTCGTGCGCATCATCTGCACGATCGGCGTGTCGATCCCGACTTTCGTCTCCGGCCTGCTGCTCGTCTATATTTTCTATTTCGAGCTGGGCTGGGCGCCTGATCCGACAGGACGGCTGGATGTCTTTGCGCTTCCGCCGCCGACCGTGACGGGTTTCCTACTGTTTGATACGCTGATTGCCGGCGACATGGAGACCTTCGTCGCTGCGCTGTCGCAGCTCGTCCTGCCAGCTGCGACGCTCGCACTCTTCGTGCTTGCGCCTCTGGCGCGGGTGACGCGGGCGTCGATGCTTGGCGTGCTCAACAGCGATTTCGTCCGCACGGCGCGTTCGCTTGGCTTGAGCAACCACTCGGTGATCGTCACCTACGCGCTGAAGAACGCGATGCTGCCGGTGCTGACGGTCTCGGGTGCGGTGATCTCGACATTGCTGGGCGCAAGCGTGCTGGTGGAGAAGGTTTTCGCCTGGCCCGGCATTGCCTCTTATGCAGCCGATGCGCTCGCATCCGGCGATTTCGCTCCTGTCCAGGGCTTCGTGCTGTTCATGGCGACGATCTACGTGTTCGTGAACCTTGCCATAGACATCCTGTACCGAATTTTTGATCCGAGGGTCAGCCTATGACGCAGAGCGCAGCAGCGGGCGAAACGCACCGTGGCGGATGGAACAAGCGCATACGAACCATGAGGCCGGCGGCAGTATTGTCGGCAACCGGCGTCATGCTGCTCGCCGCGGCAGCCATCTTCGCGCCTTACCTCGCGCCCTATGATCCGCTGGCCACCGATGCTGCGCAGTCGCTGCAGCCGCCAAGTGCCGCGCATTGGGCCGGTACCGACCAGCTCGGCCGGGACATCTTTTCCCGCCTGATCGTCGCCAGCCGGCTCGACCTGATGATCGCGGTCGCCTCGGTGGCACTTTCCTTCGCCATCGGCTCGGTGGTCGGGGCGTTTACCGGTTATATCGGCGGCAAGATCGACATGGTCATCGGGCGGCTGGTCGATGTGCTGATGGCGTTTCCGCTGTTCATCCTGGCAATGGCGCTGATCGCCGCACTCGGCAACAGTTATATCAACATCATATACGCGACAGCGATCATCAATCTGCCGTTCTATATCCGGCTTGCTCGCGCCGAGGTGAATGCACGAAGGGGCGCCGGCTGGGTCGAGGCTGCCCGGCTTTCCGGCAACAGCCATGCACGCATCGTCCTGTTCTTTCTTCTGCCGAACATCATTCCGGTGATGATGGTGCAGATATCGCTCAATCTCGGCTGGGCGATCCTCAATGCTGCCGGCCTGTCCTTCATCGGGCTCGGCATCCAGCCGCCGACCCCGGAATGGGGGATCATGGTGGCGGAGGGTGCCGGCTACATTTCCAGCGGCCGGTGGTGGCTGGTGGCGTTTCCCGGCCTGACCCTGATGTTCGCCGTGCTTTGCTTCAACCTGCTTGGCGACAGCCTTCGCGATATTTTCGACCCGAGGGGCAAATGATGGAAGAGCCGATCCTTGCATTCCACGACCTGTCCATATCCTTCGACACCAAAAACGGCCCCGTCGCCGCGCTGCGCAAAGTCAGTCTCGACGTCCGGCGTGGCGAGACGCTCGGCATCGTCGGCGAGAGCGGGTCTGGAAAGACCACCGGCGTGATGGCGGCGATCGGGCTGTTACCCGACAATGCAAAAGTCGCAAACGGCCGCATTCTGCTTCAGGGCAAGGATATCACCCATGCCAGCGAGGCGACGCTGCGCAGCGTGCGCGGCACGTCGATGGCGATGGTGTTCCAGAATTCCCGTGCGGCCCTCAACCCGATCCGTCGGATCGGTGACCAGATCGTCGATGCGATCCGTGCGCATAAGAAGGTCGGTCGCAAGCAGGCTTTGGCGCAGGCGCTCGATCTTCTGAATGCGGTCCGTTTCCGCGAACCGGAACGGCGCATCCATGCCTATCCGCACGAATTGTCCGGCGGCATGTGCCAGCGGGCGATGATCGCGATCGCGATCGCCTGCGAACCACAGCTGCTGATCGCCGACGAGCCGACGACCGGCCTCGACGCGACGACGCAGAAAGCGGTCATGGACGTGCTTGCGGAACTGACCGCAAGCCGTGGCATGTCGCTGATCCTGATTACCCACGATCTCGGTCTTGCGGCGGAATATTGCGACCGCATCGCCGTCATGCAACGCGGCGAGGTTGTCGAGACGGCGGCACCCCGGCAGCTTTTCCTGCAGCCGGTCCATGATTATACCCGCAAGCTGATCGCCGCGACGCCTTTGAGCGGCGGCAGCATCGAGCAGCTTGCGTCGATCGACGGGCGTGCGGCGCTGCCGGCAAAACCGGAGGGCAGGATCCCGCCCGGTACCGCACCGATCCTCGACGTGCGCAATCTCACCAAGGTCTATGACGGAATGACCGTCGTCAACGACGTGTCCTTCGTGATGCAGAGGGGACAAAGCCTGGGTCTGGTCGGGGAATCCGGTTCGGGCAAGAGCACCACCTCGCGCCTGTTGAGCCGGCTGATCGACCAGACATCGGGTGAGATCCTCTTCGACGGCCAGGATATCGGCGGCATCGAGGCGCGCGACTTCTACAAATCACCGCTGCGGCGCGAAATCCAGATCGTCTTTCAGGACCCGACCGACAGCCTCAATCCGCGCTTCACCGCGCTCCAATCGATCGCCGATCCGCTGAAGCGGCTGACGCCGCTGCGTCGACGGGCGCTGCGCGAGCGGGTCGAGCAACTGGCCGACCAGGTGGAGTTTCCGCGCGACCTGCTCGACCGCTTGCCGCATCACCTGTCCGGCGGACAGAAGGCGCGTGTCGGGATTGCTCGGGCGCTTGCGGTCGAACCGCGGCTGCTGATCCTCGACGAGCCGACGGCGGCTCTCGACGTCTCGGTCCAGGCGATCATCCTGACCTTGCTGGAACGGCTGAAGCGGGAGATCGGCCTCAGCTACCTGTTCGTCAGCCATGACCTCAACGTCGTGAAGATGATGTGCGACCAGACGATTGTGCTGCGGGCCGGGGCGATCGTCGAAAACGCGCCGACCGAGGAAATCTTCGTCAATCCGCAACAACCCTATACGCGCGAGCTGCTCGCAGCCGTTGCCCATTTCGACTTCGATCTGGTGGCTGAGGCTGGCGACGCCCAATCCAACGTTTCGGCGGGCCAGCGCCCTGCCATTCATCGTCAATAGGAGAGAACCATGCACCACAATTCCGTGCGCGGCCGTGACCGGGCCTATGTCGTTCACCAGATGACCGACCTGAAATCGTTCGATGAGAACGGTGGAACGATCATGACCAAGGGCGATGGCGTCTATGTCTATGACGAGGACGGCAAGCGCTATCTGGAAGCGATGGCCGGCATGTGGTCCGCATCGCTCGGCTTCAGCGAGATGCGTCTGGCGGAAGCGGCCTACAAGCAAATGAAGGAATTGCCTTTCTACCACATCTTCAATGCCCGCGGTCACATTCCAAGCGTCGATCTGGCTGAAAAATTGCTGTCAATCGCGCCCAACGTGTCGGGTACCGAAGACGGCAAGATGGCGAAGGTGTTGTTCTTCAACTCGGGTTCGGAAGTCAACGATACCGCGATCAAGCTGGTCTGGTATTATCACAATGCCATCGGCAAGCCGGAAAAGAAGAAGATCATCGGTCGTCTGCGCGGTTATCACGGCAGCACGATCGCGACGGCCAGCCTTTCCGGCAATGCGATGATGCATACCGATTTCGATCTGCCCCTGCCACGCTTCCTGCATGCCGACAACCCGGACTATTACCGTTTCCACGAGGACGGCGAGACGGAGGAGCAATTTTCCGACCGCATGGCCGCCAATCTCGAAGCCATGATCCTTTCTGAGGGGCCGGAAACCATCGGTGCCTTCTTCGCCGAACCGGTTCAGGGCGGCGGTGGCGCAATCACGCCGCCGGCTGGGTATTTCGAGAAGATCCAGAAAATCCTGCGCAAATACGAGATCCTGTTCGTGGCCGACGAGGTGATCTGCGGCTTTGGTCGCACCGGCAATATGTGGGGCTGCGAGACCTACAAGCTGCAGCCCGACTTCATTTCCTGCGGCAAGGCGCTGTCGGCCTCCTACCAGCCGATCTCGGCACTGATGTTCCGCCAGCACATCTACGATGCCCTTGTCAGCCAGAGCGAAAAGATCGGTATGTTCTCGCATGGTTTCACGTTCGCGGCACACCCGGTCGCATGCGCCGTCGCGCTGGAAACGCTGAACATCTACGAGAAGGACAGGACGATCGACCATGTCCGTTCCGTCGTTCCGGTTTTCGAAAAGGAGCTCGGATCGCTGCTCGATTTGGCCGTGGTCGCCGACGTGCGCAGCGTCGGTCTTTTTGCTGGCATCCAGCTGATGAAAGACAAGAGAACGCGGACATTCTTCGATCCGGACCTGAAGTTTGGCGTTCGCGTTCAGGACGAATGCACCCGCAACGGACTGATCGTCCGCGCGATCGGCGACCGGATCGCGCTCGTGCCGCCGTTAATCATCACGCCGGATGAAATCCGTGAACTCGTTGGCCTGCTGCGGACATCGATCGAAACGGTGACTGCAGCCGAAAGCATGTCGGAGGCCGCTGCCTGACATCGATCAGCCACGCAAGGGAGACGCCATGACGACGCTTGGACTGTTCAGCCTCATGGGCCTGCACGATAGAAACACGTCGCCCGCATCGGTGTTGCGGACGACGGTCGACATGGTCAGAATGGCTGAGGATTTCGGCTTCGATACCGCATGGTTTGCCGAACATCACTTCACCAACCATTCGATATGCCCTGCCTCGTTGATGATGATCGCCCATTGCGCGCCGGTGACGACGCGCATCAAGCTGGGTACCGCGGTGATCGCGGCGCCGTTTCATGATCCGCTTCGGCTCGTTCAGGAGGTCGTTTTTGCAGATCTTCTGACGAGCGGCCGTCTGGTCGTCGGGCTTGGCACCGGCTACCAGCCCTACGAATTCAGCCGTTTCGGCATCGATGCCTCGACCAAGGTCCAGCGCACCATGGAGATCTGGGACATTCTCGAACAGGGCATGCGTGAAGGCCGGATCGAATATTCTGGTGAGTTCTACCAGATCCCGGAAACCCATATTCCGCTGCGCGCCTTTAGCCCCAAACCGCCCGAATTCTTCATCACCAGCCGAAATCCGGACATGGTCGCAAGATGCGTGCGCGGCGGGCATACGCCGTTTTACAGTTTCGGCAATCGCGATCTCGCTTCCGCCCTGTCGACCCGTCAATCGATCGCAGCGTCCTGGCGCAATGGCGGCGGCGATCCCGATTGCATGCCGCTCGCCATTCAACGCTTTATCTATATCACCGAAGACAAGAACGATGCCGAGCACGCGGCGCGCTGTGTTCGCAACCTGGCGCGTGCGTGGATCACCCTTCAGGATGAGGATGTTCCTCGAAACGGACCTTTCGTCCGGCTGATGCCGCTTAATGACGAACGGCCGCTGGAGGACTTCCTCAGCAGCGCCGTTATCGGTCCTGCGGACTACTGCGCAGAAAAGCTGCTTGAGGAGATTTCTGTGTTGCGCCCTTCGCATCTTTGCTGCTTGATGGGGCCGGCCGGGATCGGGCGAAGCGAGACTTTGGCGTCTCTCGAACGATTCGGGTCTGAAGTAATGCCAAAACTATCGGAGGTGTTGGAGGCTCCGAATGTTTTAGAGGAGGCCTGATGGTCGATAGAAATGCGTCGTCGTTTCAGCGATCCAACCCTGAAGAAAGCGGCGTGAAATTCGAGGACAAAGCGCATGCGACGATTTCGCGTGCAGCAGCTCGCCTTCCTCCGCTTGGCCTTTTCCGCACGTTCAGTGCGGCGGCCCGTCATAGCACGTTCAAGCTCGCCGCCGATGAGCTTTGCGTCACGCCCTCCGCCGTCAGTCAGCAGATTCGGCAGCTCGAAGAGTTTCTCGATACCCGACTTTTTCGGCGTCTCACCCGCAAGGTTGAGCTGACCAAAGAGGGGATAGAACTTTCCGCGACGGTTCATGAAGTGCTCGCCATGCTGGCAACCGCGTGCGACAACATGCGCGATCCCTCCACTCCAGTCGTCGTCTGTCTGAATGCTCAGACGAGCTTGGCTGTGCGCTGGCTGGTATCGAAGCTCAAGAATTTTTCCGACACCAACAAGGACATCCGGGTTTCGCTGCTTGCCTCCACGGATCCGCTCGACTTCGAGCGGCAGGATGTCGATATCGGGATCCGCTGGGGGATAGACGATTTTCCTGGCATGCGATCCGAACGGCTGGAAGACATCATCTTTCCGGTCTGCAATCTGGAACTGGCACAGCGTGTCGCAAGCCCCGCCGATCTTGCAAATGTCCCGCTTCTCCAGCTGCAACAGGGCATTCCCTGGACGACATGGTTCAAGGCGAGCAATTGGCAGGGGGCTTTTCCAACCCGCAATATCGTCTATTTCAACGACACGTCGCTGATGCTAGAGGCTGCCGTCTTCGGGCAGGGCGTCGTTCTGGCAAGCGCCTTGCTGGCTGAAAACGACATTCGCGGCGGTCGCCTTCAACGGCTCTTCGATACCGATGTCGTGCTGGAAGAAAGCTTTCACGTCCTGTCCAGTGAAGCGCTGGGAAACAAGCCCGCCGTCGCGAAGGTGCGCGACTGGCTGCAGGCGGAGGCACGAAAGACGACAGCCGCATTCATATCCGACATCCGCCGGGACTAGAGCAGTTCCGAATGCAAACCGGCTAGGCTCTTTCGCCTGCCGTCAGCGATGCGAGGTCGGACGCGTAACGGATGGCGGCATCGTCGGCGCTGCCTTCATATCGTTCGACAGAGACGAGACAGGTATGGGCAGCGCAGCCCTGGCCGAATTCCGATGTCGGAATGTCCGGGGTGAGAATGTTGGGATTTCCCGAAATGTCCATGCCGTCTGCGACGGGCATGAACCAAGCGCCGGTCGGAAGGACCACGACACCGCGGCGAACATTCGGCGAGATGGACGCCGTCGCAAGGCATGCACCGCGGGTGTTCCACAGCCGGATGGTCTGTCCTTCGGTGATCGTCAGGTGTTCCGCGTCGGCCGGGCTGAGAATTGCCGTTTCGCGGCCCTGTTTCCGGGCTTTTCGGCTGTCCTCCGTCTCCACCTGGCTGTGCAGCCGACCGGCGGGCTGGTGCGACAGAAGATGGAAAAGGTCGCCTGTCGATTGGCGGCCGAGCCATTCCGCCGGCTCCAGCCAGGCCGCATGCGCCTTGCAGCTATCGTAATTCAGGCGCTCCAGTTCGAGGCTACCCAGCACGATGCGGCCGCTTTCGGTTTTCAGCGAATTGCTATGCGGATCGGCTCGGTAGTCCTGCAGATAGGTGAAGTGTCGTTTGACGGGCATTTCCGTCCAGCCACGCTGCCAGAATTCGTCGAAATCCGGCATGTCGAAATCGTGCTGTGCCAGGTTTGCGGCGCGGGCGGTCTCATAGAGGTGGCGAAGCCAGGCCATCTCGTCGCGGCCTTCCGCAAAACCGTGTTCGACGCCAAGATGGGAGGAGATGTCGCGGAAAATATCGAAGTCGGAACGGGCCTTACCGAGCGGGCGTATGGCTTGCTGCATGGCGACAACGAATTCGGAATGGCTGTTTGCCGCCATGTCGTTCCGCTCGATCGAGGTGGAGGCGGGCAGGACGATATCCGCCCGTTTTGCCGTCGCGGTAAAATAGGGATCCTGGACGATGATGGTCTCGGGCCGCGTCCAAGCTTGCTGCAGCCGGTTGAGATCCTGGTGATGATGGAAGGGATTGCCTCCCGCCCAGTAGATGAGCCTCGCATCCGGATAGGTGCGGCGTTCACCCCTGTAGCTATATTCAGCGCCTGGCTGAAGCAGCATGTCGGCGACGCGGGCAACGGGGATGAAACTGTCGAGAGCTGCCTTGCCGGCCTTGATGGCGGGATTGGTGCCGATGCCGATCGGGCCGCCGATGCCGGCGGTCGAGCCGTAGCCGAAACCGATCCCTCCGCCTGGACGCCCGATCTGTCCGGCAATCGACGCAAGCGCGATGCCGGCCCAATAGGGCTGCTCTCCGTGATGGGCGCGCTGCAGGCTCCAGCTCATGGTGATCATGCAGCGGCTGGAAACAGCCAGCCGCGCGCATTTCACCAGCACGTCCGCATCGACATCCGCAATCCGTGCCGCCCAGGATGCGTCCTTGACGATGCCGTCGGTCTTCCCTGCAAGATAGGCGAGTAACGTTTCGCTGCCGCTGCAGTGCCGGTCGAGAAAGTCCTTGTCGTGCTCATCGGCGTTGACGATCTCGCAAGCCATGGCCAGCAACACCGCGGTGTCGGTGTTGGGCCGCAGTGGGATCCACTCCGCATTGGCCCATGCGGGCATGTCGTCCTGCAGCGGCGAGAAATGGATGATCTTGATGCCACGCTCTACGATCTTGCTAAGACTGGTCTCGAAGGATCGGCGGGTAATGCCGCCCGCTTCGTTTTGTGCCGTTTTCGGGCTGAGGGAGCCGAAAACGAGCAAGGTCTCTGTGTTTTCGGCGATCGTGTCGAGCGTGCTCGCCTTGCCCTTGAGCGCGTCGTCGCTGCCCAGCACATGTTTCAGGATGACGGGGCCTGCGGCATAGCTGTAGGTATCGACATGTCCGGTAAACCCGCCGACAAGGTTGAGCGTGCGCTTCAAGAGCGTGGAAGGGTGGTGGAAGCGGCCGGAACTTGCCCAGCCATAGGAGCCTGCAAAAATGGAGCGGTTTCCGAAATCTGACCGCACCCGGTCGATCTCGCTTGCCACAAGTTCGCTGGCCTCGTCCCAGCTCACCTCGACGAACCGGTCCGTGCCGCGCCTTGTCGTATCGCTGCCATCACGATGCCTGAGCCAATTTTCCCGCACCATCGGTGCAAGCACCCGACGGGCGGGATCGGCCCAGTTGCGCACCGAGTGGATGATCGGCGATGGGTGTGGATCATGGGGCGACGGCTCGACGCCGACGATCCGGTCATCTTCGACCAGAATCGTATAGGCGCCCCAATGGCTGCAATGCGAAACTCTGCGGATGCTCATCGCCGATTCATCATGCCGCTGGTTCCTTGTTGCGCCGACACGCCCTTTGAGACGCGATCAGATTGCCTGCACGGCAATGGCTTCGACTTCCAGCTTGAACTCGGGCCGGGCCAGCTGCTTGACGTAGACCAGCGTTGAGGCAGGCGTGATCTCACCAACCGCTTCCCGCCTGACGCGCACATATTCCGCGCGATCTGCCGGATCGACCAGAAAGACGGTGGTCTTGACGATATCTTCAAACGTCATGCCTGCTGCGGAGAGCACATCGTTCATATTCTGGAAGACCAGCGCGGTTTGGGCTGCCATATCGTCCGGAATAATTCCGTCTGCCGCAAGGCCCAATTGGCCGGCGATATAAAGCGTCCTTGCCGGAGGAGAGACTTCGATACCGTGGCTGTAGCCAGCCGGCTGCGGTTTGTTGGACGGGTTGTGTACGGTTTTCATGCGATCTCCAGGGGGGTGATGGTTTGCAGGCGGCGGCGTGACATGAGGATCTGCGCCAGGATCGCGATCAGCGACATGACGACCGGCAGGACGGCCACGGCCATGACCGGTGAGGGAAAGCCCATGCCTAGGACGGCAAACGCAAAGCCGCCGCCGAATTGAAAGAACCCGAGAACCGCTGCCGCTGCACCGCCCTGTTCCGCCCGGCCTTCCATCGCCTGAACGGTGATGGCGGGTGTTATCAAAGGCAGCGCGAACGAAAAGAACGCGGTCGGGACAATGATCAGCAAAGCATTCGGTGGGCCGAGAAGCAGGACGAGGGAGAGGCCTGAAGACGCCAGCAGCAATATGCCGAGACCCGGCAGGATCAGCGTCTCATGGGCTCTCGTGTGCAACAGTCTTTTGGTGATCAATGCTGCCACGACGTAGAAACTGGATGGTATCAGCATGACAAGACCGAATTGCAGCGTACTTAGTCCCGCATACTGGATCAGCACAAAGGGCATGAATGCTGCGAACATATAGATGCCGCCGATCGAGCATGCAGCCGTCACCGCGGCGACAAACACCCTGGATGTCGTCAGAAGCTCGACATAGACACGTGCCACATGGAGCGGCGAAGGACGCCGACGGTGGCTTCGAGGATGGGTTTCGGCAAGCACGACGGCCGCAACGGCAATGAGGACGATGCCCACAAGGCTCATCGCCATAAAGACGCCGCGCCATCCCAGAGCCTCGACGGAGAGCGCGCCGACCACCGGCGCAATGGCGGGGCTGATCGCAAGCATCGTTCCGATCGAGCCCAGAATTTCGGCGGCAGCCTTGCCCGTGAACAGGTCGCGTACGACCGCACGCAGGATGGTAACTCCCGCCGCCGCGCCGATGCCCTGTGCCAGTCGGCCAATCAGGACCATCTCGATCGATGGCGACAGCGCCCCCATGACAGAACCGAGCAGATAGATGCCGATGAAGGCGATCAGAACCCGGCGTCGTCCAAAGCCATCCGAAAGCGGGCCGCTGACCAATTGTGCAAAGGAAAAACCTGCAACATAGAGGATCAGCGATGCCTGAACCCAGGCCTTGTCGACGGAGAAATCCGTTGCAATCGAAGTCATTGCCGGGGTAAAAAGTCCCAGCGAAACGGGACCTAGGGAGACGAAAAGCGCCCCACACAAGGTGACGCGTCGATGTGACATTTGCGTGGTGGAGCCGCGGGTCTTAAGGGCTTCGATGTCGGAACGCATGGTAAGGCCGTTGATGTGAAAGCCGGCGCGGATGTGGCGCTTGATCGGGAATGTCTGCGCCGCAGGATACGTGCTTGCCAACAGCCGTCACAAACCACCATTTCTCCTGCATGCGTAAATCCAGATAATCACGGTTCGGACGATTAGCTCAGCTTAATCGTATTGCGGGGAATCCAGCCAATCGGTGCGTCGCATATCCGCTTCGCTACCGCTCGTGGTCCGTAGCCCCCATATGGCCGAAAGCGCCGTGGGCGCGCATTAGCTGCAATAATCGATCTTGAAGAAATTGGCGTTTGTGCGAGGCGAAGCCTTGATGACACTTGGTACATACCCACGAATGGAAGTGTGCTCCATGCGAATTGTCTCGATATCCAGCAGTCCATCGCCAGTTTCGCGAACGGAAAAACTCTGCGCGCGCATCAATACGACATTGCGCGATGCAGGCTATGACGTCACCGCCTTGTCACTGGCGAGCCTTCCGCCGGACGCGCTTTTGAAGGCCGATAACGGCCATCCCGCTCTGGCCTCGGCGATCGATTTGGTGATGAACGCTCAGGGCGTCATCTTTGCGACGCCGATCTTCAAGGCTTCGTTTTCCGGCCTGCTCAAAACATTTATCGACGTCCTTCCGCAATTTGCCCTTGCCGGAAAGGTTGCACTGCCGATCGCCACAGGCGGAAGCCTCGCACATGTCCTGGCTCTCGACTACGGATTGCGGCCGGTGCTGCAGTCGATGGGATGCACACATGTCTCCCAGGGCTTCTTCGTCTGGCAAGACTGGATGGACAGCGAAGCGGCGCTGACGGACGCCCGCGCCCGCGAAAACCTCGATATCTGCGTCACTGCGTTTCGCGATGGGCTTGATGCTTTCGCGCGGGTCAAACGGCGCCATAGGGTTTAACGCTCTTCGACATTTATCGAGGTGAAAGTATAATGACTGCGAAGTATACGAGCCTAAAGTGCAATGTTGTTCGATCGTGGTACGTTGCAAAGCTGGGGTAATGGCTCGATGGCGCGACGTCCGATAAACCCAATGCCACCCAATCGCCTTGGCTATCGAACGCCGGGATTGGTCTTCTTCAACGACTGTCCGCCCAGATGCGGCACTTGGATCATCTTGAACAGAGCTACAAGTCGCGCTTTCGCATGAACACACAGGCCATGATTTCACAGTGGCGGCGGGCCAAGCCTAAAGCAGAGAGAAATGGTCGTAAGTGAATCGCATATCGATACGCAGACAGTGAAGGCGTAGGATCGTCAGCAGGAGCTTCGCTCATATTTACGAGTCATAGGTTCCAATCCGTTCAAGAGCTTAAGCTATCACCGCTCGAAAGCTCCTCGCTGGATGTCTAGTGAGGAATATTCGCAGAAGGATAAACCGCCGCGCCAACCTTCTGAGCCGCAGCCAACAGGCGTTGATCCCTCGTCCACAAGCTTGATCGTCGATCGAGGAGGGTTGAAGTCAACAGATGTGCATCGGTATAGCCGATCCCCATGCTGAATACCGAATAGCGGTCAATGACGGTCATTACCTCAGCATGGGTCGCGACCACTGCCTCACGCTGAGCTGCAAGAAACGCTAATACCGCATCCCGATCTCGTAGACTGCCTAGGGCCAGTTCGCCGATAACGAAAGGGTGGCAAAGCAACCGATCATCTCCGATGATTTTGGTCAGCTCCGAGTCGCCGTGTCGAAAATGATCAATCCAGATCGAGCTATCGACAAGGATCACTTGCTCACTTCGCTCCGGCGGCGAGGTGCTACCTCGGCTTCGGGCATAGTCCCGCCAAGGGCGATCAGCCGTTTGCCGGATTCGACTCGTACCAAAGTCTCGAGTGCTTGACGCACAAGAGCCGCCGTCTCCTTTGTGCCTGTAAGGGACTTGGCCCGTTCCATGAGGTTGTCGTCGAGACTAATAGTAGATCGCATAGGTAGCTCCAGATGTTGAAACGCACATAGCACCAATTGGTGCAATAATCTACGCCTCTCAAGCAGACCATTGCCACCATGCCTATCGCGGGTCGCCGGTTCCATTCCCATCAAGACCTTAGGTGCTAAACGGCAAGATCACTTAGCCCGCGATGCTTGGACATGGCAGTCTCCAGCGCAGCGAGGGTATCATGGCCCTCTCGATAAAGGGTTATAATGATTGCTGCGGCGAGCTCGGCTTCCGGGCTGCCTTTTAGAACTCGGTGCGCGTCCAGCCAATTTTGGAAAGCCTCATCAATTTTGTCGAGCTCTTTTGGTCCGAATGCCGTTTCCAGAAACGCGCGCATAGTCTTCCCCTGCTTTGCGGCGCCGATATGGGAGATCGAGCCTGATCGGTCAAGACCGATCAAGAGCGCTCTCGTCCAAAAACGCTACATCGAATCAGGACGCCCCCATCGCCACTACCCGCAACTGATGAGGCAAGTGATCGGCTGAGGAGTGCAGCAGCAATTCGTTTGGCCGTGCAGTCTCAACGCGATTCCGTCCAAGGGCTTTCGCCCGGTACAGCGCGCCATCGGCGCTTGCAAGCATCCCGGCGAGGTCGTGGCAGTCCGGTGCAGCAAGGCCGATACTGACGGTGGCCCCGGTTTTCAAGCCCTCTGCCCGAGCGGCTGCTTTGGCGAACCGGCTTGCGATCGCCGAGCCGCGACTGAGAGCTTGGGAATGGTCGCACCGTGGCAGAAGCGCAGCGAATTCCTCACCGCCCAGCCGGACAATAAGCGCGTCTGGCCCCGCTTGGTCGCGGGCGGTTTCGGCGAACAGCTGCAAAACCTTATCTCCGGTTGAATGTCCATGACGGTCGTTGATCGCCTTGAAGTGGTCGAGGTCGAAGGCGAGCAGGGAGACGGGGTAACCATGCCGCTCCCGGAGAATCCGAGATGCCTGCTCAAAAAAGGCGTGACGGTTTGCAAGCCCGGTCAACTGATCGGTTTGTGACATGCGGAGCAAATGGAGCTTTTCCTCCTCTCGAATAATCATCAGAAAGGACATCGGCATCGCTACCGAGTACAAGACGGCCTCGTACATCGTCGCCTTCCCGACGATGGAGATAATATCTTGCCCTTACCGCTGAAGGAGAACAGGGGCGATGAACGCTCGGCCGAGGTAGAACACAGCATGGACGGCCGAGATCGATACTGCGATCGGACGTGAGCGCAATCGCTGGGCCGTGCGGCTGCGCAGAAGTATCCATGCTGTCAGGCCGCAGGTCAGCGCGATGGGGATAGACGAGATATGGTTCCAGAAGGCGGCCGGGAAGTGCGTGCCAGCGATCGCCCAGGCGATGGCTAGGAAGCTTAGGGCTGCGACGGACGACCAAATATACCGGTGACCGTCGAGGCCGGCGATAGCGTTAAGGACAAGAAGGTAGCCCAACATCATTAGGATGTTGACCGCCCCCATGCCGAGCGCGACCGGAAAGTGGCTGCGGTTCATTGCAAGCACGCAACCGACAACGAAA
Organism: Aliirhizobium sp. YIM B11859; assembly: GCF_057163345.1. NCBI lineage: Bacteria > Pseudomonadati > Pseudomonadota > Alphaproteobacteria > Hyphomicrobiales > Rhizobiaceae > Aliirhizobium > Aliirhizobium sp. YIM B11859. The sequence continues at coordinate 257,791 of NZ_JBXHAY010000006.1, forward strand.
GCGAAGAGTGCCGCGGCCAGAACACCGAGCACACGTGCGCGACCTGGATGTGCCTGCCTTTCCCAAAGGAGAAGCGACGCTGACACCAGCAGCGTTCCGACGGTTAAGTACCAAAGGGTTTGTAAATCGATCTGCATTGCTCTGCCTGCCTTACGTCAAAGCCTACAGGGTGGTCTTTATAAGATCCTTTACGTCGCCTCTGATGTCGCCGATATGGTTGGCGTAACCTTAAGCGTGCTGTTGAGTGCCGGCGTTAAATCTGGGGTGCGTTCCGCGAAAGGGCGTGCCGACCGATCGAATGCGACGGTAGCTGCAGCCGTTCAAGGTCTGGAAGCGCATCTCTGTCGCTCACACGCTATCGCATTTTTATAAACAGTATTCACAAGCAACGGGCCATGTCGCGGTTCACAACGTCTGTAGGCACGACCGAATATAGGCGATGATACCATCTTGAGAGGGGAACAAATTCCTGGATACGGGCCGCCAGCAAATCCTCGACCATCCGCAGGCTGAGAAGGAACCGGGGATACAGCCACGCGGCGCGAGCAATAACTTCAGCCGGAAAGCGATGACGTCGAAATAGCGTATTGCGGCAAATCAAGGTCCCAGCTTCGTTGAGTTTAAGATGCCAGACCAGGACCACCGGGATTGCTGACAAGAAGCTCTGCACGGATTGCGTGCGTTTTACGTCGTTTCGTCAGGCCTGCGTTGGACGGGAGCATGCAGCAGCCTTGCGACCATATCGGCCGTGATCTGATAATGAACCCTCAATGCCTCTACAGCAGCATCAACCTTGCGAGCGATGGCTGCATCAAGAATGTCTCGGTGCTCGGTTATCACATCACGCTGTTCTCCGGTATTGCCGACTGACAATCGACGGTAGCGTTCAGACCGTGCCTGCAAAGTTCGGCAAAGACCAAGCAGAGTGGGGGATCCACAATTGGCGATCAAAGCCCGGTGAAATGCGAGATGCGCTTGTTCCCAATCGTCGCGCATCGCCGAGGGGATGTCATCACGTTCGCGAGGTATTCGGAGAAGAAGATGGTGCGCGCCAACCAGTCGGCCCTCCCAATCCGGTGTGCCGTTCAGGATGGAGAGGCGAAGCGCTTCACCTTCAAGCATCTGCCGGTTTCGAACGATGTCAAAGAGTTCTTCGGTTGAAACCGGGGCAACGCGTGCACCACGGTGATTGTCGCCCTCTACGAATCCCTCGGCGGTAAGGCGCACCAGGGCCTCTCTCACAGGAGAAACACTCATCCCGCAGATTGCTTGAAGATTTGCAGAGCGTAGGCGTTGCCCAGGGGAAAGGGTACCGTCGATAATGGCGGTGTGGATGATGTCGTAGGCATCATCCGCCAAGGTTGAGGGTTTTGAACGAATGGCCATCCGTGCCTTCCGATTTTCGAAAATCGTAAAATTTTCGAAAATATTTGACATTTCGATTTTCAGGTACGAGCTTAACACATGTCCTTTCGACGCAAACTGCCCGCCATCCAGTCGCACGAATGGAGGAGTAACCTGACGCTGATGCGCTCGAATTCCGGGCATTCACGCCTCTTTCAATGATTATAATGATTTCGGTGACGTCCTGTCCCGCTTAAGCCTTGCGCATTCCGACTCTGGTTGACTTCGGCCATTGCCACATGTCCGCTTAGAGAATTTGGGAAGATCTAAGGTTGGTAGCCGGTATCTCTATCGCTTTTACCGGCTGCTCACCACGCTTCGGATGGCCTGCGCTGGCAACCCAGCCTCCGAGCTTGAAGCGCAAAACCAGGATGCCGTTATCACATAGGGAATCGAAATAGGAATTTGTTGCCTGCATGAACAGTATCGACGAGCGCGGGAGGAGCTTGCGCTGTCGGAAACCGGATTGGAACGATGACCTGGGCGCATGGCACTCAGGGGAGGAGATTACATGAAAATCAAGGATACTCTCGACCGCATTCCCGGCGGATTGATGCTCGTGCCGCTGCTGTTAGGGGCCATGTGCAAGACGTTTGCGCCGGACGCGCCGGCGTATTTCAAAGGCTTCACGCAGGGGATCATGACCGGCGTTGTCCCCATCCTCGCCGTGTGGTTCTTCTGTATGGGCGCATCAATCAAGTTCAGCTCTACCGGGACTGTTTTGCGGAAATCTGGCACCATTGTCGTCACCAAATTCGTGACGGCCTGGGTTATCACCGTGATCGCATCGCTGTTCCTTCCGCCGGAGGGCATCCAGACAGGCATTTTCGCCGGCCTGTCCGTGCTTGCCGTTGTATGTGCCATGGATATGACCAATGGAGGCCTCTACGCCTCGCTGATGCAAAGCTACGGAACGAAAGAAGAGGCAGGTGCCTTCGTCCTGACTTCCATCGAATCCGGGCCATTGATGAGTATGATCATCCTCGGCGCTTCGGGCGTTGCTCATTTCGAGCCGCAAATCTTCGTCGGAGCTATTCTTCCCTTCATCGTCGGTTTCGCGCTGGGAAACCTGGATCCCAAATTGCGGGCACTGTTTGCACCGGGAAGTTTGATGATGATTCCCTTCTTTGCCTTCTCTCTCGGCAATACGATTGATCTCAGCACTTTGCTGTCACCGCTTGCCGGATTGGGCGTCGCGCTTGCACTGACAGTAATCATACTGACTGGGATTCCGCTCATACTTGCCGACAAATATATCGGTGGCGGCAACGGGACCGCCGGACTGGCTGCCTCGTCTACTGCCGGCGCGGCCGCAGCCAACCCGATCGCCATTGCAGCCGTGGCGCCACAATTCGCCCCGGCCGTCGGCAGTGCCACCGTACTAGTGGCGATCTGCATCATCGTCACGTCCCTTGTCGTTCCGATCATTACCGGGCTGTGGTATCGGAAATTCGGCGACAACGCGGCTGAACACAATAGGGATGCCAATGACTACTCCGCAGAACGATTAAGCTTCTCTGATTGACCGAGCGTCGCCTTAACCGAGCAGAACACGCGATCGTTGCTTCGGCGAGAATTTCACTCTTCGATCGACAGGGCGATCTCACGCCAGATGGCGCAGGCGTGAGCCCGGAGTTGGCGATGATCGGCGGCGGTCAGATGTTCGATGAAGATGGAAAGCTGATTTTCAGGATGGCCGATCGGGACGCGGAATTTAAACTCCCGGCGGGCAGGGGGGATGAGTCTGCCCATGGTGGCGGCCCCGATCCGAAGGATAAGTAGAGGTCGGTTTTAGCCCGTCGGGATATGTTTGTGAGGAATTGCATATCGATACGTTGTAGGTGAAAAGTAGGAATTTTCAGTGAGATTTGAAATTTAACAACGGGCCACTGGTTATTCTCCCATCAAGAGCTAGGCAAAAGGCCGCTTGGCAATGGCGTCGATCTGAGTTGTGACCTGTGTTCCGCTGTGGATTTGCGATATGAACTCGGCCGTGCACCGGACAACCAAGCCATCCCTTTGACGCGTGTACCAGTTGATCCGCTTACGATCAGCCCAAATGGAACTGGGTCGTCAAAGTCGATCTGCGTAGGAGGTGATGCGGCCAAGGATCTCTTTCAGGGTGGGCCGGCCATGATAATAGAGCGCCGACGTCCGCTCGTATGCGCGCTCGTAAAGTCCGAGAGTCTCTGGGTCGGATAGGCTGAAAGCGGGATTGCTGCCGATTTCCTGATTGTCGTCCTTCGGGAAGCGCTTCTGCTTGTGGGCACCATACGCGTCCGAGCCGAGGAAAGCTTGCACGTCTGGTTGGTCCAGCAGGCAGTAAACGTCGTGATAATGCCGGAGGAAGTTGGCGGGAAACTGGCCGGTTTCCTGCTGCTTGCGATATTTGGTGGAGATGGTCTGGAGCTTCTCGACCAGCGTGTAGCCGGGCTCGTAACAGGGAACGGCTAGTGCGCGATTATCGATCAGCTCGACGCGCGATGCAGCGTAATCATAGGCCCAGGAGCTGATATCCTTGTCGATATTGGGAGCCACTGTGTCGAACCCGGCTTCAAGCAGCACCCCGTTCTTCAGATCCGACCATACGCCTATCGTCTCCGGATAATAGAGGCGGACGCCGCCGCTGCGGTAACTCTCGTTGTCGAATTTGGTATCGCGCTCGATGCTCTTGATGCCGTCGATCGTGATCGTCTCGGCCAACCAATCATAGAAGGCCTTGCGGCCTTCACGATGCGCGGGCTTGTCGTGATTTGGACCGGTCTTGACGCCCATCACCTCGGGAGGCTCGATGCGGATATCGATATCTTCCGAGAAGCGGTAGCCTTTGGAGAGCGAGGTGCCGCCCTTCAGCTCAAACTGCATCTCCAGCTGCTGCAGGCCGTAGAGGCAGTGCATGATCCAGTAGTCTTTTCGACCAGCACTGGCGCTACTGTCATCTCCTCGGCGACGATGCGCAGGAGTGCCCCGAAATCCTTATGGTTATGCAGGAAATCAGTTGGCATGAGCACCCGCTACGAGACCGTTGAAGAATTTGCGGGTGCGCACCATGCCGTAATCCTTGGCGGCACGGGCGAGGGCACCGTGATTGCTCTGCAGGGCACGTTCTTTCACGCGGGCCAGCACCTGATCGCGGTCCTCGGCCAGCTGGTCGAGATTGTTGACCAGGTCGACCAGTAGGAATTCTTTGGTCAGGGTTTTGGGGAAGGCTGGCTTTTTGCGGAACTCGAACTCTCGACCCCCCAGCATGAAGTTGCCGTGGCGCTTATGGTTATAGATGACGGTCTTGTTATAGAGCTGCGTCGCGCCGACACCCAGGCTGTTATAGGCATTGGGCGAGGTGACGAGGTAACGGTCATCCTTCAGGAAAGCCTCGACGAGCGCGCCATCCTCGGCGGGGGCTTTGCCGAATGCGGTCTGCTTCGGCCGGTGATAGACGCCGGTCGATAGCTTGGTCAAGTATCCTTCTGCCAGCAACTGCTGAAGATGCCGATCGACAGACGACGACCATTGGGCGAGATCCTCCCGACGGTAGACCTTGCCGGACCGCAGATGCTTTTTCAATTCCTGTAACTTCGTCATGGATTAGCTCCTGCACTCACTATAGCGACCTATTGTCGTGAATGCAATTTTTTCCAAAAGTCATGCAAATTGCGGCGGCGGATCAGCATCTAGATTAATGAAATAGTTGAATTATATAAGAGGCCGTTCCGGAGGTTTCTACTACTCGAATACCGAAAATCCCGGAACTGACTTGCCCTCCGGAAGGTCACGGACGATAGCGCCGATATGACGTGTCCTCGTCAAAGCAAAGTACAGTTTGGCACGTGCCTATCACCTCCCGCATTCTCGATTTGATGTAAGTCTGAGACCCCACTGCATCTGTGCTACGCTATCATGATGGATAATCAGCGCGTTGTTCTATCCAAGAAGGGTCATAGGTTCGTGTCCGTTCAAGACCCCAGTACCCGATCTACGAAAGAATTCAGGCACCTTACAGCGTGGCGAGAGCACAGTTTTTGATCTGACCTGCATAATTTTTCCGGATCTCGACCTTCTGTTCCAGCGCAATGATGACGTCGACCGAAAGGTCCACTCCGTGAAGCCCGGCAATATCCGGAAGGCCGCCCGGAGTGAAAACGTTGATCTCGAGAATCTTGTCACCGACGATGTCTAGCCCGACGAGAAACATGCCGTCCTCTATGAGTTTAGGGCGAACCATTTCCGCCACCGCAAGAATTTCGGGGGTGATCTCGGCGGTTGCCGCAGTGCCAGCGGCATGCATGTTGGAGCGCACCTCGCCTTTCGCCGGCACACGACGCAGCGCCGCGTAGGCGCCGTCCCGCTGCAACGGGCGACCATTCATCAGGAAAAGACGAATGTCGCCGGCCGTCGCGTCCGGAAGATAGCCTTGCGCGATCAGGTACCCTTCGCCGCTGACGGCCTCGAATATCTGGTTGAGATTGGCTTCCTTGCTGGAAGCGATCTTGAAAACGTTTTTTCCGCCGGAACCTTGCAGCGGCTTGAGGATGGCGCCCTGCTTCTGCTCGTCGATAAAGGCGCGGATCTCCTCGATGCTTTTCGAGATAAGGGTTGTTGGGCGAACGGCCTCAGGGAAGCCTTGGAAATAGAGCTTGTTCTGCGCGCGGGCCAGGCCGTCAGGGTCATTGAGCGTAAGCACGCCGCGTTCGGCAGCCAAACGACCGAAGATGATGCCTGCATGGGCTGCCCAAGGCCGCTCATCAGCGTCCTGCGAAGGGTCATTCCGCAGGAACAGGACGTCAATGTCCTCAATTGGGATCGTCTGGACCTCAGCCTGCTCGCCCTGCAGCGCTGCTATAAATGCATCCGGCTTCCTGGTTTTGCCTTTTTTGACAGTGGTCGCGCGCACCATCAGGCTATCATCAGGGCGTAATACGAAATCGCCGGGTGTCAGGTAGCACACCTCGTGGCCGCGGGCGATTGCGGCAAGCGCAAGCGCGGTGGTCGTATAGAATGCCGCCTCATCAGCAATCGAGTTCACAAATAATGCAATCCGCATCACGTCTCCTGTTGTTGAACCATATCGAGAGGGCGCATGCCGTCTCGGGCGCGTGCCAGTCGGGTGCGACCTTCTTCGCTTTCGAGAAAGAGGGGACGAACCGCCGGCAGGCGCAGCAGGCCACGCTCCGCCAGCTCCTGCATCACCCCGAAATGCGAGGCCGCTATCTTTCCCATCCAGAAGGGTTCGAGTGCGCCACCGGTGCGCAGGTGATCGAGCAGGGCGAGCAGACCGCGCAAATAGATCGCATCCTTTGCAAGGCCGCCGCCGCGATAGAGCCGCAGAACGAGATTGAACGCGGCCGAAGGCGTGAAATTATGTTGCTCGACAAGAAGAGAATAGGTTTCAGAAAAGGTCGCTCCGTCCAACATGGACGCACATCCGACCACCCGTCCAGCAATCAGCTTCAACCGCGCCGGGGTCATGCCGCCCGACAGGTATTCGGCAAAAACGGCCAGACCTTCCTGCATGCCCTCATATCCTGCAAGACCGGAGCGAAACAGCCGCAGGCCCTGTGCCGATCCGTTGAAGTAGGTCAGCAAGTGGACACCGATCTCATGCGACAGCAGCGGCTCGATCCGGCTCTCGTCCATCACCGTGCTGCGTGCGATCAACAACCGATGGCCAGATACCATGAGGCCGGACGGAAGGTCGTCGCGAAGCTCGACGGAGACGTCAAAGTCCTTCAGCCGACGGTTATAGGCTGCAATCATCGTGCGAGCATGTCGTTCCACCTGAAAACAGTCGGCCATCGGACCCCGTGAACTGCCATCGTCATCACCGCCTGGTTCAGTAATGGTGAGCTGCGACAGAATAATCTGCGCCTCGCGCAGCAGATGGGGTTCAACCGGACCGTATAGCGCCCGCCCGAATTCGACGAACTGCGATTTCTCGCGAGAGGAAAGGAGCGAGAGCTGTAGATCGAGTTCCTGTTGTTTTTCGCGGTAAAGCTTGTGCAGAACCGGGTCTTCGAGATGGTCGAAGGAGATCGAAAAAAGCTTCCGTTTTGCCGCCTCGGCCTGCAGGGTTAGAGGACGGTACAGAAAGACGGGTTGACGGCCTTCTTGCTTGAACGCTTCGAAGGCCGCCTCGGCATTGATCGGCGTGACTGCCAGCAGGAAATCGAATGTCGAGGCCACTTCGTCAATGCTTCGGTCGACACGTGAGACCGCATCCACGAAGGCCCTGCGTCCGAGTGCCCGATGCGTCTTCGGCTGGAGAATTTTTCCGGCTTCGACGAAACGCCCGATTGCTCGCAGACCGGCGTCGAAAAGGATCGACACCAATTGATCGTGCAGTTCCGGATAGCTTTGGTCGCTGCCGGGTTGCCGGTAGATGGGGGCAAACCTGACGGCGAGTGTCGAACAGCCGAGGTCACGCCCCAACGCCTTGTCTTCTCGCGCCGGAGGCGCTGCCGCGCGTTCGACGCGCGGCGTTCGAAACTTTGTCTCGCTGTCGCTGATCGCGGCGGAGAAGATTTCAGCCGCTTCCGCCATGTCGGCACTCGCCCATGTGGCGATCTCGAATGGCGGTAGGAAAGGCGCGTCGTCGGTCAGGAAGCGATCCTGCTTCAATTCGCCGATATCGAAAAGGATGAACGCTCCAAACCGTTTACGTAACGGAACCTCTATAGCCTCGATCACCATGATCGCGGATGCCGCATGAGCAGTTATGAGATAGGACGCGTTCGCTTGTGCGATGTCGCGGGCGGCCGGCTCTGCTCCGTCCTCGGCGATATGGACGCACAGGAAGGGGAGTGGCCGATCGATATGCAGCCGCCCTCCGCCGGGCAGGTCGCGTCGGATCGACTTGCCATCGGCAAGGCAGGATACGATCTCGTCGAGCCAGCTATCGTCATTGCTGCGAGTCTGCGACGAAGCATTGGTCATGGCTGCCTCGCGAGCGTCATCTCCAGCATCGGGATCGCTGTTGCAACGATCTGACGAAGCTGATCGAGGACACCTTTGTCTGGTTCGCCTGTCCATTCATCCATGAAAAACTTCTTAAATTCGACCGCGATTGCGCAGCCCGTTTCGGGAAAATGTTCGTGGATGAACCGCGTCTGCTCGCCCTGGCCCTGGAAGGCGACGTTTTCGCGCACGTCCAGAGGGCTGCCATTGATCGTATGCGATCGGAAATGAGCGATGAGTGCATCGACTACCGGCGCCCAGCGACCGCGGTCCATTGAGAATGTGCCTATATTGATGTCCGGTGCCTGCGACGGCGGCGTAGGCCGAGCCGTTGGCCCGTCACGGCGATGATTGTAGCTGTGGATGTCGAGAACGACAAATCGGCCGAATTGGCGCTCGATACCCTTCAGGAAAGCCAGCAGCATATCGTAATAGGCGTCATGGGTTCGTAGGGAGGCTTCTATCTGGTCGTCCGCAAGTGCTCCCGCCCACACATTCAAACCCCATGCCTGCTCGGGCGTCAGATATATGGCGCCCTCGCGATTGCGGTTGATGTCCACCTCGAAGCGCGAGCGATGAAAGACGATGCGATTGGGAACATCGCGTATGGTGAACTCGGTGAAGGGATCTTCCTCACGTAAACGCTCGTGATGATCCAAGCTGAATATAGACTGTAGGTTCAGTCGCGTAGAGTGTCCCTCATGGATTGCGGTCGCGATAACAGGCGACATGCCCCGTTCGACGGTCCACAGCGCTGTAGGGGCAACTGGGGGTATGATCAGAGTCTTCTGCGAGAACGCCCGTTCGATCTCGACTTCAGTTGTCGACGCAGTCTTGAATTGATCGGCAGACCTTGCGGATTGCATAGTGAGTTCTCCAGTGCGACTGGAGAACGCGCACGCCCATCGTTTGTTACGAACGACAGTCAGAAATTGATCGCCGAAGCGATTTGGTGGCACTTTAACCAGATATCGACGATGTCGGTGGTTCGATTCCGTTCAACAGCTAAACCTGGCGATTGCTTCAGATTGGGTTCGCGCGAGGCGGATTGCTGGGTTCGAACCAGTGAAAAACGCTCTCTGTTGGTAACCAAAACAAAGTCATTGGATCACCTCCTCGCCAGCCCGTTTTTGTTCATGAAACGCACCTCAAGGGCCTGTGACCCGACAACGTGAAGTCCACATCAGTTATCCGAAGTGTGCCATCAGAAAACTCGGCCTTCGATCGACAGTTATCATGTCGCCGATCACAGCCTCAGGCAGATTGGCAAGGATCCCGGTCCGGACAAGGACTGAATCCAGACACGCATTGCTTGCCCCAAGGATATCATGATCGATGCTGTCGCCAACGCAGATAACCGCATTCGCGATGGGATTGCCTGTGCGTTGCAGCGCCTGTTCGTAGATATCACTAAAGGGTTTACCGAACCAACGTACCTCCCCACCGAGTGTTTCGTAAAGTCGGGCAATGCTTCCCGCGCCTGGAACTGTCGCGCCATGGGAAAGCTTGTGGGTGTCGGGATTGGTGCATATTGCAGGAATATTGCGTGCCGCCGCGGGCTTTAAGAGATCGCGATAGGTATCCATCGGGATATGTTCTGCCTCGCTTCCCGAGATGATGACCAGATCCGCCTCTTCGCCGGTGTCGACACTTCGCATCCGTAACCGGTCGGCAAGATTGCGGTCATTGCCGCTCGATATCGTCAGGCAACGCGATCCGGGTTTTGGATAAGACGCCTGCTGCGAAAGAACCGCATAGGCGGTATCGCCCGAGGTGACAAAAAAATCGAAACTCTGTCGGGAAAAACCGAGCCTTGTGAAACGCTCGGCATTGTATTCGCCGCTGCGCCCGGAATTGGAAAGGATGACGACCGTCTTTCCGGCATCCTTAAGTTTCAGCAGGGCCTCGAATGCACCCGGATAAGCCCGCTCGTCGTCCCGGAGCACGCCGAACTGGTCGACGAAAAACACGTCGTAACGAGCAATCAGCTCGGTCAGGCTGATGGTTGGTATGTCGGTCACGCCTGTCTCCTTGCCAAAACCAATGTCGCGGCACCAACGGCTGCTTCGACCGAACGTGCGGGCGGAAAATCGACGCCAAGCATTGCCTGGCGCATCGACGTCCATACCGGGTTGCGAGAGCCGCCGCCGACCGTCCTGACCGATTTCAGTGACGGGGCACCCAGTGTCTGAAGCCGGGCATAACCGAGTTTCTCGATTGCCGTCATGCCTTCGAGAATGGCCCGGAAAAAGACCGCGTCATCGCTGGGCCTTGGGGTGAGCCGTGGCGGATAGGCCGGATCGTTGATCGGAAACCGTTCGCCCGGCTTGAGCAAGGGATAATAATCGAGACCGGTTGCATCCTGTCCCAGACGTGCCGTCAACTCTTGCAGCCTATCGTCGCCGATCAGCGCCCGGATGACGGCGCCGCCCGTATTCGAGGCGCCGCCGACCAGCCAGAATCCGAGGACGCGATGCGCGTAGATGCCGTATTCCGCCGCATTGACCGGGTGGTGCGAGGCAAGCTTCAGCACCATGGTCGAGCCGAGCGCCGTGACGCCGTCGCCAATCTCGCTTGCACCCGTTGCCAAAAAGGAGGCGCAACCATCCGTGGTGCCGGCATGGATGCGGCAGGTGTCTGGAAGGCCGAAGGCGATCGCGGATGGGCCGACAAGGCCGACCGGCGCGCCGGCCCGGTATACTTGCGGCAAGTGTTCGATCGGCATTCCGGCCGCGACGATCCAGTCGGGCCAGCACTCGGACGCAAGATCGTAACCGGATTTCAGCGCATTGTTCTCGTCGCTGGCAGGGTTGGTAAGGCCCAGCTGCATGGCAATCCAGTCGGCCTGGTGCAGGACGGTTGCACCAGGCGATATCGTCGAAAGATGGATCGCCCTCGCCAGTCCGGAATTGGCGCCGCGCGCCGGGCTGTCGGCAGGGGCGACCGCTGCAATCCGCGCGACGATCGCGGCATCGGGGCAGGGGTCGTTATACATCAGCACGCCGCCCAGCGGCCGTCCCGCGCCATCGACGGACAGAACCGTGCCGGACGTGCCATCGACGGCGAGGCCTACAACGGCGGAAAGTGAGGTGGTCTTGCCGAGTGTGGACAGGCAGTTGCAGACGCGGTTCCACCAAGCCGCCGGATCGCGGGTCTGGCCGGGATCGGCAAAGGGCGCCTCGGCAAAGCCGACGACCTCGCCAGCTGCCGAAAGTGCGGCGGCGCGTACGCCTGACGTGCCAAGATCAATGCCGACCGCAATGGCTGGCTCAGGATGGCTCATGCGTCAGAGCCCCGCAGCCTTGCGATCCAGCGCTTGGCGGTATTGCTCCGCCTCCCAGTGCGTGAGTTCGTATTCGGCGTCGGAACCGATATAGGCGACGCTTGCATCCTCGCCGATCCGGGTCACGACGTCGGCGAGACAGCGGGCCATGACCTCGCCGCCCGGCGTCAGCGTTTCAGACATCAGCACACCCTTGCCGGGCACGATCACCATTTTCGGCAACGGCATCTTTCGCTGCTCGCAATCGCGCACAAGGTCGGGAAATCCGCGGCCATCGGCAAGGATGCCGATCTGCGTGCCTAAAAAGATCACATGGTCGGGATAAAGCGAACCGCCGGTGGCGATCTTCGCCGAGATCGGATCGAGTGCGGCACGGTGACTGACGGGATCCTTGGCCGGCTTGAAGCCCGACCCTTCGGCAAGCCTGCTAAGCGCCCGCATATCCGGCAGCGCGCCCTGTCGCGGCTCGATCTCAAGCGCTGCCGTGACCCGCTCGATGCGCTCCGCCACCTGCTCGACGGTGTCGCCGCAGACGATGATGCCATGATTGAACAAGACCAATACGTCAGGGCCGCTGTCGGTGACCTTCTCGATTTCAATCGCCAGCGGCACGCCCGGGCGACGGTAGGGAATGGTCGCCCAGGTGAGGTCGGGAACGCTTGCCATGCGCGCCTTCAGCCGCTCCTTGCGGTCTTCAAGCACGGCATGTGCCAGCGTATTGACGCAGTGATAATGGGCCACGACGCGATTTTGCAGCGCCGCATGAAAACTGGCCTCTATCGACGGGCGCAGATTGCCGGTATTGAGCGAGCCGACGACGAAGTCGGTCGCTTTTTCGGCCCGCGGATCGCCGGCGCGCAGGGCTTCGACCAATGGTGCGACCTCGACCGGCACCATGATCTCCTTGGATCCGGCCTCCGATAGCCATGTACCGGACGCCTTTACCCACATCACGCCATCCTGTTTGATCGAGCTGTTGCCGCCCGCGCCCTGCGTCTTCAGGATGTCGGTACCGATGCGGCGGGACAGATCGAGAAACTGCTCGAAGTCCTCCGGCCGAGAGATCACAGCTGGCATTCCATCCTCCCGTGTCCATGCGGCAGCGTATCCAAGACCCAGAAATGCTGCAGTGCATGATGTAACTTTAGCTTGAAACCTAGTTCGATGATTGAATGACGTCAATCTTGATGTTTTTACGTCGCCACGCTTGTCGATGGTAAAATCATATGATTATAGTCACTCACCGATGCATGAGGAACATTGGGGGAGGGTTATCACTTGAGTGACGCGGATCGGCACAAGATCATCACGGACCTGCTGAGGGAACGCCCCTTTGCCTCGGTGCGCGATCTGCAGGAGCGCCTCGGCGTTTCGGCGGCCACGATCCGCCGCGACATCGACAAGCTGGACGAGATCGGCAAGGCCCGGAAAGTCTATGGCGGCATTTCCGCCAGCGACGGCAGCAGCCCCAGCCGTATCGCCGCACGCTCCTATGACGAAAACCGCGACATCGCCGTGGAAGCCAAGCGGGCGATTGCCGAAATGGCGGCAGGTCTGGTGCGCGATGGCGATAGCATCATCGTGCATGCCGGATCGACCTGCTTCCAGCTGGGCCTGCTTTTGGCCCGCCGCAATGTCCGGCTCTATACCAATTCCATGCCGCTTGCCGCCTATCTCGGTGAAAACGGCACCTGCCAGCTGACGGTTGCCGGCGGGGAACTCTACCGCGAGCCGCGGATCATCCATGATCCGACTGCGGGGTCGCCCAATTTTTTCGCCTCACGGTTTTTCGTCGGCACCCAGGGTATCGCTGCCGACGGACTTCTGGAATCGCATCCGCTCCTGGCCAAGGTGATCTCGGAGCTTGCCGCCTGCGCGGACGAGATCGTCCTGCTTGCCGACAGCCGCAAGATGTCGATTCAGCCGCGTAATCTCGTCCTGCCCCTGTCGCGCATCGGCACCATCGTCACCGATGACGGTCTGTCTGATGCCAATGCCAAGATGCTGGAGGATGCCGGCGTCACCATCATGATCGCGCATGCGGGTACCTCTGGCAGTGGAGGCGCAAATTGACCTTTGCTCCCAAGGCCATAGCCATCTTCGATCTTGGCAAGACCAACTCCAAGCTTGTGGTCTTCTCGGCCGACGGCCGGATCGTCGCCGAGGCCCGGACGAAACCCGAGTGGCAGGAAGAGAATGGGCTGCGCGTGCTCGATGACCGGCGTCTTTTGGCCTGGATGCAGGAAAAGCTGGAGGAATTTGTCGAAACGCACGACATATCCGGTGTGATGTTTTCGGGGCACGGCTGCACCTTCGCGCTTCTTCGTGATGGCCGGCTGGCAACCCCGATCCTCGACTACGAGCAGGAACCGCCGGCCGATGCCGCGGCCAGGATCGATGCACTGATCCCGGATTTTTCCGAAACCTTTTCGCCCCGCCTGCCGCTCGGCTTCAACTACGGCCGGCATATTCTCTGGCTTGAGGATCGTGATCCGGCGCTTCTCGACAGCGTCGATACGATCCTTGCCTATCCGCAATTCTGGTCCTGGCGTTTTTCCGGCGTCGCGGTCTCGGAAGTCTCCTATCTCGGTTGTCATTCTCATCTTTGGGCACCGCTTGCCGACGACTACAGCAGCCTCGTTGATGATCGAGGCTGGCGCAAGAAAATGCCGAACCTCGCTCGGGCCGGTGCGGCGATCGGCACATGGCAAACGAAGGCCGGTCGGGACATAACCGTCTATAACGGCGTGCATGACAGCAATTCGGCGCTCTATTATTATCGTTCGGTCGGCTTTTCCGATTTCACGCTGGTCTCCACCGGCACCTGGGTCATCGTCTTCAATTCGGCCTGCCCACTCGATGCGCTGGACCGCGACCGCGACATGCTTGCCAATGTCACGGTCGATCATCAGCCGGCCGCGACCATTCGCTTCATGGGGGGCCGCGAATACGAGCTCGCCAGCGGCGGCTGGGTAAAGCCGGTGCCGATCGAGGCTATCGAGGCGGTGATCGTCAAGGGGATTTTCGCGCTGCCATCCTTTGCGCCCGGCGGCCCGATGCCGGGGGCCGACGGCGCTTTCGTCGGCCCGGCGCCGAGCGACGAGGAGCGCGCCGCGGCCGCGCTTCTCTACGTGACGCTGATGACAGACCTGTCGCTTGGCCTGATCCGCTCGACCAATGACATCGTCATCGACGGCGGTCTGGTTCGCACCGGGCTTTATGCCGGCCTGCTCGCTGCCCTTCGGCCGGGACAGACCGTGCTGACCAGTGCCAACGCCGAGGGAAGCGCCTTCGGCGCCGCAGCACTCGTCTTCGACGAGAACGGGCCCTCGCCATTCTCCAGCGAATGCCGGCCGGCCGAGCCGCTGCTGATCGCGGCGCTGGACGACTATCGCCATCGCTGGCTGGCACTTGCTGAGAGCAGGCGCGGCGGTATCTCTCAACCAGCATATCGGGAGGCGAGGGGATGACGGCACAGGCACAAGCAAAGACAATTGGCGCGCCTGTTCTGGAGATGCGCAACATCTCGAAGACTTTCGGCACGATCCGCGCGTTGGCAAATGTCTCGCTGACGGTTCACGCCGGCGAAGTACATGCTCTGATGGGCGAAAACGGTGCCGGTAAATCGACTCTGATGAAGGTCTTGTCGGGCGCCTATCGCGCTGATCCGGGCGGCGAGGTGCTGATCGACGGTCATGCCGTCGTTACCGGCGATCCGATCAAGGCCAAGGAAAACGGCATCGCCGTGATTTATCAGGAATTGTCGCTCGCACCCAACCTTACAGTCGGGCAGAACATGTTCCTCGGTGCCGAACCGTCACGTTTCGGCATACTCGACCGCGCCGCCACCCGTAAGCGGGCGGAGCCGATCCTGAAGCAGCTCGGCCTCGGCTTCGATTCCAGCCAGCTGGTCGCGACACTGTCGCTCGGCGAGCGTCAAATGGTGGAGATTGCGCGGGCTCTTACCACCAATGCTCGTATCATCGTGATGGATGAACCGACGACATCGCTGACGACGCGTGAAACCGACCGGCTGTTCCAGGTGATTGCCGGCCTCAAAGCGCAAGGCATCGCGATCATCTATATCAGCCATCGGATGGAAGAGATCTACCACCTGGCCGACCGGGTAAGCGTGCTGCGCGACAGCACCTATGTGGGTACGCTCGAACGGGCGGAACTCTCCGCCTCCAAGCTCGTGTCGATGATGGTCGGTCGCGACCTGTCTTCTTTCTACAAGAAGGAACACCGCGCATCGGCCGGCGAACAGAAGATCGTGCTGTCGGTGCGCGATATCGGCGATAACAGGCGCGTGCATGGATGCTCGTTCGACGTTCATGCCGGCGAGGTTCTCGGCATTGCCGGTCTGGTGGGCTCGGGCCGCACGGAACTTGCGCGTCTTATCTTTGGAGCCGACCAAAAATTGACGGGGAGCGTAACGCTGGAAGGCCGCGAACTGTCGATCCGCGGGCCGCGCGATGCGATGGATGCCGGCATCGCCTATCTGACCGAGGACCGGAAGGGGCTCGGCCTCTTCCTCGACATGTCGATCAGCGAAAATATCAATGTTGCGGTGATTGGCAACGACGCCCGCTCCGGCGGCGTGCTGGATTTCGCCAGGGCCCGCAAGCGGGCCGACAAGGCGGTCTCGGATCTGTCGATCCGCACCAAGTCGACCAGCATCAATGTCGGCGCTCTGTCGGGCGGAAACCAGCAGAAGGCGCTGATCGCCCGCCTGCTCGAAACGACCCCTAAAGTCATCATTCTCGACGAGCCGACGCGCGGTGTCGATGTCGGCGCCAAGTCGGAAATCTACCGGATCATCGATGAACTAGCCGGCGAGGGGATTGCCATCGTTGTGATATCGAGCGACCTGCCGGAAATCGTCGGCATTGCCGATCGTGCCCTCGTGATGCGCGAGGGACGTTTTGCCGGCGAGGTCAAGGCTGCGCCTGGCGCACCGATCGCCCAGGAGGCGATCATGACCTTATCGACCGGCGCAGTCGCTGAACAAACAGGGCAGGAGGAGGCCTGAGATCATGGCAACGACCCAGACCGAAAACACGCCCGCGGACAAGTCGAAGGACAGGACGAAGCTGCGTTCCACCTTCACCGCACTTGGAATGCTGCCGGTTTTGATCATTTTGGCGATCGGCTTCCATCTTCTCAGCGGACGTTTTCTGTCCGTTAACAATCTGTCGATCGTCATGCAGCAGGCATCGATCAACACGGTTCTGGCGGCCGGTATGACCTTTGTCATCCTCACGGGCGGCATCGACTTGTCGGTCGGCTCAATCCTGGCAGCCTCCGCCATGGTTGGCGTGATCGTCTCGCTATATCCCGAGATCGGCATGCTTGGCGTGCCCGCGGCTGTCGGCGTCGGCCTGCTCTGCGGCTTGGCCAACGGCATCATCATCGCTTTCCTGAAGCTGCCGCCCTTCATCGTAACGCTCGGCTCGCTCACCGCCATGCGCGGCATCGCCCGCCTGCTCGGTGGCGATACGACGGTGTTCAACCCGGATCTGCCCTTCGATTTCATCGGCAATGGCAGCCTGTTCGGCATTCCATGGCTGGCGATCATCGCAATCGTCACGATTTTGGTGTCATGGTTCATTCTGAAGCGCACGGTGCTTGGCACCTGGATCTATGCAGTCGGCGGCAATGTCGAGGCAGCAAGATTGACCGGCATCAAGGTGCCGCTTGTGCTGCTCTTCGTCTACGCCATGTCGGGCCTGTTGTCGGGTCTCGGCGGCGCCATGTCAGCCGCCCGCCTCTATGCGGCCAACGGCCTGCAGCTTGGTCAGGCCTATGAGCTGGACGCTATCGCGGCGGTCATTCTTGGTGGCACAAGCTTCGTCGGTGGTGTCGGATCGATCTGGGGCACTCTGATCGGCGCGCTGATCATCGCCGTCCTGTCCAATGGCCTCATTCTCGTCGGTGTCTCCGACATCTGGCAATACATCATCAAAGGTCTCGTCATCATCGTCGCGGTCGGGCTCGATCGCTATCGGCTGAAGGGGCTGAGCCGCACCTGAGCGGACATGAAGAAATCCGGAGTTTCGACCCGAAATTTTCGGCAACGGTGACGCGGGGAGCGTCATGAACAAGGAGGAGTTAACATGCGCATGCTTTCGAAACTCATGCTCGGCACGGCAGTCGCGGCGGCTCTCGCCATGCCGGCTTCGGCAAAGGACCTGAACAAGATCGGCATCTCCGTCGGCCTGCTTGGCAACCCGTTTTTCGTTGCGACCATCAAGGGTATCGAGGACGCGGCCAAGAAGATCAACCCGAAGGTCCAGGTGACCTCGGTGTCGGCGGATTATGACCTCAACAAGCAGGTTTCCCAGATCGACAGCTTCATCGCCGCCGGCGTCGACATCATCATGCTTAATGCCGTCGATGCCAAGGCAATCGCACCGGCCGTCAAGAAGGCGACCGCTGCCGGCGTCGTCGTCGCGGCTTTCGACGTATCTGCACCCGGCGCCGACGTTACCGTCATGACCAACAACGTCAAGGCTGGCGAAGAGGCCTGCCAGTATCTCGTAGACAAGCTCGGCGGCAAGGGTGACGTTGTGATCATCAACGGCCCGGCCTCGTCCTCGATCGTTGACCGGGTCAAGGGCTGCAAGGATGCGCTCGGCAAGGCATCCGGCATCAAGATCTTGTCAGATGACCAGAACGGCCAGGGTTCGCGCGACGGCGGTCTTGCCGTGATGCAGGGCCTGCTGACCCGCTTCCCGAAGATCGACGGCGTGTTCGCCATCAACGACCCGACCGGTATCGGTGCGGATCTTGCCGCCAAACAGCTGAACCGCAACGAGTTCATCATCACCGCTGTCGATGGCGCTCCTGACATCGAAAAGGCGCTGTCCGGCGGTAAGGGCTTGATCAAGGCTTCCGCGTCGCAGGATCCCTATACGATGGCCGGCCAAGCGCTGCAGCTTGGCGTCGACGTCCTCAACGGCAAGAAGCCGTCGGAACCGGTCGTGCTGCTCGATCCGCAGCTGATCACTGCCGACAACATCAAGGACTACAAGGGCTGGACGGCCGCTCGCTGATCCTTGCCTCGTTTGACCCCGGGCCGGACAATATCGGCCCGGGACCATCCTACCTGTTTAGATTTTCAAGAAACGGTATTTTCCATGTCTGGAATTGGTGTTCACTCCTATGTCTGGAGCGCCGGCTCGTCGAAGGACGAGATCGAAAAGGCCCTGGTCAATTCTCACCAGCTGGGATTCGATTTGATCGAGTTTTCCTATCTCGATCCGGCCCAGGTCGATGTGAAATGGCTGGCCAGCCGGCTCCAGGAACTGAAGCTCGACGTTGCGATCAGCATGGGCCTTCCGCCTGCTGGCGACATTTCGAGCGATGATCCGTCGACCGTCGCAAATGGTGGCCAGATCCTCGAAAAGGCAATCGCGCTCACCCGCGATCTCGGTGGAACCAAACTTGCGGGCATCCTCTCGTCCGCTCACGGCAAGCAGGAAACAGCGCTCACCAAAAAAGCCTGGGACACCAGCGTCACCGCTTTTACCAAAACCGCCCAGACAGCGAAATCGGCAGGCGTGACGCTCAACCTCGAGATCGTCAATCGCTTCGAAAGCAACATGCTGAACACGGCGGCGCAGGGCATGGCCTATATTGCCGATGTCGGCGCCTCGAACGTCTTCCTGCATCTCGACACGTTCCATATGAATATTGAGGAGGCGGATGTCGGACTGGCCATTCGGCACGCCGCCGAAAAGATCGGTTACGTCCATATCGGCGAGAGCCATCGCGGGTATCTCGGCACAGGCAATATCGACTTTGCTGCGATCTTCGATGCACTGGTGGCGATCGGGTGGCAGGATTACGTGACTTTTGAATCCTTCTCCTCGGCCATCGTCGATCGCGACCTTTCGCTGAAGACCGGCATTTGGCGCGACCTATGGACAGACAATGTATCGCTGGCGCGCCATGCAAGAGCATTTATCGCCCTTGGCCTGGAAACGGCAAAATTGAAAGCCGAATTGACAAGGAAGGCCCATTTGCCATGAGGTGGGCCTGAGCCGCATGGAAAAGGGCAGGCCTCTCAACGGACTGACAAGGGATAGAGATCGTGGGTGATTTTACCGATAAAATAGCGGTCGTGACCGGCACGACCGGTATCGGCCGCGCCGTGGCGCTCAATCTGGCCCGGCAGGGCGCACGCGTCGTCGCACTTGGCATCGATGTGGCGGCCAATGCCGAACTTGAAGGATTTGCCGAGACCGAGGACCTGCAGGTCTCGGTTCTGGAGACCGATGTGTCCAATCCCGAAGCTGTCCGCATCTCCATTGGCAAGGCGGCGGCGCTTGACGGCGGGATCGATATCATCGTCAACTCGGCGGCGGTGCATCCCTATGGTGACGCGACGGAGACACCCTTCGACACATTCCTGCACTGCATGGCCGTCAATGTCGGTTCCATCCATCTAACGGCGCAATTCGGAGTGCCCGAGATGCGCAAACGCGGCGGCGGCGTCATCGTCAATATTTCAAGCGTTCAGGGCCATGCCTGCCAGAGCGGCGTATCGGCCTATGTCGCATCAAAAGGCGCGATCCATGCAATGACCCGCGCCATGGCGCTTGATTTTGCGGCAGACCGGATCCGGGTCGTGTCGGTAAGCCCCGGTTCGGTGCGCACACCGATTCTCGAGCTGGCGGCACGAACTTTCGAAGGACCGGATGTGGATATCGAGGCCGTATTCCAGCGTTTCGGCGCGGCCCATCCGCTGGGGCGGATCGGCGAACCCGAGGAGGTGGCCAGCCTCGTCGCGTTTCTTGCCTCCGACAAAGCCGGCTTCATCACCGGAACAGACCACCGCATCGATGGCGGCCTGACCGCCGGCATCGGCGTTCGCTGAGACTGAAGGGAGAGGCAGAATGACAACCAAGATGTTGAGAAGCGATGTTAACCGGACCTTGCGTGAGGCGCAGGCTTTCATGGCTTCATTTGGTTATATCCTGCCGCCCTTCGCCAATTGGACACCAGGCGAAATGCAGGCCCGGAGAAGTGAAATCGCCAATATCACCCGTGCCAATCTCGGCTGGGATCTCACCGATTTCGGTCTCGGCGATATCGGCAAAACCGGACTGCTGCTTTTTACCACTCGAAACGGCCGACTGGAGCACCTGAAACTCGGTGGCGGTATGCTCTATGCTGAGAAGGCTATGATTTCCCGGCTTAACCAGGTCACCCCCAACCATACCCATGTTCTGAAGACAGAAGATATCATCAACCGCGGAGGTGGTACGCTCGTCATCGAACTCTTCGGCGACAGCGATGGCAGATGCGACCGTAACAAAGGCACGACAGTCGTTTGCGATGGCCTGGAGAGAAAACTGCCACCCGGTGGCCGGGTGCGGTTGCGGCCAGGCGAAAGCGTTACGCTTATGCCCGGAGATTGGCACTCGTTCTGGGCGGAAGACGCCGACGTTTTTGTGGCCGAAGTCTCCACCGTCAATGACGACACAACAGACAATCTTTTCGAGGATGCAAATGTTACCCGGTTTTCCGGTATCGAGGAGGATGAAGAGCCTTTCCGCCTTCTTGTGGCGGATTATGCGGAGTGGCTTTCGTGATAAGCGTAGGCCGCTCCATCGCGGCCTTCGAGCTGTTGCCGCGGCGAGATGTACATGTCCTGTGTAGCGCCGAGCTGCCGCTCGGCAGCGTGGTGTGGCCAGAGCACGAGCTGGCGCGCGGCAAGACTACCACCTTGCAGGAAGCGATGCAGCACCCGATCGCGTTGCAGAGCAAGGCGCTGTTCATCCGCGGTTATCTCGATGCGCGATACGGACGGCTGTTCGCCGAACCCCAGAAGGCGGTTGTCATCAACTTGCTGCAGCTCGCCCGCAGCGGTCACTACATTGCCTTCACATCGGAGCTCGATTCCGCTCCGGAAATCGTCGAGGACTTGCTCGGTCTACTGCCCTTACGCGACAAGGGTGCCGAGCCGCAGACAGTGAGCCTGGCGATCGATGCCCGCAGGCCACGATCACGCATCGACCGCATTTTTACAGACTTATTGCAGGACGAACCGTGCTTCCGCCGTGCTTGAAGGCATGAGCCTTACTGTATCTGATGCGGTTCGTATCATGCTCACCCGGACTGCTAACGAGGTGGCGCGGCGTCTTGAGCTTCTTTCTGGCATTGAAGCGCATGATGCCTGGCTTCGGACCACGGTGCTCGAAGCGTTAAAAGATACTCGACCGGATTTATCGGACGACGAGGCCGAGGCGGACTTTGCCAAACGTCGAGCGGCGGCCCGCCTTAAAGCTGGTGTGCCAGAATCGTGAAATTCACTTGGTCTGACTTTGCTTTGTCGGACCGTGACGCCATTTTCACATACATCGAGGCAGATAATCTCGCCGCCGCCGTCCTGATCAATGAACGGATCGCAGCCGCCGCCCGCCGCTTGCTCGATCTTCCTGCCAGTGGGCGCGTGGGTTGAATTGCCAGGACACGCACTCATCCTCAATAGGACGCCTTACGTTGCCGCCGACGCCATTACCGAGGCGACCGTTCGAATTCTTCGCGTACTCCAAGGCGCGCAGGAATGGCCAGAAGATCTGCGGCTCGGCTGAAGACTGCGTTCGCGCGGCGTGCGACGGTTCGATTCCCATCAAAACCTTAGCTATAAATCTACTGATCGCTGTCCTCGGAGCTCTTACGAACAGTCTGCGCCTTTCGGTCGATGGCCTGGTTCTTAGAAGACCGCGATCCCCGGCCTTTGCCGCGGCTGGCCAGTTTATCCCGCTTCTTTTCAGCGGCTTGGTTCAGCGCCTGCTGTACCCGGTCAGTTTGTAGCTGATCATCGCTCATTTCTTGCTCCGGATATATTATCGGATTTGACCGCATAAGCGGTTCATGGTCGCGCCTTGAGTAATGTGGAATCATTCTAAAAAGCAATAGTTGTCGCTGCCCGGCCGTCAGAGTGCTGATAACCTTCAAGCGGTCGGCTTTGGAAAAGTGGCTGCAATCTCGCTTTTCCGACACGCTTTTCACCCCGTCCTGATCTGGAAAGTACCGTCCAATCCCGGCAATCGATTCGTTAGGGAACTTGAGGAGCAACGTTACCGCTCGAGCCGTTTTTGCCTTGAAACTATCCCCCGCGTAATTGCTTCGCAGGCGCGCGTCATGGCTTCCTACATCGACGTCTGCACTCTGAATGGCTTGGGACAACTGAGGGCTGCAATACTTTTCATTGACCAATAATTCGCGATTTATGGCGCGGGTTCCTTTTGGGCGATACCTGAGCATCATTCCTGCGGCACAATATCGACCATGACGCCAGGCTTCACCATGGCGGCCAGCTCTTCCACATCCCAATTCGAAAGGCGGATGCAACCATGTGATCCGGCCTTGTCGATCTTGTTGGGCTCCGGCGTACCATGGATGCCATAAGTCGGCTCGGAAAGGTCGATCCAGACGGTGCCGACCGGATTGTTCGGCCCGCTTGGCAGGTTGAGGATTTTCTTGTTCTGCCCCTGCTGGAAATTGAGCTTCGGGTTGTAGGTATACTTCGGCATCCGTGCAACGCCGTTGACCTTGTGGGTGCCCGAGGGCGATGGATTGTCATCGCTGCCGATGGTCGCCGGGTATACGGCGATAATCTTGTCAGCCTCGTCATAGGCGAAGACCTGGCCTGATCTGACATGGGCTTCGATACGCTTCACCTTACCTTCTCGCGGACGATCTGGCGCCGTGACGAAAACGGTATCACCCGCAGCATACAGAGACCCTGGATTGAGTCTCTTCAGCAGATCTATATCCATGTGGAAGCGTTCCGACAGCTTTTCGGCCACACTGGTAAAACCAAGATGGTCCATTGCGGCTTGCTCGGCGTAATCCGCAGGAATGGATTTCACAATGTCCTTGCCGTCGTCTGCGGTGATCTCATAGCTCCCGACGAGAGGCTGGCCATTCTCAATTCGGGCAACGACTTCGGGATCGAGCTTACCGTCGACCTGTAGCCCGCTCATCGCCTCGACACCAGCGATAGCCTTGCTGACATTCTCGCCGTAGAAGCCGTCAATCACCCCTGGTGAAGACCCGGCCCGGTCGAGCAGAACCTGAAGCCGAATGATTGCGGGATTGGGATCCTTAGGGGCTTGAGCCGGGCGCTCAGCAGATATCGCCTCTAAATCAGCTGAATTGATCATGTCGGCAGTGATATCCTGCCCGTAAGCTAATGTGCTGCTGAAGGCAAAGGCGAGGGCGACGAGGCTGTGCTTTTTCATGGACGCTGAACCCGCCAGACCTCGACTTGTTCCGGCGGGCGTCAGGTTGCTGGGGCAGCCAAACTGATCAGTAATTTTGGAGCGGGGACCTGCCACGATCGCTTCGGCGATCAGCCACATATTTGGATTGCTTCAACCAGCTCCAGATCCAAGACCGGCTTTCTCATCACACCCAGCGCACCTGGAAAGCCGCCACACAGCGCGCCGGGATTGCTGGTCATGAACAGCACGGCGACATCGGCCTCGGCAAGCTGTTGATGCGCGTCGTCCGAGATTGCGGCCGTGACGAACATCAGTTGATTGCTGCCGCTGAGAAATGCTTTCGCTAGCCTTCTCCAGCGTCGCCCGTTGATCGCTCACGGACGAATTTCCAGGTCTTTCCCTCGATATCGGCCTGAAGCACTTTGTCGGGCATCTGCCCAAGGGCTGCAGACAGCGCGGTTAGCCCTGCGGGGCTCGTCAGGAAATCCACGAAGTTCTTTCGACTCTCTTGGGCAGCATCAATGCAAAATCCATGCAGGACGCCAAGCTCGACGCTAGACCGGGGCGTCATATCACGCAGGCTGTCGACGACCTCCTCTACGAAGTCGATGAACGAAGGGGGTGCTGTCATTCAATGCCTCAACTTCCAGGAATAAAAGTATCGCAGAATGGAGCTCTAATGCTCCGAGCCTCATCCGGTTCCCCGTGTTTCCCGCCGCATACGACCGTGCGGAACGGGGTCGACACCACAACCTCCCGCTCCTGGAAAAAGCAGCGCCCATTCGGCCGATACCGGAACCGACTTGTCGGAGCCGCGTTGTTGAGCGCGCTTAAAGCGCCAAGGGAGAGATTTATGTCAGTTAAACGTCTTGTGCTCGTTATGGCGGCCGTTCTTGCCGCAGGTTCGGCTTTTGCTCAGAACTCGACCGTGACCGGTGCTGCCGGCGGTGCGGTGACTGGTGCTGTGGTTGGCGGACCGATCGGAGCTGCCGTTGGCGGCGTTGTCGGCGCCATTGCTGGTACCGCAATTGATCCTCCGCCGGAGCGCGTCGTTACCTACGTCCGCCAGGCCCCGGCGCCGGTCGAACGCGTGGTCGTACAGGAAAGAGTTGTTGTCGGCGAACCTCTCCCACAGACAGTTGTCGTGCAGCAGATTCCAGAGGATCCGAAATATGGCTACGCTGTCGTGAACCAACAGCGGGTCATCGTCGAACCTTCGTCCCGCCGGGTCGTGCAGGTCATCGAGTGATTTGATCGATGGCCGGGCTTTGGCCCGGCCGCTACACGGCTTTGGGGTAGAGACCCGCGCCGAAGACTGCTCAAGAGGTGCATCTTGCGGCGTCGTGTTGCTTACCAGCTTCTGACCACGGATGTACTGGCAGGGGTGAACAAGCGATGGTCAGGAAGGTCGGTGCGGTCTCGCCCCGGCCTTTTTGTTTCCCTGACCATCTGTATAAGTTGGACAGGTTTCGCCCTAGTTAGCTCGAAGGTTCGATGCCCCTCAAGGTGAACTGCGGTCGGACCAAGCGCAATCACACCATTTCGGATAGCTTGCCTTCCAGGCGAAACCGAACGCCTTCTGCGTGGAAGTCCAAGGTCGCGGCACCCTGGAAATAAGGCGCAACCATTTTCTTGATCAGTTTCGACCCAAAGCCCGTGCCAGAGGGCGTAGCAACCGCCGGTCCACCACTCTCTATCCATTCGAGAATGAACGCACCCTCCGGAGATACGGTCCATTCGATGCCGACATTCCCGCTGTCGCCCGACAAAGCGCCATATTTTGCGGCATTTGTCGCAAGCTCGTGAAGTGCGAGCGACAGGCCCAATGCCTGGGATGCAGCCAGGAGGCGCGACGGTCCGCCCATTGTGACGCGGCCGGAACCTCCGTCGTGCGGTGCCATGGCGCTGGCAATCAAGTCGACGATGTCGACCACAGAGCCCTCTGCGGCTGTCAGGATATCCTGCGCGCTTGCCAGTGCTGCAACACGTTTTGAGATGTTTTCCCGCCCCTGATCAAGTGACGTCGCCGTTTTCAACGTTTGGGAGACGATTGCCTGGACGACCGCAAGGGTATTCTTGATGCGATGGGCCGCTTCGCCCATGACCTCTGCTCGGCGCTGCTCTTCGACCTTCCGTTCCGAGATATCCTTGCTGACGAAACCATAGCCTAAGAGATCGCCGATTTCGTCACGCATCGGAAATATCGAGTAAAGCGCGGGAACGCTGGCACCTGACCCGAAATGGCGAAGCCTTAATTCCCGCTCACAGCTATCACCAGCGCGGATCAACGGGATTACTTCTTCTCTGAAGATCTGGTGATGTTCTTCGGCAATATAGTCCCAGATCGAGGTGCGGAGCACCTCGTCAGCGGCCAGCCCCACCAAAGCGCGTGCGGCATCATTTAAGAACAGCACGTGACCATGCGCATCCGCCATGCCTATAAAATCCGAGGCCTGCCGGACAACGCGCTCGAAATTAGCCTTTTCGCGCTCGGCTGAGCGAGCACGGCGCAACAGCTGTCTCTGCTGGGCGACGGTTCTGCGCAGCTCGAGTTGGGCCATTGCCTGGCGTGCCAGGAAGCGCAGCATTTCCACTTGGGCCTGCGTGAACTCGCGCGGCTGGTAGTCCAGGACACAGACCGTACCGATCGGCAAGCCTTCAGGTGATTTCAGCAGAGCGCCGGCATAGGCCCTCAGCCCCGGCTCGCCGGTGACCAGCGGATTGCAATCGAAACGGTGGTCTTTGGTGGCGTCGGGAATGACGAGGATATCTTCAGACAAAATAGCGTGCTGACAGAAGCCTGTTTCGAGTGGCGTCTCGCGAACCCCGAGCCCGACTTCCGCCTTGAAGAACTGGCGGGTACTATCGACAAGATTGACCACTGCAATCGGCGCTGCGCAAAACTCCGACGCGACCTTGGCGAGATCATCGAAATCCTGCTCGCGTGGTGTATCGAGCATGTCGTAGGAGTGGAGCGCAGCCGAACGTTCGGTTTCATCCCAGTTGATCTGCTTCACGCTCATTCCATCCAATCGACCAATCCCCGCCACACCAAGAGCGATGATCGAAACATAGCGGCCTGCCTTCGGATAAAAAAGGGGATAGAAGCTTTGCCTGGCCCAGAATCGATCAGTAAGCGAAGATTTTTAGGTTCTTGGGTGGAACAGGCGCGGATGTTCCGGATCGACAGTCAGCGACGAACTGAATTGCTTCTATCATCTCCAGATCCATCATCGGCTTTTCCATGACACCAAGGGTTCCGCGGACGCCAGCTCCGAGTGCCGAAGGATCGCTGGTCATAAACAGCACTGCGACATTGGCCTTCGCCATCTGTCGTCCGACGTCGGGGCCGGTGGCGCCGTCGTCAAGATTGACGTCGACTAGAGCGATGTCTGCGGTATCGAGATATTTCAAAGCCTCGGTTGCATTGCTGGCGATCCCGATCGAGCAATGGCCAAGTGCTTCCACGGCATCTTCGACACCCATAGCGAGAATTGGCTGGTCTTCGACGATAAGGACGTTGTACGGCATTTTTCTTCTCTCGTGTGTCGCATTGCGTTAGCTGGTATAGGTCGAACGCCCGACGCCGCCGGGTGTTCCTTGCCGACGATCAATGCGCTTGCTGCGATTTTTTCGCGGAGAGAGACGTCGCACTGCAATTTTGTATGGAAACCCCTGGCTGCATTTTTAGGATTTCTGACACGCTCTGTGTCAGTTGTTGACACAGGCTGCGCAACCTGCGAGCACAAACAATGACCAATAGACTGTCTCGCAACGTTTCGCTCACCTCCGAACTGGAAGGCTTTATCAATGTCTGCCTTGCGTCGGGTGACTACACCAACGCCAGCGAGGTTGTCCGTGCAGCGTTGCGAACCCTTCGGGACGGCGCAAGTGGAGCCCGGCCTTTGCCAGCGGTATGGCCGATCGGCGGCGGCGAGTGTGGGCAGATCATTCGTGTTCACGACTGGGCTGCCACTGCCTTGGGCCCAATGCAAAATTGGTCGGTTGAGCTCAGAACGACGGTTGCCAACGTCGTCAATTCCCCGGTCGCCAAGGTCCTGATGTGGGGCGACAGCCATGTGATGATATACAACGACCGCTACAGCGAGATCGCGGGTCCGAACCACCCCGCGGCAATGGGCGGCACGGTGCCCAACATCTGGCCGGAAATATGGGACTGGAACCGCGAGATGCTGGAGGCCGGTCATCGCGGCGAGCTGCGCTCCTACCGCGATCAGCCGATGACGCTTATCCGTGACGGTGTGTCGAAAACGTTCATTTTCGACCTTTTCTATACGCCGGTTTACGAGGCCGACGGATCGATCGGCGGCGTTCTTTGTACCGTGGTCGACAACAGCGACCGTTCACTGATGGAAGCAAGGATTGCGGCGAGCGCCGCCGAACTCCGACGTGTCACAGACGCGGTTCCAATGCTGATCTCCTATGTCGACCGCGAACATCGCTATGGTTTTGCCAACGCGACCTACGAACACTGGTTTGGGACAAAGCCTGAGGATCTGGTAGGACGGCCCGTCGTCGAGATCATAGGCGAAAAGGCTTATGAGAACCGCAGCCCGGATTTGGATCGCGCTCTGGCGGGTGAGACCTTTTCCGCTGAGGTCGCCATCCCGCATGCAGGGAGCGGGCCGCGGCGACTGGAGATCCGCTACGTTCCTCATGTTGCAACCGATGGCTCCGTGCCGGGGGTCTATATCTTGGGGATTGATGTCGAGGAGCGCGCTGTTCGCGAAGCTCAACTCGCTGCCAGCAACGGTCGGTTCCGCACGGCAATGGATGCGATGCATGGCGTGCTCTGGACCAACAGCGCCGATGGACAGATGCTCGGCGAGCAGCCGGCATGGGCGTCGTTGACCGGCCAGGCTTATGAAGAGTATCAGGGATTTGGCTGGGCGAACGCCGTTCACCCGGAAGATGTCGGCGGTACCATTGCGGCCTGGGAGGAAGCGGTCGCATCCAGGATGATGTTCGTCTACGAACATCGTGTTCGTCGGCATGACGATACTTGGCGACGATTCATGATCCGAGCACTTCCAATCCTGCGATCGGACGGTTCGATCGTTGAGTGGGTCGGCGTCCATACCGACATTACCCACCAGCGCGCCGCCGAGGAGGCCTTGCGTGAACATGCGGAAGCTTTGGCGCGGCAGGTTGGCCATCGAGAGCGAGCGGAGGAGCAGCTCCGGCAGCTCAACGAAAATCTCGAAGCCCGCGTCATCGCCGAAATCGGCGAGCGGCGCCAGGCGGAAGCCAAGCTGGCGCAGGCACAGAAGATGGAAACCATCGGCAAGCTGACCGGCGGCGTGGCCCATGACTTCAACAATCTCCTGCAGGTCGTCTCCGGCAACCTCCAGCTGCTGTCCAAGGAGGTGGTTGGCAACGATCGTGCCGAAACCAAGATCGCCAACGCGATGGCCGGTGTCTCGCGCGGATCAAAACTCGCCAGCCAGCTTCTGGCCTTCGGCCGACGTCAGGCACTTGAGCCGAAAGTCGTCAATATCAGCCGCTTTGTGCGCGACATGGATGACATGATCCGACGCGCGATTGGCGAAGCTGTCGAAGTCGAAACGGTCGTCGGTGGTGGCCTCTGGAACACATTCATTGATCCGAACCAGATCGAAAATGCGCTTCTGAATTTGGCCATCAACGCTCGTGACGCGATGCAGGGCGCCGGCAAGCTGACAATCGATCTCTCCAACGCGCATCTCGACGATGCCTATGCGCGTGCGCATGAAGAGGTGACGCCCGGCCAATATGTCATGATGGCGGTCACCGACACGGGTTCTGGCATGCCGCGCGAGATCATCGAGAAAGTGTTCGACCCGTTCTTTTCGACGAAGGCGGAGGGTAAAGGCTCGGGGCTTGGGCTTTCGATGGTCTATGGCTTCGTCAAACAGTCCGGCGGTCACGTCAAAATCTATTCCGAAGTTGGGCATGGCACGACGATCAAACTCTACCTCCCGCGTGCGCTTCAGACGGAAGACGTCGAGGTTGTTGTCGACCACGGACCGATCGTCGGTGGCACGGAAACTGTGCTGGTTGTCGAGGATGATGCCGAGGTGCGCGACACCGTGATCGCGCTACTGACCGATCTTGGCTACCGGACATTGAAGGCCGTGGACGCCGCGAGCGCGTTGACAGTCATTGACAGCGGCATTCCGATCGACCTGCTGTTTACCGACGTTGTGATGCCAGGCACGTTGAAAAGCCCGGAACTGGCCAGAAAAGCCAAGGACAGGCTGCCGGGGATCGCGGTGCTCTTCACCTCGGGCTATACCGAAAACTCCATCGTCCATGGCGGTAAGCTGGATGCAGGCGTCGAACTGCTGTCGAAACCCTACACCCGAGAAGCACTTGCTCGAAAGTTCCGGCATGTGTTGGCAAATCAGAAGCAGCGGGTGGTTGCGCCTAAGCTAAAACCTGCGCAAATTCAGCCCGATCCGGTCTCCGCGCCGGCACCAGGCCCGCATGAAAACGTCGATCGTTTGACGGTGCTGCTGGTCGAGGACGATCATCTCATCCGCATGACGACTGCCGATATGCTGAACGATGCGGGTTTCGTTGTGGTCGAAGCAGCAAGTGCCGAGGACGCAATCACGGCTTTGCAGACTGCACCGGTGGATGTCCTTGTGACCGACGTCAACCTGCCGGGGGCATCGGGGCCGGAACTGGCAGCCAAGGCGCGATCCATCAAGCCATCCGCGGTGATCATTTACGCAACCGGGGATCCGGGTGCGGTGAGGGGAGAGACCGGGGCGGTCATTCTGTCAAAGCCGTATGATGCTCGGCGGCTCGCTGCAGCAATTGCCGACGCTCGCAGTCAAACCGGACGGAGCGATCTCGTCGGTAACCGTCAGGCGCGCGATGATGAACCAGAAGAAGTTTAGGAGCCAGAACCCAGGCCATGTCGGAGAGAGCGGACATAGTTGCACCATCCGTTGAGGACACTCGCGCCGGAGCCCGGTCGAGAGGAGATGCCAATTGATCTCAGACCATCCTTCTTTGTCTCGGGAGCGGCTGCTCCAATCGATTATCGACAGCGCGATCGACTACGCCATCATCTCGATGGATCGTGATGGCCGGGTCACGACATGGAACGAGGGTGCGCGGCTGATCCTCGGGTGGGACGAGGAAGAGATGCTTGGCAAGCCTGCCGATATCTTTTTCACCCCCGAAGATCGCGCCAACAGGGTTCCAGAAAAGGAAATGGCTTCTGCTCTCGGCAAAGGCCGTGGCAACGACGAGCGCTGGCATATCCGGCAGGATGGAACCCGTTTCTGGGCCTCCGGCGAAATGATGGCTTTGCGCGACGAAAACGATGCGGTGCATGGTTTCATCAAGGTTCTTCGCGATCGCACGAAACAGCGGCAGGAGGAGGAGCGGCGACGGGCCGACGCTGAATTCATGCACAAGGTACTGTCTTCCTCCGACGATTGCATCAAGGTCCTCGACCTCGACGCCAACCTCACATTCATGTCGGAAGGTGGGATGCGCGTGATGGAGGTCGACGACTTCAACAAGATCGCCGGTTGCCCCTGGCCGAACTTCTGGCAGCTTGATGGAAATGATGCGGCCAAGACCGCGGTAGCCTCTGCCAAGGCGGGCGAAAGCGCTCGATTTATCGGCTTTGCCAACACGATGAAGGGGACCGGAAAATGGTGGGACGTGCAGGTTTCTCCGATGTTCGGCTCGGATGGGAAGCCTGAACGGATATTGTCAGTCTCCCGCGACATCACTGCGACTAGGGTCGCAGAGGAAGTCGCTGCGGAAAACGAGCGGCGGTTGCGGCTGACCCTGACCGCTGGTCGCCTCGGCTACTGGCATCTCGACCTGTCGAGCGGTGACATGGAATGCTCAGATACCTGCAAGCAGAACTACGGATGTCCTCCAGACCGGACACTGACCTATGATGGTGTCCTGGAGGCGATCCATCCTGAAGATCGCAAGGGGCTGCAGGCAGCCATGCAAGCGGCGGTCGATAACGGTGGCGAGTTCGATATCCAGTACCGCATTCAGCGTGACGACGAGACTGCCTGGCTGCTGGTTCGGGGGCAGCCCTTGGTCGACAAAGACGGCTGCGTGACTGCAATGTCGGGTATCTCCCTCGATATCAGCGATATAAAGCGAGTCGAGGAACAGCTTGGCCGAAGTGAAGAGCGTCTTAGCCTCGCGCTTGGCGCCTCCAGCATGGTCGGCATCTGGGACTGGGATCTGGAAACCAACCTGATCTACGCCGACCCCAATTTCGCGGAAATCTATACGGTCGCGCCCGAGCGTGCCGCAGCCGGCGCGCCCCTTGAGGACTACATCAAGAATTTTCATCCGGACGACATGCCGGAATTCCAGGCCGAACTTGACCGGCTATTTGCGGGGCAGGAGAATTTTTCCAACGAGTATCGCATCATGCAGCCGGACGGCGGGGTTCGATGGGTTCATGCGCGCGGACGGCTGATCGAGGACGAGAATGGCAAGCCGGTCCGGTTTTCCGGCGCATCCGTCGAGATTACCGAAAGAAAGCTGGCGGAAGAGACCCAGCGTCTCCTCATGCATGAACTGGCGCACCGGGTGAAAAACACGCTTGCGGTCGTCCAGTCGATCGCCACGCAATCCTTGCGGGGCGCCAGCAGCATGCAAGAGGCTGGCGAAAAACTTCAGTCGCGGATCGGTGCGCTGTCGAAAGCGCATGATGTCCTCATGCAGTCAAACTGGGTCAGCGCTTCGATCCGTGATGTTGTCGAGATGACGGCCAGCAATATCGGCATGGAAGACAATGACCGTCTCGCCATTTCCGGTCCCCCGGTGTCGCTTGCACCGCAGGCGGCACTGTCGCTTGGGCTGGTGACCCATGAGCTGCTCACAAATGCTGTCAAATACGGCGCGCTCTCGAACACAACCGGACACGTGGAGATAGCATGGGCTATCAAGTCGATCGACGGGGTCAATTATCTCGACTTCACATGGCGGGAAGTCGGTGGCCCGACGATTGTAGCGCCTGAACGGGTCGGGTTCGGATCACGACTCATCAAGTCCAGCCTTGGGGCCCTCGGCGCGGTCAGTGTCGCCTACAACCCTGAAGGATTGGTGCTTAGCTTTGTCGCCAAGTTCTCCGATATCGAGACGCAGCCGATAGACAGTTGATCAGAAGGGGAGACGCTGGCTCAAAGCGCTGGCGATCTGCTCGGGCGAGAATGGCTTCTGCAAAATCGCGGCTTCCCGATAGGGAGCGGCCAGTCCCGCCGCGCCGTAACCACTGGCAAACATGAACGGGATGCCCCGTTCTATGAGTTGATCCGCAACAGGGAACGACTGTTTTCCAGCCAGATTGATGTCGAGGATGGCAAAGTCGATATCTTCCCTTGCCGCCGCGCTCATCGCCGTTTCGAGCCTCATCGCCGGTCCGATGACCTCATGACCAAGGTCGAGCACCGTGTCCTCGATGAGCATTGCGACCAGCATTTCGTCTTCAACGATCAGGATCCTGGCCATTACGCGCCTTCCACCGCTGGGCGATCGCTGATCGCGTCCAGGCTGGTGCGAAGCGTGAATGCGACACCTCTTGGTCGATAGTCCAGATCGGCGCTTCCGCTCAGCTCGACCGGCAGAACCCTAAGGAGCAGCCTCGACCCAAACCCCTGATGATTTCCTGTTGCGACGGCTGGGCCACCCTCCTCAGTCCAGCTGAGTACGAACACGCCATCCGCCGAGATCGACCACTCCACATCAACGCTGCCGTCGTTAACTGAGAGGGCTCCAAACTTGAAGGCGTTGGTTTCGAGTTCATGGATCGCAAGAGCAATCGACAGAGCCGCATGCGGACCGACACGAAGCTTGGGTCCTGCGATGTTGATCGTGCCGCGCCCGGACTGCTGGAATGTCTCGAGCGAACTGGCGATCATCGTCTCGAGATCCGCGCCGTCCCAATTCTCGTCGGTAAGAATGTTATGGGCACGCGAGAGGGCCAAGATGCGCGCGGTGATGGCCGACGATGCTTCCTCTTTGGTTTGCGGGCCGCGTAACGTCTGCGAGACGATTGACTGGATCGATGCAAGCGTGTTTTTGACCCGATGGTTCAACTCGTTGATCAGGAGCTTCTGGTGGTTTTCGGCGCGCACGCGCTCGGTGACATCAGAGCCTTGGATGAAAATGCTTGTAACCGTGCCGGACTCCTCCCGGATCGGCTGATAGACGAAGTCGACGAACCGCTCTTCCATCGGCCCGTCTTCCGACCACTGAAACAGCACCCGCTCGGACATTCTGCGAACCGTCACACCCGATCGGAACACCTCGTCCAGAAGGGCGGCATAGCCTTGCTCGGCAATCTCGGGAAGAGCTTCCGCAAACGAACGCCCCTCGACATGTCGCCCGCCGATTACTCGGCGGTATTCTGGATTGATCATGACAAAGCGGTGATCCGGCCCACTGACCATCGCCATGAAGGTTGGCGCTTGCTCGAAGAGATCCTGCAGACGTTGGGATTCTTCGCGGTTTCTCCGCTCGGCCAGCACCCGCTCTGTCGTTTCCACGACGATGGCGATGACGCCCGCTGGCTTGCCGCTTTCGTCGATAACCGGCGAGTAATCGAGATCCATCCAAACCTGTTCAGGAATGCCATTTCGATGAAGTGTCAATTCCTGGTCACGATAAGCGAGCGTCCTGCCGGACAAGCCGACCTTCATAACGTTATCGTTGAAGTCGGCGATTTCTGACCAGCCTTCACGCACATTCGACCCGAACAGTTTCGGATGACGATGGCCCGCAAATCCCGAATAGGCGTCATTGTAGATCATCACGCCCTCTTCGCCCCAGAGCATCACGATCGGAACGGGAGACTGCAAAAGCAGGGCAATCGCGGTCTTCAGCGATTGTGGCCAAGCGGCGACGTCCCCCAGGGGCGTCGCTGCCCAGTCGAAGGTCCGGATGATTCCGGAAACCTCACCGCTATGCCCCAGGAACTGGAAAATATCTGTCTGGGGACTGATATGCGACGTCATTTGGTTCCTATTGAAGAGGCGCGAGTGACTGCGATTTATTGCAGTATGTCAAATATACAAGGTCGGCATGAACACAAACAAAACGCCCACCTGGAACGTTCCCGCCGCCCGGTAAAGGATGGAGACTAAATGGACTTTTCTTCTGCCGCCGAAGTCTTTGATTTCTTGGAACATCCACACGCATAGCGAAGGATTTTCGCCCCTTCCTCTTGGACAGTTGGTTGTAACTGTCGATGGCGTTCAGCGCATTGACTTCCGAATAATTTCTCACTGGTCGTGCCTTTGCAAGGTTTTCTGCATCAGGCCAGGGAGAGCGTTACGGTTGAACATGTCGCCGCTGGCCGCCGCCCATCGTCAGATGTCGGCCGGCCAGCAGAACGGCGATCGGAACAATATGACCCGTGGCGCTGTTTTCTCAGTCCAACCAACAAAAAAGAGGAAGCACAATGGACCATACCAATCACGTTCGCCTTGCCCCGACCGAACTCACGCCAGCAATCCTTGAGGGTGCCACGATCTACGGCGCTGACGACCACAAGGTCGGAAAGCTGGATCATGTCCACGGCGTAGGCGTCGCGGAACAGGCGATCATCGACGTCGGCGGCTTCCTTGGCATTGGCGCCAAGCCTGTGGCTGTGCCGCTGTCTGACCTGCAGTTCATGCGCGACGAGGATGGCGACGTCCATGCCGTGACGAGCTGGACGAAGGATCAACTGAAAGACATGCCTGAACACACACACTAATCGCTGATAGCCCGGCCTTCGCGCCGGGCTTTTCACATGCCGCGCAAGCGGTGTTCCGTCTGCAGCCGAGGAGCAATCCATGACGACCGACCCGACCATACAATATCCCCAGCCGCCTTTTGACAAGCAGACGCAGCCGTTTCCGGGCCTCGCAGGCGAGATGAACCCGAAACCGGATCACGGCGAGCAATCCTATATAGGCTCCGGCCGGCTGGCTGGCAGGAAGGCGCTGATCACCGGCGGTGATTCAGGCATGGGGAGGGCCGCGGCGATCGCCTTTGCAAGGGAAGGGGCTGATGTCGCCATTAATTATCTGCCAGACGAAGAGGCCGACGCCCAGGAGGTCATCGCCCTCATCAAGGCGGAAGGGCGCACCGGCGTGGCGCTGCCGGGCGACCTGCGCGCCGAGGCCTTCTGCCAGAAACTTGTCGAAGATGCGGTCGACGCGCTCGGCGGCCTGGACACGCTGGTCAACAATGCCGGCCGGCAGCAGCAGGCACAGTCGATCTCAGACATTACATCTGAGGCTTTCGATGCGACGATGAAAACCAACATCTACGCGATGTTCTGGCTGACCAAGGCCACTTTGAAGTACATGAAGCCCGGATCTGTGATTATTCAGACCACGTCCGAGCAGGCCTATGATCCATCGGCAAACCTCGTGGACTATGCAATGACCAAGGCCGCGGGAATGAATTTCACGAAATCGATGGCGAAACAGCTCGGCCCGAAAGGGATCCGTGTGAATGGAGTCGCTCCGGGTCCGATCTGGACGCCGTTGCAGGTAGCAGGTGGCGCTACCATGGAGAAATTGCAGGGCTTTGGAGGCGACACACCGATGGGGCGCCCTGGTCAGCCCGCAGAGCTGGCTTCGATCTATGTCCAGCTTGCCGACCCCAAGGCAAGCTATGCCAATGGACAGGTCTATGGCGCCGCCGGCGGTGGCGGCCAGCCGTGACAGGCAACTGCCGTCGAGGACGGGCTTCGCCGCGCCCGAGTAAACAATCCACCAATCATAGCCTGGAGGCGCGAGGCAGATGGGAACGTTGAGGCCTATGCCTCGTTACTCCCGCTAGTTGGTCGCTGGTTATGGCGGTTTAGCTGTGGAGTCATCAAGTGACAGACAGGAATGGTGAGACGAGTCGCGACCTGCCGAAAACATGGTCAGCCGGTCACTGCGACGGCGTCGGCGGGCCAGCGAAGCAGGCGAAAGACGATAAAGGATCTTTGGCGCCTCGGGATGAAGGGATTCGTCCAGAGGACGTCGATACAGAAAACGACCAGGGCGCTTCGTGAGAGTGCCATAAGATGCTGATTGTCCACCACCTCAACAACAGCCGCTCGCAGCGTGTTCTCTGGATGCTGGAGGAACTAGGGCTCGTCTACGAGATCCGTTTTTACAAACGCCGGCCGGACATGAGCGCTCCAGACGAGCTGAGGCGGATCCATCGCCTCGGCAAATCCCCGATTGTCGAACATCTCGCCCCCAAGGGCCGTCGCGTCGTTCTCGTTGAGACAGGCGCAATCTGCGAGTATATCGTCGACCTATGTGGAGGCAGGTTAGGCCCTGCTCGCAAGGATGACCTGCTTCGCTACCGGCAATTTCTGCACTACGCTGAGGGTTCGGTGATGCCCGTCCTTTTTTCCCTGCTGGTAGCGTCGAAGGTTCCGCTGCTTGGAAAATTTGCGGCCAAAAGGGTTCGCCCGATGCTCGACGTTCACTTGGACTATATCGAGACGGAGCTTGCCTCGAGAAAGTGGTTTGCGGGCGAGAAATTCACGGCGGCCGATGTCATGATGAGCTTCCCACTCGAAGCTGCGCGGTCGAGGGCCGGACTTGACTCTACCCGCCCTGCTACGATCGCTTGGCTCGATCGAATTCATGCCCGGCCAGCCTATCAAAGAGCGTTGGAAAAGGGCGGGACTTATCGTTTCGCCAACTGATGGGAGATTACGGCGGAGTTAACGGTTACCCCGCCGTTGTGTGTCGCCGATCGTCAAAGAACCGATACGTTCTCGGCCTTCGATTTTCCTGTCTTACGATCCTGGCCGACCTCGAACGTCACCTTGTCGCCTTCGCGAAGGGACCCACCGTGCTGCAGGGCAGAGACGTGGACAAACACATCCTGGCCGCCGTTTTCCGGCGTGATGAATCCAAATCCCTTGTCGTCATTGAAGAATTTCACTGTGCCTGTTGGCATATCGTGTCCTTGTTTTGGTGCAATTCGGTTTGCCGACGGCACGCTATAGAGCAAGAGACGTTGGATCAACTCTGAATGCAGGTGTCCGACCTGACCAATCGGGATGCAGAATTCAACTTGTCAGCCGGGGCATAAGTCTGTGCATGACGGTGTACTAGAGCCGCGCGACACCTAAAGTGAGTTGTGAGCCTTCGCGACATGTTCGTCAAAATATTGGATAGCGATAGGCTGGTGAAAGCCAAGGGATTCTGTTGGATCTGATCGCCAACAACGGGTCGCAGGTCCCAATCTTATCAAGACCCCAGTCTTGTTGCGAGGCATCTGGCGATCGCAATGATCTTGCCGTCTTCGCGGACGACATCCGCCACAAGCCCCCCATCACCGGGCGGAGCCTGAAGGCGGACGGAAATGGTCTCTCCGGCTCGAATATTGCCGAAGAAAAAGACTTCTCGGCGTTTGATGTACTTGTGATTCAGCATGGATTGCGAAAGGGCCTGGGCGACAAAGCCCTGGAAGTGGGCAAAATACAGAAGTCCCGCGCCGTTGAAGTCTTCATTTGGACGCGGCGAGAAATAGGTCTCAAAAACGTTGGATTTGTCCTCGGCACTCAAATTCTGCCGCACAGCGGCAGCCTTCCGCATGGCTGATGCGATGCCTGCCAGTTCACTTGTACCGTGCTGCCGCATCCATAGTGGCGGCGTCTCGACCCGAGCCAGAGTGTGATTGTCGGCCTCGGTCTGCCTTGCGACAAAGGTCGAAATCAGCTCGACCTCGCATATCCGCCGGTCTCCGATTTGCAGCCGATGCAAGCTTGAATGCTGGTTCCT
This sequence comes from Aliirhizobium sp. YIM B11859, assembly GCF_057163345.1. Taxonomy (NCBI): domain Bacteria; kingdom Pseudomonadati; phylum Pseudomonadota; class Alphaproteobacteria; order Hyphomicrobiales; family Rhizobiaceae; genus Aliirhizobium; species Aliirhizobium sp. YIM B11859. Next base: position 296,448 of record NZ_JBXHAY010000006.1, read on the forward strand.
TTGCAGGAATGAGAATGACGAGCGGATCTCCAGGATGTCATTGGGTTTTGCCGCAGTCAGACCGGCATCGATCTGATCCAGCGAACTGGCGCAGATCGATGCGTAGGCTTCACGGCCATCCGGTGTGCGGAAGTCGGCATTGTCCATGCCGAGGTGGATGGCGAGCATCAGCCAGTGCCGGTGGCCGAGCTCTTTCATCAGCCAGGTTTCCGACAGGCCGAAAGGCGTCAGGTGCGGCATGCCCAGCAGAATATAAGGCTCGAGCGCCCGCTCCATGAGCGACCGGGCCGTCGGAGCAATCGTCTGGAGATGCGAGACAGCCATATTCATCGTCAGGCACCTGCTGACTGGCGAAGCGCCGGTTGCTGGGCCGCGAGATAGGCGCTGAGATGATCGATCACATGCGCGGCGTCTTTGCCGACGGCGAGGAACCGGCCCGAACCCCAGGTCCACAGCCAGGGCAAGCCGAGAACGTAGACGCCATCCACGCCCGTCACGCCACGCCGCTGAACCGGATATCCCGTGCCGTCGAAGATCGGCAGGCCGACATAGGACCAGTCCGGCGTAAAGCCGGTCGCCCAGATAACGGAGGTGACGCCTTCGGCGACGAGGTCGAGCTCGGTCGGCTCCGTTTCCGGCTCCCAGAGCGGTTGGTAGACGCTTGCCGGCGGCGCATCGATGCCGTTTGCGGCAAGATGCTTGTCGATCAGGGCGTTGATGCCGTTATAGACACGGTCGGCGGCATCGAGATTGGCCTTGAGATTGGGTTCGAACAGCATTTTTTCGCCGGAGACGCCAGTCATGCGGCCATAGAGTTTCATGCCTTCCAGCGCGAATTTGCGCAGGTCGATATCCCGGCCGCCATCGCGGCCGGTCAGATAGTGGTTCGTGTCGTGCTTCTTCTTGGTCATGCCATCATGCTCGACGGTGATTTCATATTGGCCGACATCGGAGAGCCAGTCGACCACGTCACGGCCGCGGTAGAAGCGGGCGCAGCGCGGCGCGTTGCCGGTCACCATATGGACCGTTTTGCCGGCGAGATGCAGGTCCTCGGCGATCTGGGCGCCGGACTGGCCGGAACCGACGACGACGACGGCGCCTTCCGGCAACTGGCCCGGATTGCGATAGTCCACCGTATGAAGCTGGACGATCTCCTCCGGCAGGCGTTCGGCTGGCAGCGGTATCGCCGGCTTGGCATAAAGGCTGGTCGCCAGCACGACACTGTCGGTCGTCACGGTTCCTGCCGTGCTTTCGACCCGGAAGCCGCTGCCTGGCAGCCGCTCAAGCGAGGTCACGCTCGTGCCCTCCAGCACCGGCGCGTCGACCTTCCGGACGAAGCGGTCGACATAGCCGAGGATCTCCTCCTTCACCATGAAGCCATGCGGGTCGTCGCCATCATAGGGGTGGTCGGGAAGCTGGCACTGCCAGTTGGGCGTCACCAGGCAGAAGGCGTCCCACCGCTCGTCCTTCCACTTATGCGCCACGGTCTTCTTTTCGAAGACGACGTGGTCAATGCCGTTCTGTTTCAGGTAGTGGCTGGCGGAAAGACCCGCCTGTCCGCCGCCGATGACGACAGCACTGTAATGCGGCTTCAGGTTATGGGGCATAAACCGGGGTCCTCTCACAGGATGAAGGCTTTGCAATGGACGCGCGCCTCGGCGTCCTTCAAGAAGGGGATGGCGGCGCTCTCAATGCGGGCGAGCTGATCGTTTGCCGATGAACAGGCAAATCCGTATTTCGCCTCGACGCGATCGCTGGCGATCGTCAATGCCTTGCGGCTCCGCTCGACGAAATCCGCAACCGGGTAACTTTCACCCTCTGCGAAGAACTCGCGGATGATGAGGGAAGGGGAGTAACAGCTCTCTTCCTGACCATCCGGCCAAGCGATGACAAAACGCATTTCAGGCATTCGCGGCCTCCTTTAATGTTGAATAGGCGGTGAGATGGGCGGCGGCGACGCGCTGCCACGAGAAACGTCTGGAGACGGCCAGGCCGTTGGAGATGACGCGCTCGCGCACGGGTGGCACGAGCGCAAGTGCCATGGCTTCGGCGATCGAGGCCGAGTGATGCGGATCGCACCACAACACGTCATCGCGGCCGAGATATTCCGTGAACGGTGCAATCGAGGATGTGACGACCGGCACGCCGCTCGCCATCGCCTCGAGTACGACGAGACCGAACCCTTCCTTCAGCGAAGGAAACACCAGCGCGTCGGCAAGGCGGTAGAGGTTCGGCATGACCTCGTCGGCGACCGGACCGATCAGATGCACGGCTAAGGCATGGTCGTGCAGCAAGGCGAGTTCGGAGCGGAATTCGTCCTGATAGGCACCGTGGTCGAGCAACGAGGCGCCGCCGGCGATGACCAGTTGCGCATCGGGCGTTACCGCCCGCAGCTGCCGGAAGGCATCGAGTATGCCGATCGTGTTCTTGCGCGCCTCGACACCGCCGATCGCCAGGAAAATCGGTCCCGGCGGGATGTTCAGGCGATCGCGCAGAGCAGACTGCTCACCGCTCCAGCCAGGCGAGAAGCGGTCGGCATCGACGCCGTTTCCGACGATGCTTGCGGAAATTCCGCGGTCCTTCAGCACATCCCGCCACGTGGCGCTGACGGTCAGAAAGACGTCCGCCTCGTCGATCGAGCGGTCTTGCAACTGCATCAGGCGCGCATCGGCGAACTGGTCGATGTGATGGACGGTGCGAACAAAGCTGGAGATAAAGCCTCGGCGTTTCAGTTCGGCCAGTGCATTGCCGGAAATGCCGTCATGGGCATGGTAGAGGTCGAAGTTCTGTGAATCGCGTTCGAACTGTCGGACATAATCGGCGATCCGCTGCTCGACCATGGCGGTCATCTCCGTCGGCGCAGGGCCGACTGGAAAGGCGACCGCGCCGCAGGCGGGCTGCCGGAAGAAACCCTTGCCCGTGGCATCGGGCGCGAAAAGGACGACGTCGTGGCCGAGTGCCGCCAAAGCCTCCGACAGGTGCATCGAATGGACCACGCCCCCGCGCGGATTGGTCGAATGGGTGAGCATGGCGATGCGGAGCGGCCGCAGATCCAGAGGATTCATGCGGCATCCTCCCGTTTCTGCGTCTCGCCGGCACCTTTGTCGCCGAGTCCAAGAAGCGGCGTGGTCCGATAATCCCGGATCACGGCGCGGCTCGTCCCGTCAGTGATCGCCACGGCGCTGCCGGCAACGACCCGACCGATTGCCGCCGCGGTGATGTCGCGGGCGGCGAAGCGGCCCAGCACCGCCTCGAGGTGATGCGGTGGTACGGACAGGAGATAGCCGTAACTCGGGAACGTCGCGAGCCAGCGGTCCAGCGCCACGCCTTCGGGCAGCGGGATCGCGGAAACGTCGATTTCGATCCCGACGCCGGAACATTCGGCCAGCATGATTGCCGTGCCGGGAATGCCGCCCTGGCTGATGTCCTTGGCTGCAAGCGACAGCCCGGCCTCGGCGATCTCGGCCATCACCTCCAGGTCGCCGCGCAGCCTGGCCGCGGGCGCATCGGTCGCCGCCTCCCAGTTGTTGAAGGGCTCGCGGTAGCGGCCGCGATGATCGACCGCCGCCACCAGGACGTCGCCGGGCCGCGCATCGAAACTGGTCAGCAGTTTTTTCGCCCGGCCGAGTATGGCGACCGACAATTGGCCGCGGTCGGTCTTGATATTCGTATGGCCGCCGACGATCGGCACGCCATAGGCTGCAGCCGCAGCACGTATGCCGTCGAGGACAGGCGCTGCGCCGGCCTCTCCATTCGCCCAGACCGCATCGACGACCGCGATCGGCCGGCCGCCCATTGCGACTACGTCGGAGATATTCACCATGACGCCGCACCAGCCGGCGAACCAGGGATCGGCTGCGACGAATTCGTTGATGAAACCTTCGATGGCGAAAAGCAGGTAACCATCGCCATCGGGCAGTGCGGCGCAGTCATCCCCGACGGCAACATCCTGGCCGGCAAGGCCGAGGCTTGCGGCGATCGCGCCTATATCCGCCTTGGCCGCGATGCCGGCGGAATTGGCCAGTCTCAGGGCTAAAGTCGGAATGTCGATCTGGCCCATGGTCACGCCGCCTTTTTCGGAAGAGCGACAAAACCCGCTTCGGGCGTCGTGCAGGGCGGATACCAGTCGAGATCCGCCCTCATGCGCAGATGCGGTTTCCCATAGACTTCGAACTCCTCGACCACCTGCCAATGCAGACGCCTGAAGAGCAAGCCGTTCTGCACCTGCACATTGGCGAGGAAGGTGTGGCATCCCATGGCATTGGCCGAGGACACGGCAAGCTTGATGAGCGTCGCACCGAGCGCGCCGATCTTGCGAAAGTCCTCGTGTACCGCAAGCCGTGAGCCCCACCAGAGGCCGGGCTCCGCCTCATGGATGCGTACGGTGCCGGCCAACCGATCGGAGACGACGCCCATCATCGACAAAGCAACGATCGGGATCGCGTGATCGTCGATCGCGTCGCGATCGTCTTTTTCGAAGATCTTCTGCTCCTCGCAAAAGACGGCGCGGCGAAGCGCATGCGCTTGCCGCCTTTCCCAATGTGAGGTGGCGAATTTCACCTGGAACTCGCCGGCCTGATAGGGTGCGAAAGGTTCGAGGATCATATGGTCAGCGTCCTTTCATAGGTTGAAAGGGCGGAACAGGCGCCGCATTTGCCGCAACCGGCCTTGATGTCGACGGCCTTGAGGCCGCTATCGACCAGCATCCTGGAGAGCGGTCCGAGGATGGAGTGCATGAAATCCGGCTTGGGGCCGGCATGGCTTTCCAGAGGCGTGCCCGAGATCGGCACGAAGGGCACAACGAACGGGTAGACGCCGATTGCCACCAGCTTTTCGCAGATATCCAGAATGGCTTGCCGCGTGTCTCCGAGCCCCGCGAGAATGTAGGTGGACACCTGGCCGCGGCCGAAAACCTCGACTGCCGCCTTGAAGGAGGACATGTATTTCTCGATCGACACCTGTGCCTTGCCGGGCATGATGCGGGCACGGACTTCCGGCGTGACCACTTCGAGATGCATGCCCAGCGCATCGACGCCCGCATCTTTCATGATCTGGAACCAGGCGTCATCCTCCGGCGGCTCGCATTGCGCCTGGATCGGAATATCGACCGCCGCCTTGATGGCGCGCGCACTGTCGGCAAGGATGGCTGCGCCGCGATCGGAGCCTTTCGGCGTGCCCGTCGTCATCACCATGTGCTTGACGCCATCGAGTTCGACGGCAGCCTTCGCCACTTCGGCCAATTGTTCCGGCGTCTTGTGGGCAACGGTGCGACCCGCAGCCAGCGACTGGCCGATGGCGCAGAACTGACAGGTCTTGGTGCGGCTCTGGTAACGGATGCAGGTTTGCAGCACGGTAGTCGCCAGAACGTCACGCCCGTGCAGGACGGCGATGTGGGAATAGGGCACACCATCCGTCGTCGTCCGCTCGTAAAAACGCGGGCGCAGCGGAAAGGAGACTTCTCCGAGAACCCGGCCATCACGGCTGATCCGGCTGTTGCCGCTCTCGTCCGGCTTTTCCACCAGATAGGGGCTTTCGAAGGCCGGCGCCGTATGGACGGGGACCATCACGGTCATGCCGTCGATGGTCAGCGCCTTGTGGTCGGAAGGGCCGGCGCCGCCGCGGCGACTTTCGTGCCCGGCTTTGGGATCAACCAGCCTGGCTCCGTAGGACTGCAACTCGTTGATCAGGATTTCTGTCGGCAGGCGCGTTGTCGTCGTGTCCATCGGGATTGCTCCTTTCGGGGGAAACAGGGGCGGTTTGATAGGAATTCGGGGAGGCGACCATGGGGGCGGTGGCTCGGCCGTCGATGGCAAGATGCATGAGCTCCGGGCGGGCATAATGGCCGACCGAATCCATCATCCGCTTGCGTTTGACGATCAGGCTCATGTCGAGATCGGCGATGAGAATGCCTTCGCCTTCGGTGATCGGCGGCGCGAGATGTTTGCCTTCCGGTGAGACGATCGCCGTCATGCAGCCACCGCGAAGCGCCTTCTGCAGGCCTGTATCCGGGGTGATGGAGGTAATCTGCTCATCGGTCAGCCAGCCGGTGGCGTTGACGACGAAACAGCCGCTTTCCAGCGCGTGATGGCGGATCGTCACCTCCATCTGTTCGGCAAAGATCGGCCCCACCATCGAGCCGGGAAACTGGGCGACGTGGATTTCCTCGTGTTGGGCCATCAACGCGTAGCGGGCGAGCGGATTGTAATGTTCCCAGCAGGCAAGCGCGCCGATGCGGCCGACGCGGCTATCGACGACGGTGAGGCCCGATGCATCGCCCTGGCCCCAGATCATCCGCTCGTGGAATGTCGGCGTGATCTTGCGGCGCTTGAGGATAAGTCTGCCATCGGCATCGAAGACGAGCTGCGTATTATAGAGCGAGCCGTGATCGCGTTCGTTGACGCCGAGAACGACGACGATGCCGAGATTGCGGGCGGCTGCGGCGACCGCTTCGGTCGCTGCACTCGGAATGACAACGGCCTCTTCATAAAGCCGCACATGTTCCTTGCCGGTCAGCACCGGAGGCAGCACGAAGGAGAAATAGGGATACCAGGGCACGAAAGTTTCGGGAAAAACGATCAGTTCCGCGCCCCGGCCGGCGGCCTCATGGATCGTTTCCAGAACCCGGCCCAATGTCTTTTCCCGTGAGGTGAGATCTGGCGCGATCTGGGCGGCGGCAGCCCTCACGATTGTTTTTCGCTCCATGGCAAACTCCTTGTTGGCTTGGAGAAGGCGGGGTTGGCGTGGAGAAGGCGGGGCGTACCCCGCCTCCGTTGGGTCAGAGTGTCCAGGTGTCGAGGATGAAGGCGCCATCGCGGCGGTGGATCAGGATCAGGTCGAGCACGTCGAGCGGACTGATCGGGATGATGCCGGGAATGAGAGAGGCCTCGCCATGGCCGTAAAGCGCCTGGAGCGCAAACCGGCAGGCATAAACCTTGCCGCCCTCTTCCATGAAACCCTTGATCTGGTTGTTGAAGTTGAGGTGGCCGGGAAAGGCTTCTGCGCCGAGTTTGGGAAAGCCGCGTTGGACGCCGAGCGTGACGCCTGGGCCGTAGAGCAGCACGGCGGTTTCGAAGCCCTTGCGCTTCAGGCGCTTGGCCTGAAGCAGGTTGACGAGGCCGATCGACCCTTCGAAGGCCACCGTGTGAAAGGTGATGAGGGCTTTGTCGCCTTCCGTGGCCTGGACGTCTTCGAAAACCTTTTCTTCGTAATCAACGAGGAAATCGCCGTCGGCATGGGCGGGTGCTGTAACTGCGGGCATAAATGGCTCCTGTGTTGAAGTCAGGCCCCACGCGGGGTGCAGTCATTCAATTGCAAGCACCATGCCAATATGCCGATTGCCTAAAATGCATTCAGATCAACAAATTATGCATTCAATAATCCGATCAATATAACGGAGGCGAGACTCTATGGCCTTAACAAAAGGCAACTTCATGCTAAAACTGGCAGCAACAATGCTTTGAATGAATGCATTCAATGTGCGTTCATTGCAAAGTGAAAGCCGCGATGAAAGTCCAGAAGCTCGGGATGTATTAGTAAGTGACAAGTCGCCATCACAACAATATACAGTCAATTTATCGAATTGTTGGAATTGGCCTCATGAAATCCTGGCTCCCAGACCTCGCGCGAAGCAATGGTCCTCGTTACATGGCGATCGCCGACGTGATTGAGATGGACCTGAGAAGCGGTCACCTTGTCGTTGGTGACAGGCTGCCACCGCAGAGACAGCTGGCCCAGCAGCTTCAAATCGACTTCACGACCGTTGCCCGCGGTTATGTCGAAGCCCAGAAGCGCGGGCTGGTCAGCACCCATGTCGGGCGCGGAACATTCGTGACCGGCGGGATCGATCGCGAGAGGCGCGGGTTCACGTCCGATGTGGCGCCCGATCCGAGACGCAGCGCCGCAATCGACTTTTCGATGAACATGCCGCCGGAACCCGATGATCCGGAACTTCTGGCTAGAATGCGCGAAGGCCTGTCGGCCGTGGCCACCAATCTCGTCTCCCTGCTTCGCTACCAGGGTTTTGGCGGCGCCGGAATGGATAAGGACGCCGCTGCTGCCTGGCTCAGCCGTCGCGGACTTGTGCCGTCGCAGGAGCGCATCTTCGTCACGCCCGGTGCGCATCCGGCGCTTCTGGCAATCTTTGGCATGCTGGCCAAACCTGGCGAAACGGTGCTTTCGGAAAATATCACCTATCCGGGCATGCGTTCGATCGCGGCGCAACTCCGCCTCAACCTTACGGGTCTGTCGATGGATGGCCAAGGCATCATCCCGGCCGCCTTGGCGGCGGCTTGTGAGGAGAAGAAGCCGAAGGCCCTATACCTCAATCCAACACTGCAGAATCCAACGACGCTGACAATTCCGGAGAAGCGGCGCGAGGAAATATGCGCGGTCGCGCGCAAGTATCATGTGCCTGTGGTGGAGGATGATGCCTATGGCTTCATACCGCTGCATAGCCCCCCTCCGCTTGCAGCGATGGCACCGGATCTGACCTGGCATATTGGCGGGCTGGCCAAATGTATCGGTGCGGGTCTTCGCCTCGCTTACGTCGTTGCGCCAGATACAAAAGCGGCCTGGCCGTTTGCGAGCGCCATGCGCGCCAACAATGTCATGGCGTCTCCTCTGTCCGTCGCACTCGCGACGCGCTGGATCGATGACGGAACCGCCGATGGCATACTGCGGTTCATCCGCGCCGAGGCGGCAGCCCGTCAGGCGCTTGTTGCAGAGATCCTGCCCGCGGGCAGCTATCGCTCCGATCCCATCAGCTTCAACATATGGCTCCCGCTGACCAATGGCTGGACGCGGTCGACGTTCGGGAGCCATATGCGCAATGCCGGGATCGGTGTCGTTGCCAGTGATGCATTCACGGTAGATGGCGTTCCAGAAGAAGCGGTCCGCGTCTGCCTTGGAGGCGCAATTCCCAAACCGGAACTGAAGGCTGCCTTGGAGTTCATGGCACATGCCCTGGAAGGTGTGCCGGAAATGGCGGGCGCGTTCTTCTGATTGTGTTATCGAACACAGGCGCCTTTGCTGCTCGGCGGGACCTATTGGTCGTGGCACGAGCAGCGATCCCTGGGACTCGTGAGGAGATGAAAAGCGCGGCTCAAAATTGCGAGGGTCTTATCCCAGTTAACCTCTATTCCAAGGTCCGCGTCTTCTTTCGTTAGCGGTTAAGATTGGCTCGAGCGCGAAAAGAAGCGCCGGCGTGCAGATTGCGCGGTGTTCCCGAAACATGTCGCCCACCAGTCGTCGGTTCGCAGAGGCTTTGGTGGATCATTTGGCTTTCGCCACGCGAGCGACTCCCGAAATGCATGATGGGAGTAAAGGCGCATGAACTCACCGAGATAAATGTCGGCGACCCTCTGGTTGCCGACAACGACGATCATGTTCTCATCGTTCTGTTTCGTTGATGCGCCACTGAAATTCGCGGACCCGGCGATGACGATCGGACTGTTGGAAAGCGGATCTACCAGCATGAACTCGTTATGGATGAAGTCGATATTGCCATTGAGTCCGCTAGGCTGTTCCTTCACCCAGCCCTCAATTTTGTTCGCTGCGATCAATGATCCGATCGCAAAGGTGTTTTCAGGCATGTTTCGGAGCGTCTGCACTACCTCTTCTTCGGCTTTTCTCTAGAGCGATCATTCTCAGCACTCGCGATGCGTACATATTCCTCTCCGGATATGGTCGCCGCTTCGGTCTGGCTTTGCCGCGGAGACTGCCCCTGTCTCTCCCTACGTATTCCAGGCCCGGATGATTGGCTTTTGAAGATCGTGTTCGTAGCCGAGAATGCTGATACTCGCGGTGCCGAGGATGAAGCTTTCGCCACGCTCGGGTGGAAGTCCGAGCCATCTGGCGGCAAGCTCGCGCAAGAAGTGGGAGCTCGAGAAAATAAGGACGGAGGCGCCGCTCTGCCTGATCTCCGCGACCTGTCCGCTCTGAAGGCTGAAGTCGAGGGGGCAACACCACGACAGAAGCGATTAAGGAATGGGACCGACTGTGACTGCGGTGACAAAGCAGATAAGAATCGTTGCAAACCACACAGCATTGCTGCGCACCGAATCCCATCTGTAGGAAAGCCGCCCGGCTATATGGACAACGGGCTGAAGCATTCCTGCCGAATGCAGGCGTATACGCGGTGGCATCAGCTAATGATGGCTGATACGGCCGGCGATCAACACCCCCAAGGTGATGGCCGCTACGCCAAATAAAACTGGAAACGTCAGCGGCTCCTCAAAAAGAGGTACTGCTACGATCGACGTTATAGCAGGGGCGAGCGAACTAATGGTGACTGTTCGCGCCATGCCCAGATTAGCGATCGCGGCCGAATAGGCCAAGTTTGATACGAGTCCGACGCCGAAGCCTTGCGCTAGGATAAAGGGCAAGGCATCAGCCGAGAGAAGTTTGCTCGGACGGCTCTCGACCACTCCAGACAGCATCAGTGCGGCTAAGAGTACGACGCTCGGGATACAGAGAGCCAACGCCACGCCGATTGCGTCTAACTCTATATCCCGCAGAGCCGGCTTGTGTTCACCTCGTGGATCCAGCCATGCAGGCCGATCTCGTGGCCCTCGGCGATCACGCGTTTCTGCTCGTCGGGATAAAGAAGGGCGGCGACGGCCACACGAAGAAGGTGGCGAGCACATCCGCCTGTTTAAGCGTTTCGAGGATGCGCGGCACACCGACACGATTGCCATATTGGCCCCCAGGAAAGACGGCCGATGGATGCGCCGCCATCGCGCAGCTCGTCGGTGTCATGCTCCGCGTCGAACGAAAGTGCCACGGCGCAACGAGCGCCGCCCTTCCAGCTTTCGGCTTCAACGAATGGCCGGCGCGCACCTTGTTGACCTTGCCACGCCAAGTGGCTTCGTCCCATTCCCAGGGTTTCAAATGTCGATCTTCCAACGCTTATTCTGCTGCCTCAGGCAGCACCGGTACGGCGGCGAGCAGCTGCTTGGTGTAATCGTGTTGCGGGTTTTCGTAGATCGACCGAGCCTCACCCTCTTCGACGATGCGGCCGCGATACATGATCGCGACGCGGTCGCAGAGGTGGCGCACCACCGACAGGTCATGGCTGATGAAGATCAGCGATAGGTCGAGTTCCGAGCGTAGCCGGATCAACAGATTGATGATCTGGGCCTGGATCGATACGTCGAGCGAGGCGACGGGCTCGTCGCAGACGATGACATCCGGCTGCATGGCAAGCGCGCGGGCAATAGCGATACGCTGCCGTTGGCCGCCAGAAAACTGGTGCGGAAAGCGATTGGTGAATGTCGGATCGAGGCCGACTGCCGCCAGCCATTGTTTAACGTATTCAGGCGCCTCCGCGCGGCTCACAAGCTTATGCGCCAGCGGCCCCTCGGCAACGATGTCGCCGATCCGCATTCGACCGTTCAGTGATGCAAACGGATCCTGAAAGATCGTCTGGATGCGGGTGGTGATCTTTTTCGGGTTGCGGCCAGCGCTCATCACCGGCTGGCCGCTGAGGCGGATCGTGCCCGAGGTCGGCACGGTGATGCCGGCCGCCATGCGTCCGAACGTCGATTTTCCTGAGCCGGATTCGCCGACAAGGCCCAGCACTTCGCCGCGTTTGAGGGTGATCGAGACGCCATCCACCGCCTGTACACCGCTGACCGGCTTCGATAGGCCAGACTTGATCGCCAGGTTCCTGAACAGGCCGGGTGACCTTTCGAAGCGTTTCACGGCCTTGTCGATGGCGAGATAGGGGCTGCCGAGTGGGGGCAGGTTGGCGGTCGCTGCCTTCCGCGGTGGCGGTGCCGCATCGGCGAAACCGCTGCCACGCAACAGAAGCTGGCCGGGTTTTGCGCGCGAGGGCAGGGCGTCGAGCAATGCCTTGGTATAATCGTGCTGCGGCCGGGTCAGTACGCCGAGTGCCGGGCCGATCTCGACGATATGGCCGGATTTCATCACCGCGACGCGGTCGGCGATCGAGGAGACAATCGCAAGGTCGTGGCTGATCCAGATCAGTGCCGTGCCGAGTTCGGTCACCATTTCCTTCATCTCGGCCAGGATTTCCGCCTGGATCGAGACGTCGAGCGCTGTCGTTGGTTCATCGCAGATGATCAGTTTCGGGCGATGCAGGAGGGAAATGGCGATCGCTACGCGCTGGCGCATGCCGCCGGAAAACTGGTGCGGGAAGAAATCCACCTTCCGTTCCGGCTCGCTGATGCGCACCTGCGCCAAGGCCTTGATCGCCCGTTCACGGGCGTCTGAGGCACTGATGTTTTCGTGGGCTTCGAGCGCCAGCTTGATCTGGGTGCCGATACTCAAGACTGGGTTCAGCGTCATCATCGGGTCCTGAAAGACCATGGAAATTGTCTTGCCGCGGATGGCGCGCAATTCGTGTCCGGAAAGGCCGACCAGTTCGCGCCCCTCGAGCTTGATCGAGCCCTCAACGATGCGGCCGGGTTCGTCGATCAGGCCGATGATCGAAAAACCGGTGATCGATTTGCCGGAGCCGGATTCGCCGACGAGGCCGAGCACTTCGCCGGGCGCGATAGAGAAGGAGACGCCGTCGACCGCCTTTACCTCGCCGCGGCCGCTCGGGAACCAGGTTTTGAGATTGGTGACTTCGAGAAGCGGCATAACCGAAGTTTTTGTCATGTCAGTCATCGGCGGAGCCTCGGATTGAGCTGGTCGCGGATCTGGTCGCCGACGAGGTTGAGGGAGACGATGAAGATGATCAGCGCGACGCCGGGATAGATCGAGATCCAGTAACGGCCGGAAAGGAGATACTGAAAACCGTTGGCGATCAGCATGCCGAGCGACGGTTCCGTCGGCGGCAGGCCGACGCCGAGGAAGGAGAGCGTCGCTTCCAGTGAAATCGCGCTCGCCACCTGCACGGTCGCAACCACGATCAGCGGCGGCAGCGAATTGGGCAGGATATGCCGCAATACGACGCGCCAGGAGGAGAGCGGGATGGACAGCGCCGCCTCGACATAATCTTTCTGCCTTTCGGCCGCTGCGGCGCCGTGGGCGGTGCGGGCGAAATAGGCGTATTGCGCGAAGATCAGCGCCAGGATCAGCTGGTAACGGCCTTGGCCGAGAATGGCGGCAATCACGAAGGCAAGCAGGATGGCCGGGAAGGACAGCTGCAGGTCGACAATGCGCATGACGAGGCTTTCGAGCCGCCCGCCGATATAGGCGGACGCGCAGCCAACGAAGGCGCCGATCACGAAGGCGGTGCCACCGGCAATCACGCCCATCTGCAGCGAGATGCGCAGGCCATAGATGATGGCTGAGAGAAGATCGCGACCCTGCGAATCCGTGCCGAGCCAGTGGGTATAGCCGCCGGTGCCGACATAACCCGGCGGACGGCGGGCGTCGCGCAACACGAGATGGGCTAGATCATAGGGATCCTGCGGCGTTACCAGCGGCGCGATCAGGGCGATCAGCACGATCAAGAAAACCAGCACGGCGGCGCCGGTCGCGACCTTATTGCGGCGGAATTCGTCAAGGAAACGGGAAAACGGAGTGTCGCGCATCAGGCACGTCCCTTTCTCAGGCGTGGATCGAGCACGGCATAGGTGAGATCGACCAGCAGATTGATGACGATGAACAGGAGAGCGACGAACATCAGGTAAGCGACCATGACAGGACGGTCGAGTGAGGTGATGCTGTCGATGATCAGCTTGCCGAGGCCCGGCCATGAAAAGATCGTTTCGGTGACCACCGCGAATGCCAGCGTCGAGCCGAGTTCGAGGCCGAAGACGGTGACAAGCGGAATGGAGATCAGCCGCAACACGTGGCGGCTCAATACGGTGAATTCCGACAGGCCAGCGGCACGGGCAAATTTCACGGTGTCGCTCAACATCAGTTCACGCGTGCCGGCGCGGGCAAGGCGGATCATCAGCGAGAACTTAAAGAGCGAAAGGTTCAGCGCCGGCAGGATCATGTGAGAAAGCCCGTCTAGCGTCAGGAAGCTGAAGTCGACGCCGAACAGGCTCACCGTATCGCCGCGTCCGCCGGCCGGCATGCAGCCGCATTGCACGGCAAACACCATAATCAGCATCAGGCCGAACCAGAAGGTCGGCACCGAAAAGCCGAGGATGGAGAATGCCATGATGACGCGTGAGATGACACTGTGCGGCTTGTAACCGGCATACATTCCGATCGGAATGCCCACGAGACTGGCGAACAGCACGGCGGCAAGCGTCAGCTCCAGCGTCGCCGGAAGCCGCGACAGGATCAGTTCGCTGACCGGCATGCTGTAGACGAAGGAGCGGCCGAAATCGCCATGCAGGATGCGGCCGAGGAATGTCAGATATTGCTGCCAGAGCGGCTGGTCGAGCCCGTACTGGGCAATGACCGCGGCACGTATATCTTGTGTCGCATCGGGTGAAATCAGCACGTCGATCGGATTTCCGACGGCATAAACGCCGCAAAACACAAGCGCCGACATCGCGATGACCACGATGACCGCCTGCCAGAGCCTTTGCAGGATGAAACCAAACATGCGTTCACAATTCTCCCGTCTTGTGCGGGTTTTGTCCGTATCTTGCGGGTCAAGAAGGCAGCCCGTCGGGGTTGGTGATCAATGCCAGTCGTTTTCAAGAAGCTCGCGCGTTTCAGAAACCGCAACGTTCCAGATTGCCAGCATATCCGTATCGGGGCGTTCATATAGGCCGTGGTAATTGCCATCGCCGAGCAGCTGGCGTTTTTGCACCGCGCCAACGCGTGCGAGGGCTGCGAAATCGATCCGGGGCTTGGATGTCGTCGGCTGGCGCTGGTCGGTTGTCCGGGTCCAGGGAAAGTTTTCCATCCAGGATGCGTGCGAGGCGGCCGGATCGATCTCCTGCACTTTGGCCCAGGTCTTCGGCGCCCGCCACCAGTCGTGGAATTTTATCGAAGCGTCCGGATGGGCGTTCAGCCATTCGGAAATAACCGTCGCGGCGGGCAGATTGCCCCCGTGGCCGTTGACGACGAGGATCCGGCGAAAGCCCGACGTGTAGATGCCGTCCAGGAGATCGCGGATAACCGCGACATAGGTAGAGAGCGAGAGGCTCAGCGTGCCTGGAAATTCGGCAAAGGAAGAGGCCAGGCCATAAGGGAGAGCCGGAAAGACCGGAATGCCGAGCGGTTCTGCTGCATCGAGCGATACCTTCTCAGCCAATATCATATCGGTCGCGAGGCTGAGATAGGCGTGCTGTTCAACGCTGCCGATCGGAAAAATGCAGCGATCGTCTTCGGATGCGCGCGCTTCCACCTGCATCCAATTCATCTCGGCGATCTTCAATTTGCTCTCCTTGTTCTCAATCTTCGCTCCGTTGCGCAAAGAAAGTTCTTTTTTCAGCCTCGACGCACAAACTTTGTGCTTTTTCTCCCGCGGCGCGTCCCCATACAAAGTTCCATGCGGGACTAAAAAAAGAAATTGACAGCCATTTATAGCCGCGTCAAGTTCCATACGGGACTAATACTTGGACGCTAGAGGCGGGAATTGTGGTAGAGACTTCGGAGCAAGAGCTGTTTGGTTTGTTGCAGGACGGAGGCAGGATCGCCGCCGGCAATCGCCATGTCGAAGACCTCGTCTCGATCAAACTCTGGCAAAATCCGTGCTGGTTGTCCTTCCGGATCAACTTCCTGGCGTTGCAGTTTAACGAGCCGATCTACCGCCTGCTCGAAAAGGAACATGGGGTAACGCGGCCCGAGGTCGTGGTGCTGTATTCGCTCGGCCTTTCCGACGGGCTGACAGCGAGCGCCATCTGCAGTTCCTCCGGCTTTCCGAAAAACACCATCAGTCGCGCAATTCAAAAACTGGTCGACAAGAACATCATCCGTCGAGAGGTCGATCAGGCGGATCTGAGAAGTTTCGTCTTGTACATTACCAAGGAAGGCAGACGTATCGTCGACCAGGCCATGCAGCCGATGGTCGAGCGCGAGAGCGCCATGGTGTCGGCGCTGACACCTGCCGAGCGGCTGATGCTCTCCGAACTGCTTGCCAAGGTCGTCGTGGACGCACCCAACTGGCCTACAATCACAACCATAGAGGAGAATGACGAATGAGTGCTTTGACCCATTTGCGTACTGCTGCCCACACTGTCGCCCTGGCTGCCTTCCTACTTGGCGGCGTGTCGAGCGCAGCTTTTGCGGCAGACCTGACGATCGGCGTACGCGCCGGCCCGCTGTCCATCGATCCCGACTTCACCGCTGCCGGCACGCATGCCGAGGCGGTCAAGCACATCTTCGACTCGCTGGTGAAATCCGGCAACAATCTCGAACTGGAGCCTGGCTTGGCGACCAGCTGGAACGCGGTCGACGATACGACTTGGGAATTCAAACTCCGTCCGGGCGTCAAGTTTCATGACGGATCCGACTTCACCGCCGAAGACGTGAAATTCTCGATCGAGCGCATTCCGCACGTTGCCGGCCCTAACCCGACGACCATCTATGTTCGCCGCGTCAAAGGCATCGAAATCGTGGATCCGCTGACGATCCGCATCAAGACGGATGGTCCCGCGCCGGCCCTGCCGAACGATTTCATCCGTCTCTTCATTGTCTCGCACATCGCGGCCAAGGACTATTCGGACACTCCCGAAAAGGCTTCGGAAGGCTTCAATTCAGGCAAGGCGGCAATCGGTACCGGCCCGTATAAGTTCGTGTCGTGGACGCCGAAGGAACAGCTCGTCCTGCAGAGCTTTGACGGATACTGGGGCGGCAAGGAGCCGTGGGACAAGGTGATCCGCAAGGAAATCCCCAATGACGCTGCCCGCGTTGCCCAACTGAAGGCCGGCCAAGTCGATATCATCGCCCGCATTCCGGCTTCGGACGTGCCGACGCTCGAGAAGGATTCGAAACTTACTGTCTTGCGCCAGAACAGCGTTTACCTGTTCAACATCTCCTTCGATTTCCGTGACAAGCCACCGCAGGTAACTGCAAAGGACGGCTCGCCGCTTCCCAAGAACCCCTTTCAGGATCCGCGCGTCCGCGAAGCCTTCGATCTGGCAATCGACCGCGAAACGATCACCGAAATCGCCATGGAAGGCCTCGGTACGCCGCAGTCGCAGCTCGTGACGCCGAACATCTTTGGTTACAACCCGGATGTAAAGCTGCCGAAACCGGATATCGAGAAGGCCAAGAAGCTGCTCGCCGATGCCGGTTATCCGAACGGTTTCAAGGTCGTCTTCAGCTTCACCAACGACCGCCTGCCGGGCGACAAGGAAACCGGAACGACGATCGCTCAGATGCTGACGGCAATCGGCATTCAGGTGGAAGCGAATGCCCAGCCGGGCGCCGTCTTCTTCCCGGCCAATACCCGCGGCGACTATTCGTTCACGATGTCGGGCTGGGGTACGCTCACGGGTGAATCCAACTACACCTTGTCTTCGCTGGTCCATTCCAACGAGCCGGCCAAGAAGCTCGGCAGCTTCAATATCCGCAACTACGCCAACCCGGAACTCGACAAGCTGATCGAGAACGCCGGCGTGGAAATGGATGTCAAGAAGCGTGAGCAGTATCTGAAGGATGCGAACGCGCTGGTCGCTACCGATCGTCCGAACCTTGCCGTGGCGTCGGTCGTATCGGCCTGGGGCATGAAGAAGACGATCACCATCACGCCGCGTTCCGACGAGGATACGCTTGCCGTGAACATCCGCCCTGCGAAATAATCTCTCCCAAACCGGAGCGATTTGACCGGGCCTCGTGCCCGGTCTCTTTTTTACGAGCGCTCTGCCTCTTGAGCTTCTATCCGGCAGTGAGGCCCATGACACCTGGTTTCGGACCAAGGTGCTCGAAGCGTTAAACGATACGCGACCGGATTTATCGGACGAAGAGGCCGAGGCGCACTTTGCCAAACGTCGAGCGGCGGCCCGCCTTAAAGCGGTGTGCCAGAGTCGTGAAACTTACTTGGTCTGCTTTTGCGTTATCGGATCGTGACGCCATCTTCACATACATCGAGGCAGATAATCCCGCAGCTGCCGTCCTGATCGATGAACGGATAGCCGCTGCCGCACGTCGCGTGCTCGATTTTCCTTCAAGTGGTCGCGTGGGTCGAATTGCCGGGACACGCGAACTCGTCATCAATGGCACACCTTATGTCGCCGCCTACGCCATTGCCGAGACGACAGTTCGAATTCTTCGCGCACTCCACGGCGCGCAAGAATGGCCAGAAAATCTGCCGCTAAGGTGATCGACCATGTTCGTGTGGGGGCCGACAGTTCGATCCCCATCGAGACCGGGTAAAACAAAGCAAGTGTTCGCATTTACAGCGGCATGGAATAGGGATATCATTTATCCGTAATTCGTTCCCGGGCATTCGCATGATCCTTAAAAGCCAAGTGGAATGGGCGTTACACTGTTGCGCCATTCTCTCGGGCCTCCCCGAAGGCCGATACCTGTCAACCAAAGCGCTCGCCGAGCTGCATGGGCTGCCGAAGGAATATCTGTCGAAAGCTCTGCAGAGCTTGTCGCAGGCAGGTCTTGTTCACACCACGCTTGGCCCATCCGGCGGATACCGTCTTGCCAAGGCCGCGAATGAGCTAACCTTCCTCGACGTGGTTGAGGCTGTGGAGGGCAGTGGTCGGACGTTTGTCTGCCAGAACATCCGGGCCAACAATCCATGCCGTCCGAAAGGATATTGCGAGAGTGGACCCTGCGCCATCGCTCGTATCATGTGGGAGGCCGACGATGCCTGGCGCTCCGCTCTTCGAAAAGTGACGTTCGCGGATCTTGGCGCGATCCTTCATCGGGAGATTAGCCCGGAGATCTGGTCCGGCACCTTCGAATGGGTTCTCAAACGTGCCGGATAAGCTCAGGCCGAAACCTTTTTCCCCGGCGAATTTCCGGCAATCCCGAGGTAAGTCTGTGCCGGCATCGCCAATGACAGGCCGTGAGTTGCACAGCGCTGATGGACCGTATCTATGACCTCGTTGCGCGCCGGCGTCCGGGCTGCAGGGGCCGTGACCCGAAACTGAAGCTCCACATCGATTGCGATCGCGTCGATGCCTTTAAGTGCGACGACCGGAGCCGGTGACTGGACAATGCACTGACACGTCTGCAACGCGGACTTCAGGATTGCCTCGACCTCGGTCGGTCGACTGTCGGACGTGATACGGATCGGCAGGAAAACGAAATGGCTCTCGTCAGGTCTGGTCATGTTGGTCAGGCCGATTTTGGCGAGCGTGCTGTTGGGAAGCACGACGAGATTGTTGGCGGGCGTCAGCACCTGCGTCGAACGCCAGTTGTTCTGAACGACACGCCCTTCGGTGCCATCGGCCAGCTGAATCCAGTCCCCGATCGAAAAAGGCCGCCCGAGCGTCAGCGCGATCCCCGAAAACAGGTCGCCAAGCGTGTTCTGCAGCGCCAGACCCAGAATGATCGCCACGACACCGGATGTGGCAACCAGGGTGCCGATCGGGGCGCCGAATACAAAGCCAACAATCGACAAGGTAACCCCGAGATAGACCCCGGCCACGATGAGGTCCTGGATCAGCCGCGCTTCCTGCGGGCGGCGATCGAGGACGATGTAAAGGCGGATAAAGCCAATCGTCGCCCAGGCAAGATGAACCCACCACAGGACGCGGGCCGCAGTGCCCATATAGACCGCGAACCCATCGGTTTCTCCGGTGATTACGCGGTGTGGCGGGATGCCGGTCACAATCAGCGCTGTCGTCATGGAGGCGAAGAACAGGATCTGGACGATCAGGCGGGCCGTTGGCCTCTGCTGTCCCTGTAAATGCCACACGAGAATCCCAAGCACGCCGAGGACATCGACGGTCAGGAAGGCTGGCATCAGCGAAGTGTAGGCCATTGCGGGTCCCTTGCCTTGAAAAGAAGAGGGACCGGGGCTGCTTTAGCACCCGGTCCCTGACTGGTTTCACTTCTTTATCGGATAGGTCAGCTCCGTTTGGGTGGTATCGACCACGAAGACGGCGAGAAGCTTGGCGGGCTTCGTGTCGCTCCCGTTCTTACTGACCCCGTGGCGGTCGCTCGGATATTCCGAAAAGCTCTCGCCTGCCTTGTATTCCTTCACCGGTCCTTCGTTGACCTGGCTCAAAACGGAGCCTTCCAGCACGGTGGCGTAGATGAAGGCCGAATCCGGGTGGGTATGCGCATCGGAGAAGCCGCCCGGGCCGTATTCGACGAGGACGCCCTTCATGCTCTTGCCGGGCACATTCGGCAATTCGTGTTCGTAGACGAGTGTCACCTTCGATGCGGAACCGCCCGAGGTGTCGTGAGCCCCGGCCGTGCCGGCAACCAGAAAGAATGCGGCGAAGGCCGCAAGGCTGAGCTTGATCATTATCGTGTCCTTTCCGAACTTGCAGGATTTGGCTGCCTTAGCGGCGCGGCGCCGTTGCCAACCATTGGTCAAAGCCGATCTTGCCGAGCGTGGGATCCTTGTCGGTGACCAGCGATCCATCCTCGAGATGTGCCCCGAAATATTTCGCTTCGGGATCGGCAATGACCTGGCGGCTGTCTCCGATCAATTCCAGATAGCGGGCGACGAGTTCGTTGAGACGAAGGCGATCCGGGCCGGCGATTTCGACAATCCCGGCGGCCGGTGCGCCAAGCGCAACATCCGCCATCGCATCAGCGACATCATCGGAGGCGATCGGCTGAACGAAGGCGGGCGACAGGTGGACCTTGTCTCCGACCATGCTCGATTGAGCGATACCGCCGACGAATTCCATGAACTGCGTGGAATGGACGATCGTGAAGGGAATATCGCTTTCCCTGATCAGCTTCTCCTGAGCGAGCTTTGCCCGGAAGTAGCCGCTCTCCTGCAAGCGCTCGGTCCCGACGACGGAAAGCGCGACATGATGTTTGACGCCGGCGACCTTTTCCGCTGTCAGGAGATTGCGGCCAGAAGTCTCGAAAAACTCCATGACCGCTTTGTCTTCAAAGGATGGCGAGTTTGCAAGGTCGAGTACGACATCGGTGCCTTGCAGCGCGTCAGTAAGGCCTTCGCCGGTGATAGTATTGACGCCCGTGTTCGGAGAGGCGGCGATCACCTCATGGCCCCTGGCGCGAAGGCGCTCGGTCGTTTTGGATCCGATAAGTCCGGTTCCGCCGATGATGACGATCTTCATGTCTGTTCTCCTTTGAGAAATGCGTGCCGAATGGATTTGAATTGGCGTATGCCGTCAAAACGCCGCTCAGCTGAGGCCGGCTTTTTCCAGGCCGTAGAGCTTGTCGGCCGAGCCGGGCACGGCCTTGAACGCGATGCTGACGCGATTCCACGCGTTGATGGTCATGATCGAGAAAGTCAGATCGGAGACTTCCTTCTCCGAAAGCTGACCGCGAACGCGCTCGTAAAGCTCGTCGGAAATGCCGCCTTCAGCAAGTTTGGTGACGGCTTCGGTCCAGGCAAGAGCGGCGCGCTCGCGCGGGGCGAACAGGTTCGATTCCCGCCAGATGGCGACATGGTAAAGGCGAAGCTCGCTCTCTCCATGGATCTTGGCTTCCTTGACATGCATGTCGAGGCAGAAGCCGCAGCCGTTGATCTGAGATGCTCTGATGTTCACCAGATCCCGGACCGACTGCTCGATGACGCTGTCCTTGAGCGAAAGGCTGAGGTCGGACAACTTCTTGAAGAATTCCGGGGACTGGGCTGCATAGTTCAGGCGCTGTGTCATGGTTATCTCCATTTATTAAGGACTATAAATATCCTTATGGATATAAAATATCCGTAATAGATGGACGTGCAACCGAAACTGCTCTAAGCTGCTCGCATAAGCTTTATGCGGGGAAATATGAGGGGGATGACAGATGGATGTGGTTGCTGCCCTGCGAACCTTTCTGAGGGTTACCGAGACGGGGTCGTTTTCAAGTGCAGCGCTGGACCTCGGTTTGACGCAGCCTGCGGTGTCCCGGCAAATTTCATCGCTGGAGGCCCATTATAACACCCGGCTCCTGCATCGGAGCACCAACGGTTTGTCTCTGACAGTGGAAGGTGAGCAGATGATCCCGATGGCCCGCAAGGTTATCGACGCCATGGAGGCGCTGGGTGATGCAACGGTGGCCGAAAGCGTAACGGCGTCCGGCCGGGTAAGGATCAGCCTTCCGGCCCCGCTCGGATTGCATGTCAGTGAGCGTCTGCCTATGCTTTTAAAACTCCATCCGCGCCTGACGGTCGAAACCGTATTTCGCGAGGACCCGTCGGATCTTGTCGGCGAGGGGATAGACATCGAAGTTCGTCTCGGTGACGTTTCCGACAGCAGTCTGATCTGTCGCCGGCTTGGCTGGACCACGGCCTTCCTCGTTGCCTCGCCCTGCTATGTTGCAGAGCGAGGCCAACCTAGTGGTCCAGCCGAAATCGCACAGCACGACTGCATCTGCTACAGCCGCGGCGGTGAAACGCGTGCATGGGTATTCGCAGATGGTGCCGATCAGGTGCGGGCAGCGATTAGCCCGCGGATGGTGTTCAACAACGCGACTGCCGTCTATAGAGCTACCATCGCCGGAGGAGGGCTGGCCATCCTCTCTCATATCCTCGTGGCCGAAGACATTCTGTTGGGCAGGCTCATCAACGTTCTGTCGTGTTTGCCGCCGGCACGGCTGCCGATCACCGCAGTTTATGCTTCGCGCCGAAATCTTCCCATGCGGGTCCGCACGGTTCTCGATTTTCTTGCCGACGCAGTCAGGGAGGACACGTTAATGACTGGCGCGGCCTGCTAACGGACAGCTTTATCTGGCTTAGACCAGTCACCGAGTACCCAAATTGCTGGGTCGTCGGTTCATAGTGGTTCAAGACCAGACAAGATGGCGGCGCTTTAAACGCCGCCTCACCTGCAAAACCATATACCGCGACACAAGCCAGGAGCCGTTGCCTTCTCGGTGCATGAGAGACACTTCCTTGTTGCGTGCCGCGAGATGCAGGCCGTTGTCCGTCGAGGGCTCAGCCATCCCCGTCGATTGCGTCTGCACATAAGCCCATCCGCCGCCGAGTTGCTTGATCTCATCGACCTGGAATTTGATATCCAGCTTCACGGCCTTGAACAGCTCAGAATAGGCCAACCATACGGCCGGCTTGCCGGTGATCGGTGGTGTTTCTGGAAGGCAAGAAGACGGCATCATCGGCATAGACTTTGCCGATTGCGTCGACGTCCAGCGATCTCAGGCCGGCTGCATATTCCGCCAGCGTCTTTTCGATTGGAGGCTGCGTGCTATCGTTAGCGTGCGTCGTGCTGGCCGCAAGCGCGGTCAGAATACAGCATCCGTCCGAGCTCGCCGATCACGAGTGCCTAGTTTACGCTCATTCAGAGCTTCGGACCGACTGGACGTTCAAAGGGCCTCATGGGATGGTCATTGTCCCAATCAAGGTACGGATTGTCGCTGACCATGGAGAGCTGCTCCTATGCGCCGCACGCGCAGGTCTCGGAATTATCCTGCAGCCGCTAGAGCTTCTTGAGGGTGACCTCACACGGGGGGCGGCGGTGCGCAAATTTCCTCAAGTTTCTTTAGTATCGTCAGGACATCTCCGCTCAGCGTCGAACCGTCGATCGGCTGCCTTTTGCCAGATGACCGGATCCGGGCGAATCGATGCGAGGTCCTCCAGTAGAGGATCAAGCGGTCCTGTCTCGCCGGTTACGACGGGCTCGGTCATAGGCGGCGGTGTCCGGTGAAAGAGGGATGCTGCATCCAGGCCGGGCGCAGGCGCAGAACAGTGATGCGCTCTTTTAGTGTTAATGTATATTCATTTCTTGGTAGCTGCCCATCTCGAAGATCGATTAGAGTGCGCGCGGGCGGTTTTACGACGGGTTTTGACGGTGCCAAGTCCCTTGTCATAGAGATCTGGTCTTAGAGAGAAAAGTTTGATCGACCTCAACGCAATGCGGTCTTTGCCGAAATCTCCAGCAGCGTTTATGTCAGAAACTGAGCGTTACTTGAATGTCGCCGATAGGCATCCATCGTGAAGCAATTATCAGATGGAACTTAAACAGCAGCTTGCGGTTTAGGTGACGAGCACTCTGACAATTCCTGTCAAACCTCATCCCCTTAAAAAAACGGCTGTTTCGCTGCTGGAGAGCTGCGTCCAGAAGTTGAATCTATCGGAGCACTGATATGGAACGCCGTACAATTCTCACCGGCCTGGTGGCCGTTGTCGCAGCACCTATTGTCCTGGCGCAGACGCGTCCGGTCTTGGCTGCAACCCCGATGGCGGCAATGCCAGTCGCGTCGTTCGCGGACGTCAAGACCGCCGCGCAGTTCTATTCGACCGTCATCGGCCGTGCCGAAATCTCGCTCGCCACCTCGCAGGTCGCTTCGGATAAAGCCACCCAGAAGAATGCGCTCGAATTCGCCGGTTTCGAGCTGGGTGAAGCGATTACCGTCAACATGGTTCTCAAAGATACTGGTGCCATGGGCCCGGGCATGGATGCGGAAGCGCATGGCATGGTCGAAAAGGTGGTGTCTGCAGGAAAGGGCAAAGCTTTCGACAAGGCCTATATCGGCCTTCAGCTCGAAAATCACGAGTACCTGCGCGATCTCGCCGACGCCTTTATTCACAATTCGACGGGCGTGACAGACCCAGCCGAGGTTCAAGGGCGCCATCTGAGCATGCTGATGCTGGCCGTGTTCAAGGAACATGTCGCGATCTGCAAACGCATCACCAAAGAACTCGACGCTTAACGCGCCCGCACCCAAAAGCTTTGAAAGATTTTCACATGAAGAACTCAGTTCGTATATCCATCCTTGCCGCTCACCTGATCGCCAGCACCGCGCTTTTCGCAGTGCCAGCTGCATTTGCGCAGGAACAGCCGAAGCCCAATCCTCTGGCGGAAACGCCGGACAGCGGCACCATGAAACGGGCCGACAAGGAGGACATGGTTATCGTCCTCAAGAAGATGCAGGAACTTGGCGCAAAGCCGATCGAGTCGCGCAGCGTCGAGGAAGCCCGCACCCAGCCATCCCCGGCGGATGCGGTCAAGGCTGTCCTCAAGGACGAGGGCAAGATGGTCCCCATGCCAGCCGTCAAGAAGCAGGACATGACCTATCCGATCGAGGGCGGCACGCAGCCGGTCCGTATTTATACGCCCGAGGACGCCGGTCCCGGACCGTTGCCGGTCATCGTCTACTACCATGGCGGCGGGTGGGTGATTGCCAATATCGATACCTACGAATCCTCGGCACTCGCTTTGGCTTCGAAGGCCAAGGCAATCGTCGTCAGCGTCGAATATCGCCATGCACCGGAAGCCAAGTTCCCGGCAGCCCATGAAGATTCCTTCGCCGCCTACAAATGGGCCCTGGAAAAGGCTGCAAGTTTTGGCGGCGATCCGGCCCGTGTCGCCGTGGCCGGCGAAAGCGCCGGCGGCAATCTGGCCACCAATGTCGCGATCATGGCGCGTGATCAGAAGGTTCAGATGCCGGTGCACATGCTGCTCGTCTATCCCGTGGCCGGTACCGACATGAACACGCCCTCCTATGTCGCCAATCAGAACGCCATGCCCTTGTCCAAGGGCGCCATGGGCTGGTTCGTCGGCAAGGTGCTCGCCAAGCCAGAAGATGCCATGAGCCCGATGCTCAACCTGCCGACCAAGGCCGATCTCAAGGGCCTTCCGCCAGCAACGATCATTACCGCGGAGATCGATCCGCTGATGTCTGACGGTGTGATGCTGGCGGAAAAGCTGAAGGCAGCCGGTGTTACGACCACCTACATGAACAACGAAGGCGTGACGCACGAGTTCTTCGGCATGGATGCTGTCCTCGATGATGCGCGGCGTGCCCAGAACTTTGCCGTCAATGATCTGACAAAGGCATTCGAAAAGAAGTGATGTCTGCCAGCCGGCTCAGCGAGCCGGCTGGCGATCCAGCGGTTGATGACATCAGCCGCAATAGAAGGTCCTTAGATGCTCCGTCTTCCGGCGGTCGAATAGACGCGCCGCTCGACCCTGATCTCTTGCCACTTCGCTATCTTGATCCCTGTAACGCACAGAACATTTGGAGGAACACGACATGAAGGCTCTGACGTGGCACGGAAGCGGCGACATTCGCTGTGAGCAGGTCGATGATCCGATCATTCAGGATGATCGCGACGCCATCATTAAGGTGACAAGCTGCGCAATCTGCGGCTCCGACCTGCATCTTTACGGCGGCTTCGTTCCCGGCATGCATGCTGGGGACGTCATGGGTCACGAGACTATGGGCGAGGTCGTGGAAGTTGGCCGCGGCAATTCCAAACTCAAGATCGGCGACCGTGTCGTCGTACCCTTCACAATCTCCTGTGGCGAGTGCCGGCAGTGCAAATGGGGCCAGTTCTCTCTATGCGAACGCTCGAACCCGGCAGGTGCCGAGCAAGCAAAGCAGATCGGCTATCCGACCGCTGGCCTGTTCGGTTATTCGGAAATGTACGGCCGTTTTCCTGGCGGCCAGGCGCAATATTTGCGCGTGCCCTATGCTGATGTCGGCCCGATCGTCGTCCCGGACGGATTGACCGATGAGCAGGTCCTGTTTCTGAGCGATATTTTCCCGACCGGGTACATGGCGGCAGAAAATTGCGACATTAAGCAAGGGCAGACGGTGGCTGTGTTCGGCTGCGGTCCGGTCGGCCTGTTTGCGATCAAGTCGGCCTTCCTGCTGGGCGCCGAGCGGGTCATTGCCATCGATACCGTGCCTGAGCGATTGGCGCTTGCCAGAGCCTCCGGTGCGGAAACGCTCGATTATGCGGATGAGGATTTGCAGGAGCGGATTCTTGCCATCACCAACGGACTTGGACCGGACGCCGTCATCGAGGCGGTCGGAATGGAAAGTCATGGGGCAGGCGGCGTGATGGAAACGCTTCAAACAAAATTGACGTCGACGGAGCGGCCCTACGCACTCAGCCAGGCGATCCTCGCTTGCCGGCCGGGAGGGACCGTATCGCTTCCGGGCGTTTTCGCCGGCCCCGCTGTTCCTGCACCACTCGGGGCACTTGTCGGCAAGGGACTGACTCTTAAAACCGGTCAGACCCATGTCCAGCGATACCTGGAGCCACTCCTCGATCTGATTGTCGAAGGTAAGATAGATCCGTCTTTCCTGATCACCCACAGGATTGGACTTGAGGAAGGCCCCGAAGCCTACAAGACTTTTCGCGACAAGGAAGACGGCTGCGTGAAGGTCGTTATCCGGCCGAATGGGTAGGGGAGAGTTGGAAGGCTGCGTCCCATGTCAGTCATTGCCTATCGCGGCTTCTCTCGATTGCAGGCGCCGTTAGTCGGCGCCCACTTCGTGCTGGGATCGCGATAGAGACGCAGGTGCGACCCCTCTGGAGGCAACAGCATGCGTGTTGCGGAGTGTCGATGCGGCAGTCTCAAAGTCCACTGCGAGGGCGACCCGCTGCGGGTGTCGGTTTGCCATTGCCTGGAATGTCAGCGGCGCACTGGCAGCGCATTCGGTGTCCAGGCTCGGTTCCGCAAGGAACGCGTCACCGTTGATGGTTCTTACAGTCACTGGAAACGAACTGGCGAGAGTGGAAGGACAGCAACATATTTCTTCTGTCCCACCTGCGGCTCGACCGTTCTTTACGAGAACGAGGGCCTTCAAGATGTTGTGGCGATACCAGTCGGCGCATTCGGTGATCCGGGTTTTCCTTCACCGCAGAGGTCCATTTATGAGCGCCGGCGACACAAATGGGTGGAGGTGATCGGGACGGAAATCCAGCATCATCTCAACGATGACGTGGACGCTGGATGTGAGACACTCCAAACGTTCCACGATGCCTTCGGCGAAGACCGTTGAGCACGCGATGATCAACGGTTCCCAAGACACCGGCTCGACAAGACGATCGTTGCCCGGGTGACCGAATAGGGTATCTAACCGAAAGGCGTTACACGCTATCGGGACTGTCGGGCTACGGCTCATCAAAAGCCGTCGCTCTGACCTTTACGTCCTTCCCAACCGGATTTGCGCGGAAAATCAATCCGCCACCAACTTTTGAGTGCCCGGGAACGTAGTCCAGGACGGTTTCGGAGCTTTCCAGAACCGACTCCCGCTCTCTCAATTCACCTCGAATTTTCACCTGAGATGCCGTTGCACTGGAATCGTTCTGAATTTCGAACAGAACCTGGAACCCATCGCTGCGCTCTTCTATCTTCACGACGTTTCCATGAAGGTTGGGCGACGTGTCGCGGTCCATCAACCCGTCCTTTCCTATCCAGACGATCACGCCGAGTACGATGATTCCTGAGACGGCACCTGTCATCCATTCGATCCAGTGAGGGGCGCTGGGCTCAATGTTTTTACCGTTGGAGATTTTTGTCATCGCGGCCTCACAGGATCAGACGAGCGGCCGCCGCGCCGATGGCGCCGGGGAAGCTCAAGATGACGATGGTCATCAGGGTTTGGGTGGATCCGATGTCATCGGTTCTGTGAAACGTCCAAAGGCAATAGGCACTGATCAAACCAGCGATCAGATACCCAGGGAATGTGAACCGGACAAAGGCATGCCAACTCGGTGTGCCCTCGGCGAGATCATGGCTCCCTTTAAACGACAGGGCGTAGACAAAACCATGCATCACCGCCAGCGAGGCGGCGATGATGACGAGGGCGTGCCAAGGCGTCATCTTGTATGACAGCAGGATCATTTCTTCCGTGGGCGCGACGTTGAGGTTGAGGAACAACGCACCGACGGCCATAAGAAACAGCTCACCGGCGTAGCTCGTCTCTCTTTCGTGAACAGGGTCGTCATCACTACCTTCCCCTTTGGCACCTTCATCATCCGACTGCCCACCAAGTTGGCTTCGACCCAGCATCGCACCGATACTCGCAGGAACGGCCTGCAGTGCGATCATCCCGATAATCTCGTGCGCCGACTGGTCTTGCTTGATGACCCCCATCGCGACCAGGATCAATGTGCAGGAAACGATACCAAGAGCATAGGCAATGCTGGCATCCCGGATCGCTTGCTGCCATGTCGACGTTTTTTCGAAGCCGACCCTGTCGGAGAGAATGATCAGCAGAGGGATGTTGGCAAGGAGCAGGAAGAGGAGCCGGGTGCGGTCCATGTAGGCACCCAGCTGCCACATCTCCATCGTCATAAGCATCGGCAGCGCGAAAAGGAGGGCCCCCGCGATACCGCGCGCAATCCCGGCGAAAAATTTGCTGGTGTCAAAATCCGCCCGCGTCGTCGCGATGTTCATGCCGCGTTTCCTCTAAGCAAAGAATTCCCACCAGTTGAAAATAGAAGCAGCGGCATTGAGGACCAGAGTGCGTAGGGGATGAACAGAGCGGATGTACTTCAGTCTGGTAAGACCTCCCCAACTCGGTACCCATGAGAGCCGTCTCAAACCAGTCTTTGGCGGTTGATCGATCAGGCGCGGCAAAGCCGCGCCTGTCTCCCAACTACTTTACCGGTGGCGATGCCTTTCCCAGCTTAACTGAGGGCTCGCGGCCCCAGATCCGCAGCTTGCCGAGCTCTGCAACAAAGGCGGATAGGCCCTTTTCGCCAGGGAGCTCGACGACACCCTCATCAAGTGCATCTGCGATCCCTGCCTTCGCCAGCAATGGCGTCGCGGAAGGATCGTATCCGATGAACTTGCAATGCTGGAAAGCGTCCGCCACGAAGTCGCGGGCTGCCGCCTCATCCACGAGGTCGTCAATGCCGGCCGACGAGGTCAACAGGGCGACTGCATCGAAGAGGACCGACGGCCCCCCATCGATCATATGCTGGGCTTCGATCAGAGTGCCATCCGAGGCCTCGACACCGCTGACCTTTGGCGCGATCAGCTCGACAACCCCCTTCTCTTTCACGATGGCGTCTGTCAGGCCCGTCAGCAGTTTCGCATCGACACCGTCGGTGACAAGAATACCGAGTTTCCGGCCCTCGAAGCGTTTCGGCCCGCGTTCGGCAATGCTCAGGGCAGGCGAGGGCTCTAGATCCTGACGGGTCGGGACGGCCGCATCTGCCGCTTTTGGCATGGTCTTGATCCCAAGCTTCTGGGCAACTGTCGCTGCCAGTGTCTCGTCGATGTTGAGCAGGTGCGCGACCATCCGCTCCCGGATGACGGGCATCTCGACTTTGCTGAGCTCGAAGGTGAGCGCCGAAGCGATGTGTCGCTGCTCGGCGCCGGTCTGGCTCATATAGAATTGCCGTGCCTGGCTGTAGTGGTCGGCAAAGCTCTCCGGCCGCAACCGTGCTTTGACGCCCTGCTCTTCGGCCGGGAAGTGTCGGAAGCCGCGCGCCGGCTGCTCCCGCGGACCTTCGCCATAAGAGTTTGGCTGATAGTTTGCACGGCCCACCGGATTGCGCATTGCCATATGGCCATCCTGCTGGAAATGCGCGAAGGGACACTTCGGTGCATTGATCGGCAGATGGGTGAAGTTCGGCCCGCCGAGACGCTTGAGCTGTGTGTCCAGATAGGAAAAGTTGCGCCCCTGCAGCAGCGGGTCATTCGAGAAATCGATACCCGGCGGCACATTCTGGGTCATGAACGCCACCTGCTCGGTCTCGGCAAAGAAATTGTCGGGCATCCGATCGAGAACAAGGCGACCGATTGGCTGCGGCGGCAGGATCTCTTCCGGAATGATCTTGGTCGGGTCGAGGACGTCGAAGTCGAAGCTGTCGGCAAACTCCTGATCGAACAGCTGGACCTGTAATTCCCATTCCGGAAAATTGCCGGACTGGATGGCATTCCAAAGATCGCGACGATGGAAATCCGGATCGGCGCCGTTGATCTTGACCGCCTCGTTCCAGGCGACGGACTGCAGCCCAAGCTTTGGCTTCCAGTGGAACTTGACGAAGGTGGACTCGTCCTTGGCATTCACGAAGCGAAAAGTGTGGACGCCGAACCCTTCCATGAACCGCAACGAGCGTGGGATAGTTCGGTCCGACATGATCCACATGACCATATTCATGCTTTCAGGGGTGAGGCTGATAAAGTCCCAGAAATTGTCGTGGGCCGTCTGTGCCTGAGGAAAGGCCCGGTCAGGCTCCTGCTTGGCGGCATGGATCAGGTCTGGAAATTTGATGGCATCCTGGATGAAGAAAACCGGGATGTTGTTGCCGACTAGGTCCCAATTGCCTTCTTGCGTATAAATCTTGACGGCAAAACCGCGAACATCGCGGGCGAGATCGGCCGAGCCTTTATTGCCGGCGACGGTCGAGAAACGCACGAATGCCGGGGTCTTTTCGCCGGGACGCTGGAAGAGGTCAGCGCGGGTGTATTTGGCAAGCGACTCGTAGGTCTCGAAATAACCATGGGCGCCATAGCCGCGGGCATGGACCACCCGTTCGGGAATGCGCTCATGGTCGAAGTGGAACATCTTTTCGCGAAAATGGAAGTCGTCGACGACAAGCGGTCCGCGCGGGCCGACCCGGAGAGAATTCTGATCATCGGCAACCGGGCCACCCTGGGCGGTGGTCAAAACCGGTGTGTCGCCGTCGGCAGACTGATGGAGTTCGCCACCCGCACCGCGGTCCATCTTCTGGTCATGAATGGTCACGGTTGATCTGCTCGACGCGGTCGTGGCATTTCCGGGTTTTCTGGCCATGAGGCTCTCCTTCCGAATTGGTGGTCAGCAAAAAGGCCGCCTCGGGGGCGGCCTCTCTGGAGTAGTGGCGGATCAGCTGGCTTTTTTAAGCGAGCCCTTGGCATTGGCCGACGCTTCGCCGAGCGCCGTCAGCTTCTGGTCGGTGGCGATCTCTTCCTGAAGCGTTGCGTCCAGGAGGGTAACCGCTTCCTTCATCCCGAGCTGCGTTGCCCAGGATTTCAGCGTGCCGTAACGGGCGATCTCGTAGTGCTCTACAGCCTGCGCCGACGAGATGAGGCCGGCATCGAGCGCTGCAGTGCCCTTGTACTCTTCGATGATTTCCTCGCCTTCGGCGATAATGCCTTGAATGGCCTCGCAGGTCTTGCCGCGTGCAGGCTTTCCGAGCAATTCGAAGATCTGCTCAAGACGTTCGATCTGGCCTTGGGTTTCATCACGATGCTGGAGGAAGCCGGCCTTGCCTTCTTCCGACTGCGCTGCGCGCGCCATTTTGGGCAGAGCCTTCAGGATCTGCTTCTCGGCAAAGTAGATATCCTTGAGCGTGTCAAGGAAGAGGTCGTTCAATGTCTTTTCGGTCGCCATAGAATCGTCCTTTTTCGTTGGATGTGGGCTGAACCTGACCGGACACGCCGGTGAGAGCGCGCCGGATGTCAGAGCCTTGTGGTGCGGTAGCGGTTGCGCTCCTGCTCGATTTGCTCAGGATTGTACGGGTCGAGAGTATCGTCGAAGCGGGTCCAGCCCTGCTCGGTATACGACCGACGCCTCTCTACAGGATCGACCCAGTTGGACCGCTGCAGGATCGCTTCCGCTTCTGGTACAAGAGTGTCGTCGACTTTGGCTGTGACCAACGAGCCGCCACGCCTTACCCCTTCTGCGTAGACATGCGCGTCGTCTTCCGTGACACCTGAGCTTGTCAGGGCGCCGATAATCCCGCCGGCAGCGCCGCCGGCAACGGCCCCAGCGGCAGCACCGACGGCGGTAGCCGCAAGCCAACCAGCCGCTACGACCGGCCCAACGCCGGGTATGGCCATCAGGCCGAGGCCGGTCAGCAGTCCACCGGCCCCACCGACCGCAGCGCCAATGCCCGCACCAGTCCCGGCGCCTTCGGCTGCATTCGACTTGTCGGCGTGGCGGCTGTCGGCGTTGTTGGAGACGATGCTGATATCTTCAGATCGCACGCCTGCCGATTCGAGCGCACCCACGGCGGCGCTGGCGTCGGAATAGTTGTCAAAAAGTCCTGTCACGGTTCTCATGATAGTGTGTCCTCTTGATTCTTCGGATTACTTCGCGACGACGTTGCCCTGATAATCGAGGGCGATGCTGAGGGACTTGCCGTCCTTCCTGCCCTCGGCCATCCAGATGCCCTTGTCGTCCTTCATGAGGTTTTTCACATCGGAGAAGCCGGCTTTTTCGATCCTGGATTTGGCCTGATCTTCGGTGAAGCTGTTGGCACCTTCCACAGGCGCGGTCGGGTTTTTGGTGTCCGGCGTCGCGACTGCTGGAGTGTCGCCATTTGCGTTTGGCGCAGGTGTCGTCTGGGCAAGCGCCGTCAGTGCGGATGCGCTAATGAGCGCCGCGGTGAGAACGATCTTTTTCACTGAGGTTTCCTCTCGTATCGGACCCTTATTCACAGATCCGTGAGCATCTAACCTTCGGTGAGCGTAATCGTTCCGCGCAGGCACGACGAATCTGATGAGAGTTCAGAAAACGCCCAGATTGCGTACGCATGAGAATGCGCAACATAAACAAAGATAGGCTCAGCACAGATCGGAGTGTACGAAATCGCGATCTGTCCTGCGATCCTCACACGCCGGCCGTGGCTCTAAGCCGGCTTTTTAATGGGGATATGCTCCATGCGGAAAGTCCAAACTGTCATGCAACAATGGCAAAGCTACTCTCACCCAGGCGGAACCACGAAGGCCGTAAGAGTGGGTTACCCTACCGGCCTCGGTGATCGGTCTAGATCATGATCTCGCCGCCGGTGACCGGAATGACGGCGCCCGTCATGTAGCTTCCAAGTTCAGAAGCCAGGAGGACATAGGCTCCTGCGAGTTCGGCAGGCTGGCCGGCGCGGCCCATTAGGGTCTGTTGCCCGAACTTCGCGGCTTTGTCGGCCGGCATGGTGGATGGGATAAGGGGTGTCCAGATCGGGCCGGGGGCGACCGCATTTACACGAATGCCTTTTTCAGCCAGCATTTCCGCAAGACCGGCTGTAAAGTTGGAGACAGCCCCCTTGGTGGATGCATAGGCCAGAAGCTGCGGAGATGGCTGTCGCGACTGGATGGAGGTGGTGTTGATGATCGCACTCCCGGGTTTCATATGGAGGGCGGCGGCCTTCGACAGGAAGAATGGTGCGTAGATGTTTGTCCGGAAGGTCTTGTCCCACTCTTCAGCGGGGATATCTGCGATGTCGTCATAGGTGCGCTGAAATGCGGCGTTGTTGACCAGGATGTCGATCCCGCCGAGCTCATCAACTGCGCGCCCGACCATCATCTGGCAATGGTCTTCAGATGTGATGTCCCCCGGCACGACAAGCGCCTTACGTCCTGCGTCCTCGACCCATTTGGCGGTGTCGGCCGCATCCTCGTCTTCGTTGAGATAGGAGACCAGGATATCTGCGCCCTCGCGCGCGAAAGCAATTGCCACAGCCTTACCAATACCCGAATCCGCCCCGGTGATCAGTGCGACCTTGCCTTCGAGCCTCCCGTTGCCGCGATAAGATTTCTCACCATGATCCGGGACGGGCTGCATCAAGGCCGTTTTGCCCGGCGGCTCCTGCTGTTGTTCTGGATAAGGTGGGCTCGGGCGACTTTGTTCTTCGGTCATGATCTTCCTCCGATTGAATGACGAGGGCTTAACCGGCGGGATTGGTAACTGTTCCGCGATCTGCGGACGCCACCTCCACTATCTGCGGAACTTCTGTTCGTCCTGGGGCTTTCGTCTCCGTCCAACGCGAAAGGAAGAAAAACAATGGCTTCAGCCAATCAGTTCGACATTCAGAACCCTCTGACCCAATACCCTCAGCCAAAGTTCCCCGAGCAGCCTCAGCCCGTTCCTGGCCTTGCCGGAAAAATGCAGCCTGTTCCGGATCACGGCGAAACGAGTTACAAGGGGCTGGGCCGCCTTGTTGGACGCAAGGCGCTCGTGACGGGCGGAGACTCTGGTATCGGCCGGGCCGCTGCAATCGCCTATGCTCGCGAGGGCGCCGACGTTGTCATAAATTATCTTCCGGAAGAGCAACCTGATGCCGACGAAGTCGTAAAGCTCATCGAAGCTGAGGGCCGTAAAGCTGTTGCCATTGCGGGCGATCTCAAAAGCGAAGCATTTTGCAAGGAGCTGGTGACGAAGGCACACGGCGAGCTTGGCGGGCTGGACCTGTTGGTCAATGTTGCCGGGCGCCAAAAGTCTGTCGCCTCCATCGCCGATCTCACGACCGACCAGTTTGACGAGACGTTCAAGACCAATGTCTATGCGCTGTTCTGGATTTGCAAGGCTGCGATACCGCTGATGCCAGAGGGCTCCACCATCATCAACACCGCCTCGATCCAGGCCTACCAGCCATCGGAAACGCTGCTCGACTACGCACCCACCAAGTCGGCAATTGTCGCCTTCAGCAAGGCGCTATCCAAGCAGGTTCTGCCCAACGGGATCCGGGTAAACGTCGTGGCGCCTGGGCCTTTCTGGACGCCGCTGCAGACGTCTGGCGGCCAGACGCAGGACAAGATTGTCGAGTTCGGAAGCGAGGTCCCGATGAAGCGACCAGGCCAGCCCGCAGAATGCGCCCCAATTTACGTGTTCCTCGCGACTCAGGAATCGAGCTTCATCACCGGCGAGGTTTTTGGCGTCACCGGCGGCAACACGCTGCCCTGATGCTCAAAACTCTGGAGCCTGAGCGCTCGGGCGGCTTTCTGCCGCTCGAACATTACGCTGCTATCGGTGAGGGTCGCTCGGTGGCCCTTGTCGGAGCGGATGGTTCGATCGACTGGTGGTGCGCCCCGGATATGGATTCGCCACCCCTGTTCAACCGCATGCATGACGAAGATGGAGGGCGGTTTTCGCTGACGCCGGTTCGGTCGTTCAAGATCGAGCGCCAGTATTGCAAAGACAGCAATGTGCTGGAGACCATCTTCATCACCGATACCGGCCGGGCCCGGGTGACCGAGTCCTTGAACAGCGGTGCTGGTGGCAGGCTGCCATGGTGCGAACTGGCCCGTCGCATAGAGGGGCTGGCTGGCACCGTCGATTTCGAGATCGTGGTCAACCCGATCTGCGCGCAGGGAGAGGTGAGGCGGATTGATCATCCCAACGCAGCGGTTCGTTACATCGGCGATCTGACGACGACGTTTTGCCACTCAGACGATGTGGTGATTACGGCCGACGAAGATCAGCGGACGATTGCGCGGTATAAGGCAACAGATGGATCGCGAACCTGCATCGCCTATCTGGTGGCAGACAAAGCGCCGCTGGCGATACCGAAACTGTCAGAGATCGACGCGCGGATTGATTTCAGCGATGACGAGTGGCGGCGCTGGTCGGAAAAACTCAGCTATGATGGTCCATTCGAAACAGACTTTATCCGCTGTGCGCTGTCGCTCAAATTCCTGCTCTACTCGAAGACCGGTGCAATCGCCGCCGCGGCGACCTCCGGATTGCCGGAGCGTATCGGCGGGGATAAGAACTACGACTATCGCTACGCCTGGATCCGTGATGCGGCTTACACGATCAAGGCCTTCCTTCGGGCTGGCGCGCTTTCCGAAGCGATCGCTGCGTTTGGCTGGCTGGTACGCACAATCGACGATGACGGACCGACACCTTCGGTTGTCTACACACTGGCAGGCGGTGAGGTTCCAGACGAGGAGATTATCGACGTGCCCGGCTACAAAGGGTCGTCACCGGTACGCACCGGCAATCGTGCCAAAACACAGGTCCAGTTGAGCTGTTACGGCGATCTCTTGGAAACCGCTGCCCTGTTTGCCGCCGCGGGACATGTTTTAGATCCCCGCGCAAGCCGGCTCTTAACGAGATTGGCGGATCAGGTCGTCGATCGCTGGCAGAAAAAAGATGCCGGGATCTGGGAACTTGAGGACCAGCAGCATTACACATTCTCCAAGATCGGATGTTGGCTGGCACTCGCCAAGGCGGCGGAATTGGCCAGGGCAGGACATATCCAGGGCGACGCGGATCGGTGGGATGCTGAAAGTCATCGAGTAAAGGAGTGGATTGACGCAAATTGTTGGTCGGAAGCGCAGCAGGCCTACACGTTCTACGCTGGAACAGACAAGCTTGATGCCGCGCTCCTTCTGACAACACGTTTCGGCTTTGAGCATGACGATCGTTTGCGGAAAACGAGAGATGCTATTGAGCGAGAGCTCGTAATCGGGCCGCTTGTCTATCGCTATAGCGGGGTTAGCAAAGAAGAGGGGGCTTTTGTCGCCTGCTGCTGCTGGCTCGTCGAAGCCTATGCATTTCTAGGTCAGGTCGATCGCGCCGAGGAGATGCTGGTTCAGCTCCTACGAAAGCTCGGCAACAATTTTGGCATTTTGAGCGAACAGATCGATCCGGCGAACGGGGCAGGGCTTGGCAACCTGCCGCAAGGGCTCAGCCATCTTGCTCTGCTCCATGCGATATTCTCACTTCGGGAAAACAGATGATGGATGTTCGAATTCTCGACGAACGGTTGCCGGCATGCCAACTGGGTGAAGGTGCTTACTGGGACGCGGCAACCGCCTCCCTGTACTGGGTCGATCATCGGGCGCTCGGTTCACCGGTATTGCCCAGGCAATCGGGCGCACCAGACATGGGCGGTATCGAAGGAGGTCAGCTTTGCCTATCCCCACGACAGAGGGCTTGTCCTATGCATGCCGGACGGCGTTTATCATTTCGATCCCGAAAGCGGACAGGAGACACCCATTGCTTTGCTGAAGCTTCCGCAGGATCAGCGGCTGAATGATGGCAAGCTTGATCCCCAAGGGAGGCTGTGGGTGGGTACGATCAACACTTCTGACGATCCTTCGCCGACCGCAGCGCTCTATGTCCTTTGCGGCGATCAGCTGGAAAAGGTCGAGGGCGGCTACGCCAACGCCAATGGCAAAGCGTGGTCCTTGGACGGACGTGTCATGTATCACGCGGACACTGCCCGAAACACGATCTGGCAATACGATTACGATATTGAAACCGGTCTCGCCTCGAACAAGTGCGTGTTCGTAAAAACAGGGGAGAACAGTCCGGATGGCCTGTGCTTGGACAATGATAGCAATGTCATCGCTGCAATGTTCGGGAGTTCCAGTCTGAACGTCTTTTCGCCGCGTGGTGACCTGCTTGAGCAGATCGATCTGCCGGTGCCAAATCCCACGAGCTGCGTTTTGGCTGGAAACGCATTGTTCATTACCACTGCTTTTGATGGTCTGGAGGATGAACAGCGTGAGAAATTCCCGCTCTCAGGGCAAGTTGTCGTCATCGAGAATTACCGGCGATCGTGACACCGTATTGTCGGGAGCCACTGGAAATTGGGCCATATGCCTACAGAGATTACACACGTCTCACCTAGCCGAATGCATGCAGGAAACCTTCTGATCAGCAGGATTGCTAGATCGTCGGGAGGAATAATTGTGCGTAGAAAGCATCAATACTTGTTCTAAGTCGGCTTGAATGGAGCGATTGCGGTTGTGATCACTACATCGCTCTGGCTCGCTTAAATGGGCGGTGACTTCGTGGTGGCGTTCGTCATCGCCGTTTTGGCGACAGCCGCGTGGGCTCCATGATTGCCTTTTTTCGCTCTCGACCCGAACCGCGGAACTATTCTGTACGTGTCTTGTTCTTTCGTATTAACGGAGGAACACATATGCGCACCCAGGATGAGCCAGCCTTGCAGAACCACACCGATCCGATCGCACTTCAGCGAAAGAAAGTGCAGATCGGTCGCTTTGTGCTGACGTTGATCGGTTGCATCGCGGCGATCGCCGCCTGCGTTTGGATCGGGATCGCTGTTTACGGCCTCTCGACAGGAACCTGACAGGCGTTTTCCTGGTGCCGAAATGGTGCCGGAACATAACTGTCTTTCACCTGTTAGGTCGTTGTGCAAATAGGAGGATATTCACAATGATCAAAGTTCTAACGGCGACAGCATTGTCACTTGCCCTGGCGACGTCAGCGCTCGCCCAAGCCTCGGGCGGCTCGTCCGGGGCCAGCGGCGGCGACAATGGTTCAGGGTCAGGAAGTGCGGGAAGTTCGAGTGGATCGTCCGGCAGCTCTGGCGGGTCTGGCAATTCGGGGTCGTCCGATGGTTCCAGCACGACAGGCGGCGATGGAGGCAACGCGAACCGCCCGTGTGGGCAGTCATCCACCTCCTCGGGTGCCGAGAATTCAGCAGCGGGTTCCACGGGCAGCGGCTCCACCACCGGTACAAGTTCGGGTAGCTGTTAGAGCGACATGAGCATAGTCAAATAAGGCTCCCTGTCGGGGGGGCCTTTTTATGTGTGATGACCGTCGGCGATATTCCGCAAATGTCTGTTCTCATGCCGGTAACATGAATTTCCAGCGTCACATTGTTTGCCGACGGGAATTGCCGCTTCCGATTGAGGAGAATGACGCCCTCCTTCAAGCCCGCGACAGGTTGATGGACCTGCGTGCCGTCATACTGTGTAGTGTCGAGTGGACCGCGGGCCGTTACGGCCACCACTGCAGCAACAAGCAGTGGTTCGAAAGGCGCAAACCGTTGAAGCCGCACGAAATGAAGCCATAAATTCCACTTGAGAACTCTCGCGACGGATTCTGCGCGGTTACGTGGTGGACGGTCAGGCGTTCGAGCCGACAGGTGAACATGGTGCTGTCGCCGAAATCGTATGGTTCAAGGATGCCATGCGGGTTGAGTGGCACGAGGCTCGGTGCGGTGACGGGCGGTTGTGAAATCTGAGAAACTATCGCGATGCCTTGCAGCTGGGCACTTGTCTTCAAACGAGGGGAATTCTCGTATTCATGAGAGTAGGCCAGCTCCATGCGGAGCTGCCCAAAACCGGTATCTGTCGGTCTGGCCAAAAAATAAGCCCTCCCAATTATCAACTCGGAGGACCTACTGACTCTAAAGTGCTATCCTGCGTGACGTTCAAAGCCCAAATTATTCAGCTTCGTCATCCCAAGACATGCTCGGCGAGGTCGAACGATTTTCGTCCCACTCGGAGCTAGCTTGCGCCCAGTGCTCCTGCTCCTGCCCATCCGGATTTCCGGCGTGTTCCCATAGTTCGTATGCCCGGCGGGCAACCCAGTCGTCACGTTCGGATTCCATAATTCCTCCTTTTTTAGCTTATACCGGAGCCTCGCTATCCTGCGCTGCCCTATACATTACGCGGACTTCTGTGCTGGGGGTTCGCGAATGCCTCGCCAAGCTGTGTCAGAAGCTGGTCGGTATGGGGCTGCCCCTCCAAAGTGGCATCAATGCAGGGCGACAACGAGATGTCGCAGGCGTTGTTCCGCGGTAATATGGACGCTGTGGTGAGGGTACGGTGTCGTACCAAAGACATTGCGATCGGCGGTCAGTGGTATGGACAACATTCAAGCCCCGCTTTGCGTTTAGTGTGTCGAGCGACAGACGGTTCCTATACGAGTGAGGCCTAGATTTCGTTCTTGGGTAGCTTGCCTTTAGAGTCGCGCATCCCATCCTCGGCCGCTTTCTTCAGCTTTTCGCGATCCTTGTCCGCCACGGCGGGGTCGCTGCGGGCAGCGTCGCTGGTCGGATCACTCTTGTCGTTGGTCATTGCGGGCCCCTTTTCTTCACTCACAATCTTTCGGACACTAGCGCGCGTCTCAACGGTTGCTTGTCTTACTGCTTGCCGCGGGATCGAAATTGATGTCCCAATCCTTTTTTGGCCCTTTCTGGCCGGGTGGGACCTTATGCTCTGTAGCGTCCTCGGATCCCGTGATCACAGTTGGCTTGGCGCTATGAACGCCTGATGCATGTGGATCAGCCTGAGACGGCGCGTACTGACCTTTTGCATCGTCTTCCGGATTGGCCATTTTATCCTCCATTTGGATTTACTTTGAACGGTCTGCGCGACTTGACGTCACATCAACGCGTCATGCCCCAGGCGAAGCCGATGACGGCAGCAATACCGAGCGCCGGCAGTGGCTTGGTACGGATGCGCTCCTTCAGGTCCACGAGTAGGTCAGAGGCTTGCGCCTTCGCGACCCGCACTGTCGCAGACCCGATCTCGCAGGCGCTCTCTCGCAGGCGGGCTACCTCCGCCTTCAGAGCTTCAAGTTCTTCGCGGGAAGATGCGAATGGCGTCGCATCAATATGCCCGGGCTCCCTCGTCGCTGTCAGAGCCATATCGACGAGCGGCGCGTCCGAGCCAGAGCCAACCTCCTGCGAAGGAGACGGCGCGCTCCCGGTTGGGATGGAGGTTGTTGTCGCCGAGACCGGGTCGGAGGCCGGGAACGAGTCTCTCAGACCAGCCTCGAGTTTGGATTCAGTCTCCTGGATTTGCCGGGCTTGTTCTTGTTCGAGAGCTTCGACTGCTGGGGATTTCGACGGGGTCATCGGTGTTCTCCTGGGTTCCATCCACGAACACTCTCTGAGGTGGAAGGTTCCGTTTGATTTCGATCATCGTCGGTCAACGAAACCAGCCGCTCTTCCCTGCGTTTGTAGTTGCGACCCTAAGAAACAGGAGTGAGCTTCATGGCCGACGATAGCACCACCACCATCCGCGCTACGTTTGATACGCGCGAAGCAGCAGACCTTGCCGTCGAGCATCTAGTGCAGCAATACGGGATCTCGCGCCCGGATATTTTCATCCAGTCCACGACGGATCGAAACACGACAGGCTCCAGAGCCTCTGGTGGTGACGCGTCGCATGAGGGCGGCTCCCGGGATGACGGCGCTCTCGAGGGTGAAATCGAAGTCTCGGCCGATATCGCTTCTGACCAGATTGCGGCTGTTCAACGCAGCCTCGGTGACGCCGGGGCGATCCGCGTGTCTGGACGCTGAATAGTTTTTGGGGCCGGCATAATGCCGGCTCCACTCGTTTGAAATGAAGGATCAGCAAACCTTTGGCCGCTAACCTCTCGACATACCGTGCCAAGCGCGACTTCAAGAAAACCGCTGAACCAAGCGGTGAAGTTGATGTCAGGGCGTCGAACCGCCATCGGTTCGTGATCCAGAAGCATGAAGCCTCTCGGCTGCACTATGATCTTCGCCTTGAGCTTGACGGGGTCTTTAAATCCTGGGCTGTCACCAAAGGGCCGTCTCTTGATCCAGGCGACAAACGGCTCGCCGTTGAAGTCGAGGATCATCCGCTCGATTACGGCGATTTCGAAGGCACGATCCCGAAAGGCGAGTATGGCGGCGGGACGGTGATGCTGTGGGATCGGGGATACTGGCAGCCGGAAGGCAACAGATCGCCGGACGACGCGCTTGCAAAGGGAGACTTCAAGTTTACGTTGGACGGAGACCGGCTGCATGGCAGCTTCGTCCTGGTGCGCATGCGCCACGACCGGGACGGCGGCAAACGCACCAACTGGCTGTTGATCAAGCATCACGACGCGTTCTCCGTCGAGGAAAACGGTGCGGCCGTCCTGAAGGAAAACGTGACGTCCGTTGCATCGGGCCGCACGATGGATGCGATCGCATCTGGCAAGGGACGCAAGCCGAAACCCTTCATGTTGACCGAGGCCGTGGTCGAAGCAGACGCCGTTTGGGACAGCAGCCAGGGTCTGGCGGCCGAGGAGCGCAAGGCCGGCCGTAACATCAAGCCGAAAGCATCGAAGAAACCGACCTCGGTCGAACGCCCTTCATTGGCCATACCGGACTTCATTGCACCCCAGCTTTGCGAGACACTGGATCGCCCACCCTCCGGCAAAGGCTGGATCCATGAGATCAAATTCGACGGCTATCGGATCCAGATGCGGGTGGAAAACGGCGAGGTCACGCTGAAGACCAGGAAGGGTCTCGACTGGACGAAAAAATGGCCGGCAGTTGCATCAGCTGCGTCTTCTCTTCCCGACTGCATCATCGATGGCGAGATCTGCGCGCTTGACGAAAACGGCGCACCCGATTTTGCCGCTCTTCAAGCGGCGCTATCGGAGGGCAAGACGGATGATCTCGTTTACTTCGCCTTCGATGTTTTGTTCGTCGAAGTCGAAGATCTGCGCGAACTGGAGCTGACCGAACGAAAGGACAGATTGGCGGCGCTTCTGTCCGAAGCCGGCGACCATCCGCTTCTTCGCTTCGTTGAACATTTCGAGACCGGCGGGGATGCGGTGCTGAAATCCGCCTGCCGTCTTTCGCTGGAAGGTATCGTTTCAAAACAGGCAAAGGCGTCCTATCAGTCCGGCCGCTCCGAGACCTGGGCTAAGTCGAAATGCCGCGCGGGCCATGAGGTGGTAATCGGCGCCTATGCCAAAACTAACGGCCGGTTCCGCTCGCTGCTCGTCGGCGTCAACCGTGGCAATCATTTCGTCTATGTCGGTCGGGTCGGCACGGGTTATGGCGCGAGGGTCGTGGAGACGCTATTGCCGAAATTACAGGAGATGGTGACTTCGAAGTCGCCCTTCACCGGTATCGGCGCGCCGAAGAAAGCCGC
Source organism: Aliirhizobium sp. YIM B11859 (assembly GCF_057163345.1). NCBI lineage: Bacteria > Pseudomonadati > Pseudomonadota > Alphaproteobacteria > Hyphomicrobiales > Rhizobiaceae > Aliirhizobium > Aliirhizobium sp. YIM B11859. The sequence continues at coordinate 339,434 of NZ_JBXHAY010000006.1, forward strand.
CGATATCGTCTGGCTCAAACCGGAACTTGTCGCAGAGATCGAGTTTGCCGGGTGGACCGCCGACGGTCAAGTGAGGCAGGCAGCATTCAAAGGTTTGCGGGAAGACAAGCCGGCCGACGAGGTGGAAGCCGAGACACCAGCATCTCCGGTCAAAAGTGAGGTGCCAGATCCGGGAACCGCCAAGCCGGCGCCCGAACGTTTCCGCAAGGGGGCGAAGGTCGACGTCATGGGCGTCATGATCTCCAGCCCCGATAAGCCGCTTTGGCCGGATGCCGGCGACAAACAGCCGGTCACCAAGCTCGATCTTGCGCACTATCATGAGGCTGTGGGAGCATGGTTGATCGACCATATCAAGGGCCGACCTTGCTCGATAATCCGCACGCCCGATGGGATTGGCGGCGAGCAGTTTTTCCAGCGCCATGCCATGCCTGGGTCGTCGAACCTGCTCGAACTCATTACCGTTTTTGGCGACAAGAAACCTTACCTGCAGATCGACCGGGTGGCGGGACTGGCGGCCATCGCTCAAATTGGCGGCGTCGAACTTCATCCATGGAATTGCGAGCCGAATCAGCCGGAAGTCCCCGGAAGGTTGGTATTCGATCTCGATCCCGGCCCACACGTCGAGTTTGCGACCATTGTCGAAGCCGCGCGGGAAATTCGTGACCGGTTGGAAGATCTCGGGCTTGTCAGTTTCTGCAAGACGTCGGGCGGCAAGGGCCTGCATGTCGTGACGCCCCTGGCGGTGCCAAAGGCCAAGAAGATAAGCTGGGACGAGGCGAAGGGTTTTGCCCATGACGTCTGCGAGCAGATGGCCCTTGAGAACCCGGACCTTTATCTGATCAAGATGGCCAAGAACCAGCGCGAGGGCCGCATTTTCCTCGACTATCTGCGCAATGATCGCATGGCGACGGCAGTGGCACCGCTTTCGCCGCGGGCCCGTCCTGGCGCCACCGTCTCGATGCCACTCACCTGGTCACAGGTTAGAGCCGACCTTGACCCAAAGCGGTTTACGGTCAGGACCGTCCCGGATCTGTTGAAGAAAAGCACGGCCTGGCAGGATTACTGTGACGGGCAAAGACCGCTGGCGCAGGCCATCAAACGGTTGGAGAAACTCACCAAAGCGTCTTGATCATGCCGTCGTTGGTCTGCGCCACAGTTTGGTGAGAGCTCCGGATGGCCCCTGAACGGGATCAGTGTCGGGCAGTCGCAAGCCTTCGATCCTGGCCACCGTTTCCTCGGTCGCAGCCGAGGTCTGGATATCAGCGTGCTGTCCGGTCGGATAAGCACCCACAACCTGGAAATCGGCGGAGGATGCGAGGTTTTGATGGCCCGTTCCCGCGGGCAGGATGAGGCAGGAGCCTGGCTTCACAGCAAACTTGCGGCCGTCGGGGCCGCCGATAAGTAAGGTAGCGGCGCCAGAGGCGACACCGAGGACTTCGTGGGCACCCGAGTGGTAATGCTGGTGAGTGAATACGCCATTGGTCCAGATGCCCGCCCATGCATTTGTTGCAAACAGGTTTTCAAGGCCACCATCCGGCAACGCGGCGTTGTAAACCAGGACGGGAAGCTGCTGGTTGTTCGGGACCCAGTCGCTGGCATCAAAAGTGAAGGCTTCGACATCCATGGACTGCATCCCCTATTTCGACGGCTCATCACTTTCGTCGTTCAACGACGAGGTGGTCGCCGACAGCCTCTCGATGACACCGCCGGCGGTTCCAGAAATCAGGCGCTGCGAGCCTGCGCGGGATGACGGCCTTCGGCAAATTCCTCAACGATCTTCGCGCAGAAGGCCGGCAGGTCGTTGGGGTTGCGGCTGGTCACCAGGCCCTTGTCGGTGACAACTTCCTTGTCGACCCAGGTACCGCCAGCATTGCGGATGTCTGTCGCCACAGTCGGGAACGAGGTGAGCGTGCGGCCTTTCACGACATCTGCTTCCACCAAGATCCACGGTCCGTGGCAGATGACACCGACCGGCTTCTGCTGGGCGAAGAAGTCATGGACGAAGGAAACGATCTGCGCATCGCCGCGCAGCTTGTCTGCGCCCACGCTGCCGCCGGGGATGACGAGACCGTCGAAATCAGACGCCGAAACGTCTAAGACGGCCTTGTCGACCGTGTAGCTGTTGCCCGGATCCAGATCGCCGTTGACGGTGTCGGCCGAGCCGGCCTTCGATCCGATGACAACCACAGTGCCACCCGCGGCTTCCACAGCATTCTTTGGCTGCGCGAATTCGACATCCTCCGTGCCGCGGGGAGCGATGAGGATTGCAATCTTCTTGCCTTCGAGGGTCAAGTTTCTCTCCTTTGTCATTGTTTTGGATTGAGGTCGCATTCACGACCCGGTCACTTGTTTAGATCGGTCGCCATCTGCAGGTGGTGCTCCAGCGCCGGTCGCGTGCTGGCGGCCCAAGCCTTTAAGTCGGCATTGTCGCCGCCTTCGCCGTAGCGTTTGAACAGATCGACGGCGTCCTCGTGGGCGTCTTCCTGATCCGAATGATACTGCTTGGTGAAGTCGGCGCCCTGCAGACCCTTCAGCTTTTTGAGCATGTCCTGCTGCGAGGAGGTCATCGCCGTCGGGATCTGAGCCTGGACCTTTCCGCTGGACACCAGGCCTTTGAGCTCGCCGGTGGTCTTCTCGTGGTCGGCGATCATCTGCTGAGCGAAGGCCTTTGTGGCATCGTCGGAGCGTTCCAGCGCGAGCTTGCTGGATTCGATTTCGAACATATCGCTGGTCGCTGCTTCAGCGACGAAGTCCTCGGTTTTCGGAGCCATGCCGAGGACGGAATTGACGCCGGTCTTTTCGGCGGCGGACTGGGCAAATACCGGCGATGCGATCAGCAGCGCAAGGCCTGCGAGGGCGATGGTCTTGTTCATGGGGGTGGGCTCCAGATTGAGGGTTGCCTTGCGACAACCCGTCCTGGGGGCGATTGTTCCGGCCAATGACCACCAGCGTCATGAAGCGGACGATCTCCCATCGAATGGAACATCGCTCCCGGCGCTTCGTTTTCGTCCGCTCAACAAGGAGACAGACATGGCACACGAAGACGACGATCACGGTAAGGTTTGGAAGCTGGTCGAGAAGATCGGATTCTGCATGCTCACAACGCAGTCTGGCAGCGACCTACGCGCCCGGCCGATGTCGGCTCACGGCGAAGAAATCGAGAATGCGATCTATTTCCTGACGGATGTTGCCAGCCACAAAGACGACGAGATCTCCCGCCACCCGAACGTCTGCCTGGCTTTCGCAGATTCCAAGGGGCAGAAATACGTCTCGATCTCCGGCACGGCCGAAGTCCAGAACGACCGGGAAAAAATCCACGATCTCTGGGCAACGCCCGCCAAGGCGTGGTGGGACAACGCCGATGATCCTTCGATCCGCGTGCTGAAAATCACCCCGTCTTCGGCGGAATACTGGGATAGCCCGGGCACGATCATCAGCTACATCAAGATGGCGGCCGCTGCGGTGAGCAGCTCGCGTCCGGACATGGGCGACAACGCCAAGGTCGAAATGTAATCGCCTTCAAGGCCGGTCGGGATTGAGACAGGGAAATCTTGTCTGACATGGATGCCCGTCCGGCCCTGTCATGTGTCCACACCCCATCGCCGCGCGACCCCGCAAGCTTGTGAAACTGGTCTCTGCTCCGAAGGTCTTCGCCAGGTCTGACCGAGGATATGAGCCCTTCGTCCCGCACAGCCGGCACTCGACCTCAATGACTGGAAAACGGACGTCCTTCAAAGTCGGACTCGAACTATTGTCTGAGACCATCTTTCGTCATGCCATGCTTTCTCCGAGGTTGGCCTGAACCCGAGCTGCGGCCACGACAAGACCGTTCAGACACCGGCAATGCCGAAGCAAAGATCGTGAACTTATCTTCGCAACGCATCATGAAGTGCGTCGCCTCCCGGCAAGTCATGGTTTGATAAGACGGATTAGAAATGAAAACTCCGACAGGCTGTGATGTTGCTCCGAACCCATGACCGCGACCGTCCAATACTCTTTGTGCGAGCCGAAGATGTCGGAAACCTGCACGACCTCCACATCATCGCTGCCGGTGCGCCGCCCCCAGTAATATGAACCCGCACGAAGTTCGTCATGATCAATCGTTATTTGGCCCGCCACGCGATTCTCACCTGTACCCTCTGAACTCAACTTCGAGGAGTGCGCATCTGTCGATCTTTCGTTTGAAGGTCAAGGTGCGGCGCTCGCGGTCATCCTATTTTTTCTGCTGGCGAGGATATCTGCGAGCGACACTGGCCTATGTCCTTGAGCCGTGACGCCAACGTCGAACTGCTGGGGCGCAGGCTTGAGCCTCCCGTGCGAGTGGCCGTGTAGTTTGATGGACCACTTTATCATTTGGTTCTAGGTGCGGAAAGCGTAGTAGCAAAGGATCAGGTGATGGCCTGCTTTCCGGAGCTCGAGGTAGTGTTCGACGCCATCCGAGCTGGTCGTCGTTTCGGGATCGTTGTTGCCAACGATCAGATCCTTGCGGCCGTTGAGCGAAGCCAACAGCTCCGAACAGTCGCCGGACTTTGTGGACATGAAGTCGCCGAGAAGCCAAACGGCAATCCCGCTCGCTACGGTGAAACGACGTGTCCTCATGTCCAGTCTTCACTCGCCCTTAGGATGCATTCGAAGTGACTCGGAGTTGCGTAACGCAAACAGGCGTTGAGTAAATGTAGGTTAAGCTGTGGGGGTGATCGACGGACACCGGTCCGAACGTGAGGTGAGGAGTGTTTCGGAATGGAACGCAAAATGATCCAACGCATTTCAACCATCGTAATTTATGGAATAGCTTCAGTTGAGGTGCAATGATGCAGTTGGTGACCGCTGAAATACTCGAACGTCTCAAGTTGAACAACGTGACGAAGGAGGGAGACCATGCACCAGTGGTCAAATTCTTTGCCCCTTGGGCCAATGCGACATGGTTAATAGTGCACATCGACAAAGATGACGAGGACATGATGTTCGGTCTATGTGACCTTGGACTTGGCGAACCGGAGCTTGGTTACGTTTTGCTGAGTGATCTGGAAGACATTCGCGGTCCGGATGATCAGCATATCGAACGTGATCTTCATTTCCGTGGGGAACAGCCAATCAGCGTCTACGCTCATGAAGCACGGCAAGCGCGACGGGTAGTTGCAGTCGATTAATATGAACGGCCCGGAGAAGTTTCCGGGCCATCTCTAGGCAGTTCATATTAGGTTGCGCTGAAATGAGAATGGTATGATATACGATTGGGCTGCCCGCGGATCGAAGATACACTTGAGTGTACCAAGCAATCGCAACACGCCTTCATGGTTGCTAGGGTGGGTGACGGGCCATTAGGCCGAGCAAGGTCGCGCCCTTGTCGAAGGGGATGTCTTCACTCACGTAAAACTCCAAACGTTAAGAAAACGTCCAAAGACGCAGCGCAAAGCGTCGGGGGGCGGGTCGCTCAAATATAAATCAATGCTAATATGACGCAAAACGCAAAAATAAAGGATATCGTATCTTCATACGACCGTACCAAACTGGCCTAGGCAGTTGACGAACTTAGAGCATTTCTTAAAATCGGAACCATAATCAATGAAATTTACAGGAGGTGGCTACGATGCCTCATCGTACCCTCAGATGGCTTTTGCCACCAAAGAGTGAGTGTTGGCTCGGGACGCACGAAGCAGAACAAGTCGCCCAGGTGTGGCCGGATGGTTTGGTGGGAAATCAGGTCGAGCAGTGGAATTGGCGTGTCACAACCAACCGCAAAAGCGGCTACGTCCAAGGAACGGGTGATGATGACCGCGATTTGTACGCAGCTCAAGATTGCGCGACGATTGCATATTTCGATACTTGAAAAAGGCCGGAAAAATCCGGCCTTTCTGGACAGATTAATGGCGGCGGTTGTCAAACTGCTTGCGCACTTCCGCTGCTGCCGCTTCGAATGCAATCCTAGCTTCATCCACGGTACGGTGACCGGCCAGGGCGCCACGGCACGCGCTTCGCGCTTTAACGAAATCCAGCCCCTGTTGAGCGGGCCAGTTATGCGTGAGATGTGCCAAGGCCTCAAATGGGCCTGCGACCTTATACGAGCCGATGGTCGGGAACGAAACCTCGACAGGTTCGTTCCAGCGTGCGTTTGGACCAGACATGGTGTTGAACTCCCTACATATTCGCGGCGAGAGAACGGCCGTCATTGGCTTAGGTTCCTCCTCCCTAATGAATATTAGGCAATTGGGATGAAAATGATCAAGGGAAGGGCGGCGTTTTGTGAAGCATGGGCCATCCTGCGGTTCCGGTGTTCATCAACTTTATCAGGACCGCCTCACCACCGTCCGTCGTGAGACCGTCTCAAGGACATTGCTCGAATCTCGATAGTGCCGGTGACCGTTTAAGGCCGATCGAGCTGAATGACGAAGTAGCCGCCGTCTGGCGCGTCTCGCATATTTCGATCTTTTGGTCGAAGGTCAACGCGCGGCCTTACCGGTCATCCAATTTTTTCTGCCGGCGAGGATATCTGCGAGCGGCACTGGCCTAAGTTTTTGAGCATCGACGCCGACGTCGAACTGCCGGGGCGCAGGCTTGAGCCGCCCGTGCGAGTGGCCGTGCAGGTTGATGGATCCCTTTCCCATTTGGTTCCAGGTCCGGAATGCGGAGTGGCAAAGGATCAGGTGATGGCCTGCTTCCCAGAGCTCGGTGTAGTGTTGAACGCTGACCCATCCATCCGAGCTGGTCGTCGTTTCAGGATCGTTGTTGCCCACGATCAAATGTTTGCGGCCGTTCAGCAAAGCCAACAGCTCCGAGCAGTCGCCGGCCTTCGCAGACATGAAGTCGCCGAGATGCCAGACGTTGTCGTCCTCTCCCACGATTGCGTTCCATTCACGAATAAGCGCCGCGTCGTGCTCCGCAATTTCGGAGAAGGGTCGACGATCAATGCGGAGCACCCTCGGATCGCCGAAGTGCGTATCACCTGTGAAGAAAATCATATTCGTCAGCCGAAATGCCTCGCTGCTGCGTATCCGCATGCGCTGGAGACGCTCGTAAGAGTGGTGCCCCAGACCAGGTCGGCGATGGTCACCGGGATCGGCCAGCCCTTGAGCGTCGAGAGGTTCGTCATATCGTAGGTGCCGTAAGCTGCGAGCCCGAGCACTGCGGCATATCCAACCGCTGTCCAGATCGAACCGGCTTCAAGACCCGGCCTGACTGCAAGTACCACGATGGCAATCGCAAAGAACAGGTAGAAGACCGCGGCCACCGCAAAGTTGGGCGAGGGGAGCATCATGTCGCCAAGCTGGCGCTGGTAGAAGTTTCTCGCAACGAGACCGAGCCAGAGGGCATCGATAATCAGAAAGGAGATCAGGGTCCCAAGGTAGGCTATAGCGGTCGTCTTCATCAGTGCCACTTCCTCGCACAGATCATCAGGTGACGATGAACCCCTGAGAAGGCAAGCTTGTTCCGCACGTTCCCACTTCCCAGCTCCCGGGCGATCGGGGCGAATGGATTGCGATCGCTTTCCACGTCTGTATGGAGTGAGACCACATGGATGAGGACATCAGCATGATCAGGACCGTCGGCATCCAGGAGAGGGAAAAGATCGTCGCTGATCTCGCTCAATCGCTTGAAACTGCCTCGTATGAGGCTCTTGTGGGCCGGCAGTGACCGGCCTCGACGTCTGCAACAGGTATTCTCCTCATTCGGTAAAATATTTCCGCTCTCGCGTGGGAGAGGCGGGGCATGAAATGGACGTGACGCTGCGGCGCTTTGGTGGCGATCCGGTTTCGAGCAGTGCATCTCAGGTCATCGTCTAAATCATTCGGATTTTATTAAATATGTTGGCAAATACTCTAGTTCGGGGGGCGATCGAAATCTGGGCAAGCGAGTTACTCGCGTTACAACTCAGCGGAGACTGCCATGTATCAGCGTACAGTTCTCATCGTCGAAGACGAGATCCTCATCCGGATGTTGCTCGCCGACACCCTGCTGGATGAAGGCTATGATGTGATTGAGGCGGGAAATGTCCTTGAGGCAGTCGCGATTCTCGGGCAACGAAAGATTGACGCTATTGTTACGGACGTCGACATGCCGGGTGGCCTCAGCGGCTTTGATCTCGCTCAGATGATTTCCGATACGCGCATGAACGTTCCGATTATCATCGCATCGGGAAGGCACCGCCCAAGACCAGACGAGTTGCCGGGCGAAGCTATTTTTGTTGCCAAGCCATATGAATTGGACGCTATCACGACGATGGTCGCTGGCATGATATCCAATGAAGGACAGCGGCTGGCGAACTGATCGGCGTCGTCTGATCTGGGCCGCCATGTTTTCCCGCCATTTTTTGCTTTCGGTTGATGGACGCGGCGTTTTGCGTTCCGATCGTAGGGCGTTGCGTACGTCTCTGGTAGTCATAGACAGGCCGAAGTCTCTTACTTTGGTGCGGATGGTCCCATCTGAGCTGTGAACCCGGTGGCCCTCAAACGGTGATCGTTCCATTATCTTCGCCGTCCCAATAATGGACCCGGTCGGCATGCACTTTCATGAGAATCAGGCCTTGTGTGTCGATCCCATCTGGGAACCATCGGTCCAGCTCCTTCATCCAGTGGCGTTCAAATTCAGATTTTTCCCTGACCAAACTGGCTTCGCCCTCGACCGATATGAACGTGCCGGGTTTACCGAGCAAGCTTGGTGGCTCAGTGAAGGCTAACGTGACACGAGGATCGCGTTCGATATCGGCAGTCTTGCGCGTGCCGTCATAGGAGAAAAACCAGCTGTCTCCATCATATTCCACGTCGCCATTGTTGCTCATTGGGCGGTTCGATATTTCTTCAGCCGCCCCCTTCGTCGACATCATGCAGAAATCGATCTTCTTGAGTTTGGCGGCGATGTCGGACATTTTCAGCTCGGACATGTTTTCCTCCATTTGATGGTCGAGCGAGGGACGATGGTTGTCAGCTCACATTGCGCGGGCAACGACCTGTCGTTTCGCTCATCGCTGTGCCTCTAAGCATTGTGGATCAATGCGCGGATCGGAGCCTGTGATCGGTGACGATCATGTATACCCGCTCGAGTGCCTCACGATCAGTCGTGCTAGGGTCGGACATCGCAAGGATGGCGGCGCGGCACAGGCGTTCGTGGGAGAACGCGTTACAGCTTTGCGTTACAAACCTGTAGAGATCGTGACCTGCTAGTCCCGACGACATTCCCTCAACAAGAACTGTGTAGACACTCGTCAGTTTCCGGCCCATATGCGACTCCCGCTCTAGATTGGGTAGGATCCGGCATTAACGCATGAGCTGAAGCGAGGTTTCACGTCCCCAAGGCTTGACCCTGAAAGCCTCATAGGAAGGCTTTCCACAAGGGCTTGGGCCTGTTCCAGGCAGACCAGCTGACTTTCGACGACGGCTCTCCGCTGCCTCGCTTTGAAATCGATGACACAATTACTTCCCCGCGGGCAGATGACGGCGAAGTGGTCGTTCAGGCCATAAATCGCTCCGGTAGCCCATGCACTCACCAACGATGCTGGGCATGCCCGGCGTCTTGCCTGACGGTTGAAATCGGGGGTGACAAGCAGGCAGCCAGCACCGCCTTCGACACGCGGCCTGCGCCATGCCGCGAAAGGTACGCGCAATCTCCCGGCCGCCCATGGAGAAGCCGACCAAATGTACCTGCTGCAGGTCGAGGCCCTCCATCGCCCGGATGGCCTGACTGACCGAAACCGCGGCGATCGTAAGTGATAACCCGATCGCCGGCCTCCAAAAGGGCCAGCGTCTGATACTCGAACATGTCGCCGGTCAGCGGCCAGCCATGGATCAGCACGACCGGGTGGCCCTTGCCGATATCCTTCACGTGGAGCTGAACACCGTCCTTAGCTTCGATAAATGACATGGTTGTTTCCTCGGTTTGTTAAGGCGGAGTAACCGGAAGAACCGTCGAATGGTTTCGGCGCATCATGGAACATGCCGCCATATGCAAGGGGCGCTCTCCGTGACGGATTGAGCGCCCTTCCAGTTTTCAACGATACGGAACTCTACAGATTGGTCGTGCTCGCTGGGCCGGCATCATCCTTCTTCGCCAGCAGATCGCGGATCTCCGTCAGGAGCCGGACGTCAGCGGGTGGGGGGGCCGGTGGGGTCGCACCGGTCTTCTCGTGGTGCTCGACTTGATGCCGCAGGAAATTCACGCCCTTGACCATAAGGAAGATGATCCAGGCGAGGATCAGGAAATTGATCAGGACGGTGATGAAGTTGCCATAGGCAAAGACCGCGCCCTGCGCACGGGCCGCCGCCAATGTGGGCGCGTTCACGGCTGATGAAAGTGGGATGAAATAGTTCGAGAAATCGAAGCCACCGAACAGCGCGCCCACCACGGGCATGATGACGTCGTCGGTCAGAGATTTGACGATGCCGCCGAATGCACCGCCGATAATGACACCGACGGCAAGATCCATGGCGTTGCCGCGTGCGATAAATGACTTGAACTCGTTGATAATGCTCATATTCGACCTTGTGCCTTGAGGGAGGAAAAGCCTGAACGTGATGACTCCGAGTGTTGTTCCACCAAACGCAGTTCGGATGTTGCGCTGCAGCAAAATATCACGTCATGGCGGGGAACTGTTCGCCGTCGGCATTCATTTGGGTTTTGGTCGCCGCGGCAGTTTTAGCGGCGCTGATATCGATAACCCGAAAATGGAATTGCCATCACCATGACATCATATGAAAAGAAAGTTCGCTACGCCGTCGTTGGCGGCGGTCAAATCTCGCAGCAAGCGTTCATGCCAGGCGTTGGTCAGACGAACAACTCGGAACTCGCGGCCCTCGTGACCGGTGATCCCGTGAAGGCCGACACGTTGGCCAAGCAGTACGGCATCAAACCGTGGACGTACGAACAATACGGCGATCTGCTTGAATCCGGGGAAATCGATGCCGTCTACGTGGCGACCCCGAACGCCCATCACACCGATCTTGTCGTCGAGGCACTCGAGGCAGGTATTCACGTCCTTCTCGAAAAGCCGATGACATCGAGTGTCGAAGACGCGAAAAAGGTTCTTGAGGCGCAGAAGGCAAGCACCGCCAAGCTGATGATCGCTTACCGACTCCATCACGAGCCCGGCACGGTGGAAATGTTTACGCGTGCCCGTAATGGCGATTTCGGCGAATTGCGTGCGTTTTCGTCAACCTTCGCCCAGGATGTCGCCGAGGAGAACTCGCGGGGCCACAACGGCTATTGGGGCGGACCCGTGCCGGACATGGGCACCTATCCTTTGAACGCCGTGCGCAACCTCTTTGGCGAGGAGCCGGTCTCGGTCCACGCGGTTGGGACGAAGGCGCCAGATCGCGGGTTCGATTTCCATGACACGGTCGCCGTAACCCTTCGTTTCCCTGAAGAGAAAACGGCCCAGTTCACAGTCAGCTATGCCACGGCTGCTGCCGAGAGCTTTACGCTCGTCGGCACGAAGGCGACCATTCACGCAGCCCCGTGCTTTATGTTCGGCCAGAAGGTCGGCATTACTTATGTCGAGAAGACCGCAGATGGCGAGACGACGCATACCTTCGATCCCGTCGACCAGTTCGGCAACGAGACACAATATTTTTCGGATTGTATCCTGACTGGCCGCGACCCTGAGGCCGACGGCGAGGAAGGGCTGATGGATATGCGCGTCCTTTCGGCCATCGAGAAGTCGATTGAAACGGGGGGGACCGTAGGGCTCCCGCCGGAGAAGCGGACGAAGCGCGTCTCTTTCGATCAGGCGCTCAAGCTGCCGCCTGCGGAAGAGCCTTCCGAAGACGAGATGATCAGCATCGTTCCTCAGTCGAAGTAGCCACACGTAGTTCGGTCGTCGCCCTTACGGGAGCGACTGGTGAACTGACACGCGCGTGTCGGACGGAGCTCGCGATCCCAAGACGCTTTCTCGGGGTCGCCCTAGCGTCTATCCACCCTCCCCAATCATCGGTACATCGAGGTCGATCATGACCGGCGCGTGGTCGCTCGTATGGTCCCAGCCTCTCGGCTTTTTGCGGACAGACGCCGACTTAAGCCACGGGGCGGCCGCGGGCGATAAAAGGAAGTGGTCAATCCTGAGGCCGGCGTCGCGCTCGAACGAGTTTCGCCAATATTTCCAGAAGGTATAGATGCGTTCGTCCGGATGCAGGTGCCGTATAGCATCCGTCCAGCCCTGCTTGATGAGTTTCGCATATGCCTTCCTAACCTCCGGCCGGAACAGAGCGTCGTCTTGCCATCGCTCGGATTTGTAGACGTCGAGATCGGTCGGCATCACGTTGTAGTCTCCCGCCAGCACGCAGGGAATTTCAAGCTCCAGCAGCTCGGCAGCATATTCCTGAAATCGGCGAAACCAGGCGAGCTTGTAGTCGAACGTTGGTCCTGGTGCAGGATTGCCATTCGGCAGATAAAGGCATCCGATCAAGATGCCATCGACCGCAGCCTCGATGTAACGAGAGGAGGTGTCGTCCGGATCGCCCGGCAGCCCTTTCCGTGTGAGAAGCGGCTCCTGTCCGCGCGCGAGGATGGCAACGCCGTTCCATGACTTCTGTCCCTGCCAGACGGCACCATAACCAGCATGCTCGATCTCCTTTAAAGGAAACTCGATCGTTTTGAGCTCCTGAATGCAGACGACGTCGGGCTTGTCCGCCTTCAGCCACCTCAGGAGGATGTCCAGCCGGCTTCGGATGCCGTTGATGTTATAAGTGGCGACCCTCACCGCAGTGGTCGTTACAAATCGATTAGGGCAATGCCGAGATCATGACGCTTTCTGCGGCGGAATCCGACCGCGCTCTCGCGGATGATGATCTCGAGCGTGGGATGGACGATGCCGTTGATGAAGTGGCCTCCCTTCGTAGAACCATCCTCGAAACCGAGAACGGCATGCAGGTGGAGACTGGCCTTGCCGTCGTCCCCGACGGCAACATCTCCGAGGGCGCTCAGGACCTCCGTCTGACCGTCTACCGGGATCTCCTTGTACGACTTCGTGGCGAAGTCAAAGAAACCCAGGGTGGCAGTTCGGAATGCACCGATCGCAGTCAGAGAAGCGCCGGTGATCGTTTGCTCCTGCGCAAAGCGAGAGATGGCTTCGAACGCCTCCTCTCCCTCATCGAGGACCAGTACCCAGTTCCGCTCGCTCCAGGGATTTGTGTCGCCCAGTTCCTTGCTCTTCATCTGTTGATCCTCAATGTGCTTTGAGTATGCCCAGCGACCTGATCCAGATCGTGTCCGCCGGCGTCTACTTTGTCCTGACCTTGTCACGGGCGATGCCTTTAGGAGTAACTGCTCTCCGTCCGGAGGGTTGCCTCGTCGGCTGTCGTATTTTTAAGTTTTTCGTGACGGGAAGGGTCTTTTGCCTGGCTTGTAAGATCAAAGATGTCGTGTGCTGGACGCGAAAGGCCGCGCCGGGAGCTGTCGAGCAACGATCGCACCGTGTTGGAACCGTTCTCGCGTATGGACGGTTAGCCTTTGACGTTTCGAATGAACGCAACCCCAGCGACAGGATATTAAGACATGGTTCAAGAGCTCGACCCGACCAGCGACGCCGCGCGGACTGGCGAAGATGCTGATGCAAACCGCGAAACGCTTGCCAAAAATGCTGACGCCAATCTGCATCGTGTTGAATACTGTGGTGCGGGGACTCGACGAACGTCGTCCGATGCGTCTGCGCTCACCGACGTCAGGGAGTTCTCGCGCAGTTCGAACGGCGACACCTGGTCGATCGGGGTGGATCGTCAGGGCTCGATGATGGTTCTTCACCGTGGAAACCTGCCATCCGGCAGCCATGAGACTGTCACGCCAGTCGTCGCTTTCCTCGATAATGGCCCCAAAGGTCCCCAGCATGACGCTCTGGTCGCGATGCTGAAGGACACCGAAGATCGTGTTGACGTCAAGCGAACTGGCGTAGTGAGCAGCTTATTGACTGAACTGGGACTGATTTCGCCTGAAACGCGGGGGAGGATGGCCTAACGGCCAATCAGAAGGCGATTGTAGAAGCTTATCGGTCCGGCCGTAAAACAGAAGAGGCATCCGCGGGCATTTGATTGATGATGCTAGTCTCGCCAGGTATATCAAGAGCTGCGCCTTGAGTGGCCTTTCGCCATTCCGATCCGAGGGAGACTGGCGCTCCGGCCCGCGCCAGCGGATCGGCGATCGCTAATCGTTCGAACGCTCCAGACACCGAAACCTTGCCTGACATTGGTCCCCATCGGCGCCTACAAGCCGCTCACATCCCATCGCCGCCATCCTCCGCACTTGCGCGAGAGTTGTCCCTGCACCGTGCTTTCGAACCAGCACCTGCCGCTCGAGTTCGTCGGAGCGGCCGCATGCGCGGCATTCGATCGCGATGACGGAAACCTTCACATGCCGCAGCGTGGCGGTCAGATCGAGAACATTGGAGTTATAGCGTTTCAATTATCCACTCCGCCCGATTTGATAAACTGGCGCGGTCCCCGGACTTTTTCTTTCATCATCATATCCTTGCGAAACTCGTCCCTAGCGATCTGATTCAAAACGGAGAATCTGAGAATTCGCTAAAATTATGAGACTCTATTCCTATTTTTCACCCGCTTGACTCTTTCCAGCTAACGGAACAGATACAGAACATCAAGCGTTCTGGCGGCATGAAGCCGTTCTCTCCAACCACCGCGACCCGAAAGGATTCCGCGAACGATGTCGGCTGTCCGCGCTCAAGTCCTCGCAGATCTGCGTGACCGCATCTCTTCGATAGAAGGAGAGGGCACGAAGAAGGCTGGCTGTCTTCCATTCGGCGTCGCGGAACTCGACGGAATTCTTCCTGGCGGTGGACTGGTCCTCGGCGCTCTGCACGAGTTTGCGGGCGGCGGCTCGGGAACGGTGGATGGAGCCGCGGCTGCTTTATTTGCCGCGGGAGTTGCAGCCAGGACCAAGGGACCAGTGGTCTGGTGCTTGACCCGTCCGGATCTTTTTTTTCCTGCGCTGGCTCAGGCTGGGCTGCATCCAAAGAGAGTAATCTTCGTCGAGAGCGACAAGGAGGAGGACGTTGCCGCCAACATGGAGGAGGCGCTTTCCTATGGCGGCCTGGGGGCGGTCGTCGGAGAACTTGTGAGGCTACCGATGGTCGTCAGCAGAAGGCTTCAGCTCGTCGCCGAGCGAACCGGGACTATCGCTTTGGCGGTACGGCGATGGCGGCGCCAGACAGAGGCAAACGACTTCGGCCAGCCGACGGCGTCCACCACGAGATGGCGGGTGAGCGTGCTGCCATCGCAGGAGCTTCCGGTTCCAGGGATCGGAAGGCCGCAATGGTTTCTTGAGTTGATGAGATCGCGTGCGGGCGAGTGTGCTGAGTTTTACGTCGGAGCGTGTGATGACAAGGGTCGTATCCATCTATCTTCCGGATCTGGCCACGGACAGGATCAGACGGGACGATCCCGCTATTCCGGATGAGCGCCCGATCGCCGTCATTGCCAGTAGCGGTGCCAAGCGGTGGGTGTCGGCAGCCGATCATGCCGCCAGAAAGATCGGTGTTAGAGCCGGCATGCCTGCCGCGAAGGCACAGGCGATTTTTCGGGGGCTTATGCTGGTTGATGCAGATCCCGCGGCCGATGCCATGGCGCTGGATCGCCTTGGCTTGTGGGCGCTTGGCCACTATTCCCCGATCGTTGCCGTCGATGGCATCGATGGCCTCGTGCTCGATACGGAAGGCGCCGATCATCTCCAGGGCGGAGAGCGACCGATGATCACCGGTATCGTGAACATGTTCCGTGCCAGAAAGCTCACCGCAAGGATCGCAATCGCAGATACCTGGGGCGCGGCACATGCCTGCGTGCGTGCAATCAAGCGGGACACGGTCATCGTCCCGCGCGGCGAGATTGTTCGCGCCGTCGAGAACCTGTCGATCTCCTTGCTTAGGCTTCCGGAAAAGGTCGTGTCTGATCTGCGGGTTCTCGGCTTCCAATCGATCGGAGAACTGTCGAACACGCCGAGGGCGCCGCTGGCGCTTCGTTTCGGGCCGGAAGTCGGCCGTCGTCTCGACCAGATGTTCGGACGCATGAATGAGCCCATCGATCCGATCCGAACCGCCGACCTCGTCGAAGTCTCGCGATCGTTTCAGGAGCCGATCGGCGCCGCCGAGACGATCAACAAGTATGTCGGCAGGCTCGTGGTGCAGCTCGTTGCCGAACTTGAAAGGCGCGGTCTCGGTGCCCGACGAGCAGATCTCTTGGTCCACAAGGTCGACAATACGATCCAGGCGATACGGGCAGGAACGGCCAAGCCGGCGCGCGATGTCGCCTGGTTGACCAAGCTCTTCCGCGACCGGACCGAAAAAATCGAACCGGGCTTTGGCATCGAGAAGCTCACGCTGGTTGCCGTCGCGGCCGAGCCCTTGGCGCAAGAGCAGAAGGTTTCCTCGCTTGTGGAGGAGGAGAACAGCGATATCACGCCATTGATCGATGTGTTCGCCAATCGCGGGCAGCGGGTCTACCGGGTCGCTCCCTTCGCCTCTGATGTCCCCGAGCGCAGTGTCCAACGGGTGTCAGCCGTCGCGGACGAAGTCCGAGAAGGATGGGCCAGCCACTGGCGACGCCCGGTTCGCCTGTTCAACCGACCCGAACAGATCCAAGCGATCGCGATGATGCCGGACTATCCGCCGGCCACCATCACCTGGCGCGGCAAACGCCACCGCGTCAAACGGGCAGATGGCCCGGAGCGCATCTTTGGCGAATGGTGGATGCGGCCAAACGAGTTGGACGCTGTTCGCGACTATTTCGTCATCGAGAACGATGATGGCGAGCGCTTCTGGATCTTTCGGTCCGGCGACGGTGTGGACCCGGACACCGGGTCGCACAAGTGGTTCATGCACGGGATCTTCGCATGAAATACGCCGAACTCCAGGTGACGACCCATTTCAGCTTCCTGCGGGGTGCATCCTCCGCGCAGGAGCTATTTGCAGTGGCGAAAGAACTCGGAATCGAGGCGCTAGGTGTGGTTGACCGTAATTCGCTGGCAGGGATCGTACGCGCGCTCGAAGCATCGCGGGATACAGGGCTTCGTCTCATCGTCGGATGTCGCCTCGATTTGCAGGACGGCATGTCGATCCTGGTCTACCCCACCGACAAGGCAGCATATGCGCGGCTGACCCGAATGATCACGCTCGGCAAGGGCAGAGGTGGCAAGGACAACTGCATCCTGCATCTCGATGATGTCGCACTTTACGCAGAGGGCATGATCGGCATCCTCGTGCCGGATCTCCCGGATGATATTTGCGCCCTCCAGCTGCGCAAGATGGCAAATATCTTTGGAAGGCGGGCCTATGTCTCGCTCTGCCTCAGGCGCCGGCCGAACGATCAGATGCGGCTCCACGAGCTGTCGAACATGGCAGCAAAATTCCGCGTCAAAACTGTTGTTACCAACGACGTTCTTTTCCATGAACCGTCTCGGCGACAGCTCCAGGACATCGTCACCTGCATCCGCGAAGGCACCACGATCGATGCGGTTGGCTTCGACAGGGAGCGGTTCGCCGATCGTTTCCTGAAGCCCCCAGAGGAAATGGAGCGGCTTTTCCCCCGGTATCCGGAGGCATTGGTGCGGACAATGGAGATCGTCGAGCTGTGTCGGTTTTCGCTGGAAGAGCTCACCTACGAATATCCTGAGGAGGCGCTGGTCAATGGGATGGACGCTCAACAGTCTCTGGAACAATGCGTCCGTGACTGCATTCCGATGCGATATCCGGAAGGCCTTCCTCAAAAGGTGTTGCGATCCGTCAGGCACGAGCTCGATCTCATCAAGGAGATGGACTACGCGCCCTATTTCCTCACGGTCTACAGCATCGTCCGTTTCGCCCGATCACAAGGCATCCTGTGCCAGGGCAGGGGCTCTGCTGCCAACTCGGCGATATGTTACATCCTGGGGATCACCAGCATCGATCCGGAGACGAATGATCTGCTATTCGAGCGTTTCGTCTCCAGGGAGCGTAATGAGCCACCGGATATCGACGTCGATTTCGAGCACCAGCGGCGCGAGGAAGTCATCCAGTGGATTTATAAGACCTATGGCCGTGACCGTGCAGCATTGGTCTGTACCGTCACCCGGTATCGGGCCAAGGGCGCTATCAAGGATGTCGGAAAGGCCATGGGCCTACCGGAGGATGTCACCAAGGCATTGTCCTCTGGCCTTTGGTCATGGTCGGAAGAGATAACCGAGCGCAATGTCCGCGAGTTGAACCTCAACCCGAACGATTACCGTCTGGTGATGACCCTTCGCCTTGCGCGCGAGCTGATGGGCGCGCCACGGCATCTCGGTCAGCATGTCGGCGGCTTCGTGCTGACGCGCTCGCGCCTCGACGACCTTGTGCCGATCGAGCCGGCCGCCATGGAAGATCGTCAGGTGATCGAATGGGACAAGGACGATGTCGAGGCGCTGAAAATGATGAAGGTCGACGTGCTGGCGCTCGGCATGCTGACCTGCATGCAGAAGGCCTTTGATCTGATCCGAGAGCATAAGGGAGAGGATCTCGATCTCGCCAGGGTTAAGCAGGAGGACAGCGCCACATATGCAATGATCTGCAAGGCCGATACGCTCGGAACGTTTCAGGTAGAGAGCCGGGCGCAAATGTCGATGCTGCCGCGGCTCAAACCCCGGACATTCTACGATCTCGTTATTCAGGTCGCCATCGTTCGCCCCGGGCCGATCCAGGGCGATATGGTGCATCCCTATCTGCGCCGCCGAGAAGGCAAGGAGCCTGAGGAATACCCCACGGAAGAGTTGAGGGAGGTTCTCGGGCGAACCTTAGGCGTGCCCCTTTTTCAGGAATCGGCGATGAAGGTCGCGATGGTCTGTGCCGGGTTCACCGCCGGCGAGGCCGACCAGCTGCGCAAGTCGATGGCGACGTTCAAATTTACCGGCGGTGTCTCGCGGTTCCAGACCAAGCTGATCGACGGTATGATCAACAACGGCTACACGCGCGAATTTGCCGAACGGACGTTCAAGCAGCTCGAAGGTTTCGGATCCTACGGTTTCCCGGAGAGCCATGCCGCTTCTTTTGCACTCATCGCCTACGCATCCTGCTTCATCAAATGCCATTTCCCGGATGCCTTTGGGGCCGCGCTGATGAACTCCCTTCCTATGGGCTTTTACGCGCCGGCTCAGATCATTGGTGATGCGCGCAAGCATGGTGTCGAAGTGCGGCCCATCTCCATTCAGCACTCGCGATGGGACTGCACGCTCGAGGAAATCCCCGGCTCTGACTGCCATGCCATCCGACTTGGCATGCGACAGGTCGATGGATTGGCGGTCGCTGATGCGGCGCGGATTGTTGCTGCCCGCATGGAGCGGCCGTTCGAAACTGTCGATGATGTCTGGCGACGATCGGACGTGCCGGCCGAGGCGCTTGTCCAGCTCGCCGAGGCCGATGCGTTCCGGCCGGCGTTTGGCCTGGAACGGCGAGATGCGCTTTGGGCGATCAAGGCCCTTCGCGACGAGCCGCTTCCGCTGTTCGCCGCGGCCGCCGCTCGGGAGGAGAGGGCCGTGGCCGAACAACACGAGCCCGAAGTGACGCTCAGGCAGATGACTGAAGGCCACAACGTCGTCGAGGACTATGCGCATGTCGGGCTCACGCTCAGGGAGCACCCGATATCATTCCTTCGCCGCGATCTTGCCGCGCGCCGGATTGTCACCTGTGCAGACGCGATGAATGCCCGGGACAAGAGCTTTGTCTGCGCCGCCGGTCTCGTGCTGGTCCGTCAGAAGCCGGGCAGCGCCAAGGGCGTGATGTTCATCACCATCGAGGATGAGACCGGCATCGCCAATATCGTCGTCTGGCCAAGCCTATTCGAAAAGCGGCGGCGCGTGGTGCTCGGGGCGAGCATGATGGCGATCCAGGGAAAGATCCAGCGAGAAGGAGAGGTCGTTCATCTGATTGCGCGGCAGCTCGAAGACCTTTCTGGTGATCTTGCCGCGCTATCGGATCGCGATTCCGAGTTCAAGAATCCGACCGGACGGGGCGACGAGTTCGCCCATGGTTCACCCGGAGGTGGAGATGCTCGGGATCGGCCGAGGCCAAATAAGGTTCGCGACATTTTCGTGCCGGATCTTCACATTGACACGCTGAAGGTGAAGAGCAGGAATTTCCACTGAACCTGGGGCTATGGTCACAGCGGATTCACTTGCGGCTTTCCAGTAAACCTTGACGAGTTCACATCTCTCGAAACCCGATGAAATTCCAGCATTCCATCAAGGTTCTGCTTTTCCAGGAGTCCTTTCGCGCGTGCCCCGCTCGTTGCAGGATCGAGCCACTCCTTATAGGCCGCTGGATCGAGAATGGCGGGTTGCCTGTCGTGCAGCTTCGTCATCGGATCTGCGGCGGGCATTGTGACAATGGTGCAACTGGTGATGCCGAGTTTCTCGTTATGGGCCCAAAGCCCGGCAAAGGAGAAGGGGCTGCCGCCCGGCTGGTAGATGAGCCATGGGTCCTTTTTGCCGTCATCCTGATTGACGGTCCATTCGTAAAACCCGTCGGCCGGGATCAAGCACCGCTTCGACTTGAACGCGTCGCGAAACGCCGGCGAGGTCCCGATCGTCTCAATGCGGGCATTGAACATGGCGCCCTTCGGGAGCTCCTTCGCCCAGAACGGCACCAACCACCAACGAGCGGTTTCGGCCATCTCATGTCCTTCAGCATCGTTATGAACGATCAGGACATCTTGTGTCGGAGAAATGTTGAAACGAGCCTGCGTGTTTCGGCCCCGCTCCTGATCCCAGGGGAGATCATAAAGATCGGTGAAGGCCGGCCATTCGTGCTCAAACGTGAACCGTCCGCACATCGGGTCATCGTCTCCTGAGGGTCGAGAGGTCTTGGGTGAGGTTGCGATTGACAATCATCCCGAGCATCAGATGATCGGCCAGTTCCATTAAGGCTGCGGCTACTTCTTCCGGCATCCAACCGGCCTCAACCGCCTCAACGGCAACAGCGGTGAACGCGCCGGCCATCGCTTCCTGGCATTGCAGAAATCGATCGGGATGTCTGTCGGTTGTCGGCGGCGATATGCGTTTCATCCGCAAGACATGTCGTCTGTCAGTCCGCCGTCAAGGCGAAGCCAATAGCGAAACGTCGAGCACCATGAGCGGAACCATCGGGGTGCGGAGCAAGTTGGGCAGACACAAGGGAGATATCGCAAATGACCGACCTGAAAAACCATCCCGAGCAAGACCCTGCAGAAGGTTCGCGCGAGACGATCGAACGTGATCTGCAACGACGGGAAAACCAGGCCAAAGAACGTACGGCCAAATCCAGCGATGGAACGCCGTCGGGCAGCACTGGGGGTGCAGAAGCGGCCGAGCCGTCACCAGGCAGCTGAGTTTGTCCGCAGAGAAATAGGGAGATTAACGTTGAGCGAAATAAACCGATCAAACAAACGGATGATCCGTATTGGAGCGACCGCGGTCATCGTCGCCATCACGGCAGTCGTGGGGAGTTATCTCATCGGCCCGGCGACAGATCCACGGACAACGTCATCCGTTTCGGCACCCGCGCATGGTGAGCCGGAGAATCTGGCGACTCCCGCTAACCCGGCGGGTGGTTCCAAACCTTAAGACGATCGAGCCAGGCTGTCGAACCACGCGCGATACGGCGTGTTTTTGGCAAGCTTCCGATTGTAGTCAAGCGCGCCGTCTTCCCACCACACCGGCCCGCGTTCTCCGAGCGCCACCTTTGCAGCATCGACGCTCTGACGGGCCACCGTCGTCGCCGAAGGATCGCCTTTTACCTGCTTGACCGCCCTGCGGGCGTTCATGAGCGCTGTGACGAGGTCTTGCCGTTCATTCTCGCTGAGCGCCGGATTGCTCACCCTCCAAAGTCGGCCCCGCACCACCATGTACCGGCCATCCGGCGTTCGAGGAAACGACTGATGCTCCGTCAAAGCCGTTCCTGGATATGGGATCGGGAATCTCCACCTAGATCGATAGAGCCTTTCGCGGCCAGCACGTCGCTTTCTCGCACCCACACCTTCCCATCCAGATCTTGGCCCCGCCGAATGCTGGCTGCCGCCAGATCGCGATAAAAATCGGCGTAGCGGACGAGCCGCCTCAGCGACTTTTCCGGCGGAAGGGCTGTCGCCTGCATCGCTTCGCACGTTACGATCACCAACCAAACGGACGATCCATCAGTCACGGCGATCTGCCCGTTTTCGAAATAAATGAACGGCGCGGGCTCACACAGCCGGATGTCTGTTTCCTCCAGCATGTCAGCCTGCCTTCTTCTTTTTGAGATCCGCTTCGACGCTCTTGCGCAGGGCATCCATGATGTTGACAACATTCGAGGCCGCTGCCCCCTCCGCTTTCTTGCCCTTCGCAGCCTTTCTGGGCTTCAGCTCTTTCTTTTTCTGGGCGATCAACTTCAGTAGGCTGTCCTGGATCGGATCACTGACCATGTCCGGGGACCAGCGGGCCATCTTCTGCTTGATCAGCTTTTGAACGAGCGGAACAAGGTCGTCATCGGCTTCAGGCTCGATGTCCTCGAAATAATTCTCCTCCGGTCGCACTTCGTCGCCAAACCGCAGTGACCATAGGACGATGCCTTCGTCGCGTGGCTCGAGCACCACCGCCCGTTCGCGGCGCCCGATCACCAGTTTCGACACGCCGACCACCTTGTCAGCCTTCATAGCATCCCGAATCACCGCAAAGGCCTCGTGGCCGACCGGATCATCCGGCATCAGATAATGGGGTTTTTCGAGATAAACCCATTCGATGCTGTCGGCTGGTGCGAACGTGTCAATGTCGATTGTCTTCACCGTATCGAGGGCAACGGCATCGAGATCGTCGTCGGTCAGGATGACATAGTCGTTTTCGCCGCGAGCATAGCCCTTGGCCTCGTTCTCCTCTTTCACCGACTTGCCTGTCACGGAATCAATGTACTGAGAGACGACGCGGTTTCCTGTTTCCTTGTTCAGCGTATGAAACCGAACCTTCTCCGCCTCTGACTTTGCCGGCTTCATCGACACCGGACAGGTGACAAGCGAGAGTTTGAGATAGCCTTTCCAGTACGGATGAAGCGCCATGATCGTTCCTCCTTACCCTGCCTTGCGCTGCGGGGCAGCTTTCGAAGAGGCGGTCTTCGATGCCGCCCCGCGCGCGGCGCGCTGCCTGCCAGCGCCTGTATTGGCGTTGGCTGCAGAGCGTTCCGGTTTGTCGTCCCTGGATTTGCCGAGACCAGCGCTTTTGCGCAGCGCCGCGAGCAGGTCGTTTGGCTTCGATACCTCGACCGTCTTTCGCTTCGGCAATGGCTTGCCTTCGATCTTGGCTTTGACCAGCTCCGCAAGTGCCGCCTCATAACGGTCATCAAAGCCAGCCGGATCGAAGTCGCCCTTCTTCGTTGAGATGATATGCTTCGCCAGATCAAGCATTTCGCCCTGGATCTTGATCTTCGGCATGTCCTCGAAGGCTTTCTTCGACGAGCGGACCTCGTAATCGTAGTTCAGCGTTGTCGCGATGAGGCCCTTGCCGTGCGGTCGGA
This sequence comes from Aliirhizobium sp. YIM B11859, assembly GCF_057163345.1. Taxonomy (NCBI): domain Bacteria; kingdom Pseudomonadati; phylum Pseudomonadota; class Alphaproteobacteria; order Hyphomicrobiales; family Rhizobiaceae; genus Aliirhizobium; species Aliirhizobium sp. YIM B11859. The sequence goes on from NZ_JBXHAY010000006.1 coordinate 362,886, forward strand.
TAAGGACTGTGCGCATCCGTCGAAAGAGCACGGTCCTTGCGATCGCAGCAACTTTGGACTTGCGCATGCCGTCCCTCAATGCAGCAAATGCGTCGTTGCCCATCTTGTCCGGCGTGAGGTAATAGGGCTTGTCGAAATAGACATCATCGACGTCGCAGCAGGGGATGAACGCCTCGACTTCCAGCGTCTTGTTGCTCTCCGGAATAGTGGCTGCCACCTCATCGGGATCGATGATGATGTATTGGCCATTCTCGATCTCGAACCCCTTGGTCTGCGCGTCCTTCGGAACAGGTTCTTCCGTGTCACTGTCGATGAACACGCGGTTGACGCGGTTGCCCGTCGCCTTGTTGATGGTGTTGAACGTGATCCGCTCCGAGGTTGAGGCGGCTGTATAAAGCGCCACCCCACACGACACCTCGCCGAACTTGATGAAGCCTTTCCATTGAGCGCGCTGACCGGGCATATCGAACTCCTCGCATAAGACGCAACCTATGCGATTCAACTGCGTCAACAGCGACTGAGTTCCGTTTCGAAAAATGAATCATTTTCAATGGTTTGATTTAAGTTTCCGCTGCAACCATGAGATTCAAATCAAGCCTCTGGATTCGATGCATCTTTTCGGCCAAGCGCGAGTTATTCGCTTATCGCAACCGATGGAGAATTCAGATGTCAAAGAGAGAACTGATCGATACCGGGGCAGACAAGCGCTACGTCCGTCGCAACGAAAAAGGCCAATTCAAGGAGAGCGTCGACGTCGGCCGATCGCTCTCCGCCGACAAGCGGCAGAAAGCCAAAACCGTCGCCAAGGCGGGTGAAGGTGACAAGGGCGATCACCGCTCGGCCAAGCATTAAGGGTGTGACCATGACCAGTATTGCTGGCGACCTTCGCCTAAAGCTCGAACAGCTTGTCGATCACTACGTAACCGCCGGGTCAAAGACGCCCGAGGTAATCGCCGCGATGGAGAAGGAACTACAAGATATGCAGCGCGCCTACAATGAAGATCCCGATCCAGTCGATGAGTCCGGCGAGATCGACGAACCGGCGAATGACTGGCCGGCGGCAACCTGAACGCCACCGGACCGGTATGCGATTTGAGCATGGCTGTTCTGATGCATCGCTTATTTTCGAGCAGGGCCCGGTGGGTTAGATGAGGCCCAACGAAGCGACGCACCCTCCTCCCGCTAAGCTTCGTCATTCAGGTGACCTACTCCTCCTCCCAAGGGCACCTGACAGAATGGCGGCATCCTCCTCCCAGTCGCCGTTCACATCATTCGAAAAGCCTGCCGCTCCTCCCGCGGCAGGCTTTTTCGTTTCGGTGTTAGCGCGATAGCCCGCTTCAACCGCGCCGGTGTCGCAATCGTTTATCTGATGCAGACACGGCAGAGGTTCTCCGCGATTAGGGCCGCGTTGACTGCAGGCCGGAGAGCCATCCGCGGGCTTGGCATTTAAGAGCCATCGACCGGTTCCGGGCATGATGGGCAATATGCGGGTGTGCCGTCATCCCAGGCCGCATGTCGAAAGGCATAAACTCCCAATACTCCTACCGTCTTCGGGACAGTTCCACAGATCAAGGTCCAAGATCTCGATAGTCTGAAGTTTTAAGCTCGCGCTCGGGTCGCGGTAGACCGCGTCGGGGTTGCTCTCGGCGCCTTGTTCTGGATCGTGATGTGCGGCCGCTAGGTCCGTATGTCCTGACAGCCGAGCCACGTTACAATCTCCGCGTCCAGGATTGCACGGATGTCCTCCAACTCCAGGCATGTAACGAGGAGGGCGACGCCTGCGCCGATGCACGGCAGGCTGCTGACCTTCGATGTCGTCAATCGCGCCTGTGCTGCAATGTTGGTAAGTGTTTTGCACATTCTGCCACGATGTTTGCCCGCAAACCTGTGAAACATCGCCAGATGCGAGCCGACGAAATCACTGTCCGGCAAATACCGCTGCCGAAGGCGATGGAATGGCTCGATATCCCGCTCTTCAACACTGCGATCAGAACGACAGGTTAATGCGTCTTCAATTTGAATTCCCGGAGACAGTAGTGCGTTCCCCGGGCCAGGCCGTCAGAGCAACGTCGATCAACCGTTTCAGAAGAGCGTTGCAGGCACCATCGCAGGCCTGGGCCGACATTCCCTGAATAATCGCACCGTAGAAGCGCGCGAGCGTGTCCGTATCGGTCCCGGCCGGCAGTTCCCCGTCGCTGACGGCGCGATCAAAGCGGGTCTTGAGAGCCTGCATTGATGCCTCCCGGAGTTCAGAGGTCATTCGAGCGACTGAAGCGTTTTCTTCCGCATGCTGCAGAACTGCGGTCGAGACCATGCAGCCCGCAGGCTTGTCCGGTTGGGTGTCGCCATCGGCAATGTTATAGAGGTAGCGGCTGAGTGCTTCGTAGGCGGGCAGGGCGGATGCGAGGATTTCGGCGCGGCAACCACTTTCGCGGGCGATGCTGAAATCCAGAGCCTGGCGGTACAATTCTTCCTTCGAACCGAAATTGGAATAGAGCGTCGGAGGGTTGATCCCCATGGCCTTGGTCAAATCGGCGGTCGATGTTCCTTCGTAGCCGCGCTCCCAGAACAGCCGTGCCGCGATGTCGAGCCCTGTGTCTCGATCGAGCAAGCGCGGCCTTCCCCGTTTACGAATTGGCCCTTCCATTAAAATAGTGATCCCTATTTAAATATTGACAGCGATGTTTTGACTCTTAATATAGGGATCACTATTTTAATTGGCAACGGAGCAGAACATGCCCAAGAAACTAACTGAGAAGACAGCACTTATCACCGGAAGCTCACGCGGTATCGGACGCGCGGTCGCGCTCGCCTTTGCAAATGAGGGGGCCGCACTGATCGGCGTACACTACACCGCCAATCCGGATGCGGCGAAGGCGACCGTGCGCGATATCGAGGCGTTGGGCGTCAAGGCGGTTGCGGTAAAGGCCGATCTACGGCAGGGCAAGGAAGCTGCCGACAGCCTTTGGACGCAATTCAGCGACGCGGCGCTTGCGCATACGGGTGCCGCTGCTCTCGATATCCTCGTCAACAATGCCGGCATTGCTCCCGCAGTCCCGTTGAGGGAGACCAGCGAGGCTATCTTCGACGAGGTGATGACCATCAACTATAAGGCGCCATTCTTCCTGATCCAGGCGGTCGCGGGCCACATTCGCGAAAATGGCCGCATCATCAACGTCTCCACGGGGTTCACACGGATTGCAGCACCGACCCATCCGGCCTACGCAGCCTCAAAGGGAGCACTCGAGACCCTAACCCTGGCACTTGCGCCTGAGTTTGCGGTTCGCGGGATCACGGTCAATGCCATCATGCCGGGCGTCACCGAAACAGACATGAATTCCGAATGGCTGTCATCGCCGGAGGCGCGCGCTGGCGCCGAAGCACTATCCGTCTTCTCGCGTGTCGGCCGTGCGGACGACATTGCTGACGTGATAGCCTTCCTGGCATCGAATGATGCCCGCTGGACGACGGGTCAGATCATCGATGCCACGGGGGGCGCACGGATCTGATCAACCATCAGACTCCGCCATTTTTGCGAGCCATTTTAACACGCGGCATGGGGCGCTTGTGACGAGATGGCGGGTTGCGATCCGGCGCTTCGTCAGCCCACCGGACGGGACCGCGCTTACCGAGCGCGGTCTTCGCTGTGTCGAGCTTTTCACGTGGATTATCAAGCTCGGCCGGTTATTCCTTCGCATCCCTGACCCACCGCACCTTCGCATTGATACGCTGAAAGTGAAGGCTTTTTTTCAGTAGCATTGAGTTTTTGTAGGGGTCAAAGGTTCGCATCACTTCAAGAGCTTATGTGACTAACTCGCTTCATGAGCGAGCCTTCGCCCCTTGCCGCACGAAAAAACCACGACGCTAGCCCGCAGATAGATACGGCCCCGGTCCCCATTGAGCCAACATTTCCTGACAGATCCCTGACAAGTGTGCTCAGCCGCCTGTCAGCGCACTCGTGCAATTTTGAACTGGTCGAAGGAGGACGTTCTTCGAACTGAATAGGAAAGGATTTCGACCATGAACACCAAATTATCTTTCGCTGCCCTTGCCGCAGCTTTCGCCTTTGCCGCCGCGATGCCGGTTTTCCAAGCTGTCGCGCCGATCACCGGTTCTTCTGCCGCCCTTGCAAGGCAGGGCGCCGACGACGGTGCTGGCCACGATGCAAATGACGACAAGGGCGGCCGCCGCGGCGGCCATGGGGCCGATGACAAAGGCGGCCACCACTCAAAAGATGATAAGGGCGGCAAGCGCGGCGGCCGTAAGTAAGCGATTCCGGCAATACCGTCTTGAACTCCGCCTTTATCCGGCGGGGTTCTTGTCGTTTGCTGCCTATATCGCTTCGTGCCAGAATATTTTCGACTATATGCCCCCTCTGCGGAGACACCATGGGCTCGAACCGCCGCATGTTTATCATCCTAACTTTCTCCGCCTTCGCGGCCGTTGCTGCGGCGCCGTTGTCATTCGCTTACGCCAAAGATGGTGGCGGCTCGGACGGAGGCAGTTCAGGTCATGGCGGCGGCGATGACGGAGGAGGGGACAATCACGGCGGACACGGCGGCAGTGACGACGGACATGGCGAAGGTGCAACTTCCGGCGCGACCAGCTCTGGCAGGGCGGATTACGACAGGGCACGCGACGCGGTGCGAAGTGGTGAGATCATGTCGCTAAAAGCGATCCTGCAAAAGATCGACCTTGAGCGCTACGGTCGGATTGTTGACGTCCGCCTCGGCCGATCTCAAGCCCAAGACATCTATCATGTGAAGCTGCGAGACGAAGCTGGCGTCATCCGAACTTTGAGGGTTGATGCGCGAAGTGGTGCGGTGGTGGGAAGGAACTGATCTGATGAAAATCCTGCTTGCAGAAGACGATCCGAACATTGCCGGTCACGTGGTGGAAAAACTCGGGCGGGAGGGGTATCGCGTCGAGGTTCTGTCAAAGGGCCCTGAAGTGTGGGAGCGAGGCGAGGCGGGGGACTATGCAGCCATCATCCTCGATCTCGGGTTACCGGGCATGGACGGTCTCTCGATCCTCAAACGTTGGCGTACTTCTGGTCTCGACACCCCAATCCTGGTGTTGACGGCGCGTGGATCGTGGATGGAGCGGGTCGACGGGTTCGATGCTGGTGCGGATGACTATCTGCCGAAGCCATTCCGCAGCGAGGAGTTGGTGGCTCGTCTTCGTGCTCTTTTGCGGCGAACAGGCAAAACAGGGCAGCGCGTGAAGGCGACCGACCGGTTCACGCTCGACGAACAAGCGCGGCGTGTCACGTTCGATGGAAGAGAGCTCGATCTTTCCCCGCTCGAATACCGGATGATGACGCTGTTTATCGATCGACCCGGCGTCGTGTTGACGCCTGCCGAACTCGCCAGCCAGGTTCAAGGCCGAGATGACGATACAGCCAAGAATGCTGTCGAGGCGATGATCGGCCGGTTGCGCCGCAAGACCGACAGCGATGCGATCGAGACCCGTCGTGGTTTCGGTTATGTCCTGCCCGAGAAACGGCCATGATTACCCGCTCGCTGCGCTTCCGCCTCGCCGCCGGCGCTCTCATTTCGATCGCCGTTGCCCTCTCGCTTGTCTGGTATGTGCTTGGCCACTTGTTCGAGGATTACCTTGCCGACCAATATGCCAATGAAATGACGGCCGTGTCCGATGCGCTCGGTGCCCGGCTGACCATCGCCGGCGACAAGCTCCTGCTCGCAAGCGAGCCTTCAGATCCCCGGTTCCAGATCCCAGCGGGCGGTCGATACTGGCAAATTACCGCCGAAGGAGGAGGAACGCCTTTACGTTCCCGCTCGCTCTGGGACCAGGAGCTTTCAAGGGCAATCCTCCTTCCTGAGATGTATTGCGGTTTCCACCAGGCAGAAGGGCCTGATGGCGGCGTCATCTTGGTCTCGATCAAGGATATGGTGCTGACCGAAGGCGACCACCCAAAGACCTTTACGGTCTATACTGCGTTTTCGAAGGACGATATGGAAGCCGCGCTTGCCAGTTATCACTGGCCTCTGATGGTGATGTTGATCGCCACTGGCGCGCTTTTACTGTTTGCCTCCTTCTTGCAAGGGCTGATCGGGCTGAAACCCCTGTCGCTTCTCCGCCGCGACGTGGCCGACATAAGGGCGGGACGGTCCAGCCAGATGAGTGCATCTGGACCGGCCGAGGTCACGCCGCTGGTCAACGAAATCAACCTGCTGTTGTCCGAGCGCGAGACGGCGGTGGAAAGGGCGAGAGCACGCGCCAGCGATCTGGCGCATGGCCTAAAAACGCCGCTAACAGTGCTGTCGCATCTGGCCGAAGAACTGCCTGAGGACCGTCGGGAAATGGCCCTGCAGCAGATTGAACTGGTGCGGCAGCGTGCAGATCGACAGTTGCAAGCGGCGCGCATGGGTGTCGAGCAAATGGCGACGACCTCGCTGCTCGGTATTTCCGGCAAGCTTGTGAGCGTGTTGTCGCCCATCACCAGAAGCCGCGGCATCGAATGGTTTTTGGATATCGACCCTGACCTTACCATTCAGGCTGATCCTGCAGATGTCGCGGAGGCTATGGGCGGCATCCTCGACAACGCGGTGCGCTTCGCAGAACGGCGAATCGAGATATGCGCCTCGAAAGAAGGGGAGATGACGGTGCTGCGTGTCTGCGATGACGGGCCGGGTGCGGAGCCGGATCGTTACACCTCAATGCTCAAGCGGGGTGTAAGTGGCGACGCAGACGGAGCTGGAACCGGTCTGGGGCTCGCTATCTCTGGTGACATCGCGACCGCTTATGGTGGCGATCTCCAACTTGACCGTTCGCAACTCGGCGGTCTCGAAGTCGCTCTCTGGCTACCGAACTAAGGTCTTCTTTGGAGAAGCTATCCCAAGTGAAACATTTCCGGTTTGGAGGGGTGGGCGTCAGCGTCTTACGAGCAAGAGGTCCGTAAACACCTCCGCCGGCGTTCGGTAACTGAGACATTTTCTCGGCTGGTCATTGAGATCACGTGCCAGTTGACTGAGCGCGCGCTGTCGCATGTTGGTAAGATCGGTATACTGCTTGGTATGATACACACGCGCTTGTTGTGGCGTCAGGAAAAGCGCATCCTGGTCAACACAGTAGGTTAGCCGGCCTACTGCGTTGCAAGAAGAAGGACGACGTAGGCCACGACCGTAAATACCAGGCCGCGGAACGCCAGCGAAACGCATTTGTACTTTTGGCCCGCAATCAGCGCCAGAACATCGGCATTATCGAGATACTCCTGGAAGAGGTAGGACACATCACTTTTTTGCGCCGCCGTTTCGAATAGACCGCGGTGATGCGTCCATGTCCCCCAAAACAACGACGTTGACTTGTCAATCCGGCGTGGCAGGACAACCCGAATAGCAAATAGAATAGAGAAAACCGACGCTACTGCGAGCATGCCGGAAAAGAAAATCTCCACCCAGTTCCCATGCGTATATCTCGCCCAGTTGAAGACCCCTCTACCTTCCGCCGACGATACCAGGAATGCCAACATGAATGTAAATATGTAGGCGGCCTTCTGATCGGCGATTTTTATCTGGTCATAAAATACGTCGTTTATCTTCCTGATGTGATTTATATATTCCTCAGTGATTTCCCCTGTCGCCATTGGCATGTCCAACAATTCGGTCGGCGCGCTATCAAAGTCACTCACGTATCATTTCTCCAGCGGCAAAAGCATAACCTTCTTATAAGACTCTGGCGCCTAATCAATCCTCTTGCTAAAGCGTTAACAAAACTTGTCAGGTTCGGGACTGACTTCGGGGATGCTGGGTATATTGAGGATCATTCATCGCAGCGCAGCCGCGTTGCCATTGGTGTTGGCCGCCGCTTTTCCGGCTGCTGCCGAGCCTTTGGCGCGATCCGGCGAGAGCGCCGGCGCTGTCATTGCCCGCAAGGCGGGTGAAGAGGTCCGTTTCATCGATGTGAGCGATTGGCAATCAATCGATTTGAAGCAGGATCTTTTGAGCGGAGACATCTTGCGCACAAACGCGGCGGGCCAGTTGGCAATCGTTTTTTCCGACCGCACCCAGATCCGGCTTGGCCGCAATTCGACACTGGTGGTCAAGCAGATCACAACGAATACAAGCGCCGATACCGTGCTGCAGCTGCAAGCCGGGACAATCTGGGCGCGTGCCGAGAGGGGCGGCGCCGGCGTGCAGGTGCAGACCGCGGCCGCTGCTGCGGCCATCCGTGGCACAGATTGGGCCATGACGGTAAACGGCCGCGACACGGCGCTCACTGTGCTGGAGGGTGTTGTCCAACTCACCAACCCGCAGGGCAGTGTCGAGGTGCGGCAAGGCGAAGGCGCCGCGGCAACGATTGGCCAGGCCCCTCGAAAGGTGGTCATCGTCGATTCAGACGATCGCGAGCAGATGCTTTTCTATCTACCACCACGCGAAGCATTTCAGCGGATGGCGCCCGCTGCCCAGCCGATGGCGGCCATTCGGCGCGATGCTGACCGGATCCTTTCAATCGCACCCGATCAGCGTGATCCCGAGGATCTGCTCACCCTTGCTGAAGCCCAGATGTCTTTGGAAGGCAGCGGCCGGGCAAGGAACACGCTATCCCTGATCAACAGGGGTGAGCTTTCTGCGAGCCAGGAGGCACGAGTTACCCTGATCGAGGCCGTTCTTGCTGCGGGAGAAAATCGCTTCTCGGAGGCCGCAAGTCTTTTTCGCCGGGCGGAGCGCAAGCTTGACGGCGCGCGGCGCGCCATCGCGCTGTGGGGTGGCTATTATGCTCGCTCGCTTGCTGATCCAAGTCGCGTCGAAGCGCTTCCGCTGAGTACCGGAGGACCCGAGGCTGCTTTCCTGCGCGCCTACGCGCTGGGCTTTCTCAAAGACTTAAATGCCTCGATCGACGCATTGCGTGAAGCAGAAACTCGCTATCCGACCGACGCATCGCTGCCCGCCTATCGCGGCTGGATCGCGCTCCTCCTCAACGATCGCAATCAGGCGCTCGAAGCGATCAATCGCTCGCTGTCGATTGATCCTTCAGAGCCGACTGCGCTTGAGGCCCGGTCGCATTTCCGTGCGGGGTTCCAGGGCGATACGAAAGGGGCGATGGAGGACCTGCAGGCTGTCCTGAAGGTGACACCCGGCAGCAGCAGCACATGGAACGCGATCGGCGATCTCCAGTCGAGCTTGGGCGCTACACGCGAGGCGGAAGCGGCGCTTGAAAAGGCAATCGAACTCGATCCGCTAAGCCCGGTTCCGCATGCCAATATGGCGATCTTTTATCTGGATATGAACCGGATAGCCGACGCGAAGCGCGAAATCGATACAGCATTGGCGGCCGATCCGGCGCTCGATCAGGTTCTGATTGCGCGCGGACGCTATTATCTCCAGACCGGCGATACCGACAAAGCGATCGACGACCTGCTTGCCGGTACAACGGCCAACCCGGCTGATGCACAGGGGCAGATCGTACTTGGCGCCGCTCATTATCAAAAGGGCGATCGGATTGCGGCAGAGCAGGCGATCGATAACGCCAACAGACTTGATGATAACGACCCGGTCATTGCAGCATTGCGTGCCTCTGTTGCGATCGATGAATATGATTCCCACCGTGCGATCATGCAGGCGCGCGAATATGTGCGGCGTGCGCGCGCAAGAGGCGGCGAATACAGTTCGCTCGGTGCCGACCAGCAGGCCGGCTCGACACTAAACAGCGCCTTTCGGTTTCAGGGGCTGAATGCATGGGGAGAATATTACAGCGACGCCGTTTTCAATCCGTTTTCGGGTGCAGCCTATATTGACGAAGGCATCCGGGGCAGTGCCGCGCCTTTTGCCAATAGCTATTTCTATGGAGCTGACATCGTCAATAACGGGCCGAACGCACATATCTTCTCTTCGACACTGCAGGGACTGCTGCTCGAGCCCACTCTGATCTCGGCACCATCGCGCGGCTTCAATATCCTGCAGCATCCGTTCTTCGAAGTGGCGATTGGCGGCGGTGTCACCCTGGCGAACGGTGATGCGGGTTATACCTGGGAGGCGGAGGTACAAGGCTATTTCAACCTGCCAACGCCGACCAGCTATTACGCCAACATCGAATGGCAGAAAATGCCGGAAAGCCGGCCGACCGCGGCAGCATCTGATCTCGACACGGAGCTGAAGGCGGTGGGCGGAAATGTCTATGTGACCGCGAGCCCGACGTTCTTCGACCACGTTGTCCTCTATTACAACGACACCAAAAGCAGTTTCGACAGCTCGGTTTCGACCGATGTCTCACCGCTTCTTTTCGGTATCCCCGTTGCCGGACCATTTCCTCTGGACCGGGAGCGGGAAGTGACGGGTACCGAGCGGAATGGTGGGGTCGGCTGGAGCCACGTATTCGGATACCAGAACGTCTTGAACACGGCGCTGCTCTACAGCGGCGCCAAAAGTGACGACACGCTATATCTCGAGTTTGACGACGGCACGACCCTTCCCGTTCTGCGCAGCCGGGGCGAATTTCGACGGGAGGCCTATATCGTGGCTCTCAGCCATGCAATCGGCTTCGACAGCCTGACTTGGCGCTACGGCATTGAGGGCGGATGGATCGATGATCGCCAGAAGCAGACCGCGGAAAACCTCCTGCCGCCCTTCCTGGGAGGCGGCACCGTTACCTCGACCAACTCCTCCGAGCGTACGGCGGTAGGCCGAGCTTATATCGACCTCCTGCAGGAGATCACGCCGGAGCTTAAGGCGGAATACGCGGTTTTTGGCAGCTATTTCGATCGCAACAACAGTGCTGCACGTTTCGAGCCACGTGCGGGCATTGCATGGACGCCAGCCGAGGGGCAGTGGCTGCGCGCGAGCTTCATGCGCTCCAGCATCGACATGAGCACGCCAACGCTTTCGCCCATCGCAGTCGTTGGGCTACAACCGAACCGCTTCGAGGTCGGATCGGGAGGTTATGCGGATACCTATGCCCTCCGCTGGGATTCGGAATGGACCGATATCTTCTTCACGGCTGTCGAATTCCAGCATCAGGAACTGAAGGATCCGCAGATTGCTGTTCCCCTTGCCGCCGTTCCCTTTTCCACCAGGGGAGGCCGGATCGATCGCGCGAGCCTGATGGCCAATCTCCTGCTGGAACACGGTTTTGGCCTTTCCTCCAGCATCGTCTACACGGACTCAAAGGATGAAGGCAGCGGTACATCCACAGCCGGGGGCGCGCTGCCCTATCTGCCCAATTGGGCCGGACAGCTGGCCGTTACGTGGGTCAACGAAGCCAATATCCGGTCGACGCTTGCGGCGAACTATATCGGCAGCCGTGACAGCCAGGTTGGCCTGAAGCTCGACGACTACTGGACCCTCGACGCCAGCCTGACCTGGGAGCCCTTCGACAAACGTTTCGAGGTGGAACTCGAAGCTCGCAATCTTCTCGATCGAGATTTCGACGTCGATGTCGGTACGCCCGGCTGGGGGCGCTCCTTCAAGGGCATGGTGAAGGTTCGCTTCTGATGAAAGCCATCTCTTGATGAAAGTGTCTTGCTGATGCCCGGACATCCCCTGTTTGTTGCGCCAGCGCGCCGTCTCGCAACCTCGCGCGGCCTGCAGGTGACATTGCTCGCCATCGTCGTTGTCGCGGCGATGGCATTGATCACCCGCCTGCCCGGATGGCCGCTCGTCGATGCCCGGGTTTTTGACTACTTCTCCACCATCGGCGCACCGGCGCTACCTGACGGGGCACCGGTGATCGTTGCGATCGACGAACCCTCACTTGCCGAAATCCAGACCCAATGGCCGTGGCCACGCGGCCTGCATGCGAGGCTGATAGAGGCCCTGCGCGCGGCCGGCGCCAAGGTAATCGGCATGGATATCATCTTTGCCGAGCCGTCGTTGCCCACAGAGGACGCCACCCTGACGGCGGCACTTGGGCCTGATGTCGTGCTTGCAGGCGACGAAACGCTTGTTACCTCGCCACAGGCGGACCAATTCGTCCGGGTGCTCCCGCTGCAGATGTTTTCCGACGCGTTGGCCCTGTCGGGGATAACATCCTTCGCACTCGACCGCGACGGTGTGCTGCGCCGCATGCCGACCTATGATGACGGCTTTGCCGCAATGATCGCCACCGCCGCCGGACTAGAGGTTAAACTTCCATCCGAGGGCGCGCTGATCCAGAGCTTTGGGCCAACACGAACTTATCCAACCGTCTCCTACTACCAGGCGTTGGACCCGGACCAGTTCCTGCCGCCCGGCTTTTTCAAGGATCGTATCGTGATCGTCGGCCTGAGCCTGCAGAATGCGGCCTCAGTGGAAAGCGGCGGATCCGATGCCTTCGCGACGTCCTACACGGTCCATACCGGAAAGCTGGTCGCGGGCGCAGAGATCCAGGCCACGATCGTCGACAACATTCGCGTCGACGCTTTCGTGTCGCAGGCGCAAACCTGGACGCGCCAGCTTGTTCTGCTGGCCGTCGCTATCGTTGCCACACTGGCCGTCTTTAGGCGGACCGGGTGGCAGACCATTGCAATCACTACCATCACAGTCACCTTGATGTTCGCCGGGGCCTATCTGGCGCTGCGCTTCGGGCGGGTCTTCGTATCCCCTGTCGCTCCCGCACTTGCCCTGGTCTGCATTGCAGCGAGCCAAGCCGGCATCGACTACGCGCAGGAACGCAGGAACCGCCGGCATATCACCCGGGCGTTTTCGCAATACCTGTCCCCTGCTTTGGTGGAGCAGCTTGCGCGTGACCCTTCAAAGCTGAAACTCGGTGGCGAGAAGCGCGAACTTTCCATCCTGTTTTGCGACGTCCGAGGCTTTACCACGATCTCTGAACAGCTAAAGGACGACCCGCAGCAACTCACGTCGCTGATCAACCGGCTGCTGACCCCTCTTTCCGACATCGTGTTATCGCATGGTGGCACGATCGACAAATATATCGGCGACTGCTTGATGGCCTTCTGGAATGCTCCACTGGATGATCCCGACCACGCAAGACACGCTGTGGCAGCAGCTGTCGCCATGCTCGGCTCAATGGATCGGTTGAACGACGAGCTATTGCGAGAGGCCGAGGCGGACGGCCGCGTGCACTATCCGTTGCACATTGGGATCGGCATCAACACCGGCGAATGTGTTGTTGGAAACATGGGGTCGACTACCCGCTTTGACTATTCGGCACTTGGCGACAGCGTCAACCTCGCCGCTCGTCTGGAGGGCGCTTCAAAGAATTACGGGGTCTCGATGCTGATAGGCGAAAACACCGCGGTTAGCGTTGCCGGCAGTTTCTCGCTCGTGGAGCTGGATCGCATCCTGGTCAAGGGGAAAACCGAAGAGGTGCGGGTGTATTCAGTTCGAGCATGATTACACATGCTCGCCTGTTTGCAGAACACAGTCAGACGAAACCCGGCGCACGGAAGGTTGACGATAGCCGCATCAGCTTCAGCGCTGAAACGAACAACGAGTTGATCGCTCAAACAGCTGGCATTTCGGAAATGCTGCGAGCCGAGCATCTGTATGCCAAATTTGCCTGAGCGCTTCCTCAAGTTGGCGAGTAATCAGAACGCATTGTGTTTAGGCAGAACATCCGCTGATTTTCGTACAAAGCTTGAGACGGTTCGGCGCGATCTTCATGACTCCGATACATGTGCGTTTTTTACTGAACTTACAGCACACGGGAATCCCGGCCCGCGGCAAATTTTTGCCACCGGCATACCGTCATCACCCTGCTTCAGAGTGAACGTTTTGTGGGCGTCCGAGAACCTTGAGGCCTTCATCGCTTCCGCTCCTGTTCCCAGCCGCGGAATTTAGCGCGGAAACTCCAGTTATGAACGATCCGGTTTTTTCGTATCAGAGTGCCGGCCACTCTGTTTCTGTACTGGATTTGCGAAAATAGTATAGCAATCAGCTAGGATGAGGCACGCGTGAGTTAGACCGAACATAATCGTACTGTGATTGCCGTGGCACGATATCGCAAAGGGAAAATTGCGACTACGGCTTGCCGACAGCGAGTGGCTATACTAGAATTGTGAAAACGATATAGAGTGTACCATGATCAAACAGATTGATCTCATGTTCCGGACCATGGTCGCGGAACTTCAGCAACGCGCATTCGATGACGATTGGGCGGAGGACTTTCCCCCCGTAGGTAGATTTGTTCCTGTAGCAGTCGATGGTCGACATTATTGGTATTTCGACCAGCCCGATGGTGAGGGCGGGCAAAGGCGTCGGTATGTCGGGCCGGCTGACGATCTGTTGATTTCGGAACGTGTCCAAACCTTCAAGGGTGAGAAGTCAGACTACAAGGCTCGCCGAAAGTTTGTGTCCACCCTCACTCGTGAAGCCGGTCTAATTGCTGCGGATCGTTTTACCGGCGATGTCATACAAATGCTTGCCAAGGCAGGTCTCTTCCGACTGCGCGGTGTTCTCATCGGTACCGTCGCCTTTCAATGCTACTCGGCTTATCTCGGCATCCGCCTGCCATCGGCAGCAATCTTGACAGGAGATGCAGACCTAGCCCAGGATTTTGCGATCTCCGCTGAAGTAGCGGATTCCCTGCCGCCGATACTCGATCTCCTGAGAGCGCTTGATTCGACTTTCCGGGCCGTTCCGCACATCAGCGGCAGTCCTCGATCTCACGCTTTCCGGAATCAAACCGGCTACCGGGTTGAATTCATGACGACGAACAGGGGAGCGGAAGAATATTCAGACAAACCGGCCAACATGCCGGCTCTCGGTGGCGCCTCGGCCGAGCCGCTGAGATTTATGGATTTCCTGATCCGTGATCCCGTCCGTTCGATCCTGCTCCATGGTGCCGGTATCTCCGTAGTGATTCCTGATCCTTGCAGGTATGCGGTACACAAGCTCATAATTGCCGGTCGCCGCCAAAATGACGCCGGCGGGCAGGCCAAACGAGATAAAGACCTCAGACAGGCCGGAATGCTATTCGATGCCCTGCCGGTGACAGGTCATGGACCCTCACTGGCTGATGCCCTGGAAGAAGCATGGGATCGCGGACCAGCCTGGAAGTTGGCGATCTCAGAGGCGGCCGAAATCATGCACGAGGAATACCGAGATGCCGTCAATCGGATGATTGGCATTCTCGACAGATGAGATCAGTGGGCGCGAGAAACGCTGTGGAGGTTTCGAAAAAACGGAATGCGCGCAAACCTGCTTGGGACAAACAAGCTTCTGCACTTCATCATCGATGGGGTTGGCGGGACTTCATGACAGTGAAACCCGAGGTCTGCTCTGCCCCGATTGTCTCGCGCAATCGCTCCTTTTGCCAGAGCGTACGGCATGGCGCAATTGGTTGATCTCCAGGCGCATGTGGGAGCCGATATACATACCGATAGGCTTCGATAATACCGCCGTTACAACAACGGAGCGACGTCGCTAAAATCACTTATATTTTTGGACGGAAGCCTGCATGATCACGGATACTCGGTTCGATACCCTGCAAAATCAATAAGGGAAAAACAGCATCATTCCGAAGGCCGTTGGATCAAGACGACAACGTCGCGAACACCTTTTGCAATTGCTCCAGCGGGACCGGCTTTGTTAAGTGGAAATTGAAGCCAGCCTCCGTCGCTAGTTCCTTGTCGCGGTCCTGACCCCAGCCGGTCTGCGCGATGATCGGCGTATCCTGGAATTCGGCCTCGCCGCGAAAGGCCTTGCAAACCTCATAGCCATTCATGCCAGGAAGACCGATATCGAGGAGAATGACGTCCGGGTGGTAATGCCTGGCCGCGTCCAGCGCCTCGCGCCCGTCGTGGACCGCCTCGAAATGGTGGCCGATATCCTCCAGCATCATTCCAAGGGTATCGGCGATGATGGGATTGTCGTCCACGACCAGAACTTTGAGTGGCCGAAAGGAGAAGATCTCCGGTCTCGGCGGCTCCAAGACCTCCGTCCGCGCAGGGGCTTCCACCAGCGGGAGCCTGATCGTGAACCGGCTGCCGGTTCCAGGTCCGGCACTGTAAGCGTCCACCGACCCGCCATGCATTTCGACAAGCTGCCGGACAAGGGCAAGACCAATTCCGAGCCCGCCCTGTGAACGTTGCAGGTGGTCGTCGATCTGAGTGAAGAGCTGGAAGACCTTTGCCTGCATATCGTTGGGTATGCCGACACCCGTATCGGTCACCGATATGACGGCACGATTGGCTTCAACGCGCACGCCAAGTGTGATCCGACCGCCTGCCGGCGTATATTTTGCGGCATTGTTGAGGAGGTTCGATACCGCTTGTGACAAGCGGATCTCGTCACCGTCAACCCAGAGCGAAGTTTCCGACATGTCGATCGTCAGCCGGTGACCTGGGCCGTCTATGAGTGGGCGGCTGGCTTCGGTCGCCGATCGCACGATTTCATCGATCCGCACGGGTTCCTTCCGCAGCTCGATCTTACCCTGACTGACCCGCGAGACATCAAGCAGGTCATCAATCAGCCGGACAAGGTGGACCAGTTGTCGGTCCATCATCCCGCGTATATCGCTCGCCTTCTCGCCATTCGGATTGCGCTGAAGTAGATCGAGGCCGTTGCGCAACGGGGCCAGTGGTGTGCGAAGTTCGTGAGCGAGCGTCGCCAGGAATTCGTCCTTGCGGCGATCTGCTTCCTTCAGTGCTATAGCATGGCTCTGGAGTTCGTCGCGTTGTGCTGCAATCTGTTGGCGCTGACGGTAAAGTTCGAAGAACACTTCCGCTTTGCTGCGCAAAACATCTGGCTCGATCGGTTTCTGAATGAAATCGACGGCACCCGCTTCGTATCCCTGAAACCGCCACCGGCTGTCACTGGTACTGCCGGCTGTCACAAAGATGATAGGCACACGTCGCGTGCGTTCGTTGCCTCGCATCAGCTCGGCAAGCTCGAACCCGTTCAGGCCTGGCATCTGGACGTCGATGAGTGCAAGAGCGACGTCGTGTTCCAAAAGCAGTTCCAGTGCGTGATCGCCCGAGCGTGCCTTTAAAAGGTTCAACCCCTCACGGCGCAGTAGGGCTTCGAGAGAAATGAGATTTTCCTCGAGATCGTCTACCAAAAGAAACGAAACCTGGCTCATGTCAGCCGAACCTCCTTAGATATTCGGATATGCCGCTAAGCGATAGAACCGCAGCGTTCGGGCAAAGCTTCAGACCCGCTTCAGGCATTGCGGCAGCGAAAGCCGTCTCGGGATCCTGTACGATCACCTGTCCGCCCGCTTGGGCGATGGCTGCCAAACCCTTTGCGCCATCCTGGTTGGCGCCGGTCAGCAAGATGGCTGTGACATCCGAACCATAAATATCGGCCGCGCTCTCGAACAGGACGTCGATCGAAGGCCTGGAATACAGAACCGGCTCATCGGAGGTCAGCCCCAGGCTCTCGGTGTTTTCGACAAGCAGATGATAGTCCGGCGGCGCGAAATAGGCAGTTGCCGGCCGGAGCGGCTCCTTATCCTCGACCTCGATGACCTGGATCCGGCATTTGGCCTGGAACAGTTCAGCAAGCACACTCCGCTTGTCCGATGGGATATGGACAACGACAATGATCGGTGCGTGGAAATCACCCGGCAACGACGGCAGGATAACGGAGAGCGCCTCCAATGCCCCTGCAGAAGCTCCGATCACAACCGCATGTGGTCTGGCAGCGGTCATAGGCCGACCCTTTGATAGATTTTCTCCTCGCGTACGAATTCCTTGAACCCCTCGGCGTGCACGGAAAAGCGAAGGCTCTCTTTCGCGCCGATACCCAAAAAGGCCTTACGAGCCAGGGACTCCTTGAACAATCCAACGGCACGGTCTTGCAGGGGCCGATCGAAATAGATCATTACGTTGCGGCAGGAGATCAGATGCATCTCACCAAACACTGCGTCAGTCACCAAGCTGTGGTCGGAAAAAACCACACGCTCGCGCAGTGACCGGTCGAATGAAACCCGGCCGTAGCCGGTATTGTAGTAATCGGAAAGCGATGATTTGCCTCCTGACTTCCGATGATTTTCTGTAAACAACTGGATCCGATCGAGGTCGTAGACGCCGGCTTCAGCGGCCTGCAATGCATCCTGGTTGATGTCGGTCGCGTAGAAAATCGTTCGATCCTCCAGCCCTTCCTCGCGAAACAGGATCGCCAGTGAATAAACTTCCTCGCCGCAACTACAGCCGGCGATCCAGATCTTGAGGGAGGAGTAGGTCTTCAAGTGCGGAACGACTTTCTCGCGGATTGCGCGAAAATAGCTCGGATCGCGAAACATCTCGCTCACCTGGACCGTGAGATAGCCGAGCAGCCTGGGCAGCATGGTCTCGTCGTGCAAGACCTTTTCCTGCAGCGCGGAGATCGTGGCAAATCCCATCTGCTCGCGAGCCTGACGCAGGCGCCGTTTGATCGACCCCATGGCGTAGTTGCGGAAATCGTAGTGGTAACGGACGTAGAGCGCCTCCAGCAGAAGCCGGATTTCGATGTCCTCGACTTTCTCGAATGTTTCGATCACCGGGGCATCCAGACACGTACGAGCGACAATAGTTTTTCGACGTCGAGGGGCTTGGCCATATAATCGTTGGCCCCGGCTTCGATGCAGCGCTGCTGGTCGTCGGGCATGGCCTTGGCCGTCAGCGTGATGATAGGCAGTTTCTTCCAGTTGGGATTTTTCCGGATCGTGCGTGTTGCGGTGAGGCCATCCATGACGGGCATCATCACATCCATCAAAACGAGGTCGATCGCTTTTGTTGCATCGCCTTGGCTTTGTCCGAGCTTGTCGAGTGCCTCTTGGCCGTTGCGGGCAATCTCGATGACGGCTCCTCGGGGTTCGAGGATGTTTGTCAGTGCATAGACGTTGCGAACATCATCTTCGACAATCAGGATCCGACGATCCTCCAGCAACGCATCCCGGTTGCGGGCTTTGCGGATCATCTTTTGCTGTTCGTCCGGCAGATCGGAAACCACCTGATGCAGGAACAGGGACACTTCGTCGAGTAGGCGTTCCGGCGATTTGGCGCCCTTGATGATGATGGATTTCGAATAACGGCGCAGCCGCTGCTCCTCGTCCGCCGACAGAACCCTGCCGGTATAAATGATCACGGGTGGGAAGGAATGGCTGTCGTCGGCGCTGATCGTCTCGAGGAGGGAATAGCCGGATGCGTCGGGCAGGGTCAGATCGAGCACCATGCAGTCGAATGTCTGCTGTCTGAGAAGCGTCAGGCATTCGGCTGCCGTCCCGGCACTGACCGTTTCGACGTCATGCGAGGTCAGGAGTTTCATAACCGCTTCGCGCTGGACCTGGTTATCCTCAACGATCAGAACGCGACGCACTCCTTGCGAAAGCGTCGCCTCCAGCTTCTGCAGAACCTCTACGAGTTGTTCGCGCTGTACCGGCTTCATCATGTAACCGACTGCGCCGAGCGAAAGCGCGGTCTCGGCATAGTCGTCGGCCGAGACGATGTGGATCGGGATATGGCGGGTACGGACGTCGGTTTTCAGGCGATCGAGCACCGACAGGCCGGATTGATCCGGCAATCCGATGTCGAGTACGATGGCGCTCGGCATGTGCTGCTTGGCAAGTTCCAGTGCGTCGTGGGCAGTTCCTGCTACGAGCGCACGAAAACCCATTTCGCGCGCAAGGTCGCGAAGGATAGCAGAAAACGTTTCGTCGTCCTCGATGACCAGCAAGGTGCGCTTGCCGTCAGCCGGAGCCGAGCGATCGTCCTCGACGATCCGATGACGTTCGGGCTGAAGCGGCCGAACCTCTTCAACAACGGGTCGGGGGATCGCCACCGGTTCAAGGGTACGAATGTCACGGGAAACGACACGCGACGGATCGTAAGAGACGGGGACGACCACTGTGAACGTGCTTCCGTGGTTGTGCCGACTGGTAAGGCGGATTGCACCGCCGAGGAGGCGAATGAGCTCCCTCGAGATCGACAGGCCAAGACCTGTTCCGCCAAATCGCCGGCTGATCGTGCCGTCAGCCTGATGGAAGGCTTCAAAAATGCTGCGCTGCTGATCCTCTGCGATGCCAATGCCGGTATCGGTGACCGCCAGCGCGAGTTGACCATCGGTAGCGCTACGAAGCGTCAGAACAACCTTGCCTTTCTCAGTGAACTTGAAGGCATTTGATAGAAGGTTCTTGAGCACCTGCTCGAGACGTTGCGGATCCGTCTCGATGACGGCAGGCGCCTCAGGCGCGATATCGATCTCGAAGGCAAGGCCTTTCGACTTGGAGACTGGATCGAAGAGCTGCCTGAGACCGCTCACCAATCGGTCAAGAGCGACCGGCTCTGGCCGAATATCGACATGACCTGCCTCGATTTTGGACAGATCAAGAATGTCGTTGATCAGATTGAGAAGGTCATTGCCCGAAGACTGGATCGTCTGTGCGTATTTGACCTGTTCAGCCGTGAGATTTTCGTCCGGGTTGTCTGCAAGAAGTTTGGCCAGGATCAGGGAAGAGTTGAGCGGAGTGCGCAGCTCGTGTGACATATTGGCAAGAAAGTCCGACTTGTACTGGCTTGCCTGTTCAAGTTCGCGGGCCTTCAGTTGTACAGACGCGTTGACCCTCTCAAGGTCGTCACGTTGGCCCTCCAACTGCTGGGCCTGTTCTTCCAGCTGGGAGTTCGTCTGTTCGAGCTCGACCTGCTGTTGCTCGAGACGTGCCTGCGATTCCTTGAGCGCCCGGCCTTGCTCTTCCAGCTCCTCGTTCGAAACGCGCAACTCTTCACCCTGGACCTGAAGCTCTTCGGCCTGCCTTTGGGTTTCGCGGAGAAAATTCTGAAGGTCGCTGCGATATTTGGCTGACCGAACGGCGGTGGCGATCGATGCCGAGGCCTGCTCGAGAAGGGATAAAACCGAGCCGTCGACCGGACGCAGAAAGCCAAGCTCTATGACGGAATTGACCGAACCATCGACACTCCCAGGTGAAATCATCAAATGCCGTGGTTTGTCGCGCCCAAGGGCCGAGCCGAAAGCCAGATATCCGTCTGGCACGCCCTCGATCAGGATCGGTTTTGCACCGATCGCCGCCTGCCCGAGTAGACCTTCGTTCGACTTGAAGCGTTCCGGCACGTGGGCCCCTTCCGGAACGCCGTAGGTCGCCGCGCGCAAGAAATCGTCCTCATCCTTGACGAAAATCGCGCCGGCGACAGCGCCGGTATAACGAGCCAAAAACTGCAGGATGCTGTCTCCAAGTTCCTCGGTGCGCCGGTCTCCCGTGACTGCGGCATTCATCCCGACCTCGCCCGACTGCAGCCAATCCTGCCGCCTTCGCACGATCGTCGCCTGACGCATGAGCACACCGATTGTGACGGTTAGCAGAACGCCGAGCAGACCGGCCAGGATGCTGCTGGCGAACGCGGTCGTGTAGGCATTGTCCATTTCCGCCAGGCGCTGCATGCGTAGACGGGTCTCTTCCTGTCGCATCGCCGTCAACTGAGTGCGGACAGCATCCATTTCCACCTTGCCGCGATCGGAATTGACGACGGCAAGTGCTGCCTCTGCGCTTTGGTTTCGGCGCAGTTCGATCGTCTCACGGAGCTCCGATAGCTTTCCCTCGACGCGTGATGTGAGGTTGGCAAGCCGTTGCTGCTGAGATCCATTGTCGCTGATCATCCCGGCAATCGCCTCAAGCCGCCTTGGGATTGCGTTGATCGCCGAATTGTAGGGTTCAAGGTAACGATCGCTATTCGTCAGCAAAAAACCCCGCTGCCCCGTCTCCGCGTCCTGAATGTTGGAAAGGAGATCGGCGAGAGCAACGATCACCTCGTGGCTATGCACGACACGCTCGTTGTTGGCGCGCAGTGTCTGGACATTGTACCAGGCGACGGCCGCGCTGATGACGAAAAATGCCAAAGCTCCGACAAGACTGAAGGCGACCGCCGGGTCGAGGCCTATGGTGCGCCGGGTCGGCGTCGGTTTAGAGGGCGTCGTCATGGATATCTCGAATATGAAGAGAGTGATTGGACCACCGACGCCTAAACCTTGCGTCACCGGTTCGCAATGAGCGCGGGGGCGATTGGCAGCCGACGTACAAGATCGCCTCCCGGGAAGCCATTGCAAACCGGCGCGGCGCGGCGTTCCAAAGTTCTGGACAGGCTGGAAGATCGAGACAGCCGCCGGCAGGAGACCGGGCGCGGTTACGGAAAATATTCCCGTATTCCGGGCTCATCTGCAACATTCATAATGCCATTCGTTCTGGATGTTGTCTCAATTCAAGCCGCCAAACGCATGCCGCTGCCAATGGTTCCGCGCATAACAAAGAATATTTCGACGATGTTCGATGCGGGAAAGATTATGGGGGCTTTCGTATCGCCGCCGACCGCTCAGGTGGCGCCAATCCAAGCCATGTCTTCGCTATCGACGTTCGGTCGAGGCGCGAATTAATCCGGCAATCAAACGACTATGCACACTGGAATGGCCTTGGCAGCCGGTGTCTTCGACAACTCGTCATGGTGATCGATGGCGTTGAGCACGTTGCACTCGGGATAGTAGCCACCGATCGTGCCGCGCGGTAGATTATGTGCCCTCACTGTCAGTCCTTCTAGCCGACGATGTTTACCGTCGCCGAAGTCGCTGACGAGGGCGATCGTCTGGCCCTCGGATAACCCTGCCAGGGCGATATCCTCTTCGCATATCAGTACGACGTCGCGCGTGCCTTCAATGCCACGGAAGCGGTCGGAATAACCGTAGATCGTCGTATTGAACTGGTCGTTGGATCGCAGCGTCATCAGACGAAAACGACCGGGAGCATCTTCAAACGACAACGCATTGAGCCGGCTTGGTGTGGTGAATACGGCCCTCTTTTCATCGGTATTCCAGACGCGCTCATGCGCATCATTGCCACGATAGAAGCCACCTGGTTCGAACATGCGTGCGTTATAATCTTTGAAGTCCTTGGGATAAGTGGCTTCGATCAGATCACGCACCAGGCTGTAGTCCCCCGTCCAACCGTCCCAGTTCAGTTTCGGATTTGGATCGAGCGTCGATTTTGCAATGCCAGCAATGATGGCAAGCTCGCTTTTCAGGTATTTCGACGCAGGCGGTCGTTTGCCGATCGAGCCGGAGATGTGCGAAAAGCTGTCTTCCGTGGTGACCGACTGGTTGCCGGTCGCCTGTTCATCTATCTCGGTGCGGGTCAAGCAGGGCAGGATCCAGGCCTGTTTGCCGGGAAACAGATGGCTGCGGTTGAGCTTGGTCGAAACCATCACCGTCAACTCCTGGTCCGCCCAAGCCTTTTCCATGTCTTGCTGATCCGGCACGGCGCGCAGGAGATTGCCGCCGAGCGAAATCGTGGCTTGGACCGTCCCGGTCATCATCCCTTTTACCGCGTCGACGATATGGGTTCCGTCTTCGGTCGGTGGATCGAAGTCGAACAGCATCTTCAGCTTGTCCATGGGAATGAGCTTGGTTTTTTCGGCGATACCCACCGTCCGCTGGCCCTGAACATTCGAGTGGCCGCGTACGGGACAGCATCCGGCACCCTCGCGGCCGATATTGCCGCGCAGCATCAAGAGATTGACGAGCATGGCGACGTTGAGAGCGCCGTGCGCGTGCTGTGTGAGGCCCATGCCATAAACGCCGATGACGCGTTCGGCCGCGATATAGGTCTCGCCTGCCTCCCGCAGATCGGTTTCGGCTAGCCCACTTTCGCGTTCGATATCTGCCCAGGCTGTCTCTCGCACGCAAGCGATGAAGTTCTCGAAGCCGGTGGTGTGTTCGGCAATGAAGTCGATGTCGACGACGCGGGAATTGCCGCCACCCACTATGGCGGCATCGTCGGCTTCAACCACCACCTTGCATAGGCCAAGCATGGCTGCCACGTCGCCGCCTGCCCGTACCTGCAAATACTGGTCGGAGATCTTCGTCTCGTTTCCCGTCAGCATGTCGAACGGGTTTTGGGGATTAACAAAAGAAACAAGGCCCTGCTCGACCACTGGATTAAAAGTGACGATCTTTGCGCCGCGTTTCTTGGCGTCTTGCAACGGATGAAGGAACCGCGGACTGTTGGTGCCTGGATTCTGGCCAAAGAAGAAAAATGCATCAGTCTTTTCCAGATCGTCCCAGACGATCGTGCCGACCGGGGAGCCGATCACCTTGTTGAGGCCGACGGATGTCGTCTCGTGGCACATGTTGGAACTTTGCGGCAGGTTGTTGTTGCCATAAGCCCGGGCCAGCAGGGCATAAAGATAAGAGGCTTCCAATCCTGCATGACCGGAGGAATAAAAGACGACGCTCTGCTTCTTCAGCCGCCGCAGCGTGATGCCAATTGCCTCGAAGGCTTCTTGCCAGGTCACTTCCACATACCGGTCCGCTTGGTGATCGAACCGCATTGGATGGGTGAGACGCCCTGTCATCTCCAGATCGTAGTCCTTCCACGATCTCAATTCGGCTGCCGTGTGATCGCTCCAGAAATCTGGCGTGCAGCGGGCATTGGTCATTTCCCACATCGTCGCCTTGGCGCCGTTTTCGCAAAATTCGAACGGATGATAGTTTTGAGGCTTGGGCCATGCGCAGGAGACACACATGAAGCCGCCCGGCTTATTCTGCCGGGCGAGCGTTTCGACAAAAGCAACCGGCGGCTCGATTTCGCCGTAGATGCGTGCAATCGATTTAAGTGATCCCCAACCGCCGGCCGGGCCTTTACCCTCCGGATTGCTAATTATGTCTGACATTAGAAAGGCTCCGAATTTGAAGGCGGGACGGCGACAGATTTAACTGCGAGGCTCGTGGATGGGACAGCCATTGAAGCGCTGGCGGAAGTCCGACGAATGCCGATACGTCGACTTGCGGGCCCGATTAATGCTGCCGAGCGGGCGATGCGCATCGAGGCCGGTCCAGACGCTGAACCGCATTTCCTCATCGACCGCTCGCACCTTGTCATCGCTCCAACTATCTTGCGGTTCCGCAGTGACGGTGGCAACCGTCACGAAGGGGGCATCCTCTTCACTCCACGCGACGGTCGCATCCTCAATCGGCTGCTTGTCGAGATTGCGACAGAGCTGGACCTGGAATTCCCAGACCGCATCGACATGCTGCATTTCAGCCTGTACGGTCTCGCGGATTGCATCCTCACGGACGCTGGCATCGATCAATTTGCCAGTAAGCCTGATCAAATCCTGCGAGGCGGGTTTTAGTCGGAACTTTGCGACATAATCGCCATAGCGAAACGCTGTGACGCTGAAATAGGTCTCGCCGAGCGGATCGACGTTCGGCGCGCCGCCAAGTGATTGGACCGCGGGGCTCGCAATCCCGACCGCCTCCAATCCGGTATTGATCGTCTGGAGCAGGCTCGACATTACCGTCTTCGTGCCTTCCATGCGATCCGTCGTTTTAGCGAGCATTTTCAGGCTTGCGAGAAACTGATTGGCAGTCTTCGCTTGGAAGACCGGGCCGTTGACCATGACGAAATCCTGGGTCGTACCTTCCGCGTCGGTAAGTCGGGCGCCGTCCACATCCAGCACCTTGATCGCAAGTCCGCGTGGCAGGGAAATCGCGTCAGGCAGGATATCGCCGGCATTGGTGGAGACGCGCATATAGACCGGATGTCTGCCGGGCCGGGCAAACATGCCCTGGGCAAGCTCCGGGCCCAGGCCGTCCAGCACGGTCATCTGTGCCTTAAGGATGGCATGTGCCTTTGCGTGCACGGCGCGCACGGCGTGGCCATAATCCTCGGCCGTGCGTGCCAAGATGGTGTCAAAAGCTTCGTTTAGCCCCTCGTTCGTTTCCTGTTCGTTGGACTGAATTTCCTCAAGATCGGCAGCGTAACGGACGGGCGTGGCCATCATGTTCATGGAAAGCTCCTTGTTGCCAGGGACAAACACCCGCGTAACAACAATGTTCCGCTCCGCTAAGCTCAATGAAATCAATATTTTCATTGGCGGAAAGGGAACTGCCATAGAGCCGCACCGTTATCGGCTGTCCAGCCCTCGCTCGGGTATGATCACACAGGGGCATCGCATGAAAATTTCCATTCTCGCCACAGCATTTTTGTTTTCCGTGTCGGGCGCAGCTTTTGCGCAGCAGGCGGCGGTCACGGGTAGCGATCCTAACCTTGCCGGTCCTGGTATCGCCATGGGCACGGCGGCAACGATGCCTCTCAAATATGTCGAGATCAAAGACACCGATCTGGTCGCATCGAACCTTGTCGGGGTCGAAATCTACAACAAGCAGAACGAGAAGGTTGGTACCGTTGCCGACGTCGTCATCGGTGCCGGCAAGTCGGTGATTGGCGTGGTCGCTAGCGTCGGCGGCTTCCTCGGCATCGGCGAAAGCTATGTGGTGATCGACCCAGCGTCGGTGGCGCTGAATAAGGAAAACGGCACCTGGATGGCCTATGTCGACACAACCCAGGAGACGCTTTCGAAAGCGCCGAAGCTCGATTACTCGAAATTCAAGAAGTAAATCCGAAGATAGGCGATAGCTTTCAACCATCGCCTATCCGTCGCCCGATATATCGACGGGCATCTGTACCATACATAAATTAACCTCGAATCCAGACAACGATTGGTTGGCCCGCGGTTTCGACGATGCAAAGCTCGGCTATGTGATGGGGTAGGCCGGTTTCTTTCACGATGGTCATCGGACGGTCGAAACTTGTTTCGCTCCGCTTAGCTTCGTCGTGGAGGCCATCGCTGGCCCCTGATATCCGCATCGGGAAACCTGAGCTGCCTGATGAGAAGCTCAGTTCTACACTTAGGAAAAACTCAGCTGGGCCTC
This sequence comes from Aliirhizobium sp. YIM B11859, assembly GCF_057163345.1. Lineage (NCBI taxonomy): Bacteria > Pseudomonadati > Pseudomonadota > Alphaproteobacteria > Hyphomicrobiales > Rhizobiaceae > Aliirhizobium > Aliirhizobium sp. YIM B11859. The sequence continues at coordinate 389,480 of NZ_JBXHAY010000006.1, forward strand.
GAATTGTCAACCGAGGAATTCGATCAGGTCGCGGTTCAGCCGTTCGGACGCCGTTGCGAACAGGCCATGCGGCTCGCCGTCATATTCGATCAGCTTGGAACCGGAAATCCCGCTCGCCGCGGCGCGGCCGGCCGGGGCAATTGGCACGGTCTTGTCCGACGTGCCGTGAATGACAAGCGTTGGAATAGTGAAAGCCTGAAGGTCGGGTCGGAAGTCAGTTCGGCCAAAAGCGTCAATGCACTCGATTGTCGCCTTCGGGCTCGCCATCACGCCAAGCACGAAGGACCAGTCCAGCACGCCCTGGCTAACGGGCTTGCTGACCAGCCCGACGCCGTAGAAGGTCTTGGCAAAGCTTTGAAGGAAAGCAAACCGGTCTTCCCGCACCTGAGACTTCATATCTGCAAAGACACTGTAATCAACGCCATCGGGATTGCTATCATCCTTGAGCAGGTATGGTACGACCGACGAGATCAGCACCGCCTTTGACACGCGCGACGCGCCGTGTCGCGACAGATACCGCGCAATCTCGCCACCACCCATCGAAAAGCCGACCAGATGAGCCTTATCGACTTTGAGGCCCTCGAGCACTGATGCAAGGTCGTCGGCAAAGAGGTCGTAATTATAGCCATCGGCGGGATGGCTTGACTGGCCAAAGCCCCGGCGATCATAGGTGATCACCCTATAGCCGGCCTCAAGAAGAGCGACCGTCTGGTATTCGAACATATCGCCTGTCAGCGGCCAGCCGTGGATCAGCACGACCGGATGGCCCAGACCCATGTCCTTGACGTGGAGCTGGGTGCCGTCTTTTGTTTCGATAAATGCCATGATGGATTTCCTTCCTCGTGAGCAAAGGTAACCAAATGCGATCGGCTTGGTTCCGGGGCGCGGGGAGGTCGGTAGGTATAAATTTCGGGGAGACGGACGCGATGCGAAACTCACGAGATTTCGTTTGCCCAACAAGGAACTGGCAGTCTCGTCACGCATTATGCAGCGCGCAACGCGTCGATACGAGGACCATGACAATGAAGATTTCCACCTGCATCATTGCATTGGCGTTTGCCGGATTCGGCGCTGGTATCGGACATGCTCAGACGAACAATGACACGGCGGTGCAGGCCTGCAAATCGACAGGACTCCTGGCACTGAAGGAAAAAGCGCCCGACATCACCGATATCGTTCTGGATCCGGAATCCCTTGCCGTTAGCGCTGCGGATACCAAGGTCGAGGACGTCGCGGTCAAAATGGTCATTATGGGCGATGCCTATATTGCGCGGAAAGGCGCAACCGGAAAGCCCGACAGGTTCGTCTGCCTGCTCGGCGAAAAGGGAAAGGTTCTTCTTACCTTCTTCACCGCGCAATAAAAGCCGGGTGGAAGCCCTGGCTTTGCGAGTTCAGGCCGAGGCGCATGGTCTGGCAGCATCGTCCGTGATGCCCTAAGAGAAATCCCCGACCTTGCCGATGCTGAATACGACCGCCGGCTCGCCTTCTTCTGCGACGACGGGATTGTTGTCCCGTCGCCAGACAAGGACGCCCGCATGAGTGTGGGCAAGCTCGCCGGCCTCCTTGATCGCAGCGCTCTCGCTGGCGGCCGCCTTCGGCGTAAATGCCTGGACGGCCTGACCATGATCGTCAATGTCAAATGCGGTGATATAGACCGTTGCGAATGTGCCTGGCACGGTTCATCCTCCTATTGCGCAGGCTGGCCATTGGATGCGGACATGCCGCCGTCTACAGGAAGGTTCACGCCGGTGACAAAACGTGCATCCTCGCTGGCCAGAAACGCGATCACTGCCGCCACATCCTCGGGCATTCCAGGACCTTCAAGCGCAAACCGCTCGTTGAACTTGGCGACGATCTCTTCGTCATCTGCCATGTCCCCGGTCATGCCGGTCTTCGTGAAGCTCGGGCAGACAGCATTCACCCGGACGCCATCCTTGCCGTGGTCCATGGACATGGCGCGGGTCAGATTGGTGACGCCACCCTTGGCGGCATTATAGGCTGCCATGCCCCAGTCACCGCCCGTGCCCGATACCGACGAGACGTTGACGATCGAACCACCAGACGATTTAAGGTGCTGCATGGCCGCGCGTGACGCGAAAAAGACGCCATCCAGGTCGGTCGCCATGACTTTGCGCCACTGATCCGTCGACAGCGATCCAACATCGCCCTGTTCGACGACGCCGGCATTATTGACGAGCACATCCAGTCGACCGAACTTCGAGCTCGCCTGTTCGACGACCCGCTCGATGTCGCTCTCGCTTGAAACGTCGGCCTCCAGAACAAGCACCCGGTCAGCGGGATAAGGTTTCGCGACCGCTTCAAGCTTGGTCTTCGTGCGACCGACCAGCGCTACTTTGGCACCTTCGTCCAGGAATCGCTCGGCGGTTGCTCTGCCGATTCCCGAACCTGCTCCGGTGACAATGACGACCTTGTCGACAAAACGCTTCATGAAAATCTCCTTGGAAAATACAATGGTCTCCCACGTTGGGAACGAAACCAAGACGAGCATGGTTCCAACTTTCGACGGGAGGCCCAGTTGCGTCGTTCTCTCGGCTTCCGCCCCTCGGCTTTCAAGAAAAGCCGGTCCGCAACGGAAAAGTCCGCCTCCGGATATGTCTGCCAATTTCCAATCATAAAAACGAAGGAGACGATGATGGATCACAAAAATCACATCCGCCGGCCTGCAACGGAACTGACGCCCGCATCTGAACGGTATTCTGGAGCCGGATCAATTCTTTGATGTTGTCGCCAACAGCATCTGGGTCAGGCGTTGCCGCTCTTCCGCGATGGAGTCAGCATAGTGCTGCATGCTCTCCAAATCGAATTCCAGACGCTCTTCAATAGCTTCCATCCTTAGAAGCCGATTGGTTACGGCCCGGTGTTTCACAGGACTCAATTTTATGCAGCGGTTCGTCATCGCCATAGTCCCGACAGCCCGCCCATAGCGCCCAAAAGGGGGGCTGCGTCGGGAACCGGAAAAACCAAAATCCCTCCACCATCATCGCCATGGCGCCCAACGGCTGGAAATCCGGAGACGAGCCGAGGTTTTGGCGTCCGTTCCCGCAGGCAAAATGCCGGCGTCCCCCCGGTGAGGCCTTAAGGGATGGACAATCGGAGTCGCCCATCAGAACGGGAGCGCTGTTGTGAGCGCCCGGATGCTCATGTTCAAATTCAAAAACACCGTCCCGCCCGGTCGCTGCCGCACCGTTGTCGGTGAAAGCAGCCTCAACCCGGACCGGCCCAGTGGGTAGTGTGGCAGATCGGTGAACTGTAGCCGGCAGCCGTCGATTGTTGAGCATCCGCTCGCTTTGTTGAGAATAGGGTATCTCGATCTTCATCTGGGACTACCTTGCGAAGGAGGATATCCTAACTTTGTTCCGATCCTGGTTCATCGCTTTCATCGTTCAATGACGGCAGAAAGCTCTCGACGTCGCGCTTTTCTTTCTCGGGAAGCGAAGCAATGCGCTCGGTCCAGAATGCCGTCGCCTCGGGCGGATCGTCATCCCAGTCCCGCGACGATCCTAGGTTGTCATCGATGACCGCTACGCGCTGGCCCCCTAACCCCAGATATTCATCGGCCAAAGCTTTCGATACATTTTTCATGTGGCTGCTCCACTCTTCCGTTGGTGATGCTGAATACCGAAACTCGGCAGGGAACTAAGTGTTCCGCTGGCTCGGGCCGCGAATCTCTCGATTGACCTTGACCCACACGCACCACCAATGGCGCTTGCGCTGCACGCCGCGCCGATATTTGGCGCCGTAACGGCCGACATCGATCCGCACCAGTGCATCCAGATTGCCCTGCCGAGTGGCGTCGGAAAGCCACCATCATCCATCAATGTGCTGTCACTCCTGTTCGTCGTCCGTTTTGTGCCCGAGACACGCGCCAAGTCGACGGAAAAGCGTGAAGAGGAATTGACACTGGATCCAGCCCGTGGGCTGCCTGATTGTCGGCCGAATATCGAGTGGTTCGGCCGCGTCCAATGCGAGACGAATCTACCCATTCTTCACCGCCCGTGGCGGTGAAGAATGGGTGCTGGCGCGGGAAGGAACATTATTTCGCATCGCCGGTTCTGCTTCATTGCGGAACCACGATGCCCACTGAGGATTTTTGTGCGAAAGGAACGCCTATGCCTTCTCTGTTCGAAGGTGACTATCAGCCGAAGTGGATACTGCTGATTGCTGGGGACGACGCTCCAATGCGTCGTCAACAATTAGCCGAGCTCGAGGCTCACGTGAAGGAACTCAATAGCCGCGCGATCATGGTGTTCGAAGTTTCAAAAAGCGCCGTAACGGCCGCAGATCAGTGTTACCGCTGCGTCGTGAATGCCGCTGAAGTTGGTCGCAACTATAGGCTCGCTTCAGACCGTTTTACCGCTTCACTCGCGGATGAACACGATTGTGTCAAATGGGTAGCGCCAACGCCTGTATGTTTTGCTGACATCATTTCGGTCATTGAAGAAATGCCGCATCGAGAAGCTGAAAACGCGACACGCGGGCCAGCCCTATCAAGGTAAACGTCAATCTCGTACCGGGGCTCAGGGAACGTCTCGGGGTTTTCCCCAAATCCGAGCGATTGCCATGCGCTTACCCTTTCTCGGCAAAAGGTCCACATCGCTGACCAGCCTCGCTCCGCCGTCCCGCTTTTCGAGCGTGATCTTCCGGCTGTGAAACGCTTCCAGTTCAGCGCGGTGACCGACGCTTAGGATAGTCACCTGCGGTAACTCATTGATGATCGTCTGCATGATTTTATCCTGGCTCTTGTCATCAAGTGCGGAGGTGGCCTCGTCCAACACGACGATATCTGGATTGTTGAGAAGTAGACGTGCGAAGGCCAAACGCTGTTTCTCGCCGCCCGACAAAGTATGATCCCACGGGGCGTCGTCTTCGAGCTTATCCTTCAGGTGCTCCAACCCGACCTTTTCCAGGGCCGATCCGATGTCCTCGGCACTCCAGCTATCGGCCTCTTGCGGATAGGCGACAGCGCGGCGAAGCGAGCCCGTGGGGATATAGGGTTTTTGTGGAAGCATGAACAGACGACTGTCTGCGCGGAAGTTGACGCTTCCCTCGCCCCACGGCCAGAGCCCGGCTATGGCTCGCACCAGGGTACTTTTGCCAGAACCGGATTCTCCGGCCACCAACACACGTTCGCCAGGCTCGATTTCGACTTCGGTCTCCTTGACGACAGCCCTGCCGTCACCGAGTGATACGGACAGATCGTGAAGGCTGAGCATAATATTGCCCTGAGCGTCGCCTCTGGTGATGCGGCCAAGACTATCGCTAGTCTCTGCACGTTCGAGGCCATCGAGCGACATCATCAAAGATGCGACGCGGCGGGCACAGGCGTTCCAATCCGCAAGGCGAGGGTAGTTGTCGACCAGCCACCCAA
>NZ_JBXHAY010000007.1:0-391365 GCF_057163345.1 Aliirhizobium sp. YIM B11859
CGTGGTTTGCTACAGAACGAAAGAAACCGTCGCTAGCAGCGCCGCCGCCCTCGTTCAGTGAGCGGGTTATAGGCGGAACCCCTTTTCTAAGTCAACACCAACCGTCGCAGAAACTTCAAGAAAATCATAAGAGACTGATTTTAAATGGGAAATCATGCGACGGATAGATGACGGTCGAAATTCGGGCCAAACCGGCGGCAAATCCGGCGACGCCCCCCGTCGTTTCTCTCTATATGTGGGAAATCTCGCCAGATCCGGGTTTTGCCCCGACAAATTCACAATCGCATGGTTACGACACAGGTCGGGCATGTCATTGCATCGCACACGCATGCAGCGGCATGCCCCGGTCAATGCTCAGCCCCTATAAGAGAGAGGCTCTTCTTATAGGACGGGCCTTGATCTTATTAAGGGCAGGCCCTGGCGATTGGCCGGCTGTCGTCGCAGTTGTTTGACTCACGGCACCGAAAAGGGCACATCTCTTGGCCCAAGCTGCCGCCGGAAGAATGGCACCGGGAAAACGGGAAGTGGTACAGATTTGGCATGATGACGCCCCGCAACATGATCCGGTCGTTAGGCAACGAGGCCCCCATTCTGGCGGATGGCCGTCGTGCACCTGATCGTCGCGAGATTTCGCTGCGCTGGCTCTCCGGCACCTTCCTCACCGGCATTACCTCTTCGGTGCTGATGGGCGTCGCCCTGTTTGCCGCGCTCGATGGGCGCCAGCAGCTGGCAATTCCCGCCGAAGCCTCGGCCTCCGTACCGACGGACCACGACAATGAGAGCGTTCAGCGCGGCAAGCGGCTGCTGGGCGGCAAGATCGTCGCCATGCCGACCGACCGCAAGATCATGGAGGTCTCGACCGTCGTCCATGAAGGCAACCGGGAACTGGTCCGCCGGCGCCCCTTCGCGCATGTGAAGATGAACCTTGCCGCAGAGCATGTCGCACCGGAAACCTATCCCAAATTTGATCCGCTGGCGATCTTCGCCTCGAGCGAGGCACCGGCGCCGGCCGCCAATCGGACCGGCCTGATCTACGGCTCGAATGTCGAATCCGAAGTCAGCCTGCAGACCATGGCTTTCCCCACCAAGGGAACAAGCTTTTCTTATGCGACGCCGATGACATTGGAGGAGGTCGAGGAGAATGTCCGCTCGAACGGCTCCATCCTGACCTCCGGCGATGCGCAGCTTTCGGCGCTCTATTATGTCGACCCGCAGCGGTTTTCGACACCCGACGACGTCGACCTGACCTCCGGACTGGCGGCCCGCGTGGTCGAGGAGAACATGTCGGTCGCCTCTCCCGAACCATTCACCCCGCACACCCGCGAATATGCCGACGACATCATTCCCGTGCGCCGGCCGATGACCATTACCGAGGCGATGACCGAAGTCGGTTACCCGGAAGGCAAGGCGAAGGAGATGTCGGGTTATCTCCAGGCCAGACTTGGCAATGCCAATGTCGAGCCTGGCGACGTTCTTCGCATCGGCGTCATCCAGGAAGGCCAGATGATGCTGGTCGTCAGGGAAAGCGTCTACCGGCACGGCGAACATCTGACGACGGTGGCACTCGACGATCACAGCCGTTTCATCGACGGCCGCGAACCTCCGATGCTGCCCGCAGTGACCTCGGCATTCAGCGATCAGCCACCCCAGATCATCGCCGGCCGGGATCTGCCGAGCGTCTATGACGGGATTTACCGCACGGCCCTTTCCTACGGAATGAGCTCGGAAATGACGGCACTTCTGGTGAAGCTGCTCGCAAGCAATGTCGATCTGCAGGCGCAGTTGCGGCCGACCGACGCGATCGAGGCATTTTTCTCGGTAACCGACGACAAGGGCAAGGCCGCCAGGGATTCCGAACTGCTGTATGTCAACGCCCATTTCGGCGACAACAGCACCCGCTTTTACCGCTTCCAGAATGCCGACGATGATAATGCCGTCGACTATTTTGACCAGGACGGCCGCAGCATAAGGCAATTCCTGCTGCGCAGCCCCGTCCCCAACGCACGCATGACGTCGGGCTTCGGCATGCGCGGCCATCCGATCCTCGGTCGTGCGCTGATGCATACCGGCACCGACTGGGCAGCGCCCCGCGGTACGCCGATCATCGCCACCGGCAATGGCGTCGTCGAAAAGGCGGGCTGGGATAGTGGCGGTTACGGCAACCAGACGATCATCCGCCACGCCAATGGTTACGAATCCTCCTACAACCATCAGAGCGCGATCGCCAAGAGCGTCTATCCGGGCGCCAAGGTGACCCAGGGTCAGGTGATCGGTTATGTCGGCACGACCGGCCAGTCGACCGGCGCCCATCTCCACTACGAACTGATCGTCAACGGCACCAAGGTCGATTCTATGAAGGTCCGCCTGCCCGGCGGAAAGTCGCTGGAAGGCAAGGCCCTTGCGCGGTTCGAGGAAGAGCGCAAGCGCATCGACGCGCTGTTGAACACGCAAGCCTCCGACGAGGTCGCCAGCCGCTGATGCGGCGGATCCATGGCGCGGATATGAAAATGGCGGCCCGAAAGGCCGCCATTGTTGTTTGCGGATATAACCAGTTTTAGGCCGCTTCGCTCATGCTGCCCTTGATCCGGAACAGCAGCCGGTCCGAGCCGGAAGTCACCTTGACGGTCGAGCCATCCGGGATATGCCCGCCAAGGATCTGCTCGGCAAGCGGATCCTGCACGAACTTCTGGATCACCCGCTTCAAAGGCCGCGCGCCATAGACCGGATCATACCCCTTGTCGGCCAGCCATTCGCGGGCATCGCCGTCGAGTTCCAGTTCGATCTTACGATCGGCCAGAAGCTTCAGCAGCCGCTGCAGCTGGATGTCGACGATCGCGCCCATCTCGTTGCGCTTCAACCTGTGGAACAGGATGATCTCGTCGACGCGGTTCAGGAATTCCGGCCGGAACGATGCCTTGACGACGCTCATCACCTGCTCGCGAACACTTTCGGAATCCTCGTCTTCACGAAGCGCCGTCAGATATTCGGCCCCCAGATTGGAGGTCATGATGATCATCGTATTCTTGAAGTCGACCGTACGTCCCTGCCCGTCCGTCAGCCGCCCGTCGTCGAGCACCTGCAGGAGAACGTTGAACACATCCGGATGCGCCTTCTCGATCTCGTCGAACAGCACGATCTGGTAGGGCTTGCGCCGGACCGCTTCCGTCAGCGCACCACCTTCCTCGTAACCGACATAACCCGGAGGGGCACCGATCAGCCGTGAAACGGAGTGTTTCTCCATGTATTCCGACATGTCGAGGCGCACCATCGCAGTTTCGTCGTCGAACAGGAACCGCGCCAGAGACTTGGTCAGCTCCGTCTTGCCGACACCGGTCGGGCCGAGGAAGATGAACGAGCCGATCGGCCGGTTCGGATCCTGCAGCCCGGCACGCGAACGGCGCACCGCACGCGACACCGCCTGAACCGCATCACCCTGGCCGACAACGGACTTCGCCAGCTCGTCTTCCATCCGAAGCAGCTTGTCGCGTTCGCCTTCCAGCATCTTGTCGACCGGAATGCCGGTCCAGCGCGACACGACATGCGCGATCGCATCCGGATTGACGACTTCCTGCACCATGCTGTTGGCCGAAACATCCTGGGCTTCGGCAGTCGCCAGCTGCTTTTCGAGATCCGGAATGACGCCATAGGTCAATTCGCCGGCACGCTGGAACTCACCCTTGCGCTGGGCAGTGGCAAGTTCGTTGCGAGCTTCGTCGAGCTGCCGCTTCAGGTCGGCGGCAAGGCCGAGCTTCTGCTTTTCCGCCTGCCAGCGTGCGGTCAGCGCATCCGCCTGCTCTTCGAGCGACGTCACTTCGGTTTCCAGCCGCAGCAACCGGTCGGCCGAAGCCGTGTCGGTTTCCTTCTTCAAGGCCTCGCGCTCGATCTTCAGCTGCATGATGCGGCGGTCGAGTTCGTCCAGTTCTTCCGGCTTCGAATCCACCTGCATGCGAAGACGCGATGCGGCCTCGTCCATCAGGTCGATCGCCTTATCCGGCAGGAACCGATCGGTAATGTAGCGGTTCGACAAGGTTGCCGCGGCCACCAGAGCAGAATCCGAGATCCGCACCTTGTGATGCTGTTCGTATTTTTCCTTCAGCCCCCGCAGGATCGAGATCGTGTCCTCGACCGTCGGTTCGTCCACCATGACAGGCTGGAAACGACGGGCAAGCGCCGGGTCCTTTTCTACATGCTTGCGGTATTCGTCGAGCGTGGTCGCGCCGACGCAGTGAAGCTCGCCGCGGGCGAGCGCCGGCTTCAACAGGTTGGACGCATCCATGGCGCCGTCGGATTTGCCGGCACCGACCAGCGTGTGCATCTCGTCGATGAACAGGATGATATTGCCGTTTTCCGCCTGCACCTCGTTCAAGACGCTCTTCAGCCGCTCTTCGAATTCACCGCGATATTTCGCACCGGCAATCAGGGCACCCATGTCGAGCGCCATCAGCTTCTTGTCTTTGAGGCTTTCCGGCACGTCGCCATCGACGATACGGATCGCCAGGCCTTCGGCGATTGCCGTCTTGCCGACGCCCGGTTCACCGATCAGCACCGGATTGTTCTTGGTACGCCGAGACAAAACCTGGATCGTCCGACGGATTTCGTCGTCGCGGCCGATTACCGGATCGAGCTTGCCGTCGCGCGCATCGGCGGTCAGGTCGCGAGCATATTTCTTCAACGCGTCGAAACCCTGTTCCGCATTGGCGCTGTCGGCCGTGCGGCCCTTGCGCAGATCGTTGATCACCTGGTTGAGACCCTGTGCCGAAAGCCCCGCCTTTTTCAGGCTGGCCGAGGTCGATGCGGAACTTTCGATCAGCAGCGCCAGCAGAAGGCGCTCGACCGTGACAAAGCTGTCGCCAGCCTTCTTGGCGGCGTCCTCGGCGGTCGAGAACACTTTCGCAAGCGGCTGGGAAAGATAGATCTCACCATTGCCGCCGGAAACCTTCGGCAGTTTGGCAAGTGCTGCATCATTGGCAATACGGGCGTCCTTGGCATTGCCGCCCGCACGGTCGATCAATGCCGAAGCCATGCCCTGATCATCGTCGAGCAGCACTTTCAGCACATGTTCGGGCGCGAATTGCTGATGTCCGTCGGAAAGCGCCTGCGTCTGAGCCGACTGCAGAAAACCACGTACCCGCTCGGAATACTTTTCGATATTCATTCCATACCTCCTGAAATCGCCCTGCCCTTCGAAAGGCACAGGCCGATGATTGAGATCGAGCTCCCTCGCTGAGGCAAGCCCCGCCGGATGACCGGCTCCGGGGAAAATATGGGAGCATGTTCTCTGGTTTTAAAGAAGCATGTCCAAGGATTTGCAGCTTGTCGGAATGCGTGGTGCCGGTGATGCCCAATCAGCAGAATGTGATGAACTGATCAGAAACACGTGAGCGCCATTTTGTCGCAGGGAGCGTATACCTATCTCTGTAGCGAAGCCTGTTGGGGCCAGGCTTCGTATTAACAGCAACAAGGTAAAATCCCATGTCGGAAGACAAGACCACCCAGCTTATCGGAATATTCAAGACCCTGATCAGAGACCACGGCATACCGCAAGCCGTTGCGGATATTCGCGATCCCGATTTCCAGGCTCTCGCATCGGCGCATCTCGACGAATTCCATGAAGCGCGAGACGAATGCGAAAGCGACAGCACACTTTTCTGACGCTCTGCCTGCCAGTTATCGAGCTGGCAGGCCAACAATACGCCCGGGTTCTGGCGCTCTTACGCCAGATAGGCTGCCGATTTCCCGCAATCAGGCAGGCTCGCCGACCTTTTCGGCATTGTAGCCGGCACTGATTTTTGCAACCTCATTCTTCGAACCGAATATCACCGGCACCCGCTGATGCAGCGCGGTGGGGACGGTGTCGAGGATCGTCGCCTTTCCGAGGATTGCCGCACCGCCGGCAGCTTCCACCAACAGACCGATCGGATTGGCTTCGTAAAGCAGCCGCAGACGTCCGCCTGACGCCGGCTTGTTGCGGTCTGCCGGGTAAAGGAACACGCCGCCACGATTGAAGATCCGGTGCGTATCGGCCACCATCGAACCGACCCAGCGCATGTTATGGCCCGTGTCGATCGCGTTTTCGACATAGGCGGCAACGACATCGTCCCAGGACGAGCGCCGCGCGGCATTGATCGCAAACTCCTTGGCCTCGGGCACGATCTTCGCATCGGCATTGGTCAGCACATAGACGCCGTCGTCATTCAACGTGAAGATCTGCACACCCTTGCCGATGGTGATCACCAGGCTCGTCTGCGGGCCATAGGCGGCATAACCGGCCACCAGCTGTCCGCGCCCGCTTTTGAGAATATCGCCGGGTGTCTTTGCCGTGATTACCGAAAAGATCGTGCCGACAGTCACATTGACGTCGAGATTGGACGAACCGTCAAGCGGATCGAAGATTACCGCATATTTGCCATCGGCATGGATGGCGACTTCCGTATCAAGCTCTTCCGACACGGCAAACGAGACCGACGCGGACTTGCGACAGGCTTCAAGCATGATGTCGTTCGACAGGATGTCGAGCGGCTTCTGGGTCTCGCCCTGGATATTGGTAATCTCGGTTGCACCGGTCAGCCCGTCCAGCGACGAGGTTCTGAGCTTGTCCGAAATCTGCCGTGTGGCCTCTGCGACATGGCGCAGGACGACAACCAGATCGTCGTCGAGCACGGTGCCCGTGCGGCTTTCGAGAAAGGTTTCGAACGTCGTCATCACATCACTCCTGGCGGGATCATCGGAAAATGGCGGCAAGGCACCGCCCGATATCCTATGTAGAGCGGATTTTTGCGGAAGCGCAACGAAATTTCGCACTGCGGTAAATATCTAAAAATGTTCATAAAAATGGCATTTCAGCAGCCAGTGGCACGATCGCGCTCGTATCCTGGCAAAACACCGCTTTTAATCGTTTCGATGCCGCCTTGCGCTGAAGACCGTGGCCGAAAACAAAAAAGCTCCGGCCGATGGCCGGAGCTTTCCAATTTCGGTTTTCAACGCCGGGGCTTATTCGCCAGCGACATCGGCCAGTGCCGCGGGAGCGTCATCGCCTTCGGCGCCTTCCGCATCCGCACTCTTGCGAGGCTGGCGGCGCGGACGGGCGGCGGCGGCGCGGCGGCGGCGCGGGGCCTCCGTCTGCGCTGCTTCCTCGACGACAACCTCGGCCGGTGTGCCTTCGATCACCGGCTGCGGGCCGGAACCATCCTCGACAGGAGCCGAAATCTCTGCAGCGGTCTCGGTCACCTGAGCAGCGGCAGGAGCCTTCTGCTCAGCGGGACGTTCGTTGCGGTCCTGGCGATCCGGCCGACGCTCACGACGCTCATTGCGGTCGCGGCGGTTTTCGCGCGGCTGCTGGTCCTGAGCCTGGGGAGCCTGCTCCCGGCGCTGCTGCTGCTGTTCTTCGATAACCGGCTGCGGAGCGTAGCCGAGATCATCGCCTTCGTCACCGTCGATATCGTCCTGGTCGATCGAATTGCCGTCACGCTCCTGATGCTGGAAACGATCCTGCATCTGGGCCTGTGCTGCTGCGATGATCCGATTGTAGTGCTCTGCGTGCTGCAGATAGTTCTCGGCAATCACCCGGTCACCGGAGCTTTGCGCATCGCGGGCAAGGGTCGTATATTTTTCGGCTATATGCTGGGCAGTGCCGCGGATTTTTACATCCGGTCCGGAACTGTCGTAGCTGCGGCTGAGCGGATTGCCGCCCTTGCGCTGGAAATTGTTGTTACCACCACCGCCGCCACCGCCGTTATTATTGCTACCACGCCCGCGACCACGCTTATTCTGCTGTCCTGGCCTCATTTATCGTTCACCAACTCTCTATCTTCGCTGATAAGGGGCCACGCGGCTCACCGGTCAAAGCCGGTACGAGACTTCGCGTGTTACGCGCAGGTCGACCAAGGCGGCCTGCCGCTTTCAAAGTCAAATTACCTGATTCACGCACCGGGAGTGCTCAACCTTGTTGGCCATTCGAAAAAAGCACAATTAAGGATTGACCCGTAACCCGAACGAATCGCTGTTCATTCCCAGCTGCCCCGATGCGTAGCTGCAAGCTATCCCGCTTCTTTTGCGATTCCAAGCTTTTTCTTTTGCTCTGCAACATCAAACGCCAACCTGGTAAATATCAACGCACGATCGTTTCCGCCGTAATCGCGCTGTGCTTGCACCAGCTCAAATCCGGCAGCAACAAACAGTGCGGTTACTATTTCCTTCTGATCGAAACCGATCTCCATCCCGACATATCCGCCGGGCTTCAGGAAGTCGCAGGCCCGTCCGGCGATCTCGCGATAGGCAGACAAACCGTCCGCTCCGCCGTCCAATGCGGCAAGCGGATCGAATTCACGAACTTCAGGGTCCAATTCGGCAATGACATCACTGCGTATATAGGGAGGATTTGACACGATTATGTCGAACCCCCCCTCAATTCCGTCAAACCAGTGGCTGTTCACCGCCTTGAACCGCTCCAGAAGACCGAGCCGTCTGGCATTTTCCTGCGCCGTGTTCAAAGCGCCAGCGGAAATGTCGCTGCCGGTTCCGCGTGCGTCGGGCAGGGCATTCAGCAATGCCAGGATGATCGCGCCGGTTCCGGTGCCAAGGTCGAGGATGCAGATCTCTTTCCGCGTCAGCTTCTGCGCATACCCGATCAGGCTGTCGACCAGAACTTCCGTATCGGGCCTTGGTTCCAGTGTCTCCGCCGACATCAGCAGTTCCAGGCCATGGAACTCTCTTTTCCCCAATATGCGGTGCACCGGCTCGTGTTTCAACCGACGGGCCGCCGCGTGGTCGATCCTTTCGATTTCGGCCGCATCCAGCAGCCGATCTCCACCGACGAACACTTGCGTGGTCGAAAGCTGCAGCAGACCGCCGATCAAAAGCCGTGCCTCGATCGCCGCATCGGCAAACCCCGCCTCGGAAAGCCGTGCCCGGAGGTCGGCGACCGCCTCCCCCAAGGTCATCGAACCGGTCGTCATCCCTGTTGCTCGCCGAGCTGGGCAAGCTGCCCTGCCTGGTAGTCGGCGATCAGCGCATCGATCATCTCGTCGATCTCGCCCGTGATCATCCGGTCGAGCTTGTAGAGCGTCAGGTTGATGCGGTGATCGGTCACCCGGCCCTGCGGGAAGTTATAGGTGCGGATACGCTCCGACCGGTCTCCGGAACCGACCTGGCTTTTGCGGTCCGCCGACCGCTCGTTGTCGGCCTTCTGCCGTTCCATGTCGTAAAGCCGCGAGCGCAGCACCTGCATCGCCTTGGCGCGGTTCTGGTGCTGCGACTTTTCCGAACTGGTAACGATCAGCCCGGTCGGAAGATGGGTAATGCGCACCGCACTGTCGGTCGTGTTGACGTGCTGGCCGCCTGCACCAGAGGCGCGCATCGTGTCGATGCGGATGTCGTCGGGCTTGATCTCGATATCGATCTCTTCCGCTTCCGGCAGAACCGCGACGGTTGCAGCTGAGGTATGGATCCGTCCCTGCGTTTCGGTATCGGGCACGCGCTGCACCCGGTGCACGCCGCTCTCGAATTTCAGCTTGGAAAACACCCCGCGCCCGGAAACGGTGGCGATGATTTCACGATATCCGCCAGCCTCGCCCTCGCTTGCAGACAGCACCTCGACTTTCCAGCCATGCTCGCTGGCGTAACGTTCGTACATGCGAAACAGGTCACCGGCAAAAAGCGCAGCCTCGTTACCGCCCGTGCCGGCGCGGATTTCCAGGATGGCGCTCCTTTCGTCGGCCGCGTCCTTCGGCAGGAGCAGGATCTGCATGTCCTTTTCCAGCGCCTCGATCCGCTCTTCGGCGTCCGGCAGCTCCATTTCGGCAAGCTCCCGCATCTCGCGGTCGGTTCCCTTGTCGGCCAGCATCGCCCTCAGATCGGCCACTTCGGCGATCGTCTTTTCGTATTCGCGGGTCTTTGCCACGACCGGCTGCAGTTCGGAATATTCCGACGCAAGCTTGACATAGACGTCGGCAGCCGGACCTTCCGACATGCGCGCCTCGATCTCGCCGAAACGGCGTTCCAGCTCGCGCATCTTTTCGACAGGAAGCTTCGCCACCCTTGATTACTCCGTTTTCTTTGCTTGCTAGAGCATCGCCCCCCAAAGGGAAAGCGGGTTTTGCATCCCGGCATTTTCCATCACGGGCAATTTCCGAAACCAGGCTGCGCCGGGATTTCGAAATCGCCCGTGAGGGACAGGCCCGGAACGGCAACCCGCAGCTAAAGCGGAATGCCGTGGGTTTGCGCGAACCTGAGCAGCAATTCGCGGATCGGCTCTTGCGAGCGGGTATCGTCCAGCGCCGCATTGAGCTCGGCTGCGAGCAGCTCCGCATCAAGCCCGAGCAGCATCGCCTTCACCGGACCGATCGAGGTCGCCGCCATCGAGACCGAGCGGAACCCGACGCCGATCAGCGCCATCGCCGGCAGCGGCTTGCCCGCCATCTCGCCGCAAAGCGTCACCAGCGTGCGGTTGCGCTCGCCGGCCCGCGCGATATCGCGAAGGATACGCAGGAACGGCTTGCCCAGATTGTCGAACCGGTCGGAGACCCGCGCATTGCCGCGGTCGGACGCCATGGTGAACTGGAACAGATCGTTGGAGCCGACCGAGACGAAATCGACTTCCGCCATCAGCTCGTCGAGCTGCCACATTAAGGAAGGCACTTCCAGCATGGCGCCGAACTGCAGCTTGCGCGGCAGCGAATGGCCGAACTTGGAAAGATACTGCACTTCCTTCTGCAGCAGTTCGCGCACCGCCCGGATTTCGGAAACTTCCGTCACCATCGGCAGCATCATGCGAAGCTCGTTGCCGGCAGCCGCCTTCAGCAGCGCCCGCAGCTGGGTCCGCAGCAGCCCCGGCCGGTCCAGCGCCAGCCGGATCGCCCGCCATCCAAGCGCCGGGTTTTCCTCTTCCTGGGCACGGAAATAGGAGACCACCTTGTCGCCGCCGATATCGAGCGTGCGGAAGGTCACCGGCCGGCCGGCGGCCTGCTTGATGACGCTGCGGTAGAAGGCCTCCTGCTCCTCGAGCTTCGGCATGGTGGAGGCGATCATGAACTGCAACTCGGTGCGGAACAGGCCGATCCCTTGCGCGCCGGATTCGGCAAGCTGCGGCAGATCGACCAGCAGACCGGCATTCATGTTGAGGCTGATCGCCTTGCCGTCCTTGGTTACCGGCGCGACCTCGCGTAGCGCCCGGAACTGCTCCTGGCGCTTGGCGCGCAGCCGCACCTTTTCCTCATAGGCATTCTGCATATCCGGCATGGGCCGCACATGCACCTGCCCGTCATCGCCGTCGATGATGATCGGGTCGCCGTTTTCGGCAAGCGCCACAAGACCCGCTGCCTGTCCGACGACCGGAATGCCCATGGCACGCGCAACGATCACCACATGGCTGGTCACCGCGCCGTCTTCCAGCACTAGCCCGCGCAGGTTGGCGCGCGGATAGTCGAGCAGTTCGGCAGCCCCCATGGCGCGCGCCAGAATGATCGCGTCGGAGGGAAAATCATCGTCCGAGCCGCGACCGGAATACCCGGTCAGCTGCCGCAGCAGCCGGTTGGCGAGATCGTCGAAATCATGCATCCGCTCGCGTAGATAGGGATCGGTCAGGCGCATCATCCGCGCTTTGGTGTCGCTCTGCACCTTCTCGACGGCCGCTTCCGCGGTCAGGCCGTTATGGATCGCCTCTTCCATCCGGCGCACCCAGCCCTGGTCATGGGCAAACATCCGGTAGGTTTCGAGCACCTCGCGATGCTCGCCCTCCTGCGCCACGTCGCGACGCTGCAGCATGTCGTCGATCGAGATCCTGAGCGATCCGAGCGCCTCCGCCAGCCTGCCGATTTCCTTGTCGGCATCCTCGTTGAGCAGATTGGTGACGACGATACGCGGTTCGTGCAGCACGACATGGCCGAGCCCGATACCTTCGTTATAACCATTCGCCTCGATCGAGACGGCCCGCGTCAGGTCGAGTTCGAGCCCGGGTGCCGTGATCTTCTTGAGGTCGCCGGTGGCGATCATCTCGGCGATCACCATCGCGGTGGTCTCTAACGCCTCGACCTCGTCTTCGCGGTAATTGCGGCTCGCCTTGTTCTGCACGACGAGAACCCCGAGCGTGCGCCCGGCTCGCAGGATCGGTACACCGAGGAACGAGTGATAGATCTCTTCGCCGGTTTCCGGCAGGTAGCGGAAGGCCGGATGCGCCTGGGCATCCGAAAGATTGAGCGGCTGGGCGGATGCGGCGATTGTGCCGACAAGCCCCTGTCCCATCTTCAGCTGCGACGTGTGCACGGCCTCCTTGTTGAGACCCTCGGTCGCATAAAGTTCAAGCACGCCATCGGAACGCAGCACGTAGGCGGAGCAGACCTCCGCCACCATGTTGCTGGCGATCTGGCGCACGATCCGGTCCAGGCGCTCCTGCGGATCCAGCGGCTCGGCCATCAGTTCGCGCAGACGCTTCAAAAGAACGCGCGGACCTGCCGACAGCTCTCTCATCGGCATAATGCTCCCCTTACAGCCCCAAAATTGCCTGCCCGGCAAAGACGCGCCGGGCGGAGCATCATGCCGGAAAGTATTACATCAGCTTTTATCGAGACCGTAGGCGGAATGCAAAGTCCGAACTGCAAGTTCCGAATAAGCGCCGTCGATCAGGATCGAAATCTTGATTTCGGACGTGGTGATCGCCTTGATGTTGATCGATTTTTCGGCAAGTGCCTGGAAAGCGTGAGCGGCGACGCCGGCATGGCTGCGCATGCCGATACCGATCACCGACACCTTGGCGAGGCCTGATTCGTTCTGCGCCACGTCGAAACCGATCTTGTCCTTGTTGTCGTCGAGAACCTTCAGAGCCTTCTGCACGTCGCCCGACGGCACGGTGAAGGTCATGTCGGTCTTCGACCCGTCCTCGGAAATATTCTGGACGATCATGTCGACATTGATATGGGCCTCGGCGAGCGGGCCGAAGATCGCCGCGGAGACACCCGGCCGGTCGGCGAGCCGACGCAGCGAAATCTGTGCTTCATCCTTGGCGTAGGCGATGCCGGTAACGACTTCCTGTTCCACGATTTCTTCCTCGTCGCAAATCAAAGTACCGGGCGGGTTCAAGAAGTCTCCCATGCCCGGCGCATCGGGATCTTCAAAGCTGGAGCGCACGAAGGTGCGGACCTTGTGGACCATGGCCAGTTCGACGGAGCGCACCTGCAGCACCTTCGATCCGAGCGAGGCCATTTCGAGCATTTCCTCGAAAGACACCTTTTTCATCCGGCGTGCCTTCGGCACGATCCGCGGGTCGGTCGTGTAGACGCCATCGACATCCGTATAGATGTCACAGCGGTCAGCCTTGACGGCAGCGGCGATCGCAACCGCCGATGTGTCCGAACCACCGCGGCCAAGCGTGGCGATCCGGTTGTCCGGACCAATCCCCTGGAAACCGGCGACCACGGCAACCTGCCCCTCGCCCATCCGCTTGATGATGTCGGAACCGTCGATCTCGAGGATACGCGCGGCGCCATGGGCGCTGTCGGTGCGGATCGGGATCTGCCAGCCCTGCCAGGATCGGGCATTGATGCCCAGCGATTGAAGCGCGATTGCCAATATGCCGGATGTCACCTGCTCGCCGGATGCGACGACCGCATCATATTCGCGCGCATCGTAAAACGGCGAATTGGCGCCGGCGACCTTCGGCATGTCCTGCACCCAGCCCACCAGTTCGTTGGTCTTGCCGGACATCGCCGAGACGACGACAGCCACCTCGTGGCCGGCATCGACCTCACGTTTGACATGGCGGGCCACATTGTGAATGCGTTCGAGATTGGCGACGGACGTGCCGCCGAACTTCATGACGATGCGAGCCATTAGACGAAAACCACCAACTCGCCCTCGGCCCGGCCGGGGCGCCTATCAATTGTCGCAGAATATCGCGCCGCAAGGGCTGGATATCGAGTTGGCGTCTCTTAGCGAAAAGGGCTGCGCCACGCAATGGCCGGAACATGGCCAAACAGTACGCCTGTCACAAAAGTGCGATGCAGCCGCGAAGCCGGCGGGCGCTGGTCGGAAAAAACGAAGGGGGCCGCGTTTGCAGCCCCCTTTTGCGAAAGATCGGAATATGCTTTCAGCCGGAAGACTTAGTTGCCGCACTGACCTGGAAGGCAACGACGGGTCGTATCGTCCGGCGGACTGCCCAGTCCGTTATTCTCCATCCTGCGCCGCGGTTGTTCGTCCCGCTGCGGGCGCTCGGCACGTGGCGGACGCTGATCTTCACGCGGGCGCTCTGCCCGTGGCGGACGTTGTTCTTCACGGGAGGGACGCTCCACGCGCGGTGGGCGCTGATCGTCCCGCGACGGCCGTTCGGCACGCGGCGGGCGCTGGTCTTCACGCTGCTGCATACGCTCGCGATCCCTGTCGCGATCACGGTCACGATCTCTGTCTCTGTCGCGATCACGATCCCAGCCAGGAGGTGGCGGCGGACGACGACCGTCATCCCAGCGCGGGCGATCACGGTCACGGTTGTTGTCCCAGGTGTCGCGATCACGACCACGGTCCCAGCCGGGCGGCGGCGGTGGCGGGCGGCGACCGTCATCCCAGCGCGGCGGAGGCGGCAGCGGCCGCTCCGCACGCCAGTTATAGTCGCGCCAGCGGTTGCGATCGCCATAGAAATTCCTATCGCGATAATAGGTACCCCAGTAACGGTCGACATCGAATGTCACCAGCGGAATGCCGAGGCCGCCGTAATAGTCCGGCTGCACATAAACGCGGTTCGACTGGTAGGACGCCTGCACGTAGCTGCCCGACACCCAGCCGCGTCCGCCGGAAAACGCCACGTCGCACCAGTTCACCGAGCTCATGCAGCCGTAGATCGTCACCGACGATCCATAGGGGATCACCGTCACCGCCGGATAGCCGGTGCTGGGGCCGGAGCGCATGTTGACATTGGCGGTGGCAAAACCGCGGACCGCCGCATCAGCGATCGATGGTGCCAGCATCAGGCTGACGGCGCCTGCAACGCCTAAAAGAAATTTCTTCACGGGTGTTTCCTCCTGAAACAGTCGAGGTACAGGCTTGCTCCGCCAGCTGCTCGAATTCGCCGTTAAATGTTCAAGACGACCGATAGTTCCAGTTTGCCCCTGAACGGACCCTGAACGGAGTGTTTGGCCGTCGTTCAACAGAAAATGGTCTGCCTCTCCTTAAACAAGGGGACGTGCGTGTGTCGCACACATACCGGCCGCGCCTGCGCCACCTTTCCCCTATGCATGAAAAATGCCACGGCAGAACGTTACGCCGTGGTCCGCGGGGTCTCAGAACACCTGACCGAACTGCGCAGCATGAATTTCAAGGGCGACAGGCCGACGGATACTCTGAACCGCATCCGCCACCTCCTCCGCATCCACCATTGGCGCAAGCAACCCTCGCCCCGACTTCGCAATCACCCTTGACTTCGCCCCGCCAACGTCCGACTTCAGGCAGCAAAGACAAAGGATGAAGACGATGACGGAAGCAGCCAGAACAACGGTCGACAAGGATCAGGTCGAGATGTTTTCGAAAATGGCTGCCGAATGGTGGAGCCCGACCGGCAAGTTCAAGCCGCTCCACAAGTTCAATCCCGTCCGCATTTCCTATATCCGCGATCGCATCTGCCAGAATTTCGATCGCGACCCCAAGGCGCATCGGCCGCTCGAAGGGCTTCGCATTCTCGATATCGGCTGCGGCGGCGGGCTATTGTCCGAACCGGTCGCCCGCATGGGCGCCACCGTCATCGGCGCCGATCCGTCGGAAAAGAACATCGGTATCGCTTCGACCCATGCCAAGGAAACCGGCACGCAGATCGACTACCGCGCCGTCACCGCAGAAGACCTGGCCGCAGCCGGCGAGACGTTCGATGTCGTCCTTAACATGGAAGTCGTCGAACATGTCGCCGACGTCGATCTGTTCCTGACCACTTGTGCTGGCATGGTGCGCCCGGGCGGCCTGATGTTCATGGCGACCATCAACCGCACCCTGAAGGCACGCGCGCTCGCCATCTTCGCGGCGGAAAACGTCCTGCGCTGGCTGCCGCGCGGCACGCATCAATATGAAAAGCTGGTGCGCCCGGAAGAGATCGAGCGCCCGCTCCAGGCATCCGGCCTGCACATCGTCCACCGCACCGGCGTTTTCTTCAACCCGCTCTCCGACCGCTGGAACCTGTCGCCGGACATGGACGTCAACTACATGCTGCTCGCCAGGCGGGGCTAGTGATCGGCAGTCTTTTCAGCGCCGGGCAGCGTCGGCCGTGACCGGGACAAAGTCCGGTCAGTTCGTATCCTCGGGAATGACCGGCAGCGGCGCGATGTCTATCCCCTCTTCCAGGAGGTCATGAACCTCGCTGAGGCTTGCCTGCCCGATAATGCCGCGTTGATCCGCCTCGCCGTAATGGATCCTGCGGGCTTCCTCGGGAAACTTCTCGCCGACATCCTCCGAATTTGCCCGGATATTGGCAACCGCTTCCTTGATTTTGACCATCACCTCCTGGCGCGCCAGATCCATCGCCATCTGCTTCTTGGCTTCCTGCTTGCGGGCGGTGGAGACAGCCGGCGCCATCAGCGACTTGGAGATCAGCGGTGAATCACAGACGGGACAGGTGAGAAAACCGCTCTTCATCTGCCGGTCGAAATCGGCGCTTTCGGAAAACCAGCCTTCGAACGTATGCGCGTTGTCGCAGCACAGCGAATATTTGATCATGCAGCAACTCCTCCGGCATCTTTGCCGGACACATCTTCAAGCACGAAATCGCGTGCGTTCTTGAGATTGGGAACCTTATGGCGCGCCGACCTGACGGCCTCGATATCGATCTCCGCCATGATCACCTCTTCGCCGGCATCCGCCGCCCGTGCAAGGATCCGGCCCCAGGGGTCGATGATCAGCGAGTTGCCATAGGTCTCGCGACCGTCCTCATGCACACCGGCCTGCGCCGCGGCAATCAGGAAGGCGCCGTTTTCGATCGCCCTTGCACGCAGCAGGATTTCCCAATGCGCCTCGCCCGTCTGTTTCGTAAACGAGGCCGGCACCGTCAGCACATCGGCGCCCGCAAGTGCCTGGGCCTGGAAGAGCTGCGGAAATCTGAGGTCGTAGCAGATTGCCATGCCGAGCTTGCCGAATGGCAGCTCGACCACTTTCGATGCGCCGCCGGGCTCATAGGCCGAGCTTTCCCGCCAGCTTTCGCCATTGTCGAGATCGACATCGAACATGTGGATCTTGTCATAGCTGCAGATCTGTCGGCCGTCCGGCGCGAAGAGAAAACCGCGGTTTGCGATCTTGCCGTCGTCGCGAATGATCGCGGTCGAGCCGATATGCAGGAAAATCTGAAGCTCGGCCGCAAGCTGTCGTGCCGCGGCAACGATCAGGTCGTCCGCCTCGCCGCGCAACACTTCCCGCGCCGCCTTGCGGTCGCGCTGCAGCATTCCGGTCATTTCCGGCGTCTGGACATAGATCGCGCCCCGCCCGGCAGCATCCCGAACCAGTCGGGACATGTCTGCGGCATTTTTTTCGGGGCTGACCCCGGAGCGCATCTGAACTGCGGCGACTGTCATTGCCATCGGAAAATCCTACTATGCCAGCATTGCGTCCAGCTTGCCTTGACGGTCGAGCGCATGCAGATCGTCACAACCGCCCACATGTTCGCCGTTGATGAAGATCTGCGGGAAGGTCGAATGACCGTCCGCTTTGGCGATCATCTCCGCACGGAGTTCTTTCGAATAGGTCGCATCGTGTTCGACATACTTGACGCCCTTGGCCTCTAGCAGCGCTTTCGCACGAGCGCAGTAACCGCAATACTCGCGGGTATAGATCGTAACATCTGTCATGATGATCTCCGGGCGCCGAGGAACTCGCGCCGTCCTGTCATCATTTTCATATAGTTTCGGCAAGCGCCATTGCAAAGGTCAAAACGCTGACCTCGGCGGCACCGGCTTTCTTCAGCGCCCGTGTTGCGGCAGAAACGGTCGCGCCTGTCGTGTAGACGTCGTCGATCAGTACCAGGCGTTTGCCGAATACATCCGCCTCATGCCCTGCCGCAACGGCAAACGCCGCCCGGACATTGTCCTGCCTTGCCCGCGCGCTGAGCCCGACCTGGCGATCTGTCCTTTTGGTGCGGACAAGCGCGGACGGCAGATAGGGAATGCCCGTCCGGCGCGACAGATGACGGACAAGCTCTGCCGCCTGGTTGAATTTGCGCAGCATGAACCGCGTCCGGTGCAGCGGTACCGGCAGGATTGCATCGGCATCCGACAGACAGTCCCCGCCTGCCCGCTCCATCCAGCCGGCCATGATTGGCGCAAGGTCGCCCCTGTCTCTATATTTGAGACCGTGAACCATCGCCCTCGCCGCCCCGTCGAACGTCGTCGCAGCGCGCAGCCGCCGAAACACCGGCGGATCGGCGATCGCCTGGGCAGACAGCATGCCCGGCCCCGGATCATAAGAGAAAGGCAGGCCAAGCACCTCGCAATAGGGCCGCTCGATGAAGCGGATCTCGCGCCAGCAGCTGGCGCACACGGCGCCATGTCGCCCCGTCAGCGCAGCGCAGGCAAGGCAGACCGGCGGGTAGACCATGTCGACCATACGCCGCCCGCAGTCGCAGGCGGTTGCGATCAGCGTTCTTACTATACCGGCGGCGAGGCGATCGGGCATGGACTTGACAATAGGCGCAGGAACGCGCCTTAGCGAAGCACAATCGAGTGGTGATGATGCAGATTCTTTTCGACGAAAGCCTGATTGCCCGCAGGCGGGAACGCGCCTTTGCCAGCCGCAGCGGCGATGCCGATTTTCTGCTCGATCTTGCCGCCGGCGAGATGGCGGATCGGATCTCCGTCGTCGAACGGCAGTTCCCTCACGCCGTCGAGCTGCATGGCGCAACCGGTATTGCCGCGCACCGAGCGTTCGACACCGGCAAGATCGGCACCCTGGAGCGTTTCGAGACCGCCGGGATCTTTGCCGATCCGGGCGAGACGATCAGCATCGCCGCACTCGATGATGTGCCACTCGAGCCGTCCTCGGCCAATCTCATCCTGTCGCCCATGTCGCTGCATACGGTCAACGATCTGCCGGGCAAGCTGGTCCGCATCCGTCGTGCGCTAAAGCCCGACGGCCTGTTTCTCGCGGCCATCCCCGGAGCCGGCACGCTCAACGAACTTCGTGACGTTCTGCTTGCCACCGAGGCCGAGATGACCGGCGGCGCCAGCCCGCGGGTCATCCCGTTTGCCGATGTGCGCGATATCGGCGCCCTGCTGCAGCGGGCGGGCTTCACCCTGCCCGTGGTGGATTCGGAAACCTACACGGTGCGTTACGACAGCATCTTTCCGCTGATGCGCGACCTGCGTGCAATGGGCATGAGCAATCCGCTTCTTGGCCGCAGCCGCCAGCCGCTCGGACGGGGATTTTTCCTCAAGGCCGCGGAAATCTATGCGGAGCGCCATGCCGATCCCGACGGGCGGATCAGGGCAAGTTTCTCGATCATCTACGTCTCCGGCTGGGCGCATCACGACAGCCAGCGCCCGGCGCTGAAGCCCGGCTCGGCGAAAGTTCGCCTTGCTGACGCATTGAGACAAGTCGATGAATGAAACTGCGATCGCGTCAGGCCTGTTATTGGGCCGCGTTGCGATAGGTATTGGCAATCCCGGTGAACACGTTGTTCATCAGCTCGTAATAGTTGCCGAGGGCGATGGCGAGGGTGATGCCGATGATCGCTGCCAACAGCCCATATTCGACCGCCGTCGCACCTTTAACGTCTCCGATTAAGCTGCGTAACAGGCGCATGGGTGTCCCTCGAAATCGATCCAGAGCAGTTTCGCGTTTCGCAGAAAGGCGGAAATGCTCTCAGGCTCAGCAGCCGCCGTCCGTCCCGTATCCCTGAACGATGCAGACAGAGCCAGGCGTCTCCTGCAACACGCTCCTGCGGATCGTATAATGTTTCGTGCTGCCATCGGAAGGCTTGATCGACCCCGTCGTCAGCATGTCGAAATCTTCCTGCACATGCGCAAGACGCGTCTGGTCCGACCGTTCAGCCAGCATCGGCGTCAGGATCAGCGAGAGAGCAATCACAGCCGTACCGAAAAGCAGCGCCATGTTGAGCGCGCCCGTCTTGCCGGATCTGTAGGTCGCGCGCTGACGATTCCGCACAGTTTTCCAGAACTCGTCGTCCATTCCTCGAAAGCCTCGTCAAAACATTACGTGCTGCAAATGGACGATGCCAGAATCCGTTGAATGAAATGTTAATGCGAGATAAATCCGACGCCTCTAATTTTAGTCAAAGCCGACCTTGATAAGGTCTGTCGCTTCAGAGCAGGTCCTGAAGGATCGGAATGAGCGGCTCGTCTGCCGGCGGCATAGGATAATCGCGAAGCGCGCCGGGGCGCACCCACTTGATCTGCTGGCCTTCCCGGCCGGTCGGCACGCCTTCGAACCGTCGGCACACGTAAAGCGGCATCAGCAGGTGAAACGTCTCATAGGTGTGGCTGGCAAAGGTCAGCGGCGCCAGGCACGCTGTCCTGGTGACGATGCCGAGTTCTTCGTGAAGCTCGCGCACAAGCGTCTCTTCAGGCGTTTCGCCGGCCTCCATCTTGCCGCCCGGAAATTCCCACAGACCGGCAAGCGATTTCCCCTCCGGCCGCTGCGCAAGCAGGATCCGGCCATCGGTATCGATCAGGGCGCAGGCCGCAACGAGCAGCAGCTTTCTCTGGTCTGTCATGATTTGCGCCAGTAGCGATAGGAATAGGCTTTGGTGAAACCGAACCGCTCATAGAGCGCAAGTGCCGGCGTATTGGATGCGTCGACCTGCAGCCACGCGGTCCTTGTTCCGCTGATCCGTGCCCAACGCAGAGCCGAAGACAGCATCTCCGTACCGAGCCCGCCCCGGCGATGCGATTGCGAGACGGCCAGCGACAGGATGCCGGCCAGATCGTTGTCCTGCACGCAAAGCACCGTTGCCACGGCCCCATTGCCGGGATCCTGTTTCATGAAAAATCCCGACGGCGGCTTGATCGCACTGAGGATTTCGGCAAGCGCCGGCTTCAGCCCGGCATCCTCCTCTGCCACATGCAGGCAGGCATCGGCAAAACGGCCGATATCATGGCTCGGCAGGTAATCGAGCGTATCGGGAAGCTCCAGACGGGAGAGATCCACGGTCAGCACGTCATAGGTTTCGAACGCCTGCCAGCCACTCTGCTCCAGATGCTCGAGCATCGCCTTGGGAGCCAGCGGGGTTTCCCGCAGCACGAGCCGCCTGCCGTAATCCTCGAAGCGCCTTGTCGCTTTTCCCAGCCTGATATCGAGATCGCGGTGATCGGACGGATCGAGCGGCACGACGCAGTTCAGACGCTTGGACGGATGCCCGCCGGTCAGCCGCACCTGCCAGCTTCCGTCGTAAACGACAGACGCTGCCGGCCAGGCCCGGAAGCCGACGGCTTCGAGCCTGCGCACCAGCGGCAGATTGGTTTCGGCGGATGATGTGGCCATCGACGACATCAGCTCCTGTAGTCGCCATTGATGGCAACGTATTCCTTGGTCAGGTCGCAGGTCCACACGGTTGCCTTGCCCGAACCGAGGCCGATTTCGACCTTCACAGGAATGTCCTGTTTCTTCATCACCGCGGTGGCCGCATCTTCCGAATAGGACGGATCACGCTCGCCGTTGACGGCAACCCGGATATCGCCGAACCAGATCGCCAGCTTGTCGCGATCGGCAGCTTCGCCGGCCTTGCCGACGGCCATGACGATGCGGCCCCAATTGGCGTCTTCGCCGGCGGCCGCGGTCTTGACCAGCGGAGAATTGGCGATCGACAGCGCGATCGTCTTAGCGCTAGCATCGCTTTCCGCGCCGGTGACCGTGATTTCCAGCATCTTGGTGGCGCCTTCGCCATCGCGTGCAACCTGGATCGCCAGATCCTTCAAGAGCGCGTTCAGCGCTTCGCGGAAGGGGCCGAGTGCCGGGTCACTGGCATCGACGACCTGCTTCTGGCCATCCTGTGCCGCGGCACCGGTGGCAAACAGCATCAGCGTGTCGGAGGTCGAGGTGTCGCTGTCGACCGTCATCGAATTGAAGCTCGGCTCGACGCCGGCAGACAACATCGACTGCAGCGCCGCCGACGAGATATCGGCATCCGTCACCACGAAGGACAGCATCGTCGCCATGTCCGGCGCGATCATGCCGGCGCCCTTGGCGATGCCGTTGATCGTCACCGTGACGCCACCGATTTCGGCCGTGCGGGTGGCGACCTTCGGATAGGTGTCGGTGGTCATGATCGCCTTGGCGGCTTCCTGCCAGAAATCGCCGGTCGCGGTCCGGTTCATGTCGCCGAGTACGCCGGAAAACTTCGTCGCATCGAGTGGCTCGCCGATCACGCCGGTGGAGGCAAGATAAACCTGGCTCTGGTCGCAGCCGACGGCTTCGGAAGCCGACTGTGCCGTCAGTGCCGTGGCAGCCTTACCCTTGATGCCAGTGAAGGCATTGGCATTGCCCGAATTGACGACGACGGCACGGGCCGTGCCGTTTGGCAGATTGCTGCGGCAGAAATCGACCGGAGCCGAGGGGCATTTCGACTTGGTGAACACCCCGGCGACAGCCGCCGGCTTGTCGAACACCATCAAGAGCACATCGGTGCGGCCCTTGTATTTGATGCCGGCGGCGGCAGTCGCCATCCGCACGCCGCGAACGGCCGGCATTTCGGGATAGGTTTTGGGAGCGAGCGGCGAAACGGAAGCTGACATCTTCGATTAACCCGTAAACTGATATGAAAGGGCCCGGAAAAACCGGGCCCTGGCACGATATTACTGCTTGGGCGCTTCGGCCGGCGCTGCAGGCATGCCTGCATCTTCGCCGCCTGCCTGCATCTTGCCCACCTCTTCATAACCCTTCTTGAGGGCTTCGTCGGTGATGTCGATCTTCTCAGACGCCTTGGCCTTTTCCAGCAGCGCAACATACTTGTCGCGCATGACCAGCTGCTTGACCTGGTCCTTGACCTGATCGAATGCCGGCGGCGGAGCGTCGCGCTTGTCGTCTACCTTGATCACGTGAAAGCCGAACTGGGTCTTGACCGGGGTCTTGGTATACTGGCCCTTTTCGAGTGCAAATGCTGCCTGCTCGAATTCAGGCACCATGCGGCCCGGGCCGAACCAGCCGAGATCGCCGCCGTCATCCTTGTTGGAATCCTGGCTCTTTTCCTTGGCGATTGCGGCAAAATCCTTGCCGGCGTCGAGTTCGGCGATAACCGCCTTGGCCTCATCCTCGGTCTTGACCAGGATATGGCTTGCATGGATCTCCTGCTGCTTCGGCAGGCCGGCGATTTCCTTGTCGTAGCGCGCCTTGACCTCGTCATCGGTCGTTGCGTCGACGACATGCTTGCGGAAGTATGCGTTATGGAGCTCGCGATCGCCGATATAGGCCATGCGCTTCTTGAAATCCTCGGTCTTTTCGACACCTTCCGCCAGAGCGCCGGCGGCAAGCAGCTTGACATCGATCGCGCCCGAAAGAGCGGCAACCTGCTTCTGCTCGTCCGGCAGCTGTGCGAGCTGCGGATCGAGGTTCTGCACCGCCAGATCGAGTTCGGACTGGTGGATCTCCAGCTTGCCGACCTTGGCGACAACCTTGTCTTCCTGGGCGAATGCCGGAGCCTGGAACGAGATCGCAGCAGCGATCGCCGCCGTGACGAGAAGTTTGTGACGCAACATCAAGTTACCTTTCGCATGGGTGCCGATCTCGGGTTGGATCTGGCCTGGAACCTTCACAAACACCGGAATGTGGCCATTCTGTATCGGCCGCAGCCGTTGACATAATTCGGACCCCCTCTTATCTGTCACGCAACTTGGCGTCCAGAAGAGTTTCCGGGCGAAACGGGTCAAATTGCAGGCACCGGAGCCATATTCTTCCGGCCGGCAATCCCATGGTACTGAGATCAGAAAGGACCATTCGTATGGTCAGCTTCGGCGGCATCGCCCGCAAACTGTTCGGTTCGGCCAATGAGCGCCGCGTACGCGGCTATACGCCGGTGATCGACAAGATCAATGCCATCGAGGAAACCACCCGGGCGCTGACCGATGAGCAACTCGCCAACAAGACGGTCGAGTTTCGCCAGATGCTGGCCGAGGGCAAGAAACTCGACGACCTGCTGATTCCGGCCTTTGCCGTGGTCCGCGAGGCCTCGCGCCGCGTGCTCGGCATGCGCCCCTTCGATGTCCAGCTGACCGGCGGCATGATCCTCAATGACGGCGCCATCGCCGAAATGAAGACCGGCGAAGGCAAGACGCTGGTAGGCACCCTGCCCGTCTATCTCAACGCATTGTCCGGCAAGGGCGTGCACGTCGTCACCGTCAACGATTATCTTGCCCAGCGCGACGCCGGCACGATGAGCCGTCTTTATGGCTTCCTCGGCCTTTCGACCGGGGTGATCGTCCACGGCCTCGACGACGAGCAGCGCCGCTTGGCCTATGCCTGCGACATCACCTACGCCACCAACAACGAGCTCGGCTTCGATTATCTGCGCGATAACATGAAGTATGAGCGCAACCAGATGGTCCAGCGCGGCCACAATTTCGCGATCGTCGACGAAGTGGATTCGATCCTGGTCGACGAAGCACGCACGCCGCTGATCATCTCCGGTCCGCTCGACGACCGTTCCGACCTCTACACGACGATCGACACCTTCATCCCGCTTCTGTCGGAGGAAGATTACGAGATCGATGAAAAGCAGCGCTCCGCCAACTTTTCCGAAGTCGGCACCGAGAAGCTGGAAAACCTGCTGCGCCAGGCCGGCCTGTTGAAGGGCGAATCGCTTTACGACGTCGAGAATGTCGCCATCGTCCACCACATCAACAACGCGCTGAAGGCCCACAAGCTCTTCTCCCGCGACAAGGACTATATCGTCCGCAACGACGAGATCGTCATCATCGACGAATTCACCGGCCGCATGATGCCGGGCCGCCGTTATTCGGAAGGCCAGCACCAGGCGCTCGAAGCCAAGGAAAAGGTGCAGATCCAGCCGGAGAACCAGACGCTCTCCTCGATCACCTTCCAGAATTATTTCCGCATGTATTCCAAGCTTGCCGGCATGACCGGCACGGCACAGACGGAAGCGGAAGAATTCGGCAACATCTACAAGCTTGAAGTCATCGAAGTCCCGACCAACCTGCCGATCCAGCGTATCGACGAGGACGACGAGGTCTACCGCACGTTCGAAGAGAAGTTTCAGGCGATCATCGGCGAGATCAAGATTGCCCACGAGCGCAACCAGCCGGTTCTGGTCGGTACGACCTCGATCGAAAAGTCCGAAATTCTGGCCACCATGCTGCGTAAGTCGGGCTTTGAAAAATTCCAGGTGCTGAACGCGCGTTACCACGAACAGGAAGCCTATATCGTTTCCCAGGCCGGCGCACCCGGCGCGGTGACGATCGCCACCAACATGGCCGGCCGCGGCACCGACATCCAGCTCGGCGGCAATATCGACATGCGCCTTGAGCGCGAGCTTGAAGGCATCGAGGACGAGGCAGAGCGCCACGCCCGCGAAATCGCTGTCCGTGAGGAGGTGAAGGGCCTTAAGGTCAAGGCGCTGGAAGCCGGTGGCCTCTACGTCATCGCCACCGAGCGCCACGAAAGCCGCCGTATCGACAACCAGCTGCGCGGCCGCTCGGGCCGTCAGGGCGACCCCGGCCGTTCGAAATTCTATCTGTCGCTGCAGGACGACCTGATGCGCATATTCGGCTCCGACCGCATGGACGGCATGCTGCAGAAGCTCGGCCTGAAGGACGGCGAGGCAATCGTCCATCCGTGGATCAACAAGGCCGTCGAGCGCGCCCAGAAGAAGGTCGAGGCCCGCAACTTCGACATCCGCAAGAACCTTCTGAAGTATGACGACGTCACCAATGACCAGCGCAAGGTGATCTTCGATCAGCGTATCGAGGTGATGGATTCCGAGGACGTTTCGGAAACCATCGAAGACATGCGCCACGAAGTGATCGAGGTCATCGTCGCCAAGCATATTCCCGAGCGCGCCTATGCCGAGCAGTGGAATGCTCCCGGCCTGCACGAGGACGTCATCCGCCTGCTCAACCTCGATCTGCCGATCGAGGACTGGGTCAAGGAAGACGGCATCGGCGAAGACGATATCCGCGAACGCATCACCGAGGTTGCCAACGCTGCGGCAAACGACCGTCGCGAGCGTTTCGGTGTCGACGTGATGAACTACGTCGAGCGCTCCATCGTGCTGCAGACGCTCGACCACCTCTGGCGCGAGCATATCGTCAATCTCGACCACCTGCGCTCGGTCATCGGCTTCCGCGGTTACGCCCAGCGCGATCCGCTGCAGGAATACAAGGCAGAGGCTTTCGAGCTCTTCCAGGCCCTGCTCGCCAATCTGCGCGAGGCCGTTACCGCCCAGCTGATGCGGGTCGAACTGGTGCAGAACCCTGAAGCGCCTGAACCTCCGCCGGTCTACGCCGAAAGCCATATCGACCCGGTAACGGGACAGGACCAGGTAAGCGGCAACGACGGCGAGAATTTCATCGCGGCTCCGGAAGACCGTCGGCCGGAAGATCCCTCCACCTGGGGCAAGATCGGCCGTAACGAGGCCTGCCCCTGTGGCTCGGGCAAGAAATACAAACATTGCCACGGCGCCTTCGAACAGGTCTGAGACAAGACTTAAGCCATGATTAAAAACGCCGCCCGATGGGCGGCGTTTGTGTTTGGCGACCAGTATCGCCAACAAGCCTAAGCAAGGCACCAACCGTTTCTTAACCCTGACGTGTCAGGTTTGCCGCCATTGTGTGTGTGGCAAAACGAGTATCGCGTGCCCTTGATGGCGGTCATCGAAACAGCGGAAAAACTGCTTCCGCCGGGCCTGCGCGCCCGGCTCGCACCGCTGATCGCAAAGGCAGGCACGCTGCTGAGCGACCACGGCGAAGTGGCGCGGGCACAGCGCCAGGCGCTGATGGCCTTTGCCATCCGCATCGCCAGCGCGGCCATCGCCTTCCTCTCTCAGATCGTCCTTGCACGCATCATGGGAGAATTTGACTACGGCATCTATGCCTTCGTCTGGGTGATCGTCATCCTCACCGGCAATCTCTCCTGCCTCGGTTTCCACACCTCGATCATCCGTTTCTATCACCAGCATTTGGCCGCCGGCGATGCGCCGATGATGCGGGGGCTGAACGTCGCGTCCTGCCTCGTCGCGCTGGCAATGGCGACCCTGGTCGCAGCGCTCGGCTTGTCCTTCCTCGCCGCCTTTGGCGACAGTCTCGCGCCCTATTACATCGTCCCGGTCGGTATTGCCCTCTTCATCATTCCGATGATTGCGCTCGGCGATGTGCTCGACGGCATGGCACGCTCCCGCGACTGGCCGATATCCGCCCTTGCGCCGACATTTATAGCCAGGCCCATCCTCATCCTCGCCTTCATGACGGCGGCAGCCCTTGCCGGCGCCCCGCGTGACGCGACGACGGCCATGGCCGCGGCCCTTGCCGCAACTTATGTGACGACGCTTGTCCATCTCCTGCAGCTTGTGATCCGCCTGAGGCCGCTGTCCGACGCCGCGCCGCGCCGTTATCAGCTCGCCACATGGATGAAATATTCCCTGCCGCTGTTTCTGGTCGACGGCATCGGCTTCCTGTTGACCAATGCCGATGTCGTGGTGGTCGGCATCTACCTGCCGCCCGACCAGGTCGGCGTCTATTTCGCCGCCGCAAAAACGATCGTCCTGGTGCAGTTCGTCTATTTCTCGATCAAGGCGGCCTCCGCCCCGCGCTTTTCCGCTTTCATGGCGCAGAAGGACATGGCATCACTGGCAGCATTCGCCGGACAGGCGACTCGCTGGACCTTCTGGCCATCGCTGGCCGTCGGCCTGTCTACGCTTGCAGCCGGCGAACTGCTTCTCTCCCTGTTCGGCCCGGCCTTTACGGAAGGATACTGGTTGATGGCGATCCTGTTTGCCGGCATTCTGACGAAAGCATCGATCGGCCCGGCCGAGATATTGCTCAGCATGGCCGGCCACCAGAAACTCTGCGTCGGCATCTATGCCGCAACACTTGCCGCCGCCATCGCCTTTTACGCCGTGCTGATCCCGCTTTTCGGCCTGACTGGCGCAGCCTTCGCTGCCGCCGGCGCCGTCATCACCGAAACCCTGCTGCTCCACATTGCCGCCCGCCGCACGCTCGGCATCACGCTTTTCGTGTTTGCCCGCCCGCGGGCCACGCCATTGAGAGGGCACTGACGATGCAGATCCCTCCCTTCGGCGACAAGATCGGTGAGACGGACGCAGCGGAGTTCGCCATGGAAGCAGACGAACAGGATCGCCCGTCGCTGCCGCAAGCCGATCTTCGCCTTGCCATCGGCCGATCGGGACGCGAGCTGGCTTTATATCCGGCAACCCTTGGATATGACCTGCAGGAGGAGCTCGAATTCCTCTCCAACCGGGCGATGGAACCGAATATCTTCTTCTCCGCCCGCCTGCTTGCGCCCGCCATGCCGCGGGTCGAGGACAAGCAGGTGCGGTTCGCCCTTATTCGCGACGATAACGGGGTTCGCAGCCGCCTGCGCCTGCTGATGCCCTTTACCGTGGAGCGACCTGGTTTTTCGGTCGGCGCCTCGATCATCCGCACTTGGGCCAACCCCTTCGGCCCGCTCGGCACCCCGCTCCTTGATGCCGAGGATGCGGCGGAAACGATCGACAATCTGTTCGAGGTCCTCGCCTCGTCCGAAACCAAGTTGCCATCGGTGCTTGTCCTGCCGGATATTCGCGTCACCGGCCGCTTCGCCCAGTTGGCAAAGGCCGTCGCCATCGGCCGCGACCTGCCGGTCGCCACCACCGATACCTTCCGCCGCCCGATGCTGGAAAGCTTCCTCGACGGCGACAGCTACCTGAAGCAAGCGGTGTCATCGCATCACGTCCGCGAAATGCGCCGTCAATGGCGCAATCTCGGCAAGCTCGGCGAACTGACCTATGACGTCGCGCGCCAGCCGGAAGACGTCCGGCTGCGGATGGAGGAGTTCCTCGCGCTGGAAGCCAAGGGCTGGAAAGGCAAGAAGCGCTCGGCGCTGATCAACGACCGCTACCGTGCCGCCTTTGCCCGCGAGGCGATCACCAATCTTGCCGAAGTCGATGCGGTGCGCATCCACACCGTCAATCTCGACGGTCGCGCCATCGCCTCCATCATCGTTTTCCTGATGGCCGGCGAGGCCTATACCTGGAAGACCGCCTACGATGAAAGCTTCAGCCAGCATTCGCCGGGCAAGCTTCTGATCATGCACCTGACCAACTGGCATCTCGATGACGCCAATATCCTGCGCACCGACAGCTGCGCCGTGGCCGACCATCCGATCATGAGCAGGCTGTGGGAACAACGCGAGGAAATGGGCAGCCTCGTGATCGGCCTGAAGCGCAACAGCGACCGCGACGTCCGCCAGGTGGCCGCCCAGCTGCATCTCTATCGCAACACCCGCAACATCGCCCGCATCCTGCGCGAAAAGATCATGCATCTCGCCGGTCGCGACACCTGACCCAGCCGGCCGCCCTCTAAAAATGCCACCCTCTCCTGCAGTGTCCCCCTGACGATTCCGGAAGGCGATCACGACAAGCGACACGGTGCTGCTCATTTGCGGGAGTTGCACCTTGCATGACCTCGCCGGAGCATGTTAGAGCGCCTTCCATATCTACCGTGCCCCGTTGGCGGAATTGGTAGACGCGCCTGACTCAAAATCAGGTTCCGAGAGGAGTGCTGGTTCGATTCCGGCACGGGGCACCAGATATTTTCAGGAAAATCAAAGACCTGGCACGTTTCCGATCAGTTGATCTTCCGTCTGCTGCAGCAAGCCAGCACATTTGGCTTGCCGACATGCTGCAGAGCCTCATGTCGTCGCGAAATCAATGGCCGGCAAATCGCGTCAGCGTGACTTCGGCCGACCAGTCCAGCCGGCGTGCGTCATACTGGATGGTGCGATCGGCAAACGAGAGGTAGTTCAGCCCGTAACAGGCCGCGAACCTCTCGCCAGGCGCCATGGCCTTGGCGACGGTGTGGGTTGCCCGATAGATGACGGCACTTGCGCCCGGTTCCCGGGCAAGCAAGCCGAATGACACGCTTTCCAGCGACACGTCGGCAGTGTTGGTGAGGCTGACGGCGACCGGCCTGTCCGCTTCCGGGCACGATTGCGGATCGGAACTTGCGGTGACTGCAATCGACTTTGCCGTCGGCTGCTGCCTGATTTTCCGGTCCGTGACCAGCCAAAGGCCGATCCAGACTGCAGCGAGAAGGACAAGCACCGCAACCCCGGCCTTTCGCGAGAAAATGAACACTGCCGCGACGATGACACAGCTGATCAGCCAAGCCATGCAAGCCTCGAGACTGGAATATGTTTGATGATCTTCATTTCGAACAGGTGTGATTCCGGCGTACAGGTGGCAATACCGATGCGGCAACGCAGCCATTGAGACATGGCGACATCGATTTTTGGAGGATCAGCCGAGCCGGCCGGTTCTGGTCGCGGTTCTGAACCGTTCGCCCGCCCGATTGGCAGAACGACTGCCATCCAAAGCCTCCGAGTGCGGATTTGCGGTTGCCGCAAAATCCGCGACTTGCCGCCGGGTCCATTTCGTCGTCACGGGAAAATGAGCTTGAAGAGCCCAAAATATCAACCGGCCCCCGGCGAAAACAGGCATATCCCGGAACACAGCAGGCGGCTGGTGTGCTGTTGCGATCATTTTCCACCCCTCGATGGTAACGAGGAGAATACCTCGACTATCGCTTGTACCATGCACACCGATGACTGGCCATCGCTGACGGAGGATCAATCCCGCATGAGAGCTCACGACAGCCGCGCCGTGCTGCCCGCCATGAAATTTCGGATGGGGGAAATCCCCCAACCGGAAACATCATCCGGCAACGCCGGATATCGTTGATTTTTATGCGGCAAGCCGCCTTGCCGCCTTGTGGATCGCCTTTGTGTCGTCGCCGTGCTGCGCGATGATCGCCTTCGCATCCTCGACGCTGATACGGTATTTCTTGGCGACGACAACGGGATTTAGTGGCGCGGTTGCGCCTGTATGGTCGGTCATATTGTCTCTCCGGGAGTTGCGCCGTATTTACGGCCGGCGGGCAAACTTCGCCCATAGCGCGTATATGGGATGTCATGGCGCAAATTGCGAGGCCGGAACTGCCCATGACACGATGACGCGGCGCGATGCGAAGGGTTTTTATCCGGCCGGCATCGGACTAACACTGTGTCGATGAAGGCTGGCCGGATGTCGGACGGCCGACTGTCGATCACGACAATGTGCCGGGCAAAGCAGGCTCCGTGCGGGGCCGGGCCCGTTTACAGCAAGGCCAATTCTGCTACAGCTTCGGCAAAATTCTGCCCCTTCGGCGGGATATGAACAACCCGACCGACGGCGAAATTCAAGGAGAGGCGCATGGCGCTGGCAGCTACCACCCCCCAGACCCGCAAGGGGCTCGGTTATGCGATTTTCCTCACGCTTGCGATGGCAGCAACCGTCGGCAGCGCCCTCGGCTTCGAGCATATCGGCGGCTACATTCCCTGTGCGCTGTGCCTGCTCGAACGCGATCCGTATTATTACGGCGTGCCGATCGGCATCCTCGCCGTCGGTGCGGCAACCATGAGCCTGCCGACCTGGGTCATCCGCCTGTTGCTGATCATCATCGGCATCATGATGCTGATCGGTGCCGGCATGGGCATCTATCATTCCGGCGTCGAATGGGGTTTCTGGCCCGGCCCGACGGCCTGCGGCGGCAGCTCCGCCATCACCAGCAATGCCGGCAATCTGCTGGGCGATCTCAACACCGTCCACGGCCCGTCCTGCGCAGACGCATCGCTGCGGGTCCTCGGCCTCTCCTTTGCCGGGTGGAATGTGGTTGCCAGCGTGTTTCTGGCGGCGATCGCCTTTATCGGCGCGAAAAAGGCCTGAAAAACTCGCTTGATTATCCTCGGCCTTGTGCCGAGGATCTGTGCACGTCAAATAAAACCGGCAGTTTGCACATGCTCGGGACAAGCCCGAGTATGACGGCGGAAAGACTTTGCCGCCGTTATTGACGGCCTCAAGGCCTGATCACGGCTGCAATTCGGTATCCCAGTAGAGATAGTCCATCCAGCTTTCGTGCAGATAGTTCGGCGGAAACGACCTGCCATTGTTGTGCAGGTCCTGAACGCTCGGCGCATAGGGTTTCTGGTGCGGGAACATCTGGGCCTGCTTGGGAAGCTTGCTGCCCTTCCTCAGATTGCAGGGCGAACACGCGGCCACGACATTTTCCCAGGTCGTCTCGCCGCCATGCGCCCGCGGGATGACGTGATCGAAGGTCAATTCGTCATCGGCACCGCAATACTGGCACTCGAACTTGTCGCGCAGGAACACGTTGAAGCGGGTAAAGGCGGGATTTCGCGTCGGCTGGACATAGGTCTTGAGGCTGACCACGCTCGGCAGCTTCATCGAAAAGCTGGGCGAGCAGACCGAATGATCGTATTCGGCGATGATGTTCACACGGTCAAGAAAGACCGCCTTGATCGCGTCCTGCCAGGACCACAACGACAAGGGATAGTAACTCAACGGCCGGTAGTCAGCGTTCAACACGAGCGCCGGCAAGGCCTGCGGGGAGACTGCAATCGTCAAGTGACGCTCCAACCCGATTCGGCATCTATCTCTTCTATATTAGGTCCGTTGTTACAGGATTGTGAAGCCCAATAAATGCAGCGGGATGCTTCACCCCGCAACACCCGTCGCGAAGCCCGGTGGCACAGGGGAATCACCGCCTTCAAAGCTGCGTGAAAATCGCCGGGCCTAAACGATCGCGATGGTTTCGCGGCGCATGGTCGCGGCATAATGCGCCCAGAAAAGCCGGGCGGCGACCGACCGGAACGGCGCCCATTGTTCGGCGATCCCGGCAACCTCCCGTACGCTCGGACGCGCATCCAGAAGAAACGCCGTTGCAATCGCAGCCCTCAGCGCCACGTCGCCGGCCGGAAAGATATCCGGATGGCCGCCGCAGAACATCAGATAGACCTCCGCCGTCCACGGGCCGATCCCCGGCAGTGCCACCAGCCGGCCCATCGCCTCGCCGGCATCGAGTAAGCACACGTCTTCCAGATCGATCTCGCCGCGCGTCACCGTCTGCGCCAGCCCCATGAGCGTTACCGCCTTGGCCCGCGACAGGCCGAACGTGGCGATTACGTGCGGATCGAGCGCCGCATAATGCTCCGCCGTCACCGGTCCGACCGCTTCGATGCGGCGCCAGATCGCCTCGGCGCTGGCGCGCGACACCACCTGGGAGACGATGATCGAGGCCAGACCTGCAAAGCCCGGCATGGCGAGCCTGAGCGGCAGCGGACCGGCAATTTTGGCGATAGCCACCAGGCGCGGGTCGAGACGCAGCAGGTGCTGCAGGCCCTCGGCAACGTCCGCATCGCTCTTTATGATCGTCAAGATGTCACTCCCCCATTGGCGGCCCGCCCGAAAGCATGGCAGAAGACCCTATGCCCGCGCCTCACCCTGATAAGCCGATATTCCGCTTCGCGCCAAGCCCGAATGGCCTTCTCCATCTCGGCCACGCGCTCTCGGCGTTTCTCAACCGGGATATGGCTGATGAGACGGGCGGCCGCCTGCTGCTGCGCATCGAAGACATAGACCTTGCCCGCTGCACGGCTGAATTCGAGGCGGCGATCCATCGCGATCTCGCCTGGCTCGGCCTCACCTTTGAACAACCGGTCCGCCGCCAGTCGGAGCATTTCGATCTCTACCGGCAGGCGCTGCGAAAATTGCAGGACATCGGTGTCGTCTACCCGGCCTTTCTCACCCGCGGCGAGGTGAAGACCCGCGTCGCCAGTGAAGAGGCGGCAGGCGGGAACTGGCCGCGCGATCCTGACGGCTCGCCGCTTTATCCGGCCGACGACCGGGAACGCAGCGAGAGCGAGCGGCAGCGGCTGATCGCTCAAGGACTGAAACATGCCTGGCGGCTGGATGTCGAAAAGGCTGCTTCGTTGATCGGGCCGCCGCTTTTCTGGCAGGAGACCGGTGACGGGTCACCACGGGCCGTCGCAGCCGATCCGGCCGTCTGGGGCGATGTCGTTCTGTCGCGCTCCGATGCCCCATCCAGCTACCATCTGTCGGTTACGGTCGACGATGCGCTTCAGGGTGTGACGCATGTGATGCGCGGCAGCGATCTTTATGCCGGCACTGCCATCCACCGGCTGCTGCAGGTTCTGCTCGACCTGCCCGAGCCGGTCTATCACCACCACCGTCTGATCCTCGGCACCGATGGACGCAAGCTGTCGAAGAGCGAAGGCTCAACCGGAATTGCCGCCCTGCGTGACGAGGGACTTCTCGTCTCTGATATTCGCGGCCTCATTGGCCTGCAGCTCGGCCTCTGAGCGCTCGCGCCGCTGCTTGCGCCGCTGTTTCTGCACCTGATTGACCACCGAATAGACCCGGTATTTCAGGATCGCCGCGTTGAACTCCGCGCCGAGCATGAAGATCACGCCGACCATATAGAGAAACACCAGCACGATCATGATCGACGCCAGCCCCGCATAGGTGGCCGCGTAATTGGCAAATGTCGACAGATAGGCGGCAAAGCCGAAACCGAACAGGGTCCAGATGACGATGGTCAGCACCACGCCGGGCAACACGTCGATGATCCGCCGCCGGCCGGCCGGCAGCCATTTGTGGGAAAACAGAAGCCCGATCAGAAGCAGCAGGCCGGTACCAACCAGACCCCAGTTCGCTGCCGCATTGAGATCGCTCATCAGCCAGGGGAATTTGGTTTCCGCATAGCGCTGCGCCACCGGCACGGCCAGAAGCACGATGCTGATCACGGCAAAGATGATCACCGCGACGATCACGTACCCAAGGCTGGCAAGCCGCGTCTTGTACCAGGCGCGCGTTTCCGTCACCCGATAGGCACGATTGAGCGAGATGCGCAGCGCCTCGACCCCGTTGGAGGCGAAATAGGCGGCGGCCAGAACCGAGACGGTCAGAAGTCCACCGCGCGGCATCTCGATCACCCGCTGAATTTCCGAGGCGATCGGGCTGGCGATATCGGCCGGCCATGCGTCGAACATCAGATGGATGGCGGTTTCGGAAAACCCGCCTGCGCCAAGAAAACCGGCAAGTGCGGTCCCGAAGATCAGGAAGGGAAACAGGGCAAGCAGCCCCGACAACGCCACATGGCTCGCCATCGCCCAGCCGTCATCCTCGGTAAAATGCCAATAGGCATCCCAGAGCACCTTGAAAGCCAGCCTGTGCCACCGCGGCTTGCGCATCTCCTCCGTCAATGGACACTCCGTTGTGACTTCAGGCGAAATATGGGAGGAACACTGCCAATTGTACAGACGCGCACCCTGGAAGTTGCCCTCAATGACTGCAGCAAGAACGATCATCGTCACCGGCTGTTCCTCCGGCATCGGCGCTTATTGCGCAAGAGCGTTAAGGAGGGATGGCTGGCGGGTTTTCGCAACGGTTCGCAAGGCAGACGATCTCGCAGCGCTGGAAGCCGACGGCATTGAGGCGCTGCTGATGGATTATACCCGGCGCGACACGATCGACGCACTTGTCGCAACCGTGGCCGCGCGCACCGGCGGACAGATCGATGCTCTCTTCAACAACGGCGCCTACGGCCAGCCGGGTGCGGTCGAGGATCTTGCGACCGATGTGCTGCGCGAGCAGTTCGAGACCAACCTGTTCGGCTGGCATGAACTCACCCGCCAGATCATCCCGATGATGCGCGCCAAAGGCCGGGGCCGCATTGTCAACTGCTCCTCCATCCTCGGCCTGATGCCCTATCGCTATCGTGGCGCCTATACGGCCTCCAAATACGCGCTCGAAGGCCTGACCTTGACGATGAGGATGGAGCTTGCCGGCAGCGGCATCGACGTGAGCCTGATCGAACCCGGCCCGATCGACAGCCGCTTCACTGCCAATGCGCTTTCAAAGATCAACGAACATGTCGACCTCAAAAATTCCCCGCATGCGGCCGAATACGAGCGCCAGCTGAAGCGCCTCGACGGGCGCGGACCGGTGAGCCACCACAAGCTTGGCCCCGATGCCGTCTATCATGTTCTCGATCATGCCCTGAACGCGCCTCGTCCCAAGCCGCATTATCTGGTAACCAGACCGGCCAAGCAGGGTGCGCTGTTGAAGCGGCTGCTTCCGGCGCAGCTCTTCTATACGCTGATGCGCCGTATCGACTGACAACTGACGGGAGGCAGGACATGTCGAGTTTTTTCACCATTCTCACGCTGATCGTGATGGGTCTTGTCGTGCTCGTCCTGATTCGCGGCCTTTTCAACATGCTGAAGGGCACCAATGCCAACCGGTCCAACAAGCTGATGCAGTTGCGTGTGATGCTCCAGGCAATCGCCATCGTGCTCATCATGCTGACGCTCTGGATCACCGGCGGCGGTCGCCCGACCTGAGGAGACAGATTTGGTCAAGCTCAACAAGATCTACACCCGCACCGGCGATAACGGCACGACCGGGCTCGTCTCCGGCCCGCGCCGGGAAAAATTCGACTTGCGTGTTGAGGCCTATGGCACGGTTGACGAGACCAATTCTGCTGTCGGCATGGCAAGGCTTCATACGGCAGGCGTGGACGAGCTGGATGTCATGCTGGTGCGTATCCAGAACGATCTCTTCGATCTCGGCTCGGACCTCGCCACGCCGGATACCGGCGAGGAGCTGAGTTACGAACCGCTGCGCATCATCGAGGCGCAGGCCGACCGGCTGGAGCGCGAGATCGACACATTGAACGCGGAACTCGACCCGCTGAAATCCTTCGTCCTGCCCGGCGGCACAGCCGCGGCGGCGCATCTGCATATGGCAAGAACCATTGCCAGACGTGCCGAACGGCTGATGGTCGAACTGTCACGCAATGAGGCCGTCGGCGCTGCGGCACTCAAATACATCAACCGCCTCTCCGATTTCCTCTTCGTCGCCGCCCGTTTTGCCAATGACCGGGGGCAGGCGGATATCTTGTGGGTGCCGGGAAAGCACCGTTGAAAACACCCCCTCTGGCCTGCCGGCCATCTCCCCCACAAAGGGTAGAAGACTTGCGGCAACTTC
This sequence comes from Aliirhizobium sp. YIM B11859, assembly GCF_057163345.1. Taxonomy (NCBI): domain Bacteria; kingdom Pseudomonadati; phylum Pseudomonadota; class Alphaproteobacteria; order Hyphomicrobiales; family Rhizobiaceae; genus Aliirhizobium; species Aliirhizobium sp. YIM B11859. The sequence continues at coordinate 37,034 of NZ_JBXHAY010000007.1, forward strand.
TTGCCTCGATTGAGCGTAAGCGGCGAGGCTAGGTTAAGCCCTCCCCTTGTGGGGAGGGTTGGGAGGGGTCTTCTTCGGATGTAAGGTGAAGGAAGTAACCGTAAGGATAGAGCCGTGTTCGTCCCACTGCATGACACGAACGAGCTGAAATATATCCGCGTGCAATATGTCACGATCGGCCTGATCGTTCTCAACGTGGCTATGTGGCTGTTCACCACATTGGCGCCGGCCGACGATGCGGAACGGGCGTCGCTGGCGCTCGGCTTCATTCCGGCGCTGATCTTCGACCATGCCGTACTTGATCCATCGCTTATCCTCGTGCCGGAAGACCTGACCTTCCTCACCTACGCTTTCCTGCATATCGATTTCTGGCATCTCGCCCCCAACATGCTGTTCCTTTGGGTGTTCGGCGACAATGTCGAGGATGCACTAGGCCATGTGCGGTTCCTGATCTTCTACCTCCTCTGCGCTGCAGCCGGTGCCGCACTCCACGGCCTTGTCGCCCAATCGTCGGAGGGGCCGCTGATCGGCGCCTCCGGTGCGATCTCCGGCGTTGTAGCGGCCTATCTGCTGCTGCATCCGCGCGTGCGGGTCTGGGTGCTCGTCCTGTTTCGTATCCCGCTGCCGCTTCCCGCCTTCATTCCGCTCGTCCTTTGGATCGGCCAGCAGTTCCTCATGCTGGCGATGAACCTCGACGACATGGTGTCCTGGGGTGCCCATGTCGGCGGCATCATCGCCGGCGCATTGCTCGTGCTGGTGATGCGGCGTCCGGGCGTTCCGCTGTTCGACAGGCATATCGTCACCCCGCGGGCAGTGCATCACAGGGCAGGCATCCCGCAAGTGCCGCCGCCGGCGCCCCCGCAGGCCGAATAGCGATATGACAAATGCGCAATCCCCCGCATCAAATCCGCGTTGTAATCGGGTGAAAAATGCGTATCCATGTCGCCCACTGACACATGAGGAGATGGCAAATGTCGCAATTTGCCGTCGGAAATAGTCAAGGAAGGACCCCATGAAGATCCTGGTGCCTGTTAAGCGCGTCGTCGATTACAACGTTAAGATCCGGGTCAAGCCGGATGGTACGGGTGTCGAGCTTGCCAACGTCAAGATGTCGATGAACCCGTTCGATGAAATCTCCGTCGAAGAGGCGCTTCGCCTGAAGGAAGCCGGCAAGGCGGAAGAAGTGGTGGTCGTGTCGATCGGACCGGCCAAGGCGGAAGAAACGCTGCGCACGGCACTCGCCATGGGCGCCGACCGCGCCATCCTCGTCGAGACCGACGATCTGGTCGAGCCGCTCGCCGTCGCCAAGATTTTGAAGGGCGTCGTTGACGCCGAACAGCCCGGCCTGATCATCGTCGGCAAGCAGGCGATCGATGACGATTCGAACCAGACCGGCCAGATGCTGGCAGCGCTTCTCGGCTCTGCCCAGGCGACTTTCGCATCGAAGATCGAGATCGCCGGCGACAAGGCGACCGTGACCCGCGAAGTCGACGGCGGCTCGCAGACGATCGAGGTCAAGCTTCCGGCCGTCGTCACTACCGACCTGCGCCTCAACGAGCCGCGTTATGCCTCGCTGCCGAACATCATGAAGGCGAAGAAGAAGCCGCTCGACAAGAAGTCGCCTGTCGATTTCGGCGTCGACACGGCACCGCGCCTGAAAGTGCTGAAGACGGAAGAGCCCGGCGGCCGCAAGGCTGGCGTCAAGGTGGCAAGCGTCGAGGAGCTGGTAGGCGCCTTGAAGACCGCTGGCATCATCTGAAACCGGAAGATTAGGAGACCAAACCCATGACCATTCTTCTTCTGGCAGAAAACGACGCTTCCGGCCTCTCCGACCAGACCGCCAAGGCACTGACCGCAGCCTCCCAGATCGGCGGCGACGTGCATGTGCTGGTCGCGGGCGCCGGCGCCAAGGCCTCAGCGGAAGCCGCTGCAAAGCTTTCGGGCGTCGCCAAGGTTCTCGTCGCCGACGATGCGAGCCTTGCCAACAACCTTGCCGAGCCGCTCGCCGCCCTGATCGTCTCGCTCAGCGCGTCCTATGATGTCATCATCGCGCCGGCCACCACCTCGGCCAAGAATGTCCTGCCACGCGTTGCCGCTTTGCTCGACGTTGCCCAGGTGTCGGAAATCATCGAAGTCGTCTCGGCCGACACGTTCAAGCGTCCGATCTATGCCGGCAATGCCATCCAGACCGTTCAGTCGAGTGACGCTAAGAAGGTCATCACCGTGCGTACGGCATCGTTTGCGGCAACCGCCGAAGGTGGCTCAGCCGCCGTCGAGCCGGTCTCGGCTGCGGGCAATCCCGGCGTTTCGAGCTTCGTCTCGGATGCGCTCGCATCGTCGGAACGTCCGGAACTGACGTCCGCCAAGATCATCATCTCGGGTGGTCGTGCACTCGGCTCTTCGGAGAAATTCCAGGAAGTCATCCTGCCGGTCGCCGACAAGCTGGGTGCCGCCGTCGGTGCATCCCGCGCCGCCGTCGATGCCGGTTACGCCCCGAATGACTGGCAGGTAGGCCAGACCGGCAAGGTCGTCGCCCCGCAGCTCTATATCGCGGTCGGCATTTCCGGTGCCATCCAGCACCTTGCCGGCATGAAGGATTCCAAGGTCATCGTCGCCATCAACAAGGATGAGGAAGCACCGATCTTCCAGGTTGCCGACTATGGTCTCGTCGGCGATCTGTTCGACATCCTGCCGAAGCTCGAAAAGGCGCTCTGAGAGCGCCCTTCGTCTCGCAGCTGCGAAAAAAGCTGGCAAAATCATGGCCAGGCGAATAGAAAAATGCCGGACCGCCATACGCGGCCCGGCATTTTTTCAAATAACGAGCGCGCGCAAGCAAAGCGCGGGCCTGCTGCAGCACCGCGCATGATAAATGGCGCAGATAGAACACTGCAGAATTTTTAAGTCTGCGCATCGGGAATTCCGGAAATCGCTTCCGGTTTCAGGTCGATACGCCAGGGAGCGGGGTAAATATTATGGCCTTGAAGAATATCGGCATCGTCGGCGCGGGCCAGATGGGCTGCGGCATTGCGCATGTATCCTCTCTCGCGGGCTACAAGGTGCAGATCTACGATCTTGCCCCCGACCGGGTTCAGGCGGCGCTTGCAACGATCAACGGCACCCTTTCCCGGCTGGTCTCGGGCGGCAAGCTCTCCGATGAGGAGCGCAACGAGGCCCTGTCGAAAATCTCCGGCTCTGCCGACGTCAACGATCTGGCGGCGATGGACATCGTCATCGAGGCCGCTACCGAAGACGAAAGCGTCAAGCGCAAGATCTATGCCCATGTCTGTCCGGTCCTGAAGCCCGAAGCCCTGCTCGCCACCAACACCTCGTCGCTCTCCATCACCAGGCTCGCCTCGGCCACCGACCGCCCGGAGCGCTTCATGGGCATCCACTTCATGAATCCGGTTCCGGTGATGAAGCTGGTCGAACTGGTGCGCGGGATTGCCACCGATGAGCCCACATTCAGGGCCGCCAAGGACTATGTCGCCTCGCTCGACAAGACGGTCACCGTGTCGGAGGATTTTCCGGCCTTTATCGTCAACCGTATTCTTTTGCCGATGATCAACGAGGCGATCTACACGCTTTACGAAGGTGTCGGTTCCGTGGATGCGATCGACACGGCGATGAGGCTCGGCGCCAACCATCCGATGGGCCCGCTGCAGCTTGCCGATTTCATCGGGCTGGATACCTGCCTGTCGATCATGCAGGTTCTCTACGATGGCCTGGCCGACAGCAAATACCGCCCCTGCCCGCTTCTGGTCAAATATGTCGAGGCCGGATGGCTCGGCCGCAAATCCGGCCGCGGCTTCTACGATTATCGCGGCGAGGTTCCGGTTCCGACGCGCTGATCAGAAAGTGCTCAGGACGCCGCCCGGCTCTGATCCACCCGCGCCTGAAGCATCGCCTCGAAGGCCCGCTTGATCACATGAACATGTGGGTCCTTGTATTCGAAGCCGTCGTTATGAAGGTGGATCAGCATCGTTGCGTTGACTTCGAAAATCACCACATTGCCGTCGCGATCGAGCCCGCAATCGATGCCGAAATAGTCGAGACCGACGCGCCGGCGGATTTCCTCCAGCACCGCCATCTGCCGGTCGCCGAAAAAGCGCTCCGGGTGATCGAGGAAGTCTTCCTCCTCCCGCCGCATCCATTCGAATTCGCTCATCCGGGTCGACGCGTGATGCACCTTCCACACATCCCCGATCGCCAGGTGATAGGGCAGGATCTCGTCACCGACGAAGATGAAGCGGTATTTGCGGAAATGTCCGTCCTCTGAGCTGTAGTCGACATAATGGGTCAGGTAGAGCGCACCCTCACCGGCCTCTTCGGCAAAGCCGACAAGAGCCTGCGTATCCGACACGAGTTCCATCATCTCGCCGCCATGAAAACCGCTCTGCCTGACGATGATCGGCAGGCCCGGTATCTGGCCGCCACGCACCGCAGAGATGAGATCTGCCGGCACCACAAGCTTCGTCACCGGCATCACCGCGTCCGGCAAATCGGCCAGCAACAGCGCGATTGCCTCCCGGTTGGTTCCGCCGATCAGCGCCGGATGATTGATCACCGGCAGCGACAACCGGTCGGCGAGCACGCGGGAAGCCTCGATCGTATCGAGCCCCCGGTCGGGCTCAGCGACGAGATTGACGACGATATCCGCTTGTTTTTCAACCTGCGCAGCATCATGGCTGTAACCGGGGATGATGACGAAGAGGTCGGCATCGAAGCCGCTGTCCTTGATCAGATCCTCATAGGGCGTATTGCCGCCGACCGGCGAAAACAGCATCACCGCGCGGAATTTCGCCGGTTGTGCGATGGCAGGATAATGCCGTACGGCGCCCATCGCCGCCACCTGGCGGAAACAGGCCTTGGCCGCATCGATATTGCCGATCATCTGCTCCAGGCTGCCGCAGAGAAGCAGAGCTTCCTGATCGCCGCCATTCGTCATCAGGGCCTTCTGCGCGAAATAGAGTGCGTCGCCCGGCCTCTCGAGCGCCCGCAACGCCAGAGCCTTGTTGTAGAGCCCGTGGAAATCTTTCGGCGCGATCGCCAGACCGCGATCATAGGCAATGATCGCCTGGCCGTTCTGGTTTCCCTGCTGCAACAGGGTTCCAAGCCGGATCCAGCCCGCAGCATCGCCCGGCCTGGCCTCGCAGCTGCCATGCGCCGCAAGGATCGCGCCCTGCAGATCGCCGCGCCCCTGCAGGATCTCGCTACGTTTGGCATGAGCAAGAGCGTGCGCAGGATCGAGCGCGATCACCGTGTCGATGATCTCCAGCGCGACATCAGGCTTCCGCATGTCGATGAAAAGCAGGGCCCGCTTGTAGCGGATATCGACCTCGTCTGCCTGTCCCGAGGCAAGCAGCATATCGTAGCAGGAAAGCGCCCGGGAAAACTCGCCATTGGCATGACAGGCCTGGCCCAGCCCCTTGATCACCTGCGGATCGCCCGGATTGCTCGACAATGACACCTCGAACCACTTCACCGCATCTTTTGGCCGGTCGTTGCGCAGCATCAGGAATGCAAGCGTGTTGCAGGCGGCCGGATGACGCCGCACCTGATCGGGCACTGTCAGCAGAAGATCGATCGCTTCCCGATAACGGCCGGCCCCCATCAGGGTGCTGGTCTGGGCAATGGCAGATAGGAATGCCGCCTGGTCGTCAGGCTGCAAAGGGAGCGGTTGGTTCATAAATCGGCTTCTGGCGGGAGTAATTTCGGCTCGAAAAAACCCACCAGGGCTTGCGCCAGGCTGACCAAAACCCTGCGTGGCAGCCCCATTCCGCCAATACGGCGCAGGCTCAACCGCCGCGCGCAGTTTGGCGCCTCAAATGGCCGGATGACCGGTTCAGGACCCGATTGCCGCCTTGATCAGCGCCTTTGCGTCGGAACTGTCCCAGGCGGCCGGGCCATTCATCGAGGAGATCAGGCACCCTTGCCTGTCGAGGATCAGCGTTGCCGGCAGACCGAAGGCGAGCCCTTGCTTCTTCACCGCATTGAAGACCCCCATCGAACTGTCGCGATAAAAGCCGAGTTTGTCGAGCTTGTAATCCTCAAAGAAGTTTTTCGGCTTCTCGTCGCTGCCGGTATCGATGTTGACCGCAACCACTTCGAAGTCTTTGCCGCCCATCGTTGCCTGCAAGGCGTTGAGTGCCGGCATCTCTTCGCGACAGGGTACACACCAGGTGGCCCACAGGTTGAGAAGCACGGTCTTGCCGGCAAGATCGGCGGTCGTCATGTCCCGGCCGTCCGGTCCCTTGAAGGTCAGATCGATCGGCCTTGGAGGTTGCCCTTCGACCATGGCAGCCACCTCGCCTCTGGAAAACCCGGCAACCGACTTTGCCAGTTCCACAGCGCCGTCGCATTGCCCGGACGAGGATGTCAGAAGGCTGCCCGAGCCCTCACCCAAACCATTGCCAGACCCCATGCTCGTCACGTATACCGCCACGGCGCCGGCAAGGATGCCTGCAACGGCGGCAATCATGATCAATCGGGCGGACGGAAGGCCAAGCGGTCTTTTGGGCGTCATCACTTACTCCAGGACTTAGCTAGCTCATGGCCGATACGAAGGACGCGACATCTTCCAACCAGATGTGGGGCGGACGTTTCGCTTCCGGGCCGGATGCGATCATGGAGGAGATAAATGCCTCGATCGGTTTCGACAAGAAGCTCTTCGCCCAGGACATTCGCGGTTCGATCGCCCATGCAACCATGCTGGCGGAAAAAGCCATCATTTCGCGGGAAGATAAAGACAAGATCGTCGAAGGTCTGAACACGATCCTGTCAGAGATCGAAAGCGGTGAGTTCCAGTTCTCCCGCAAGCTCGAAGACATTCACATGAATATCGAGGCACGGCTGGCGACCCTGATCGGTCCTGCCGCCGGACGCCTGCACACCGCCCGCTCGCGCAACGACCAGGTGGCGCTCGATTTCCGCCTGTGGGTCAAGGAAGAGCTCATCAAGACGGAAGCCATGCTGACCGGCCTGATCGCAGCCTTCCTCGACCGCGCCGAGGAACATGCAGAAACGGTCATGCCCGGTTTCACCCATCTCCAGACCGCCCAGCCGGTCACCTTCGGCCATCATTGCATGGCCTATGTCGAAATGTTCGGCCGTGACCGCGCCCGCGTGCGCCACGCGATCGACCATCTCGACGAAAGCCCCATCGGTGCTGCAGCCCTTGCCGGCACCGGTTTCCCGATCGACCGCCACATGACGGCCAAGGCCCTCGGTTTCCGCGAACCGACCCGCAACTCGATCGATACCGTCTCCGATCGCGATTTCGCGCTGGAATTCCTCTCGGTCGCGGCGATCTGCGCCATGCACCTGTCGCGCCTTGCCGAAGAAATCGTGCTGTGGTCAACACCGCAATTCGGTTTCGTTCGCCTGTCGGACGCCTTTTCGACCGGCTCCTCGATCATGCCGCAGAAGAAGAACCCGGATGCCGCCGAATTGGTGCGCGCCAAGACCGGCCGCATCAACGGCTCGCTGGTGGCGCTGCTCACCATCATGAAGGGCCTGCCGCTCGCCTATTCCAAGGACATGCAGGAAGACAAGGAACAGGTCTTCGACTGCGCCGAGAACCTCGAATTGGCAATTGCCGCCATGACCGGCATGATGCGTGACATGACCATCCGCGCAGACCGCATGCGCGCCGCCGCCGGTTCCGGTTATTCGACGGCGACCGACCTGGCCGACTGGCTGGTGCGGGAAGCCGGCCTGCCCTTCCGCGACGCCCATCACGCCACCGGCCATGCCGTGGCACTGGCCGAGAAGAAGGGCTGCGACCTTTCCGAACTGTCGCTGGAAGAACTGCAGGCAATCAACCCGGCGATCACGCAAAATGTCTTCGACGTTCTGACCGTCGACGCCTCCGTCGCCAGCCGCCAGAGTTTTGGCGGAACCGCACCGTCCGAGGTCAGGAAGCAGATCGCCTACTGGCGCAATAGGAACTGAGCCACCACATCTGGCTACGCGACCAGATGCAGCAATAATCACTGCACAAGCGCGCGGAACTTCGCTATGAAAGTTCCGCCGCCTTTAAGCATCCGTGCCGGAGAAGAGAGAATAATGTCGAAGTCGCTGGTCAAATTTGCCCGCATCACCCTTGCGCTGAGCCTTGCCGGCGTTGTTGTCGTCGGTTGCGGCCGCAAGGGCGACCTCGACCGCCCGAGCACGCCGGTCGAGCAGCAGAACATGCGCAAGAGCGCCAAGGACGAAGGCAAAAAGGACGCCGTTGCGGATCGTCCTTTCATCCTCGACAAGCTCCTGTAATTTCCGAGACCTGACGTGAACCATTTCCAGTATATAGACGGCGTGCTGCACGCCGAAAACGTCGCCATTCCGGACATCGCCAAGGCGGTCGGCACCCCCTTCTACGTCTATTCGACGGCGACGCTGGAGCGCCATTACAAGGTGTTTGCCGCGGCGTTTTCCGATGTCGACGCGATGGTCTGTTACGCGATGAAGGCCAATTCCAACCAGGCCGTGCTGAAGACGCTCGGTCGGCTTGGCGCCGGCGTCGATGTCGTGTCTGGCGGCGAACTGCGCCGCGCGATTGCCGCCGGCATTCCGGCAAGCCGCATCATGTTCTCCGGCGTCGGCAAGACGGTTACCGAAATGGATCTGGCGCTTTCCGCCGGCATCTATTGCTTCAACGTCGAATCCGAGCCGGAACTGGAAGTCCTGAACCTGCGTGCCGTCAAGGCCGGCAAGAAGGCACACGTCTCCTTCCGCATCAACCCGGATGTCGATGCCGGCACCCATGCCAAGATCTCGACCGGCAAGAAGGAAAACAAGTTCGGCATCGCCTATGAGCGCGCCCGCGATGTCTACGCCCATGCGGCCACCATGCCCGGCATCGACGTCACCGGCATCGACATGCATATCGGCAGCCAGATCACCGAACTGGAACCGTTCGAACACGCTTTCCGCCTGCTGCGCGAACTGGTCGACACGCTGCGCGGTGACGGTCACCGCATCGACCATGTCGATATCGGCGGCGGCCTCGGCATCCCTTACAAGGACGACAACACCCCGCCGCCGCTGCCCGACGCATATGCCGAGACGGTCAAGCGCCAGCTGCGGTCGCTCAATTGCAAGATCGTCACCGAGCCGGGCCGCCTCATCGTCGGCAATGCCGGCATTCTGGTGACCGAAGTCATCTACGTGAAGGATGCCGGCGAAAAGACCTTCGTCATCGTCGACGGCGCGATGAACGACCTGATCCGCCCGACGCTTTATGAAGCCTATCACGCAATCCGCCCGGTCATCGCGCCCGCCGCCGATGCACCACGCATCAAGGGCGACGTCGTCGGCCCGGTCTGCGAGACCGGCGACTATCTGGCGCTCGACCGCGAGATGGCGGCACCGAAGCCCGGTGACCTGATCGCGGTTGCATCGGCCGGCGCCTATGGTGCGGTTCAGGCAGGAACCTATAATTCCCGCCTTCTGGTCCCGGAGGTTCTGGTCAAGGGATCGGAATTCCACGTCATCCGCCCGCGCGGCAGCTATGACGAGCTTATCGGGCTGGATTCCGTGCCGGCCTGGCTGGGTTAACCCTGCGTTTCCCGCATAGAGCGACCTTCACTTTTGCGGGAATATGCCTAAAAATTGGGGGCGGGCAGCCGCCTGCCCTCGTCTTCGCCACAAACATCGCTATTCTATGAGCTTGATTTGCGCCGCCACAAGTGGAGACGGACCGCATGAGCTTAACCCGCAAAGGTGCTTTCGAAACGCATCCGGCGCTTGCCCGCCGTGTGGCCCTGAAGCGTTCCTTCGCGCGGACCGTCCTGTTCTTCGAACGTCTTCTGCCGATCGCACTTGCGCCTGTCGGCATCATTGCCCTGTTCTTCGCCGCCTCCTGGTTCGGCATTTTCCGCCTTTCGCCGGATTGGCTGCGCTGGATCCTGCTTGCGGCTTTCGCCCTTGGCCTCGTTTTCACCCTTTATCCGCTCGCCCGCCTGCGCTGGCCGAGCGCCGGTGAAGGCGACCGGCTGCTCGAAGATCGCAACAATCTTCCGCACCAGCCGGTCGGCGTGCAGGAAGACGAACCGGCCTTCGAGACCCCGTTCTCGCGCGCGCTGTGGAAGGAACACCAGATCCGCATGGCCGAGCGGATCGCCGCCCTCGACACCGGCCTGCCGCAGCCCGATATCGCCCGTCATGACCGTTATGCGCTGCGCGCGATCCCGGCGCTGCTGTTCACCGTGGCGCTCGCCTATTCCTTCTCCAATGGCGGCGGCACGCTTGGTGATGCCTTTGAACCGGCAAGACCAGCAGCCAGCATCAATCCCGATCTCAGGATCGACGCCTGGCTGACACCGCCCTCCTATACCGGCCGGGCTCCGGTCTTCCTGACCGGCCAGCAGGCGCAGGCCAGTACCGGCCCCGTCTCGATCCCGCAGAATTCGGCGCTGACCGTGCGCGTCACCGGCGGTGAGGGCGAAGAAGCCGTCGTTTATACGACCGCAGCCGCCGGCAAGGCGGCAAGGCTCGAGACCGAAGAGGCCAAGGCGGCGGCGAAAAAGGCGACCGAAGCCGCATCCCAATCTGTGTCAGGTCAGGCTCCTGCCGGCCAGCCTTCTGCGTCCCAGCCTCCGGCAAGCCCGCCCGTCATCCAGACGGCACAGGGTGGCGGCCAGTCAGTACCGCCGCGCACCTATGCGATGGCGATCGGCGAGAGCGGCGCACTCTCCGTCAACGGCCAGAGCTGGACCTTCAACGTCATTCCCGACCGCGCCCCCGAGATTGCCTTCGAGGGCCAGCCGAAGCGCTCAGTCAACGGCGCGCTGGAAATTGGCTTCAAGGCCAAGGACGATTACGGCATCCGCGAAGCCCATGCCCTGATCGAGCCTGCCGGCCCACAGGATCCCGCAGCGACACCACTTTATCCGCTGCCGGAATACCGGCTGGATCTTCCGCGCCAGAACAGAGGCCAGGAGGTCAAGGGCCTGACCAGCCGCAGCCTGATCGAACATCCGCTGGCCGGCAAGCGTGTCCGCATCACGCTTGTGGCAACCGACGGCGCCGGCCAGACCGGCCGCAGCCCAGCCCACGAGATGATCCTGCCCGGACGCGGATTCTCAGAACCGCTGGCAGCAGCCGTTGCCGAACAACGCCAGATTTTTGCGCTCGACACCCGCCAGATGCCCAAGGCCATTGCGTTCAACGAGGCGCTGGCCATCCGCGCCGACGAGACCATTCCGAACCTCAGCCACTTCCTGCTGATCCGCTCGGCGCTGGAGCGGATGAAACTCGCCAAAGGCGACGAACAGCTGAAGCAGACTGCCGATTATCTCTGGGAAATCGCCCTTGGCATCGAGGATGGCGATCTGTCGCTGGCCGAACGCCGCCTGCGCGATGCCCAGCGCAACCTCTCGGAAGCGCTGCAGAACGGCGCGAATGACCAGGAAGTTGCGCGCCTGATGCAGGAAATGCGCGATGCGATGCAGGAATACATGAAAGAACTGGCCCAGCGCATGCAGAACGCACCGCGCGGCCAGCAGAACATGCAGGCGCAGAATGTCATCCGCCAGCGCGACCTGCAGAACATGATGGACCAGATCGAAAACCTGGCCCGTTCCGGCAATCGCGATGCCGCACAGCAGATGCTGAACGAATTGCAGCGGATGATGAACAACCTGCAGGCCGGCCGGCCACAGCGCGGCCAGCAGGGCCAACAGCAGCAGCAGAACAGCCAGATGCGCCAGCAGATCGACAAGCTCGGCGAGATCATGCAGGAGCAGCAGCGGCTGATGGACCAGACCTTCAAGCTGGACCAGGCTTTGCGCGACCGCATGCAGCGTGGCGATCCCGACGATCAGGGCCAGGGTGACCAGCAGCAGTCGCAGCAAGGCCAGCAGGGCCAACAAGGGCAAAAGCCCGGCGAGCAGCAAGGGCAACAGGGTCAGCAGGGCCAGGGCGGACGGCAGCAGAACACCGATCAGATGACCGCCGAACAGCTGCGCGAGGCGCTGAAAAACCTTCGTGCCCAGCAGGAAGGTCTCGGCAAGAAGCTCGGCGAACTGCAGAAAGGCCTCAAGGATCTCGGCATGCAGCCCGGCGAAGGTTTCGGTCAGGCCCAGCGCGAGATGGGTGGCGCCGGCCAGGCGCTGGGCGAAGGCCAGGGCGAACAGGCTGTGCAGGGCCAGGGCAACGCGCTCAATGCATTGCGGCAGGGTGCCCAGAACATGATGCAGCAGATGATGCAGGCCATGCAGGGGCAACAGGGTCAGGGCCAGCAGGGTCAGCAGAATGGCGAGGGCGAAGGCATGGCCAATCAGGGCGGCCAGAACGGACGCGATCCGCTCGGACGGCCGCGCTCCACCTCAGGCCCGGATTTCGGCGATCAGGTGAAAGTGCCGGACGAGATTGACGTCCAGCGTGCCAGAGAAATCCTCGACGCCATCCGCAATAAACTCGGCGGCGCGCTGTCGGGTGATGCCGAGCGGCAGTATCTGGAGCGGTTGCTGGAAATCAGGTGATTGGTGGGGGCGGTTGATCCCCTCACTTGCGTTTTCTAACACTTAGCCTTTGGCTAAAATGTTCAAATCGCTTTCTCTCCCACAAGGGGAGAGATGCCGGGGACGCAAGTTCGGCGTTCCGCCTCTCCCTTTGTGGAAGAGGTTACAAAATCAGCGTCTTAACCGAAGGCTAAGTGCCACATTTTGTTGGTGGGGGGTCAGCGACCTCGCTGACAACGGCAATCAACCACCCCACCGACAACAACCCTCAAGCAGCCCGGCTGGCGACACCCGCAAGCGCCATGGCAACCGCCTTGCGGATATCCGGAAGCGCGAACGGCTTCGGCACGACATCGACGATCTTGGAGGCCAGATCGTCGGCGCGTTCGCGCTGTTCGGCATAACCGGTCATCAGCAGGATCTTCATCTGAGGAAAACGGGCGGATGCCTGGTGGGCGAGTTCTATCCCGTCCATGACCGGCATGCGGATATCGGAGAGAAGCAGGTCGTACGATCCTTCGTCGAGCCTTTCCAGCCCTTCGGCACCGTCACCGGCTTCAAAGGTCTCGTGGCCGTCGAGGCGCAGTGCCCGTGCAACGAAGCGGCGAAGAGATTCCTCGTCTTCGGTAATCAGGATTCTGGCCATAGCGATCATCGCTCCCTGTGTTTCATTTCGGGAGCAAATGACCAGACTTTCCTTTTCGAGGAGTAAACGCCGCCCCCCTCGCGGTCTCGGATGGTTAACGCCCTGCGACCATCACGATGCGATTTCCTGCTTCACCTCGCAGAACCGACCCGTCATGCGTCGCCCTTGACGACGCCGACGAACGGCAGCTCGCGAAAGGCGTAGGCGGCGTCCATGCCGTATCCGACGACGAAATAATCGGGGCATTCGAAACCGACATAATCGGCCTCCAGCTCTTCCTTGCGCTTGACGCTTTTGTCGAGCAGCACGGCGATCGTAACATTGCGGGCGCCACGTTCGTAGAGCAGTTCCTTGGCGAATTTCAGCGTCCGGCCGGATTCGAGGATATCGTCGATCAAGAGTACGTCGCGGCCATGCACGTCGCTGTCGATGTCCTTGACGATGCGCACACCCTGCGACACCGTGCCGGTGCCGTAGCTCGACAAGGTGATGAACTCGACTTCCGGAGCAAGGCCCGTGTCATGCAGCGCCCGCAGCAGATCGGCCGCAAAGATGAAGGAGCCCTTCAGGATCGCGATCACCAGCAGGTCCTTCACCGGGCCGGTCGCGATTTCGGCTGCGATGGTTCGGTTGCGTTCGGCGATCTGTTCGGCAGTGAATAACGGGTCGATCTGTTTGCCGCGCACGACGGGCATGAGGCTCTCCTGCGTGTCTGTCAAAGAAGAGGGCGATAGCACACCAGGCGTTATGTACGAAAGCAGCTAGACGCCGCGCTGGACCAATGACAGGCGCAAATCCGGCAGTTTTCCACCGGGATGGGGTACGCGGGCCGAAAATCCGTAGCTTTCCCCGCCGCCGATCTGCGAGGCGGAGGTCGAAATCAGCGTGCTTGCGACCACCGTATCGCCGGACATGAACTCGGCGCGGATCGCCGGCATGGACAGCCGATTTCCGGTGCGGTTCTCGACGATGCCGTTGATCAGCAGCACGCGCATGCCATTGGCATCCTGCGGCGTCATCGTCACATGGGTGATGTCGATCGGCGCGGCGGGCACGGCCGGTTTGCCGCGCGGGATCAGCGAAAATCCGCCGAAGATCATGAACACCGCAACGACGGCAACGGCGACCGTCGCCATGAAGGCTTCGTGCGGCAACCGCAAGAGCCTTGTCTCGGCTCTCTCGGTGATTACGCCGAAGAGCGTCTTGCGAACGGCCGGCACGGCGGCAGCGACGGGCCGGCCCTGGCGGAAGGCGTGGACCGTCGATCGTTCAGTCGAGCGATCTCGCACGGGGACGAAATGTGCATCGACGACCTCGGTCGGACGCCTGAAATGGATGACTTTTCCCTTGACCTCTTCCGGCGGGAGAATGTCGACAGCGGCATTGGCGCGAGCTTGCCGGCGGTCGTGGAAGGTGCTCATGGGTGGCCCTCTCCGCCTGCACCCTCAAGATCGCCTTGATCCGCATCGAGAGGTCGGGCATTGAAACAAATTCCGCCAAGTCGTAAACTGATATGGTTAACGCTTTGCAAATCCGACCTGAAAATCGCGCTTTTGACTGCTTGATTTACCCTTCGTTTACTCGCGACGTTAAGAGATAGCCGTTCGGTAGATAACAAGAAGCCAGGATAAGATCTCCGGTGATCCATTTCGAAAATGTCGGTCTGCGTTATGGCATGGGTCCGGAAATCCTCCGGGACATGACGTTCGATATTCCGAAACGTTCCTTCCAGTTCCTCACCGGGCCATCCGGCGCCGGCAAGACGACCTTGCTGCGCCTGCTGTTCATGTCGCTCAATCCGACCCGCGGCATCATCCGCATGTTCGAACGCGATCTGTCGCAGATCCCGCGCGGCGAATTTCCCATGCTGCGCCGGCGCGTTGGCATCGTCTTCCAGGATTTTCGCCTGCTCGACCATCTGACCACCTACGAGAATGTCGCACTGCCGCTGCGGGTCCGGGGCAAGGACGAGGCCTCCTATCGCAATGATGTGATCGACCTGTTGAAATGGGTCGGCCTTGGAGAGCGCATCAACGTGCTGCCGGCGGTGCTGTCCGGCGGCGAGAAGCAGCGCGCCGCGATCGCCCGCGCCCTGATGGACCGGCCCGAAATCCTGCTGGCCGACGAACCGACCGGCAATGTCGACCCGCCGATGGCGCGCCGGCTGTTGAGCCTGTTCCTCGAACTCAATCGCCTCGGCACGGCCGTCGTCATCGCCACCCACGATCTGGCGCTGATGGATCAGGTCGATGCACGGCGGATGATCCTTACCGAAGGGCGGCTCGACATCTATGAATGAACAGGGCCGCGCGACGAAGCCAGCGCTTCCAGGTGAAGAGACGGAAAAGGCAGGCCGCCGCGATGCAGCGCAGCGTCGCGCGCCGATGCGCGTTCGCCCGACAGGCGCGATCCTGCCGCCCTCGAACATCCAGGGCAATGCGCTGATGGTGGTCATCGCCATCATGGCTTTCCTTGCCTGCCTGACGCTTGGCGCCGTCAGCATGGTGCGTGCCACCGCCGCCGGCTGGCAAAGCCAGATATCCCGCGAGATCACCATCCAGATCAAGCCATCCGACGGGCTGGACATGAATGCCGCGCTGGCAAAGGCGCGCGACCTGGCCTTGACATTCGTCGGCACCAAGACCGGCACGATCATGGATGACGATGCAACCGCAAGACTGCTCGAACCCTGGCTCGGCTCGGACCTGAAGCTCGACGATCTGCCCGTACCCCGCCTCGTCATCGTCACGATCGACGAGAGCAATCCGCCTGATTTTGCCGGCATGCGCGACCTGTTGAAGACCGAAGTGCCGCAGGCCTTTCTGGACGACCACCGCACCTGGGTCGACCGTCTGGTGTCGATGGCACGGACCACCGTATGGATCGGCACCGGGGTTCTGATCCTGGTCTTCACCGCCATGGTCCTGACCGTCATCTTCGCCACCCGCGGCGCCCTGTCGGGCAATCGTCACATCGTCGAGGTCCTGCATTTCGTCGGCGCCGAGCGAACTTTCGTCGCCAAGGAATTCCAGAAACATTTCCTGAAGATCAGTCTCAAGGGATCGGCCATCGGCGGCGCCTTGGCGGCCCTCCTCTTTGCCACCGCCAATGTCTGGCAGTCGAGTTCGCGGGCAACCCCGGAAAGCGAACAGGCCATGGCTCTGTTCGGCTCGTTCACGATCGACTGGAGCGGCTATCTTGGCATTCTCGCGACCATGCTGGTCATCGCTCTTCTGACCACCATGACGGCCCGTTTCACGGTCATGCGCACGATCGACGAGATCGACCTGGTGCGCTCCGATCCATCCCGCTCCGACGGCCTGCCACCACCATGACAACCAGTCATATTCCCGATATGTGTACGGGACTATGCATTGCCTCAATCTGCGACTAATGACGGACCATGAGATTCGGCAAGAGCAATCGCTGGACGCCCGAAGACCGCCCCGAGGGTCGGCAGGGCATTGGGCTACTATCGCGCCATAGCGTCCTGCGGCGATTCGCGAGGCGCCTTATTCTGCTGCTCTTTGTCGGCATCGCCATTCTTGGCGGCGGTTTCCTCTGGTTTGCCGATTCGGTTTCGTCGCTGCGCGCCCCAGATGGCGTCAAGGCGGATGCGATCGTGGTTTTGACCGGCGGTTATCTGAGGATCGAGCAGGCGCTCGGGCTTTTGCATGACGGAGCCGGCAAGCGTCTGTTGATTTCCGGCGCGCATCCCTCGACCACGCCGACCCAGATCCGCAAGGCGACCCAGGCGTCTGTCGACCTGTTCAAATGTTGCGTCGATATCGGCTACGATGCCATCGACACGATCGGCAATGCCAACGAGATCACCCGCTGGATCCACGACCACGATTATAAGTCGGTCCTCGTCGTCACCAACAACTACCATATGCTGCGCAGCCTGCATGAACTGCGCCGGGCCGATCCGGTAACCGAATTCATTCCTTATCCGGTGATCACCGCCGATCTGACCCGCCGCGCCTGGTTTACCGAACCCGATACCCTGCGCACCATGCTCGCCGAATATGTGAAGGTGGTGTTGTCCTCCTTCCGCGACTGGATCGGCATTGCGCGCTGGAGCGGGTTGCGCACCGAGGAAGACGATCGGAAGGCTCAGCCGGAGCCGGCCTCCTGAGCCGCCCGTTCAGCCCGTCTGCCTGGGCTCTTTTTTCCGACCGCGATCTCGTGTAGGCAACGCCTGTTCAAGAGGACGCCCATTATGCTTCTGCTGCGCTCGGTGCTGTTCAACACCGCTTTCTACACCAACACCATCCTCCGCATGATCGTGTTCTCGCCGTTCTACTTTCTGGCGCCACGCAAGATTGCCTATGCGATCCCGAAAGCCTGGGCGGCATCCGGCAGCTGGCTGATGGCGAGGATCGTCGGCGCGACCTTCGAGATCGAGGGCCTTGAAAACGTTCCCGAAGGCGGCTGCATCTTCGCCCCCAAGCATCAGTCGGCCTGGGATACGTTTGCGCTGCTGCCCTACCAGCGCGATCCGGTCTATATCCTCAAGCGCGAGCTGATGTGGATCCCGCTATTCGGCTGGTATGCCGCCAAGCAGAAAATGATCCCCGTCAATCGCGGCGCCCGCGGCAAGGTCATGGTCGAGGTGATGAAACGCACCCGCGAGGAGATGGCGAATGGCCGCCAGCTGATCATCTACCCGGAGGGCACCCGCCGTGCGCCGGGGGCAGATCCCGAATATCGCTACGGCATCGCCCGCATCTACCGCGACGCGAAAGTTCCCGTCGTGCCGGTCGTCGCCCATTGGGGTCTTTTCTGGGGCCGCCGCAAGCTCGTCAAATATCCCGGCCATTTCAAGGTCCGCATCCTGCCGGCAATCCAGCCGGGCATGGCGCCCGATGCCTTCTACGCCCATCTGATCGAGACACTCGAAAATGCCAGCGACCAGCTGCTGATCGAGACAGTGGAAGCCAATCCGCACCTGCCCCTCCCGCCGACTGCGGTGAAGCGCCTGGCCGAACTGCGCGCTCAGCCTGTCGCCTGACGGCCCTCGGCGGCGCTGACGGCCGCTCCGACGGCCTCGAGCCACAGATCGCGGATGCCCATCCTGCCGAGCTGGGCGACGGTATTGAGGACATAGGCGTCGTTCGGTCCCGACTGGCCGTGCGAACGCAGCACGATCGTGGCAGCCTCGCCGACCTGCAGGCTGCCGGCATATTGGGCATGATGGCGATCGACGATATAGGTTATCGCCTGCGCCCGCCGGCCTGCCGGCAATCCGATCGGCAGCACCCGCTCCTGATAGACGCTGGTGATCAACTCTCTCTTGCGCAGGTAATCAAGCGCGTCGTCGCGGTCCTGATCGGCCACCCTGAAGGCCATGCCGCGGCATGATCCGCCGCGATCAAGTCCCATCACCAGACCGGGTTCAGCCTCGGTGCCGCGATGTGCGGTGGACCAGACGCACAGAGAACGGCGGAAACCATGGATACGGGCCGGCTGCCGCTCCACATAGGGGAAACCCGGGTTCCACATCAGTGATCCGTAGCCAAAGACCCAAAATTCGTCCATATCGCACGCCATGTAGTCGCCTTGTCTCGAACGGCACCAATGGGAGAACATGATGGCAGCGTCAAGCCGAACCGGCACAGCCAGGACATTATGGTGGCTTGCGAGCACCCTCGTGGTCATCGTCGGGCTTTATACGGCGGGCTGGTTTTATGCCGCCTCGCTGTTGCGGGAAAAGACGCTGCTTCTCCTCGGCAGCCAGTCGGATGCGGGCATCTCGGCCTCCTGCGACAACGCGGAATATCGCGGCTATCCCCTCCGTATCGGGCTGTTCTGCTCCGAGGTCGACGTCGATGACAACGTCAACGGCATTTCCGCAAGCTTCGGCGCCCTGCGCTCGGCATCGCGGATCTACAATCCGAAACACATTCTCTGGGAGCTGGATTCTCCGTCAGAGGTTCGTACCAGCCACGGCCTGACGGTCGCCACAAGCTGGCTCTACCTGAAATCCAACCTGATCACCAAGCTCAAGGGCGTCGAGCGCGCCTCGATGGTTCTGGAACAGCCGAAAACCACCATCATCTCTTCGGCGACCGGCCAGACCTTCGATATCGCCGCGGACAAGGCCGAGATCCGGCTGCGGCAGGACGGCGACGATCTCAATGCATCGATCGCGCTGCAGAACACCACGACAACCGCCAAGGGCCTGCCGCAGCTTCTTCCGGCAACGACCGCCAGCATCAATGTGACGTTTGAAAACCGCGCCGGCGTGCTGGATGGCAGTGATCGCAACGGCCTTGCCTTGCAAGGCTCCGAAGGCAGGCTCCGCGAGTTCAAGGCCGACCTTGGCCAGGGACAGGTCCTGACGCTGTCGGGTCCCTTCTCCTTCGACGACCAGGGCCGCATGTCGGGCAAGCTGAAGCTCAGGATCGAGGACATCGACGCCTGGAAGAAAAGCCTGAGCAGCGCCTTCCCGGGCCTCCAATCCAGCATCGGCACGGCGGCCAACATGCTTCAGGCGCTCGGCGGTGGATCTAAGGCCTCGATCGATATCGCCATTCGCCGCGGCAAGGTGTTTGCCGGCGGCCTGATCCCGATCGGCGAGATCCCGCCGATCTAAGCGGTCGCAACGACGGCCTCGGGTCCCCAATTGCGCAAGAAAGAGCCTTGGTCAGAACTTATTTCTTGGTATCCAGCGAGTGGCGACCGAAATCCGGCGCGTCCACGTCCTGGCCTGCCTGAACGATCGAGCGGCGGATCGCCCTTGTGCGGGTGAACAGTTCGAACAGCTTGTCGCCCTCGCCCCAGCGGATCGCACGCTGCAGATAGGCAAGATCCTCGGAGAAGCGCGACAGCATTTCGAGGATCGCATCCTTGTTATGCAGGCAGATATCGCGCCACATGGTCGGATCGGAAGCGGCAAGGCGGGTGAAGTCACGGAAGCCGGAGGCCGAATATTTGATGACTTCCGATTCCGTCACCGTGCTCAGATCGTCCGCCGTGCCGACAATATTATAGGCGATGATATGCGGCAGATGGGAAACGATCGCCAGCACCTTGTCATGATGCTGCGGATCCATGTCGTCGACACGGGAACCGAGCGCCGTCCAGAACGCTTTCAGCTTGTCCAGCGCCACAGGATCGGTATCCGGTAACGGCGTGAAGATGCACCAGCGGTCGCGAAACAGCCCGGCGAAACCGGCATCCGGTCCGGATTTTTCCGTACCTGCCAACGGATGGCCCGGAATGAAGTGAACATTGTCCGGCATATGCGGCGCCATCTGGGCGATCACCGATGCCTTGGTCGAGCCGACATCGGTAACGATCGCGCCCGGCTTCAGGCTGCCGGCGATCTGCTCGGCAACGGCTTCGGACGCGCCGACCGGAACGGAAACGATGACGAGATCGGCATCCTTCACCGCATCGGTCGCCGAAACGGTGTATTCGCTGCCAAGTTCGAGCTCTTCGGCACGCTTGAGCGTTTCGGCGCTGCGCGTCGAGACCACCACATGTTTTGCAAGCCCGAGCAGCTTGACGTCGCGGGCAATCGACGAGCCGATCAGGCCGATGCCGATCAGCGCGATCCGCTCGAAATGTCCGTCTGTCATCCCTTGCGTCCCATAAATTCGCCGAGAGCTTCGATAACGCCTCGGTTGGCTTCTTCCGAGCCGACCGTCATGCGCAACGCATTCGGCAGGCCGTAACCCTTCACCATGCGCAGGATGTAACCGCGGCTGGTGAGGAATTCGTCGGCGTCCGGCGCGCGCTTGCCGTCGACATCCGGGAAGTGGATCAGCACGAAATTGGTGACCGACGGCGTGACCTTGAGCCCGATTGTCTCGAATGCATGGGTGAGCTTGTCGAGCCAGAGCATGTTATGCTCGATCGCGTCGCCGACGAATGCCTGGTCGCGGATGGCAGCGGCACCGGCCGCAATCGCCGGCGCATTCATGTTAAACGGGCCACGCACGCGGTTCAGCGCGTCAAGAATGCCGGCCGGGCCGTACATCCAGCCGATGCGCAGCGCAGCCAGGCCATAGACCTTCGAAAACGTACGGCACATCACGACATTCTTGTTCGACGAGACGAGTTCGACGCCGGCCTCGTAATCGTTCTTGCGGACATATTCCGCATAGGCTGCATCGAGAACGAGGATGACGTTTTTCGGCAGGCCCGAATGCAGGCGGCGGATATCGGCGACCGGAACATAGGTGCCGGTCGGATTGCCCGGATTGGCGATGAACACCATTCTGGTCTTGTCCGTCACCGCAGCAAGGATTGCGTCGACATCGACGGTATAGTCCTTCTCCGGCACTTCGATCGCCGCAGCACCCGCACCCATGATCTGGATCTTGTAGACGAGGAACCCGTGCTGGGTGATGATCGCTTCGTCACCGGCGCCAAGATAGACGTGGCAGAGAAGACCAAGCAACTCGTCGGAACCATTGCCGCACATGATATTGGCGACGTTCAGCCCGTGCACCGAGGCGATCGCCTCGCGCAGCGCCATGGCCTGGCCGTCCGGATAGAGTTCGAGATGGCCGGCCGACTGGCGGAACGCCTCGATGGCCTTGGGGCTGGCCCCGAGCGGGGTCTCGTTGGAGGAAAGCTTGAACACCCGAGCAACGCCGGGAGCATGTTCCTTGCCGGGCACATAGGCGGCGATATCCAGAATGCCTGGACGCGGAACGGGCTCACTCACAACGATGCTCATCGGATCAACCTTCTTGGAAATGCCTGCTCTCGCAGGAGATGTGAGAGGGATTAAAGCCGAACGGGGATTTTGTCGAGTACCGAGAACCGGCTGCATCCCTATCTCACACCGGGACGATCACGTCCTTGTCGTCCTCACGCCCTGGGGAGCAAGCACCGGCACGAAGACGCGTCTGGAAGCGCGGGCAGCAACCGGCAGGCCCTGATAGAGGCGCTTCTGCGCCTCGATGACCAGAACACCCGAAAACACCGGCCAGAAACGACGCCCCATGCGCTCGAAGACATGCCTCAGCCTCAGCACAGCCCTGACCTTCGATGGTGGAAAGAACAAGGCTTCGGCCGCAGCACCGGGGGTAAAATTCGCCTCGCGCAGCAGCGTTGTCAGCTGGCTGCGTGAATATGGCCGGCCGGAGCCGAAGGGCGTATGTTCCATTCGCGCCCACACGCCACGCCGGTTCGGCACGACGATGACTAGGCGCCCGCCCGGTGCCAGCACCCGCCACATTTCCTTCAGGCTTTCGCGCGGGTTCTCGGCAAATTCCAGCGAGTGCACCATCAGCACGCGATCGATCGAGGAATCCGGCAGCGGCAGTTCTTCGTCGAACACCAGAGCGGTGGAGGACAGTTCGCCCACCGGCCAATTCACCGCCCCCTGCCCTGCCGGCATGAAAGCGAAGGTACGCTCCGTATCGGCGCGAAAACGGTCGAGATAGGGAACCGCATAACCAAGCCCGACCAGGCGTTCTTCCGGCAATCGCGACCAGAGCGAGGAAAGCGCCATGGCGATCGACTGCTCGGCCAGCCGGCCGAGCGAGGAATGGTAGAACTCACGGAGATCAACAATATCGACAGACAAAACGCAAATGCTCGTGTTCGATGGTTGGACTTGGGAATGCCTCTCTCTACATTGTTCCGCAATAGGCATTGAGCAATAGGTGTATTCTGATGAAGTCTCTGGAAATCGAAGTTTTTTCCTGCCGGAGCGACAATTATGGTGTCCTGGTGCACGATCCGGAAAGCGGCCTGACCGTATCGATCGATGCGCCCGAGGAAAAGCCGATCGTCGAGGCCGCGACACGCCGGGGCTGGACGATCAGCCACATATTCACCACCCACCACCATACCGACCATGTGGATGCCAATCTTGCGCTGAAGCAACGCTTCGGCCTGGAAATCATCGGGCCGATCAACGAGGCTGTTGCAATTCCCGGTCTCGACCGGAGCGTTGCCGACGGCGACGAATTCCGCTTCGGCGACCATGTCGTCCGTGTGATCGAAACCCCGGGCCACACCGCGGGGCATGTCTGTTACCATTTTCCCGACGCCAAGATCCTGTTTTCGGCCGACACGCTTTTTGCGCTCGGCTGCGGGCGCCTGTTCGAGCGCACGGCGGCGGACATGTGGCATTCGCTGCAGAAACTCGCCGTCCTGCCGGACGAGACCGCCATCTATTTCGGCCACGAATACACGCTTTCCAACGCGAGGTTTGCACTGACGATCGACCCGGACAATCAGCGGCTTCAGGCACGCGCAGCGCAGGTCGAGGAGATGCGCGCCGAAGGCAGGTTCACTATCCCGACCATGATGGGACTGGAAAAGGAGACCAATCCCTTCCTGCGACCCGGTGATCCCGCCATTCGCCGCAACCTTCTGATGGAGGGCAGCACCAATGAGGAGGTGTTTGCCGAGATCCGCAAGCGCAAGGACGCGTTCTAAAGGCCATGGCATCAGCAGCATCCACAACGATGACCGCCGACCAGATCATCGCCACGCTCGACATGCAGCGCCATCCGGAAGGCGGCTGGTTTGCCGAGACGTTCAGAGATGGCGACGGTCAAAACCGCGGCGCCTCGACCGCGATCTACTATCTTCTTCAGGCCGGCGAGCGCTCGCACTGGCACAGGGTTCGCGATGCCGCCGAGGTCTGGCATCATTATGCCGGCGATCCGCTTCTCCTGAGGATTTCCGATGGAGTGCGGATAGAGGAAATCCGCCTCGGAACCGACCTTGCCGCCGGCGAACGGCCACAGGCTGTGGTGCCGCCAGATGCCTGGCAGGCCGCCGAGCCGCTGGGCGCCTTTACACTGGTCGGCTGCACCGTCGCACCGGCTTTCGAATTTTCAAGCTTTCAAATGGCAGAGCCCGGCTGGGAGCCGGGACGGTAAGCAGCCCACCGGCTCCTGCCTTTTCCGCGCTGACGCCATCATCTCTCGACAGCAAGCATCACCCGGCCGGCAATGGCACGCCGGTCAGCCGCCGTAGCGCACGGCGGTTATATACAGCGGCCCCATCCTTGTCGGGATGCGGGCATAGATCGGGGCATAAACATCGCTGCCATCGGCCTTCGCAAACCACACTTCCATCGGTGTCTGCTTGAGATATTCGATATCGCTGCGGCCTTTGCGAAACCCGGATTTCGGTTCGTAGCGAACGCTACAGACGATCACGTCGCCCTTGAAACCCTTGGTCTCATAGGGCTTGGTTCCCTCCTGCTTCAACAGCAGGTCCATCCGCGACTCGCCGTCATAGACGGGAACCCGCCCTGAGCATATTTTCGCGCTGGCGGGGAAAATCAGGCCACTCAACGGATCGAGCACCGACTTCAGATCTTTCGGTGTCACCGGCACCCAGTTTTCCTGGTTGCGGCGCGGCGCCGGCGTGATCGTCGTGTCGGTCACATTGCCGTTCTGGTAGACGACATCATAGATCCGCGTCCGCTTGCCGAGCTTGTAGACGAGATTGTAACGGTCGGCCTGAAGCCGGTCGCCCTCGATCCGCCCGGCAACATTCGTTTCCGCCGAAACCCGCTTGATGACGTTGACGATACCGCCCGACTGAAAGATCCCGCTGATTTTGTAGCCGTCTCCGTCGAACTGGCTCGAAAAGCTTGCGGTGCCGATCGGCAAGATGCCGAGGGTAATGTCGTAGTCGGTGACATGCTTGGCTTCGCCGGCCAGAACCGGTGCCGCACTGACGGCATAAAGCAGAAAAATTCCCGCAAGCGGGCGGATGATGTGAAACATGGGCTGCCTGCACGTTTTGGAACATCGATGATTACGATATAAGACGCGCATCATGGCAACAAAATAGCAAAGCCCGCGACTGGCTTCGGTGCATAGCTGGGCAATCGCCGAGGTTTTGGCTTGACGGGCGCCGTCTCACTGACTATAGAACCGCAACTTTCCAATCAGGACCAGTTGGATCGGCGCGCCGGACATTGTCCGGATGACCATCCGATTGCAGAAGAAAACAAAGGTGAATGCCATGTCTCGTGTGTGCGAACTGACCGGCAAGGGCGTAATGACCGGCAACAACGTCAGCCATGCCAACAACCGGACCCGTCGTCGGTTCCTGCCGAACCTGTGCCAGGTTACTCTGATTTCCGACTCGCTCGGCCAGCGTTTCCGTCTGCGCGTTTCCGCGCATGCCCTGCGTTCCGTAGAACATCGTGGCGGCCTCGACGCTTTCCTGTTGAAGGCTGACGAGAACGAACTGTCGATGCGCGCCCGTCTGCTGCGTCGCCAGATCGCCAAGAAGACTGCAGAAGTCGCTGCTGCTTAATCAGCGACTTTTACATTCACCGGCTTCGAAGAGGGCTTGACGGGCAACCGTACAGGCCCTTTCTCATGGCTATATCCGCAACTGGTGGCATACCCCAGGATAAAAAAATGCACGCGAAACGTCATACCTTTATTTATGCTCTGGCGATGGCAGCCGTCGTCGTGGCCTCGAACTTCCTGGTGCAGTTCCCGGTCAATGGGACCCTGTTCGGCATCGCGCTTGGCGATCTGCTCACCTGGGGCGCCTTCACCTATCCCTTCGCTTTCCTCGTCACCGACCTGACCAATCGCCAGTTCGGACCGTCGGTTGCTCGCCGCGTCGTTTTCGTCGGCTTTTTCCTCGGCGTTGCCTTGTCGCTGTGGGCCTCTGCCCCGCGGATCGCCATCGCGTCCGGCACCGCCTACCTGGTCGGCCAGCTTCTCGACATCTCGGTATTCAACCGCCTGCGCCGTCAGACCTGGTGGCAGGCACCGCTGGCAGGCTCGCTGATCGGCTCGGCGCTGGATACGCTGCTGTTCTTCTCGCTGGCCTTTGCACCCGTCTTTGCCTTCCTCGGCACCAATGAAGACTTTGCCATCGGCTGGTCTCCGATCCTCGGCGTGATGTCCACGGAAGCCCCGCGCTGGATCTCCTGGGCACTCGGCGACCTCGTCGTGAAGATACTTGTCGGTATCGTCCTGCTTTTGCCCTACGGGGCGCTGATGAGCGTGCTGCGGCCGATGCCGCAGGCGACAGCCACGAAGACCGCCTGAATGTGAAAGGGAGCCTCCGGCTCCCTTTTTTATTCGCTTGGTTTTATTCGCTCAGCGCAAATTCAAGCATCACGCTACGCTGGAAAAAATTGCCGTTGTCATCCGAGACAATGATGACATGCGGGCGCCCATCCGGGCCTTTGATCACGTCTATGCCTTCCATATTGTCGATTGCATAGCTCATGTCGGCCTCGACCAGCACCGCACCATCGACGATCGCGCCGGGGCGAATGTCTGCGCCCTTGATGCGCCGGATCCGCATCCCCATGCCGCCGAGCAGGCTGAAGCGGCGCTCCAGTAGCAGAAGATCGCCATTCGGCAGGAAGGCGCCGTCCGTCGCGTCATAGGGATCGTGGCGAACGACGGAAAACGCGCCTTTCAACGGCCCGTCGATAATCGCCGCCAGAAAATTACCCGTCTCGTCCAGGCTGCGCTCCGCAACGACGATCAGATTGCCCTTCAGCGGCCCGTCGGCCGGTGACGCAACCAGCGTCTCCATCCCGGCATTACGCCGAAGCTCCCGACGCGGAAGGAGGAAATCGACGCTCCGCGAAGGTTTCGACATTTCGAAGCCGGGATCGGGATAGGCATCCACCCGGTGGTGCTGCTCGAAACTGACCAATGCCTCGCTGCCACGAAGGGCAAGTCCTTCGGCATCCGATGCGGACTTGGACCCCGGCCGCCCGCTGCGCAGCAGCATCGGGCTGACGGCCACATCGGAAAGCCCCGAGATTTTGCCGAACGCATCCCGCTCGATCTGACCGGTCAACCATTCACCCGTGTCGAGCACGGAAACGAAACGCGCGCCATCCGGCCGGAACCGGATGCTGGAAAGCGACTGGACGCGGCTATCGCTGGAGGTGAATTCGATGCCGCCGAGAAATTCCAGCGGCCCGAAATCCCGGTCGTCGGACCCGAGCTTGAACTGCGTGATCGGCTTTGCGGCGATCGTCGCCGCATCCTGGGCAAAAACAGCGGCCGGCATCATCGCAAGGACGACACCGGCCAGAAGAACGGAGGACAGCTTTGACAAACGCGTCAGCCGGCCCTGCGCATGCGGCCGCCGCGCGTGGCGCCGCCGGCTGCCTTATCGGCAAAAAGCTCGGCGAGCTGCTCGGTCATCGCCCCGGCAAGCTCGTCGGCATCGACTATCGTCACCGCGTTGCGATAATAACGCGTCACGTCATGGCCGATGCCGATCGCCAGCAGCTCCACCGGCGACTTGGTCTCGACCTGTTCGATGACAGCCCGCAAATGCCGCTCCAGATAATTGCCCGGATTGACCGAAAGTGTCGAATCGTCGACCGGCGCACCGTCAGAAATCATCATCAGGATCTTGCGCTGTTCCGGCCGGTTGATCAGCCGGTTATGCGCCCACATCAGCGCTTCGCCGTCGATGTTTTCCTTCAGCAGGCCTTCACGCATCATCAGGCCGAGATTGCGGCGCGAACGACGCCATGGCGCATCGGCCGATTTGTAGATGATATGACGAAGATCGTTGAGGCGGCCGGGCGAGGCAGGCTTGCCGCTCGCCAGCCAGTTCTCGCGGCTCTGGCCGCCCTTCCACGCTTTTGTAGTGAAACCGAGGATCTCGACCTTCACCCCGCAACGCTCCAGCGTGCGCGCCAGAATGTCGGCGCAGGAGGCGGCAACTGTGATTGGCCTGCCGCGCATCGAGCCGGAATTGTCGATGACCAGCGTCACGACCGTGTCGCGGAACTGCGTATCGCGCTCCTTCTTGAAGGACAAAGGCTGCATCGGGTCGATGATCAGCCGCACCAGACGCGCCGGATCGAGATAACCCTCTTCCAGGTCGAAATCCCAGGAGCGGTTCTGCTGCGCCATCAGGCGGCGCTGCAGCCGGTTGGCAAGCCGACCGACGGCACCTTGAAGATGGGCAAGCTGCTTGTCGAGGAACGCCCGCAAACGGTCGAGCTCGGCCTCGTCGCACAGTTCTTCGGCGGTAATCTCCTCATCGAACTCCTCAGTGAAGATGTGATAGTCGACCTTCTCGTTGAAGTCGTCGAACGGGCTGTTCGGGCGGCGGGTCTCACCGGGCGTTTCGGAATGGTCGTCGGCCTCGTCGGACATTTCGTCGTCCGACATTTCGGCGCCGTCCATCTCGCCTTCGTCCATCTCCTCGTCGGCCGCTTCGCTCTGCTCTGCGGGCGCGGCGTCGGATCCGGCCTCTTCCTCGACCTCTTCGTTTTCAGTCTCACCGCTGCTCGGCTGTTCTTCCTCGCTCTGGTTTTCGATTTCTTCCTGTTCGTTGTCGTCGCTGGCCAGATCCTCGGCCATCTGCATCGATGACAGCATGTGGCGCACCAGCTTGGCAAAGGCCTGCTGGTCCTCGATCACGTTTTTCAGGTTGTCGAGATCGGTTGTCGCCTTGTCCTCGATGAACGGACGCCAGAGATCGAGCACCTTGCCGGCGCTTTCCGGCGGCTTTTGACCGGTCAGCTTCTCACGCACCAGCATGGCGATCGCCTCGCCGATCGGCGCATCCTCCTGCCGCTCGATCCCGGAGAAATTCGCCTTGGCATACTTCTCTTCCTGCATCGAACTCAGATTGGCGGCGACACCGGCCATCCTCAGCGCACCGATCGATTCGACACGCGCCTGCTCGACGGCATCGAACACGCTGCGGGCATCCGAACCCTGCGGCGAAAGCGTCGCATGCACATTGGTATCGTGGCAGGCAATTCTGAGCGCCATGGAATCGCCGAGACCACGGGTCACAGCGAGTTCATGTGCGGTTGGCCGCTTGGAGATTTCCGGCAGCCGAACACGCTCGCCGGCGAGACCCGGACGCTCGTTGGCGAAGGAAACCTCCACCTCCTGACTGCCCGCGATCGACCGCACGCAGCCGGTGATCGCCCGCCGCATCGGTTCGGTATCGACCGGACCGGCGGGCTTGCTCTTGGAATTGTCTCCGCGACCTGCCATCGGCTTCGCTTCCTGTCAGTTATGCCCCGATGAGCTGAAATGTCAGCTCAGGCACCCAGAACGATATTGGCGGCGCTTTCCTTCAGCTCGACGCCGAAGGCACGCTGATACTGTTCGGCCACAAGGGTCCGTTCCAGCTCGTCGCACTTGTTAAGGAAGGTGATGCGGAAGGCGAAGGCGACGTCACCGAAGATCTCGGCATTTTCCGCCCAGGTGATGACGGTACGCGGGCTCATCACGGTCGACAGATCGCCGTTGATGAAGGCCGAACGGGTAAGATCGGCAACCCGCACCATCTTGGAAACCGTCTCGCGGCCTTCCTTGGTGGCGCCGAACGACTTCACCTTGGCGGCAACGATATCGACTTCCTTTTCATGCGGCAGGTAGTTCAGCGTCGTGACGATCGACCAGCGGTCCATCTGCGCCTGGTTGATCTGCTGCGTGCCATGGTAAAGGCCGGTCGTATCGCCGAGGCCGACGGTGTTGGCCGTCGCGAAGATGCGGAAAGCCGGGTGAGGACGGATGACGCGGCTCTGGTCGAGCAGCGTCAGGCGGCCGGAGCTTTCCAAGACGCGCTGGATGACGAACATCACGTCCGGGCGACCGGCATCATATTCGTCGAACACCAGCGCGACATTGTGCTGGTAGGCCCAGGGCAGGATGCCGTCCTTGAATTCGGTGATCTGCTTGCCGTCTTTGAGGACGATCGCGTCCTTGCCGACGAGATCGATACGGCTGACATGGCTGTCGAGGTTGATACGTACGCAGGGCCAGTTGAGGCGGGCGGCGACCTGTTCGATATGGGTCGACTTGCCGGTTCCGTGGAAGCCGGAAACCATCACGCGTCGGTTATGGGCAAAACCTGCAAGGATGGCGAGCGTCGTGTCGCGATCGAAGAGATAGTCAGGATCCAGATCCGGGACGTATGGGTCGCCATTGCTGTAGGCCGGAACCCTCAGATCGGTATCGATGCCGAAGACTTCCCGAACGGAAACGGTGGTGTCGGGGAGGTTTGTAATATCCAAGTCAATCTTGCTCATCATAACTCCAGGGCGCGGGCAACCGCCCGGCCGTCATCCTCGCTGCCTTGATTTTTGAGGCTTAGCAGAAACCCGCCTGCTTCAACAACTGATATGCTTGCACCACGGCACGAAAACGTTCCTCCGATCCGCGGTCGCCGCCATTGGCGTCCGGATGGTGCTTTTTCACCAACTCCTTGTAGCGGCTCTTGATCTCGGTCGATGAGGCATTGGCGCCAAGTTCCATCGTGTCGAAGGCTTTCGCCTCCAGCGTCTTCAACTTGCGGCCCTGCGTCTGGTACCGCCCGCCACCGGCGCGCGCCTGCGAAACGAAACCGAACGGATCCTTGTAGCGCTGCTGCGCATAGGCAGCACTCGCGGCGCCCGCGGATCCGGCCGCGGTTGCACCGCCGGACCGTGCCGTCGAATGCAAGGGCGCGTCCTTGGCGCTCTTGTTGACGCCGACCGTCCAGGTCGGGCGATGCCCGGTAATCGCTTCTTTCTGGTAGCGCGCGATCTCGCCGTCCGACAGGCCGGAGAAATAATTATAGCCCTTGTTATATTCCTTCACATGCTCGAAGCAGAATATGAAGAACTGGCCTTCCGCATTGCGACCGACAGGCGCCCGGTGAATGCCCGGCTTGTCGCAGCCGTCCCACTGGCAGGTCGGAGCCTGCGGCGGGGCATCTTGCTGCCTATTCCGGCGCGTCCGGATACGGTCAAAATATTTGGAATCGAGCTTCATGAGACACACATTATGGGCTCCACGATGGAGCCGAACAAGAATTGACAAACCGGTTTGTTCTTGGTTTCTGAGTTCCCCTTTTTATCTCCGCGCATCCACATTCAAGGTCATCCGATAATGTCCGTCAGAACCCGTATCGAAGCCACGCTTCGCGAAAACCTTTCCCCCGAACGGCTCGACGTGATCGACGAAAGCCATCACCACGCCGGCCATCAACCGAACGTGACCGGCGACGGCGAAAGCCACATGCGGGTCCGCATCGTATCGGCAGCCTTTGCAGGAATGAGCCGGATCGACCGGCACCGGACGGTGAATGCGCTCCTGAAACCGGAACTCGACGCCGGCCTCCACGCGCTCGCGGTCGAAGCCGCAGCACCGGGAGAACCGACACGCTGGTGATGACGATTAGATAGGGATTGGGTGGGCGAAGGCCAAGGCCTCTTCGACTATGGCAATGCTGCTGTCACACGATGCTGCTCCAATCCATCGTAACTGGCGGAATTCGCCGATATCGGGGAGTAACGGCAATGAGCGCGACATTTGCGGAACTAAGCGAGCGTATCGGCAGGGCTGGAGACCTATATGCGCAAACGCACAATATCGAACGCAATGCGGACTGGTATCTGCTGAAGTTGACAGAGGAACTCGGCGAACTCACAGCAGAACATCTTCTCCTGAACGGCCGGGCCAAGCCCAACGCCGATGGATCGGGCGGAACCCGCGAAGCCCTCGAAAACGAAGCCGCCGACCTGTTCGGCCAGTTCGTCCTTTATCTGCGCGCCAACAATATCGACATTGAAGCCGCGATCGAAAGAAAATGGCTGCGACACATCGGCCATTATGAGGAGTTAGCGAAAGCGACAGGGGAGTCCGAACCAGTGGTTCTTTCACCCGCGGAGCACGCAATTATCGCCGCATCAAAGTCCGCGGCATCAAAAGGTGAATTCGCAACGGATAAGGAAATAAAGGCCGTCTGGAACATTACAGAAACGCCTTAATATTATCTCCCAACCTCACTCCGCCGCCGGCACCGCATCTTCCGCCGGCCTGATCCTCAGCCTTGTGATCCGGTTTTTCTCCCGCTTCATCACGATGAAACGTTTGCCGTAGAAGGTAAACGCCTGCCGCTCTTCCGGGATGAGCTTCGATTCGGCAATCACCAGGCCTGCGATCGTCGTTGCCTCGCTGTCTGGCAGGTCCCAGCCGAGCGCGCGGTTGAGGTCGCGGATCGCCACCGACCCGTCGACCACGATCGACCCGTTCGCCTCCCTGCGCACGCCCTGGATCTCGACATCGTGTTCGTCGGCAATATCGCCGACGATCTCCTCCATGATGTCTTCCAGCGTGACGATGCCCTGCACCTCGCCATATTCGTCGACGACAACGGCGAAATGCACCTTGCGCTTCAAAAAGGCCGCAAGCTGATCCTTGAGGCTGGTGCTGTCGGGCACGAACCAGGGCTTTTGCATGATCTTCAATATATCGACATCGGCCGGCGTCGTATCCGGCTCCAGCGTCGCCCGCAGCAGATCCTTGGCATGCACGACACCGATGATGTTTTCGGTCGAATTGCGCCAGACCGGCATGCGGGTATAGGGGCTTTCCAGCACCGTGCGCACGATCACCTCGGCCGGATCGTCGGCATTGACGGCAACCATCGCCATCCGGTGCCGCATCACGTCGGAGACTTCCAGCTCCGTCAGGTCGAACAGCTCGCTCAGCCGGTCGCGATCCTGTGCATTGAAACTGCCCTCGCGATGAAGGGCGTCCAGCGCCTGATGCAGGGCATCGTGCCCGCAGGATGTCAGCGTCGCCTCATTGAGCGACGTCCCCGTCGCGCGCATCAGCCCGCGGATCACCGCGTTGATGCTGCGCGAAAGGAGGCCGCCGGTCTTTGTCATCGCGAGAGCTTTTCCGTGAGGAAGCTCAGCACCTCCGACGACGGCGCGTCGTCGGCGACGAAGGACTGGCCGATCCCATGGGTGAGGATGAAGGTCAGCTTGCCGCCCTTCACCTTCTTGTCCTGCATGATCGCATCGAGAAGCACCTCGGCTCCGGGCAATTCACCGGGAATATCGCCCATCGTCGTCGGCAGGCCGACCGTCTTCAGATGGCTTTCGACGCGTTTGGCATCGTCCGGGCTCGCCAGATTGAGACGCGAGGAAAATTCATGCGCCAGCACCATGCCGATCGCCACACCCTCACCATGCACAAGGCGGCGGCTGTCATATTGCGTCGCCGCTTCCAGTGCGTGACCGAACGTATGACCGAGATTGAGCAGCGCCCGGCGCCCGGTCTCGCGTTCGTCCTCGACCACCACATCGGATTTCGACTGGCAGCTGACGGCAATCGCCTCGATCCGCTCCGGACCGCCGGCAAATACCTGTTTCCAGTTTTTCTCCAGCCATTCGAAAAAGACGGGATTGTCGATCAGCCCGTATTTCGCCACTTCCGCATAACCGGCCCGGAACTCGCGCTCCGACAGCGTGTCGAGCACCGATGTGTCGGCGAGCACCAGATCGGGCTGGTGGAAAACGCCGAGCAGGTTCTTGCCGTGGCGCGAATTCACACCCGTCTTGCCGCCGACCGAACTGTCGACCTGCGACAGAAGCGAGGTCGGGATCTGCACGAAGCGCACGCCACGCCGCACGATGCCGGCCGCAAAGCCGGCGAGATCGCCGATCACCCCGCCGCCGAGCGCGATCACCGCATCGCTGCGCTCGATCCGTGCCGCAAGCACCATGTCGCAGACGGTCGCCAGATGATCGAAGCTTTTGGTCTTTTCGCCGGCCGGAAGCGTCAGAGACACGGCCTCGATACCATCAGTCTGCAGCGCATCCATCAGGGCTTCGAGATAAAGCGGCGCGACATGCTCGTCGGTGACGATTGCAGCCTTGCGGCCCTTCAGCCGCGATGTGATTTCTCCCCCGGCACGGGCGAGCAGGCCCGGCCCGATCAGGATGTCATAAGCCCGATCTCCGAGCGGCACATGAACCAGGCGTTCGGAGGTACGGGACTGCACGGTCATTCTACTTCACCTTGTTGGGCAAGCCCGGCAAGGGCCTGCAGCACTTCATGGACCATATCGTCCTTGCGGACATTGCCCGAAATCACGGTCAAAGCCGCCTGTTCGTAGATCGGGTAACGCTGCACCATCAGGTTTTCCAGCGTCTGTTTCGGATTTTCGGTCTTGAGCAGCGGACGGTGATCGCGGCGGTTGACCCGGTCCCACAACACGTCGAGATCGGCCTTCAGCCAGATCGAGATGCCGTCCTGCTGGATCTGGGCGCGGGTCGCCTCGTTGATGAAGGCGCCACCACCGGTGGAGACCACCCGCGGCCCCTGCTTGAGCAGACGCTCGACAACGCGCGTTTCCAGCGCCCGGAACTCGGTCTCGCCATAGTGTGAAAACAGTTCCGCGATTGTCATCCGCGATACAGATTCAATTTCCGCATCGGTATCGACGAAGGGGATACCGAGCGTCTGGGCGACCAGCCGGCCGATGACAGACTTGCCCGCCCCCATCAACCCGACAAAAATCAGGTTGCGGTTGCCGAGCGCCGCGCGGGCTTCGTCCCGTAATATGTGTCGCTCAACTGTAATGTCTTCACTCATGATGCCGTCCATTCCCGAAAAACGGTATCACCAAATGTTCATCCAGCGTCAAGCCACGCACATGACACGATCACCCTGAACGTGTGGTTCTTGTCGATCTGTAAACCATTAGGGCTATAGTGCGCCGGAACGATACGGAGCCGCCCGATGCCGACACTTTTCCGCTTCCTGTTCATCCTGGCGCTGATCGCCGGCGTGATCTATGGCGGCATGGTCGCGCTCGTTGTTCTCGTCGAACCCCGCGACCGGGATATCACGGTCAGAATACCGTCCGAACGGCTGAACCCGCCATCACCCGCGCAGCAATAGATTGGGAAAGGATCGATGAGAGATCTGTCGGCAGCCCATATCGAAGCCTTTCTCGAAATGCTCAGCGCCGAGCGGGGCGCGGCCGAAAACACGCTTTTATCCTATCGGCGTGATCTGGATGACCTCTACGAGTTCCTGATCTCGCAAAAGAGCTCGCCGCTCGGCGCCGAAAGCCGGCACCTTTCCGCCTATCTGGCCAATCTCGCAAAACGGGCATTTGCTGCATCCTCGCAGGCGCGGCGACTTTCGGCCATGCGCCAGTTCTACAAGTTTCTCTATGCCGAAGGATTGCGGACCGACGATCCGACAGCGGTGCTCGATGCGCCGAAAAAAGAACGGTCATTGCCGAAAAATCTGAGCGAAAGCGATGTCACCCGCCTTCTCGATCGCGCAGCTGTCGAGGCGTCTGCGCCGGGGGAAGGCCACCTGTCGCGCCTGCGCATGCTTGCCCTCCTCGAACTTCTCTATGCAACGGGCATGCGTGTCAGCGAGCTTGTCGCGCTTCCGGTGAAAGTCCTGGAACAGGACGGCCGTTTCCTGATGATCCGCGGCAAGGGTAACAAGGAGCGGCTCGTCCCGCTGTCGCGATCGGCAATTGCCGCCATGCAGTCCTATGGCGAGGCAAAACGGGCCGCAGAGACCGACACGGAGGAAAGCCCCTGGCTGTTTCCTTCCTATGGCAGCGCCGGCTATCTGCCCCGTCAGGTCTTTGCCCGCGACCTCAAAGGGCTTGCCGCCCGCGCCGGCCTTAAAGCCTCGTCGATCTCGCCGCATGTCATGCGGCATGCTTTCGCAAGCCATCTTTTGGCACACGGCGCAGACCTGCGCGTGGTACAGGAACTGCTTGGACATTCAGACATTTCGACCACGCAGATATACACGCATGTGCTGGAAGAACGGCTTCGTCAACTGGTGGAAACACATCACCCTCTTGCAAAAGAGGCTAAAAACCGGGAATAGAAGCCCCAATCGAAAATGGGGACCTTGCGTTCCCCTGGCAAAAACAACGGGAAACCGGATCTGATGCAGACTTATCTCGATTTCGAAAAGCCAATCTCGGACCTCGAGGGAAAAATCCACGAGCTGAAGAAGCTCGCGGCCGAAGACGAAAGCATCGACACATCCGACGAAATCGGCCGGCTGGAAATCCGTGTCAAGGAAGCGACGCGCGATATCTATTCAAAGCTCGGCGCCTGGGAAAAGACACAGGTCGCTCGCCATCCGCAGCGGCCGCATTTCGTTGATTACTCCGCCCATCTGTTCACCGAATTCACCCCGCTGGCCGGCGACCGCAATTTCGGCGAGGATGCCGCGATCCAGGCCGGCCTTGCCCGTTTCAACGGCATGCCGGTGGCCCTGATCGGCCAGGAAAAGGGCAGCGACACCAAAACCCGCCTGAAGCACAATTTCGGCAGCCCGCGTCCGGAAGGTTACCGCAAGGCCATCCGCGTCATGGAAATGGCCGACCGCTTCGGCCTGCCGATCATCAGCCTGATCGATACGGCTGGCGCCTATCCGGGCGTCGGCGCCGAAGAGCGCGGCCAGGCGGAAGCCATCGCCCGGTCGACGGAAATGTGCCTTGGCGTCAAGGTTCCGATGATCTCGATGGTCATCGGCGAAGGCGGCTCGGGCGGCGCCATGGCGATCGCAGCCGGCAACCGCGTCTACATGCTGGAACATGCGATCTATTCGGTTATCTCGCCGGAAGGTGCAGCCTCCATCCTGTGGCGCGATTCGACCCGCGCGCGCGAAGCGGCAACCAACATGAAGATCACCGCCGAAGACTTGAAGGGCCTCGGCATTATCGACGAGATCATCGCGGAACCGATCGGCGGCGCCCATCGCGATCCGGTGACGGTCATGGATACGGCCGGCAAGGTCATTGCCGCGGCGCTGAAGGACCTGTCGAAGCTCTCCGGCGATGAAGTTCGCAACGCCCGTCGCAAGAAATTCCTCGATATCGGCAGAAATCTCTAAGGCCACCTCCGACCGGGACATAGTTCCCGGAAAGGTTGCCTATTTTGGCCATATTGATCATAACAGTGGGGGTACGGAGGTTTTGCTGGACAAGCGATTTTGAGCGGTTAAGAAAATGTAAAGCTTACCGTATTATTATTGCACGCCTCTGCCCCGGTTTGAAGCCGAACTAGACATGTGGTCCGTTCCGATGCGTTTGAAGCACATCGCCCTCGCTCTCCTGGTCGCAACAGCCCTCACCGGCTGCAACGATACGCTTGATTCATCGAGTATTGACCTCTCCACGGTCAAGAACAAGGTGGAGCAGCCGTTGCCTGCGAAGGTCATCGCCGACATGCAGGCGAAGAACATGCCGCGCACGTCGCCGATCATGATCCGCATCCTCAAGGAAGAGGGCAAGCTGGAGATCTGGAAGGCGAAGGCCGACAACCGTTTCGATATCATCAAGAGCTACGATATCTGCGCCTGGTCCGGAAAGCTCGGACCGAAGGTGAAGGAAGGTGACCGCCAGGCACCGGAAGGTTTCTACAGCCTGACGCCGGCGCACCTGAACCCGAATTCCAAATATTACCTGGCGATCAATACCGGTTTTCCCAACCGCTACGATGCCGCCAATGGCCGCAACGGCACCAACCTGATGATCCACGGCGCCTGTTCGTCGTCGGGTTGTTATTCGATGACCGATGAGCAGATCCTCGAGATCTATGCCTTCGCACGCGACGCCTTCAAGGGCGGCCAGACCTCGGTTCAGCTTCAGGCGCTGCCTTTCCGCATGACGGCCGACAACATGGCCCGTCATCGCGACAGTGAGAATTACAGCTTCTGGAAGATGATCAAGGTCGGTTACGACAATTTCGAAGTCAGCAAGCGTCCGCCGGATGTTGCGGTCTGCGACAAGAAATACGTCTTCAACCAGGAAGCCAAGGGCCCGCTCAACGCTGCCGGCGCCTGCCCTTCGATGTCGACGCCGCCAGCCATGGCTTCGGCTCTGTCAACCTACGACAAGACTTACGACCTCGCCTATGAGAAGGCCGTCGACAAGCTGGACGGCAAGGTCTGGTACGAGCCGAGCGAGGCCGAACGCAAAGCTGTCGTGTCTGAAAAGCGCAAGGGCCGCGAACTCGCCTACGCGCCGACAGGCACCTCGCTCGAGGCCGGCAAGCTGATGAGCCAGTCGGAATTCCAGGACATGATGCAGAAACGGATGGCCGCCGGCCAGCCGAAGCCCGCAACGACCCAGCTTGCATCGCTGTCCGCAGCCCCGCAGCCGGCAACCGTCGCCGAACGGATGAAGCAGGGGCGCCTGCCCGCATCGACGGGCTCGATCGCGCCTGCATCGACGGCTCTGGCATCAACGACCACCAACACCGCGGTGCCGACGATCCAGACTGCCGAAGGCAAGATTGCAGCCGTACCGGTTCCCGAACAGAACCCGCTGAACCCACTCGCCTATTCGGCGCCGGAGACGCCGGTCAGCGACGCCAGGAAGCCTTTCTGGAAATTCTGGGGCAAGGAGTGACCTTGCAGGATGCAGGCCTCTACGATCTGAGAGGCCTGAAATGTCCCCTGCCGGTCCTCAAGACCCGCCGTCGGTTGAAAACCCTGTCGATCGGTGATTGCCTGATCATCGAAACCAGCGATCCCTTGGCCGGCATCGATATTCCGCATTTCTGCAATCAGGAAGGCCATCAGGTGGTCAGCGCGGAAAAGACCACCACAGGCCACCGCTTCGTCATCCGCAAGGGCGTGTCAGTCGACGCTTGAAGCCGCAAGCCGCGATCGCGATCAGTTCCGGCAAAATTGCGCAGCAGTCTTGCGGCCGGAACTACGTCAAATCAGGAAAGTCGAGCACTGCCGCCTTTCGACGAAAAGCGGAACTGCTCTGGAAAGCCGGCACAAAAAATCAGCGTCGGAACCCCGGTACTGCCAGCGGATTGTCTTCCAGCGCCGCCCGGTCCGGCCGATCGAGCCGTGGCTCGCCGGTAAATGCGGCAAACAGATCGGCGACGAATTCTTCCGACAGCCCCTTGGTGATCAGCACCATCCTGGTCTTCTGATCGGACCCTTGCGGCCAATGCGGCAGGCGCTGCGGCGGATGGAAGATCGTCTGAACCCCATGCAGGACCAGCGGACGCTCCGGATTGTCGGATAACTTCACCACGGCCTTCATCCTGAGCAGCTTCTCGCCATGCGCCGAGCGCAAAAGGTCGATGAACATGTCGATAGCCATCGGATCGATCGGCCTGTCGTGGATGATCGAAAATGAGCGGATGTCGTCGCCGTGACGGTTCACGTCATGATGATGATGTCCATGTGCATGGCCGTGCTGATGGTGGCCATGATGGTCGTCATGAGCGTGGTGATGGTGATGACCATGGTCGTGATGGTGGCCGTGGCCTTCATGGTCATGCTCGTGGTGATGATCGGCGGCGATCTCGTCGCGCAGCCAGCGATCCACATCGGCGATCTTCGTCGCCGGATCATAAAGCCCGTTGGCGAGGATCCCCAGGCTGCCGACCGCAGCGTCATCGCCATCGATCACCGGAGCTCGCGGATTGAGCGCTACAAGCCTTGCCCTTAATCGGGAAAGTCCATCCGCCTCGGCAAGCGTCTGCTTCGACAGCACAAGCCGGTCGGCGACGGCAACCTGTTTCACCGCCTCCGGATGCGCGTCGAGCGTTGCAAGCCCGTTGACCGCATCGACGACGGTCACCACGCCTTCGAGCTCGAAATTCTGTGCAATGACCGGATTGCCCATGACCGACTGCATCACCGGCGCCGGATCGGCAAGTCCCGTCGTCTCGATTACGACCCGCGTCACCCGCTTGGCGCGCCCCGTCTGGATCGCGTCCATCATCGAGGCCAGCGTATCGACCAGTTCGCCGCGCACGGTGCAGCACAGGCAGCCGTTCGACAACTCGATCATCGAATCGCCCGAGGCTTCGACAAGCAGGTTGTCGATGCCGACCTCACCGAATTCGTTGATGATCACCGCGATGTCACGCGCCGCCGGATCTTGCAGCATGCGGTTGAGCAGCGTCGATTTTCCGGCACCGAGAAAACCGGTGATGATGGAGACCGGAATCCGGTCCTGACCATAGGCCATGTTTCAATCCAATCAGAATATGGCCAATCAGAACGCGGCCACTCAGAAATTGGCGATCAGAATGTCGCCGATCAGAACGTGGGGCGCGGCACCGGGATCGGGATATTCGCGTAGCTCTTTTCGCCGATCTTGGTATCGACCGGTTCGCTGCCGGGGATCAGGCCGGCCAGCACATATTGCGGCGGATGATCCATTTCGTGGATATAGGGCGAATGCATGATCGTGCGGCCGGAATCGTCGCGCGTCTCGCTGCGCACCTGGGCGGCCTTCGGATTGCAGATATCGGCGCTCAGATCATTGACCGCGGCTGTGTCGCCATAAGCCGCCAGCGAACCGAGCGGCACACCCTGGCTGCCCGAAGCCGTCAGGCCTTGCTGCAGCAGATTGGCCGAATCGTCTGCCCGGCCGGCAAGACTGTCTGCACCGAGAACGACCGAGATGATCGTCCGCCCGTTTCGTGTCGCCGAGGCGATCTGGTTGAAACCGGACGCGCAGATGAACCCGGTCTTCATGCCGTCGGCGCCATCGAAACGGCCGATCAGCGTGTTGAAATTCGGATACTGCTTTTTGCCGGTATCGATGCCTTCGATGTTGAAGTAACCGGCATATTGCGGGAATTCCCGCTTGATCTGCAGCGTCAGGATGGCAAGGTCGCGGGCCGTCGTATACTGGCCTTTGCCCGGCAGCCCGTTCGGATTGATGAAATGCGTCGATGACATGCCGAGGCGCTGCGCCTCGCCGTTCATCATCGCCACGAACTGGTCCGAGGAACCCCCGACATTCTCCGCCACGGCCCAGGCCATGTCATTGGCGGATTTCACCAGCATGATCTTCAAGGCATCGTCGAGCGTCAGCTTTGAGCCCGGCTTGAAATACATCTTGCTGGCCGGCTGGTCCGTCGCCTTCTTGCTCATCGTCACCGTGCTGGTGAGCGACATGCGCCCGCTTTTCAGCGCCCGAAAAGTCACGTAGGCGGTCATCAGCTTGGTCAGCGAAGCCGGATACCACTTCCTGAACGCGTCCTGATGGGCGATCACCCGCCCCGTATTGGCATCGATGATCATCCGCGGATTGGCCAAAGCGGCATTGGCGGACGCAAGAAGCCCGAGCGCACTGACGAGGCAGGTTAGCCGTCTGGCGGCGCGGTGGCGGAAAGTCGGGTGCGGCAAGATAGTCCTCGTCCATATGTTAACGAGTGGGGCCATTAGTTGGCCTATGTGACCAAGCAATGGCAAAGAAGATTGATTACGTCAATCACCGGAGGCACTATCCCTGGCGGAGGGGATATGTAAGCACGTGAAGTTGACGTTTAGGAAAGAGACACGAATGCCCATATTGAACCGCGCAGCCGAGCTTCAGGGCGAAGTGACCGGCTGGCGACGATTTATCCACCAGCATCCCGAAATTCTTTATGAGGTTCATGACACAGCGGCCTTCGTTGCGGAAAAGCTGCGTGAATTCGGCGTCGACGAAGTCGTGACCGGTATCGGCCGCACCGGCGTGGTCGGCATCATTCGCGGCAAAGGAGCCGATGCGGGATCGAATACCCGCACGATCGGCATGCGCGCCGACATGGATGCGCTGCCGCTGACCGAAGTCACCGGGAAGGATTATGCCTCCAAGACAACCGGCGCCATGCATGCCTGCGGCCACGATGGCCACACGTCGATGCTGCTGGGGGCCGCCAAATATCTCTCTGAGACCCGCAACTTCAACGGCGCCGTGGCAGTCATCTTCCAGCCCGCGGAAGAAGGCGGCGCCGGTGCGCTTGCCATGGTCGAGGACGGCATGATGGAGCGGTTTGGCATCGACGAGGTCTACGGCATGCACAACATGCCGGGCATCCCGCTTGGCCAGTTCGCCATCCGCAAGGGCGGCATCATGGCAGCCCCCGACCGTTTCACCATCACCATCAAGGGTCGCGGCGGTCATGCCGCCCAGCCGCACAAGACGATTGATCCGATCTTCATCGGCTCGCAGCTGGTCGGCAGCCTGCAGGCGATCGCCGCGCGCAATGCCGACCCGATCCAGTCGGTGGTAATTTCCGTGACCCGCTTCGACGCCGGCACGACGCATAACATCATTCCCGATCAGGCGCGTCTGATGGGGACGGTCAGAACCCTGAGCGAGGATACCCGCGATCTGGCCGAAACCCGTATTCGCCAGATCGTCGACGGTATTGTCGGCGCCCATGGCGCCGAGGCCAGGATCGACTACGAGCGCAACTGCCCGGTTGTCACCAATCACGACGAAGAAACCGACCATGCGATCGGCGTCGCCCGGGAGATCGTCGGTCACGCCAATGTCGATGCGAATGTCGACCCGAGCATGGCCGGCGAGGACTTTTCCTACATGCTGAAGAAACGCCCCGGAGCCTTCATTTTCATCGGCAACGGAGACACGGCACCACTCCACAATCCGCATTACGACTTCGACGACGAAGCGATCGCCTACGGCATCTCCTACTGGGTGAAGCTCGCAGAAAAACGACTGTCGGAGTAACAAGCCCCAGGGCGTGGCGCGATCCTTCGGATTTATGCGCCGCGCCCCGGCTCCATGTTATCCGCATGTCCGGCGAAACCGGTGGCCATTTTCGCAGCACATGCTCCAGAAAAACGCTTGGCTAATCCAGGCGGCTTTTGTATGGATTGGCGACAAGTGGTCCCATAGCTCAGCAGGATAGAGCGCAGGATTCCTAATCCTGAGGCCGATGGTTCGAATCCATCTGGGATCACCACTCTTCGCAGGCGCTTCGAGCAACCCGCGTTCCCAACCCATCGCTATTTAAACGATCAGCCACCCGCAAGGCCTCACGGCAACACGGGCGGTTGCGATGGATGTTTGATCGAGCTCGTGAAGGTCGGATCGACCGATTGCAGACGATCCCAGGATACCGATACGCCGAAAAGCAGTATCGCGATAATCGGAATAACAAGAAGCACGACGCCGCCGCTGATGCGCATGACCAACTCCAAACTACATAGTCATGGGCACGACCTTGTGCGCGGCAGCTTAACGGTTGGTTAATTTGTCCCAGTTTTGCACAACCGAAGCAGGTATCCACAGCACTGTTCCGGGTGATCGCGGTTTCGCCGACAAGCGTCGGAAAATCGCCTCAATCCTTCGCCGCGGCCGCAGCCACGATGAAAAACCGGCTACGATCGACCCGGTCGTGGACGCATACGCAAAGATGGTCAGTCCAGAAGCTCGCGCACCCGCAGCGCAAGTTCACGGGCGGTATAGGGCTTTTTGAGCCAGCTGCCGGAAAGCGCCAGCTCGCGTCCGGCAATCGCCGGCTCGGCATAACCGGAGGTGAACAGGACCGGGATATGCGGCCGTTCGGAACGCACCCGGTTCGCCAGCTCGTCGCCGGTCAGGCCTCCCGGCATGACGACATCGGTAAACAGCAGTGCAATGTCATTGTGGCGGTCAAGCTGGGACAGCGCTTCGCTGCCGTTCTCCGCTTCGATGACCTCGTAGCCGAAGCTTGTCAGACGCGACACGGTCACCCGGCGAACGCGCGGATCATCCTCGACAACCAGGATTTTCTCATGCCCGCCCGGCAG
The DNA here is from genome assembly GCF_057163345.1 of Aliirhizobium sp. YIM B11859. NCBI lineage: Bacteria > Pseudomonadati > Pseudomonadota > Alphaproteobacteria > Hyphomicrobiales > Rhizobiaceae > Aliirhizobium > Aliirhizobium sp. YIM B11859. The sequence goes on from NZ_JBXHAY010000007.1 coordinate 80,425, forward strand.
CGGGCTCTGCGCCTGACCATCAACGCTGCCGGCATTGGTGCGGTCGATCTTTCGTTTGGCGGCAGGCAGGAACATCCTGACGGACGTCCCCTGCCCCGGCTCGCTGTAAAGCTGGATATTGCCGCCGGACTGCTTGACGAAACCATAGACCATGCTCAGTCCCAGACCGGTTCCGGAACTGACGCCCTTGGTCGTGAAGAACGGCTCGAACGCCTTTTCCTTCACCTCCGGCGTCATGCCGCTGCCCGTATCGGTAACCGCGACAAGAATGAATTCGCCGGTCCGCATGTTGGAATACATCTGCGCATAATCGACATCGAGCTTTATGCGCGAGATCTCAAGCGTCAGCTTGCCGCCGCGCGGCATCGCATCCCGCGCATTGATGACAAGATTGAGGACGGCGTTCTGCAGCTGCGAGGCATCGACCAGGGCTTCGTTCGGCGCCCCCGCGATGACGGTCCTGAATTCGATCGCCTCACCGAGCGTGCGCCGCATCAGGTCGGAGAAACTCGACACCAGTTGCCCGACATCGACGAGCTTGTTGTTCAGCGGTTGCCGCCGTCCAAAGGCCAGAAGCTGGCCCGTCAGCTTGGCACCGTCATCGGCCGCCGCCTGCGCTTCCTGCAAAAGCACCCGCAGATTGGGGTCGTCGAGCTTGTATTCCATCATCTCCAGATTGCCGCTGATCACGGTCAGGAGATTGTTGAAGTCATGCGCCAGCCCGCCGGTCAGCTGACCGATCGCCTCCATCTTCTGCGATTGGCGAAGCTCCTCCTCGATCTTGTGGCGGCTCGTCAGGTCGCGGATGAAACCAGTGAAGATGCGTTTTCCGCCGGTGCGCGCCTCTCCGACGGCCAGTTCCATCGGAAAACTCGTGCCATCCTTGCGAAGCCCGGTCACGACGCGGCCATACCCGATGATCCGCCGCTCTCCGGTTTCCATATAGTTGGAAAGATACCCGTCATGGGCATCGCGGTCGGGATTGGGCATCAGCATCCTGACATTGTTGCCACAGACCTCGGCCGCAGTGTAGCCGAACAGACGCTCGGCAGCCGCACTGAAGGAGATGATGAAACCGCGATCATCGATGACGATGGTCGACTCGGGCACGGTATCGAGGATCGAGCGCAAATGCGCCTCCCGTTCCGCCAGATCGTTCTGTACCCGTTTCATCTCGGTCACATCATTGTTGGTCTGGATGATGATGGACTGCTGATCGACCGACATGGCGACGGCCACCCAACGTGCCGCGACGAAAACCTGCTGGCCCTCGCGCGTGCGATGTTCGACTTCTCCCTGCCAGGAATTGCGCTGCGCCATCTGCCGCCGGATATCATCCAGCGGAATGGGAAAACGCGTCTGCAACAGCTGGTGCACCTTCTGGCCGACCGCCTCCTCGCGCGACCAGCCATAAAGCGCCTCGCAACCTGCACTCCATTGGAGGATGATACCATCACCGCCGTGGACGATGACATTGGCATCGTCCAGCAGATGAAGAACCACATCCAGTTCAGCCTGGGTCGCGAGCGTATTTCGTAATCTATCCGGCATCAAACTTCCTGGCAGCGGTTAATGGTGGCGCCGATCGTCGGCCAGCCCCATCTGGTCCCCCCAGCCATATTCATCGTCGTCTCCGGCCAATTGTGCAAGCAGCATCGGCTTGATAATCTTGACCGAATGGCGGCCGACGCAACCGAGCACGCCCTTGGTGGTCAGCTTGGTGATGGTGCGCGACACCGTCTCAATGGTGAGCCCCAGATAGTCGGCCATGTCCTGACGGGTCATCGGCAGCTGCACCATAGACTGCACGCCGCTCTTGGCTGCTGCCCGACGCAGGTGCTTGAGAAGGAATGTGCAGAGCCGTTCCTCCGCGCTCTTGCACGACAGCAGCACCATCTGGTCCTGGGCAGCGGCCATCTCGTCGCAGACGCGCTCGAAAAGCTGCGGACGCAGTTCCTCGCTTTCCTGCACGGCAGCCTCGAAATTGCGCCTGGTCAGGCGTCGGATCTTTGTTCCGACGATCGCCTCGGCGCTGTAGAGGTAGTTGCCCTTCAGCGAGACACCGAGAAGATCACCTTCGAATACGAAGCCGGTGATGACCCGGCGGCCGTCCGAAATGATCCGGAAAATTCTAAGTGCACCCTCGGCCACTTCAAAGACATGTTTTGCTTCGTCGCCTTCGAAGAACAGCGACTGGCCCGGCTGCAGAAACTCGACGGGCTGGCGCGAGAACAGGCCGCTCAGCGTTTCAGGTTCGGCTTGCTGGAGAAGATTTGCAGTGCTGCGTTCGCGATTATAGCTGGTGAGAAACATGTTCAGACCCCCGTCGTTTGATGGGGGTAGTTGACGTGATTGCAGTAACACGCGAATGCTACCGACGTAAAAGACGGTTCGATTTGGTAACAGTTTGTAACAGCCCGGCTCGTTTGCGGCTGACAATTCATGTTTGCGGCGGAATGGGCGAGGTAATCCGGATGGGATACGAGGCGAAACACGCAGCCGCCATTTCAACACGGAAGATATGAGTTTCCAGCCAGATGTCCATTGATCCCGCCCATGCGACACATATCCTTGTCGTCGATGACGATCCTCGTATCCGCCAGATGCTCGCCCGTTATTTCGAGGGCGAAGGATATCGCGTGACCACGGTCGCCGATGGCGTCGAGATGAACGTTGCCATGCGGCTGAACAGCGTCGATGCGATCCTTCTCGACCTCTCGCTGCCCGGCGGCCGCGACGGTCTCGACCTCGCCCGTGATATCCGCGCGACATCGGACGTTCCGATCATGATGCTGACCGGACGCGACGACGTCGTCGACCGTATCGTCGGCATCGAGATCGGCGCCGACGATTATATCGCCAAGCCCTTCCACCTGCGGGAAGTCCACGCCCGGCTGAAATCCATCCTCAGGCGCCGCCAGCCGGTTACGGCAAAACCCGTGCAGGAAGCCGACCAGATCATCCGCTTCGAAGGCTGGTCGCTGAACCTGTCGCGGCGCCAGCTGATCGATCCGGAAGGCGCCGAAGTGGAGCTGACGACCGGCGAATTCGATATGCTCGCCGCCTTCCTTCACCATGCCGGCAGAGTCCTCACCCGCGATTTCCTGATGGACCTGACACGTGGCCGCCATCTGGAAGCCTTCGACCGGACGATCGACGCCCAGATCGTGAGGCTGCGACGCAAGATCGAGGCCGACGCCAAACATCCTCAATTCATCAAGGCTATCCGTGGCGTAGGTTACATCTTTACCGGCAGGATCGACTGATCGAACGGCACGGCGCTGTCGGCAGCAAAAACGAGGCCATGGTCCCGTGGGCCATGCTCGACATAATCCAGCAGCACCGGCCAGCTCGGCGGCATGGCGGTCCAGATATGGATTGTCTGGCACCCTTCCTTCATCGCGAACCGTCTGACCGCCGAGAAAAGCAATCCTCGCACCTCCTCGTCGTCCCTGATGCTGACGCAGGCCATCAGCGGCACTTCGACCTGACGCCGAAAGTCACCCTCGCCCCGAACGGCGACATGGCATATACCGCGAATATACCCCTCGCCATCCTTGACGACGAACCACTGACGGCAGGCAGACTCGGTCTGCGTCAAGGCTGTCCAATGCTCGAGATCAAGCCCCGGCATGACACGCTCGATCAGCGCATAGGCCCGCAATACGTCCCGCGCCTGCAAGGTGCCGATCCTGTAGGCCATTCCTCCTCCGCCCCACGCGTTTCATGCAGGTTCACTTGCATGGTGAGTGTGCGCCACCCTGGGGCTTCCGCCTTGACGTCGATCAACAGTTGATTTCCCGCTCAGGAAAAGCGTTGCGTCGATGCCCGGGCCAACCTGTCGGATGAAGGCCGCCGGCTTGAGCGCCGATGGAACACCGCAGCCGCCCGCAGCAATCCATTCACCAGGATGGCGGTCATCGCACCCACGATCACGCCGATCATCGCCCATATCATCCCGGCGACACTCACCGGCACGGCGGGCACAAAATCCCGTGAGGCATTGGAGAAGGTCCCCTGATCGACATGCTGGAGCACCACCAGCGGCCGCAGGACGGCCGGGGCAGCGGCAAGGTCCATACGCTGATCGGAAAGTGCCTCATACCGCTTGAACGCCTTGAGCATCGCTTTGCCTTGCGACCGAAGGAAGCGTTCGGACGAGACGGCATAGATGTTCAACGCGGCCTGGCGATCAAGGCCCGCATGGTTTGCCTGCTCGTCGAATGTCTGGATGATCGTCGTCAACTCGTCGATCGCGCCACCGAGACGCTGCCGGTATTGCTGCGCAAATTCCGGCGCCTGCGAAAACAGCACGCCGCCGGAAGCGACAATCAGAAGAACGATTACGCGGCGAACAAACAGCAAGATCAACCCTCGGCTCCATCCTTCCCGATAAACGGGAAAACACCGCAAAGGTTGCAGTGCAGGCGCCACCGATAACGCCTGCACGGATATCGCGATCACGGGCTTGGCGTTCGCAACCGTTCCATCCGGAAACCGAGGCCGATCAGCCGCCCGGACAGATGCGCAAGCACCGGCCAACGGGCAATGCCGCGAATGAAGGCCGGAGGTCCCTTGCGCCTGGCCTCCTTGGACTGGTCCTTTTTGCGGCTACTGCGCATCATCAATTGCAGTTTCTGCGTGGCGCGGGTCGGAAAACCGCGCCGCTTTTCGACGGCCGAAAGATCCGCATCCGAAAGTGCGCCTTTGCGAAGCGGCAACGACAGGATATTCGCCGCCGCCACCGCATCCTGAATGGCAAGGTTTACCCCGACACCGCCGATCGGCGACATCGCATGCGCCGCATCGCCGATGCAGATCAGCCCCGGCCTCCACCATTGCCGCAGCCGGTCGATCCTGACAGTCAGCAGGCTGGTGTCATCGAAGGAGCGTATTTCGTCCATCCGTTGCCGCGGCAACGGCGAGACATCCGCCACCATCGTCCGAAACGCCTCGATCCCTTTTTCTTTGATCTCCGCAAAAGTCGTCCGGCGGATCACATAACCGCATTGCCAGTAATCGCCCCGGTCGATCAGCACGAGGCCCTGTCGCGGTCCGGCATGGCCCATCACCTCGTTCGGATCGCCCGGCTGTTTCGACAGCTTCATCCAGACGACCTCACTCGGCTGACCAAAGCTCTCGACCGAAAGGCCGGCCCTGTCGCGAATGATGGAATTGCGTCCATCGGCGCCAACGACGAGATCGGCCTTGATGGCGATATCGCCATCCGGCGTGCGCGCAGTCAGCCCGGTAATCCGGCCGCCATCCTCCAGAAGACTGACGACCTCCGCCCGCATGACCAGCCTGAAATTCGCGAAAGCCCGTGCGCGGTCCGCGAGGAAATTCAAAAAATCCCATTGCGGCATGAAGGCGATGAAACGGTTTTTCACCGGAAGCCGCGAGAAGTCGGCGATAGTCACCGTCCGCCCGCCCATTTCGGCCGACAGTTTTTCCGCCCGCGTATGCGGCAGTGCCAGAAAAGCATCGATCAGCCCGAGTTGGTCGATCACTTCGAGCGTCGACGGATGGATCGTGTCGCCGCGAAAATCCCGCAGGAAATCGCCGTGTTTTTCGACCACGGTGACGTCGACGCCTGCCCGCGCCAGCAGAAAACCGAGCATCAGTCCAGCCGGACCGGCACCGGCAATGACGCAGGTCGTCTCAATAGTTTTGATCTCGTTCATCACTTCATTTCGCTCCGATCGGCGAACGGATCAAGCTGCCTTTGATCACATCTGCCGTGTTTGCTCCCGCTCTTGTGGCCCGGCGCGTTCGCGGGTAGACCAGCGGCAATTGCAGAAGTGGAATACGGCATGGCAGACATGGAAAGACGCCGCATCAGCATTCTTGGCTCGACCGGTTCGATCGGTGTCAACACGCTCGACGTGGTCGCCCAGCTCGGCGGACACGAAGCCTTCGATGTGGTGGCGATCACCGGCAACAGCAATATCGACCTTTTGGCCGAACAGGCGAAGACCTTTGGCGCGCGGCTGGCCGTCACCGCCGACGACAAGCAATATGCGGAATTGAAGAACGCGCTTTCCGGCACCGGCATCGAAGTCGCCGCCGGTCGTGCAGCCCTTGTCGAGGCAGGAGAGCGCCCGTCGGATCTGGTCATGGCCGCCATCGTCGGCACGGCGGGCCTTGCCCCGACGCTTGCCGCTGCGGCACGCGGCGCCGATATCGCGCTTGCCAACAAGGAATGTCTGGTTTCTGCCGGCGACCTCTTCGTCAAGGCGGTCGCCGATGGCGGTGGAAGGCTGATCCCCGTCGACAGTGAGCACAGCGCCATCTTCCAGTCGCTCGAAGACGATCAGCGGCATGCGGTGGAACGTATCATCCTCACGGCATCGGGCGGGCCGTTCCGCACCTGGAGCCGCGAACAGATGGCCGGTGTCACGGCCGATATCGCCCGCGCCCATCCAAACTGGTCGATGGGCCTGAAGATCTCCGTCGGCAGCGCCTCGATGTTCAACAAGGCGCTGGAAATGATCGAGGCGAAACATCTCTTCGGTGTCACGCCGGAGCAGATCGAGGTGATCGTCCACCCGCAATCGGTCATTCATTCGATGGTCGGTTACCGCGACGGCTCGGTTCTGGCGCAGCTCGGCTGCCCGGATATGCGCACCGCGATCGGTTATGCTCTCACCTATCCCGACCGGCCAAAGCTTGATGTCGAACGCCTGGACTTCGCCAAGCTCGCACGGCTCGATTTCGAAGCACCAGACGAGACCCGTTTCCCGGCGCTCAGGCTTGCCCGCACAGCAATGGCGCGCGGCGGCGTGCAGGGGGCCGTGATGAATGCAGCCGAGGAAATCGCCTTCCACGCCTTTTGCGACGGTCGCATCGGTTTCCTGAACATGGCCGACATTGCCGAACAGGTAATGGAGGACATGACCGGCTACGGCGCAGCGATCAGCATGGACGACGTGTTTGCTGCCGACGCGGAGGCTCGGCGCCGCGCCCGGGATGCGATCGTGAAGATGGAAATGGCGGCTTAGGGGCAAGCCGGCAAGGCAAAATCCCCTCACTTGCGATTTCTAACACTTAGCTGAAGCTAAGATGTTGAAATCGCTTTCTCTCCCACAAGGGGGAGAGATGCCGGGGAGGCAAGCTCGGCGCCCTGCCTCTCCCCTTGTGGGAGAGGTTACAAAATCAGGATCTTAGCCAAAGGCTAAGTCCTAGATTTTGTTGGTGAGGGGGTAGGCTCCTGGCAGATCAAGCCACATTCCGCGCCAATGCGCAGCGCGACCACATCTGGTGCAGCGAATCGACCAGGTGCTCGATATCGGCGTCGCTATGCAGCGGCGTCGGCGTGATGCGCAGGCGCTCCGTCTTGCGCGGCACCGTCGGATAGTTGATCGGCTGCACATAGACATTGCAGGTATCGAGCAGGATATCCGAGATCCACTTGCACTTGGAGGCATCGCCGACCATGACCGGCACGATATGGCTCGGGTTCGGCATATGCGGAATGCCATGTCTGTCGAGCATGCCGCGCAGCTTGCGGACGCGCTCCTGATGACGGGCGCGCTCGAACTGGCTGACCTTCAGATGCTGGATCGAGGCAATCGCACCGGCGGCAAGCGTCGGCGGAATGGCGGTGGTGAAGATGAAGCCGGAGGCAAACGAGCGGATGAAATCGCAAATCGCCGTCGAGCCGGCAATGTAGCCGCCCATCACGCCGAATGCCTTGCCGAGCGTGCCTTCAATGATCGTCAGCCGGTCCATCAGGCCTTCGCGCTCGGCAATGCCGCCGCCGCGCGGGCCGTACATGCCGACCGCATGGACTTCATCGAGATAGGTCATCGCACCGTATTTGTCGGCAAGATCGCAGATCTCCTTGATCGGCGCGATATCGCCATCCATCGAATAGACCGATTCAAACGCGATCATCTTCGGTGCGTTCGGATCGGCGGCCTTCAGCTTGGCTTCCAGATCTTCGAGATCATTGTGCTTCCAGATCACCCGGTCGCATTTGCCGTAACGGATGCCCTCGATCATCGAGGCGTGGTTCAACGCGTCGGAGAAGATGATCAGGCCGGGGATCTTCTGCCCGAGCGTGCCTAGCGTCGCCCAGTTGGAAATATAGCCGGAGGTGAAAACGAGCGCGGATTGCTTGCCGTGAAGGTCTGCAAGCTCGCGCTCCAGCAGAACGTGGTAATGGGTGGTTCCAGAAATATTCCGGGTGCCTCCCGCACCCGCGCCACAGTGGTCGATGGCTTCATGCATCGCCGCCAGAACGGCCGGGTGCTGGCCCATGCCCAGATAGTCGTTGGAACACCAGACCGTGACGTCCTTGGGACCGTCAGGCGTGTGATGTGTCGCCCGCGGAAAACCGCCACGGTGCCTTTCGAGATCGGCGAATACACGGTAGCGGCCCTCCTGATGAAGTCCGTCCAGCTCGCTTTTGAAAAATGCCTCGAAATCCATGCTAAACTCCAAAACCCGGTAAGGGGCCTTCTTGATTTTTGCCAGCTTCTTCGTCTGCCTGGGGCGACGTGTCGTCAACCCTGAAGAGGCGGCTTCACCTTGCCTGCGGCAATAGGCCCATCTTTTGAATTATTCCAATCTAAATCTTAGCGATAGCCAAAATGTGAAGATTGACCCATGTCAACCGGATGGGAAAAACGACACGAAGGCATCATTCGATATCCGCTGCGCAGTTTCAGGACAAACATTGTCCTTTGCTGTCCTTACTCCCGTTCAGCCCCAGACCAAATTCCGGAACGCTGAAATAAAACATGGTCCCGATATGGACTCCTGATCGCTGCGACCTATTCTTGGCCGCGGAAATCCGGCAATGGCGGACAACGGTCCGCCGCCGGCAGACACAATGAACCGGAGAGAGCCATGAAGAAGGCTGTAATTTTGGTGCTGCTCGGTGCAGCGCTGGCAGGCTGTACCGCAACGGAACAGGGCGCCGGCATCGGCGCAGCCTCGGGTGCGATCATCGGCGGAGCGGTGACCGGCAATGTCCGCGGCGCAGCTGTCGGTGCGGCCATCGGCGGCGTATCCGGCGCGGTGATCGGCAACGTTTCCGAACAGCCCGGCCAATGCTATTACCGCGACCGCTATGGCCGACGTTACATCGACGATTGCCCCCGGCGTTATTAACCCGTTATTGCTGACAGAAAGTCAGCTATTTCAGGCATGTGGCCCCGAAGCCCGCTTCGGGGCCTTTTATTTCATCAAATCATCATGCGATGGCGATCAAGGGTACCCTCATGAGCATTTTGCGGGTACAGAGGTTTCAAGCGACCATGAGGGTCTTGATCGACGGCTCCGATAACTAAGTCTGCGTATGAAAAAGAGAAAAGCGGGGAGGATGAGCGACTGGAGCAGCCGGCGATATAGCTTGGCCTGCCTGCTGGCGGCCACCCTGACGCTCTCTCCGGCCCTGGCCACCAACGCTTATGCCTTCAAGATTTTCGGCATCACGCTGTTCGGCGGAGACGAGGAAACCGTCGAGGTGATCGATCCGGTCCGCTACGAGGCAACGCTCGAAAGCGGCGGCTCCGACAGCAAGCTCGCCGACCGGCTTGAGACGGCTTCATCTCTGATCAGCGACGAAAAGCAGCCCGTTTCCGGTGATCTCGGCATCGTCGTCAAGGCACGCGAAGACAGAGACCGGCTCGTCGCCGTGCTTTACGAAGAAGCCCGTTATGGCGGCGTGGTGACGATTTCGATCGCCGGCACGGATATCGACCAGCTGGCGCCGAATCCCATATTCGATCACTCCAGGCCCGTACCGGTCACCGTCAGTGTCAAGCCGGGTCCGGTGTTTAAGCTTGGCTCCATACGCTTCGAAGGTGATGCCGCCGGCAAGAACCCGGCGGATTACGACCTGAAGCCGGGCGGAGAAGCCGGTTCGCTGGTGATCCTCAAGGCCGGCGAAAAAGTCGTGCTCGACCTCAAGGAAGAAGGCCGCCCGCTCGCCCATCCGCTGCAGCGCCAGGTGACTGCCGATCATGCGACCAATACCGTCAACGTCGTGCTTGGCGCCTATGGCGGACCGGTTGCTCCGTTCGGCACGGTGACGGTCAAAGGCGCCCGTGCCGTCGATGCGGATTTCATCAAGCGCTACTCGCGCCTCGACAGGAACGAGCGTTACTCCCCCGAACAACTGAAAAAGGCATCGGAGCGGCTCCGCCAGCTCGGCACGTTTTCAAGCATCACCATCCACGAGGCCGATACGCTGGCCCCGGATGGCTCTCTTCCGCTCGCTATCGAAGTGTCGGAAGGCAAGTTCCGCTATTTCGGCTTCGGCCTCGAATATGCCTCCACCGACGGAGCCGGCGTTTCGGGTTATTGGGGGCACCGCAACCTGTTCGGCGAGGCTGAATCGCTACGCTTTGAGGGTTCGGTCTCCGGCATCGGTGCAACGACCGACGTCACCACCTTCGATTATTCCGCCGGCATCACCTTCACCAAGCCGGGTGCCTTCGTGCCCGAAGCGACCTTCGTCTCCAAGCTGGAGGCCAAGAGCGAGAACCCCGACGACATCTATGAAGCCCAGTCGATCACCTATTCCGCCGGCCTGAGCTACGAACTCAACGCAACGGATAAGGTCACCGGTGGCGGCGAGATCGCCTATATCCTTGCCGACGATGTCTTCGGCCACAACGACTATCTCACCTTCAGCCTGCCCGTCTCGTTCGAGCGGGATACCCGCGACAACAAGCTCGATCCGACCGAAGGTTTTTACGGCACGGTCTCGGCCAAGCCGAGCTACGAGGCTCTGAGAGGTAATGTCTTTTCGTCCTTCGAGGGCTCGGTCGCCGGTTATTATGGAATAGGCGCGGAAGACAGGGTTGTTTTTGCCGCCCGCCTCGGCGCCGGAACCATCTTGGGCACTGGCGATTTACAGGACATTCCCGTCACGCGACGGTTCTATCAGGGCGGTGGTGGCTCGGTTCGCGGTTACAGCTACCGGGAGATCTCGCCCTATAATGACGACGATGATGCGCTTGGCGGAAAATCCTACGTTTTGGCGTCTTTCGAAACCCGCGTAAAAGTGACAGAGAAGATCGGAATCGTACCATTCGTGGACGTCGGAACGGTTGCAACCGAAATCGTGCCCGATTTTTCTGATATTCGTGCGGGAGCAGGTGTGGGATTGCGCTACGCGACGCCATTCGGGCCGATCCGGCTGGATTTCGCGGTGCCGCTCAGGCGTTATGATGGTGGTAATTCGTTCGGTATCTATGCTGGCATAGGCCAGGCTTTCTGAAAGGCGACTATATAATTATGACATTCATCGTCCGCCTCCTGAAATGGACATTGAGAGCCGCAATCGCGGCAATCGGCGTTCTTTTCGTCATGGCGCTCGGCGTTGTTCTGTTCGTCGCCTTCACGCCGATGGGTGGCGATATTGCTGCCAGCCGGATCTCCTCGCTGGTCTCGACGCCCGACCGCACAATCTCGTTCACGCGACCCAAGGGATTGCTGACCGGTGACCTGCGTGTTGGTGACCTTACCCTGTCCGATAGCAAGGGCCCTTACGCGCAGATCAGTGGCATCGAGATCGACTGGTCGCCGATGGCACTCATCACCGGCGAGTTCAGGGCCGACCGCATTTCCGCCAGCGCCGTCGATTTCCTACGTCCGCCGGAGCCGACCACGGCGACCCAGACGACGAGCACGTCGAGCTCGGGCGTCTCTCTACCACTCGGAATTCGCGTTGCGGAACTCGACCTTCCCGATATCAACCTCGCTCAGGCGCTGTCCGGACGCGATTTCGCGCTCTCCCTCAAGGGATCGGTGGACGCGACCGGACCGAACATCGCCTTGAACCTGCAGGCGACGCGCAAGGACGAGCCAGACGCGAAGGCGCTGGCAGACATTGTCTATGCACCGTCGGAAAACCGCCTGACGCTGAAGGCATCCGTGTCCGAGCCGGACGGCGGCCTGCTTGCGCGACTGCTGAGACTTCCCGGCGCACCGGCAGTACAGCTGGCGCTTGATGGCGAAGGTCCGCTATCGAACTGGGCCGGCAAGCTCAGCGGCCAAGTGGCCGACCAGCCGGTCATTTCGGTCGACGGACGCCATCTGCTCGTCGACAATGGCGGACACCGGGTCGAGATCAAGGGTGGCGGACAGCTTGCCACGCTGATGCCGCCCGCGTTGCGCGACCTGTTCGACGGCACGACCGACATCGATATCGCCGCGACCTATTCGAAGTCGGGACGCGTGGATTTCCAGCGCGGCCAGCTGACCTCGGGCGCCGTCCGCCTTTCGGCCAAGGGCGCCTGGGACCCGAAGGGCGACAACAGCCTGACGGCGAGCCTCGCCGGCACCAAGGGACCGGTTGACATTGCCTGGCCGATCAATGGCCAGCCGAGCCGTTTCTCGGTCGACAGCCTGAATTTCACCCTGACGGGTGCGGCCACCTCGGCAAGGTTCAACGCCACTGCCGCCTTGCCTCTTGCCGAACTGCCCCAGGGTCGTTTCCGCCAGATCAGACTACAGGCCGAAAGCGAGGATCTCGATCTCGTCGACCGCGCCGGCAGCATTCGCAGCAGATTGACCATTGGCGACCTGAACTTCACCAATGCCGATATCGGCAGGATGGTTCGCGGACCGGTCACGCTCGACGCACCCTTGCGCCTTGCTCCACCGGCGATCGGCCTCGACGCCGCCACTTTCGAAAGTGCCGGTTTCAACGGAACGATCAGCGGCGCCTTCGACACGACGAAACAGGCCGTCACCGGCAATTTCCGTATGTCGGCCAATCCGAGCATTCTCCCGCCGTCGATTGCCGGCAAGTTCGATGGCGCCATCGCCGCGGAAGGTTATGTCGACGTCGTCCAGGGCGGACGCATGAGCCTTGAAAACCTCGTGGTCAAATCGAATGCCATCGAGGCTCACGGCAGCGTCCTGATGGAAAATGGCAATGTCGCCGGCCGGCTTGCCGGCCGCCTGCCTGACATCAAGCGCTGGCTCGGTGATGCCGAAGGTGCCGCCGGCTTCGATGTTTCCGCCAAGGGGCCGCTCAATGCAGTCGCCGTCAAGGCCATTGTCAATTCAGCCGAAGCGCGTCTTGTCGGCCGCAAGCTGGAGGATCTGAGCCTCGTCATCGACGGCACGGCCAACCCCGATGCGCCGCAAGGCCATCTCGCGGTCAAGGGCGCGATCGACGGCAAGCCGATCCACATCAATGCCGACGTTGCATCGGCAAACGGCGAAACCCGCGCCCCGGCCATCAATGCGGAGATCGGTCCGAACAAGCTCACCGGAGCCTTGGTCTTCTCGTCCGATTTCACTCCGTCCGGTCGCCTCGATTTTGATTTCCCGGACGTCTCGCTTCTGGCGGCCCTCGCCGCACAGCAGGCGCAGGGCGACCTGAAGGGATCGGTTGTCTTCAATCGGCAGGATACCGCCACCAGTGCCATCATCAATGCCAGCGGCGCAGCACTGCGTCGCGGCAATGCCGGCTTGGTGCAACCGGTCATCGACCTGACAATCCCCGATATCAAGACCATCGCCGCCCAGGGCTCGATCCGCGCCGCCCGCCTCGGCACGGATGCGATTTTCCTCGAAGGCCTGAACGTCGCGCTTCAGCACGGCGGAACGACCACGTCGATCGATCTTTCTGCCAATTATGATGGCGCACCGCTGACTACCAAGGCTACGATCGAGACGGCCGGCGGCCTTGCCATCGGCCTTCAAAGCTTTGAGGCGACGCCGCGCAAAATTCCGGTGAGGCTTGCGAACCCCAGCAGGATCGTCATCGAAAACGGTGGTGCCCGTCTTTCGGATCTTACGCTTGCAACCGGATCGGGAAGCGTCGCGGTCAACGGCACGGCCGGCTCCAGCCTCGATATTGCAGCGAAGATCAACGCTTTGCCGGCAAGCCTGCTCAACACCTTCCTGCCCACCATCCATGCGGCGGGCAACATTTCGGGCACGATCAATGCAACGGGCACCAGTTCGGCTCCCGCGATAAAATATGATTTGGAATGGAGTGATGCCCAGCTTCGCCAATTGGGCGATGCTGGCATCAGTCCATTTCGCATCTCTGCCGCAGGTACCTTTGCAGACGGCACAGTCGCACTAGAAAACACCCGCATAGCCGGCGGCAACGGCATGGAAATCACCGCCGACGGGCGCGTTGTCCTGAATGACGCCGGCGGACCGGCGCTCAACATCAATGCCCGCGCCAAGGCCGTACCGGCAGGCATCGCCAATGCTTTCGTTCCAGGTCTTGGGGCGCAGGGCACCATTTCGGGCACCGTAAAAGCAACCGGGACAGCCCAGGCACCGGCCGTTCGTTATGATCTGAAATGGGATGGCGCATCTGTCAGCCAGATGTCGGGTGCCGGCGTCGCAGCGGTCGATATCACCGCAGGCGGCACATTCGAGGATGGCCGTGTCACGCTCGATACCCGGCTTTCCGGCGGCGGCGGTATTGCACTGTCCGGCGGCGGTTCGGTGGTGGTTACCGGCGATCGCCCTCTCGACCTGAAATTCGCCGGCAATTTCCCGTTCTCGATCCTCGCCGGACAGCTCGCAGCCCAGGGCTTCGTTCTCGAAGGAACCGGCAAGGTCGACGTCGCGGTGCGCGGGTCGGCGGCAGCTCCGGCGATCACCGGCACGCTCACCACGTCCGGCTCCCGCCTGGTCGATGTCCGCAGAAATCTGGCGATCACGGCACTCACCGCAAATGTGGCTCTGGACGGCAAGACGGCACGCCTTTCGGGCATCTCGGGCAAACTTTCCGGCGGCGGCACCGTCTCGGTCGACGGCACGATCGGTATAGAACCCGCGTCCGGTTTCCCGGCCGATCTGACCATCAAGCTGGCACAGGCGAGTTATGCCGACGGCACGCTGTTTGCAGTCACCGCCGATGGCACCCTGACATTCAAGGGGCCTGTCATGTCAGGTCCGGCGCTGGGCGGCGAGATCACCCTCACCAAGGCGTCGATCACCGTACCCGCCAAGCTTCCGACCTCGCTGTCCGCCATCGACATCCGCCATCGCAATGCGCCGGCCGATGTCCTGCGCCAGATGGAGGAAATTCGTCCGAAACAGGCATCCGGCAGCTCGAACCCGATCAGGCTTGACCTGCGTGTGCGCGCTCCGAACGGTATCTTCGTTCGCGGCCGCGGCATCGACGCCGAGCTTGGCGGCGAGCTCGCCGTTTCCGGCACAGCGATCGACCCACAGGTCTCGGGCGGTTTCGAAATGCGGCGCGGCCGCATCATCATCCTGACCAAGCGGCTCGACTTCACCAATGGCGACATCAAATTCGGCGGTGGCCTGATCCCGGTCCTCGACATGTCGGCCGACACCACGTCGGGCCAGACCACCATCACGGTGGGTGTCACCGGAATGGCGAACGACCCGACGATCGCCTTTTCCTCCTCCCCCGCTTTGCCTCAGGACGAGGTTATGGCCCAGTTGATCTTCGGCCAGTCCATGTCGCGTCTGTCGCCGCTGCAGATCGCCCAGCTGGCCGATGCAGTCAGCCAGCTCGCCGGTGGCGGATCGACATCGCTGCTGCAGACACTGCGCAGCAATCTCGGCGTCGACGATCTCGACGTCAACACGGACTCAACCGGCCAGACGACGGTCTCGGCCGGTCGCTACATCAACAACCGCACCTACCTCCAGGTCGAACAGGGAGGCGAAGGCGGCGCCGAGGCGACGATCAATCTCGATGTCGGCCGCGGGGTGAAGCTGAAGGCCGGTGCCGGCACTGAAGGTGGCAAGGCCGGCATTTTTTATGAAAAGGAATATTGAGGCTCCCCGCCGGGTCTTTCTGGATATCCTTAACCGGAAACTGCCTGCGGTTTAGGTTTGAGCAATAATCCCCGTCTATACTGTGCTTCGCGGGTTCTGAGTTTGGCGTAAGGCTGCAACGGACCGCGACATGACGAAGACCTAAGCGCCATTACCCGGCGCGGCCGTCCGTCGTGCAGGCAACGGAAAGCTGGGGCAAATTTTGATGGCAACCACGATCAACTCGACAATGTATAACGGCGAAATGCTGGAGATTATCGCTTTCCGCCTCCACGATCAGGAATTCTGCGTCAAGACGACGACAATCCGCGAAATCCGCGGCTGGGCTCCGTCTACGCCTCTTCCGCATGCACCGAAGGACGTTATCGGCGTCATGAACCTGCGCGGCTCGGTTATCCCGATCATCGATCTCGCCTACAAGCTCGGCATGAAGAGCACGGTTGCCAATGAGCGCAGCGCCATCGTTGTGGCAGAAGTCCACAACATGGTCATCGGCATGCTGGTCGACCGCGTGTCCGACATCCTCACCATTCCTTCCAGCCAGGTCCAGCCCGTGCCGGAAGTATCCGCCTCTTTCGACAAGTCCTTTTCGGAAGGCATCATCGCCAATGAAAACGGCATGATCTGCTTCCTGAACCTCTCCAAGATGTTCAAGGGCACCGAGATGGAAGACATCGCCGCCTGAGGCGCTCCATTTTTCGATGACGTTTTGAAGGGTCGCAGAGATGCGGCCCTTATTATTTTGGGCGACTATTTATATTTTTAATAAAGACGGCATTAATCTTTCGATGTCCTAATATACATGGAAGGTCAGCGCTTTGATGCGCTGCACGACCATGTGACAATTGGCAGTAACCGCCTAGGTTACGTCTGAGGGACACTCCATGCTGGGACTGGGCAAGGCGGCAGGTGCATTGGACACACTGGCCGCGATATCGCGATCACAGGCAGTCATCGAATTCGACCTTGGCGGCAACATCCTGACCGCCAATCAAAATTTCTGCGATGCCGTCGGTTATTCGCTGCAGGAGATCAAGGGCAAACACCATCGCATGTTCTGCGAGGCGGATTATGTTGCCTCCGCCGACTACAAGGCGTTCTGGGCCAATCTCGCGGCCGGAAACTTCGATGCCCGCGAATACAAGCGGATCACCAAAACCGGCCAGGAAATCTGGATCCAGGCCTCCTACAATCCGGTTTCGCGCGGCGGAAAACCCTACAAGGTCATCAAGATCGCGACCGACATTACGGCAGCCAAGATCAAGGCTGCAGAAGACGCCAGCAAGCTTGACGCCATCAGCCGGTCGCAGGCCGTCATCGAATTCCTGCCCGACGGCACGATCCTGGAGGCCAACGAAAATTTTTGCGCCGGGCTCGGTTACGACATTTCAGAGATCAAGGGCAGACATCACCGCATGTTCTGCGAACCCGGTTATGCCGCCTCGAGCGAATATGCCGAATTCTGGCCACGACTGGCGCGCGGCGAATTCATCTCCGACGAGTTCGTCCGTTACGGCAAGGGCGGCAAGGAAATCTGGATCCAGGCAGCCTATAACCCGATCGTCGATCTCAAGGGCAAGGTCAGCAAGGTGGTGAAATTTGCCACCGACGTGACGCCGCGCATGAGCGCCATCGGACTGCTTGGAACCGGCCTTCGCGACCTTGCGGAAGGCAAGCTGGATCAGTCGATCGACACGCAGTTCGTGCCGAGCATGGAAAGCACAAGGCGCGACTTCAACGCGGTCGCATCGAAACTGCGGGACGCGATGACGGTCGTGGCGCAGAACGCATCGGCAATCGCCGCCGCATCCAGCGAAATCCGCGACGCATCCCAGGAACTGGCGAAACGAACCGAGCAGCAGGCCGCGTCGCTGGAAGAGGCAGCGGCGGCATTGGAACAGATCACCCGCACCGTCAGCGATTCGAGCAATCGCGCCGATGAGGCAGGCCGGCTTGTCACTAACACCCGCCAGAATGCAGAACAGTCGGGCCTGGTCGTCCAGGAGGCGATCGCCGCCATGGACGGGATCGCCAGATCCTCCAACGAGATCACCAACATTATCGGCGTGATCGACGACATCGCCTTCCAGACCAACCTGCTTGCCTTGAATGCGGGTGTCGAAGCGGCACGGGCGGGCGAAGCGGGCAAGGGGTTTGCCGTTGTGGCCCAGGAAGTCCGTGAACTGGCACAGCGTTCGGCCAAGGCGGCCAAGGAGATCAAGACGCTGATCAACACGTCCAGCCATCAGGTTTCCGGCGGGGTGGAACTGGTCGGCAAGACAGGCGCCTCGTTGCGCGACATCCTCACGCAGGTCGCCAGCATCCACGAGAACGTCTCGGCGATCGTCGAGGCCTCGCGCGAACAGGCTTCCAGCCTGCGCGAGGTCAGCCAGGCGGTCAATCACATGGACCAGGCCACCCAGCAGAACGCGGCAATGGTCGAGGAAACCACGGCGGCCAGCCATTCGCTTGCCAGCGAGGCGGAAAGCCTGCGAGGACTGTTGACACAGTTCGACATCGGCGGCTCCGGCCCGGCCCGTTATCCCGCACCCGCAAGATCTGCACCGGTCAACACCGCTCCGCTTCGAATGGCGCATGCCAATCTCAAGCACGCGGCCGGCGGCGGCGGAGCCGGCTGGGAAGACTTTTAACAAGAGGAGGACGGAGGGAGGCCGGCAGCGGCCTCCCTCCCGATTTTTTATTCTTTGCCTTCGAACGGCGCCGGACGACGGCCGGCCATCTGCCTCTCGATCATCCAGCCCGGATATTCCGGCGTCAGCGCACTGACTTCGTCGAGCCTTGCCATGTCTCCGGCATCAAGCCGAACCGACACCGCCTTGAGGTTTTCCTCCAGCTGTTCGATGCGCTTGGCACCGATGATGACGCTGGTAATGAAGGGCTTTGCAAGAATATAGGCGAGCGCCACGGCAGCCACACTTGCCTCATGTTTCTTGGCAATCTCCCGCATGGCGGCAACGCAGGCCCAGGCACGATAGGTATCGACCGGCGGGAAATCGAAATCCTGCCGCCGCCCCTCGCCATTGCCGGGCGCGCCGGGACCGTATTTGCCGGATAACAACCCACCGGCAAGCGGCGACCAGACCATCAGGCCGAGCTTTTCCTCCTGCATCAAGGGCACGATCTCGCGCTCGAGATCCCGCCCGGCGATCGAATAATAGGCCTGCACCGTTTCGAACCGGGCAAGACCCCGGCGGTCGGAAATGCCGAGCGCCTTCGCGACCCGCCATGCGGCCCAGTTCGACAGGCCGATATAACGCACAAGGCCACGCGACACGAGATCGTCGAGCGCTCTCAATGTCTCGTCGATCGGTGTTACCGGATCTGTGCCGTGGATCTGGTAGAGATCGATATGGTCGACCTGCAGGCGCTCCAGGCTTTTCTCGACCGAATCCATGATATGCCCGCGCGACGCGCCCCGGTCATTGGGCTTGTCGCCCATCTGGCCGAGAAACTTGGTGGCGATGACGATATCCTTGCGAGCAAGGCCGATATTGCGAATTGCATTGCCGAGAATTCGCTCCGAAGTGCCGAAAGAGTAGACATCCGCCGTGTCGACGAAATTGACGCCGGACTTGACCGACCGGTCGAGGATGCGGTCGGCGACATCCTGGTCGACGCCGGCAATCTTGCCCCATTGCGCCTGGCTGTCCGCCTCGCCGAAAGTCATCGTGCCGAGGCAGATTTCCGACACGAACAAGCCGGTATTGCCCAATTGATTATATCGCATGAACGGCTCCATTCTGGAGATATGTGATGTGGAATGAGATCGGATGATGGGAAGCCTCTGCCGCCGGAAAGCGTTCTCCCGGCGAAAGGCATAACCATTCATAGCGCATGTTTACGCACTTGGCAAGTAAACGGAGGCTCCTCCGATTGCTTGCCGAGAAATCACTCAATCATCATCGATGGCCGTTCAGGCGACGTCGGTCGCCGGCCCGATGGAAATACGCCCGGCACCCGTAAAGATCTCGAAATCCTCACCGCGTGTCAACGCCACCAACGTCATTCCCGCTTCTTCCGCCGTACGGATGGCCAGCGCCGTCGGTGCGGAAATTGCAACCAGGGTCGAACTGCCAAGAATGGCCGCCTTCTGGACCATTTCAACGGAGATGCGACTCGTGACCGCGACGATGCCTTCAGCTCCTGTGCGGCCTGCGCGGATCACCGCACCAGCAAGCTTGTCGAGCGCATTGTGGCGGCCGACATCTTCGCGCACCGCCACCAGCCCTTCGCCAGGCACGTAGAAACCGGCGCCGTGCACGGCACGTGTCTCCGCATGCAATGGCTGTGCTGCATTGAGTGCGGCAATCGCACCCGTTATGTCCAAGGGCGACAGGGCCATCCCCACGCCGGACACATCCGGCACCACCCGCATCGCCTGCTCGATCGATTCGATGCCGCAAAGTCCGCAACCGACAGGACCGGCCATGCTGCGCCGCCGCAGGCGAAGCGCATCCTCCTTGTCTTCGGCAAGCCGTATCTGCACGTCGAGACCCTGGTCCTCGTCCAGAACCGTGATCTCCTCGATCTCCGCCATCGAGGCGATAATGCCTTCCGCCAGGCTGAAACCGACGGCAAAATCGTCAAGATCCGCCGGCGTCCCCATCATCACCGCATGGGTCGAACCGCCATAGGAGAAAGCGATCGGCACCTCCTCCGGCACCACGCGTGTGCCGGCCCGGACAACGCCGTTGCGGCGAATGATTTCCTCTGCGACCGTGGTCGTCCTGAAGCCCGCCATCGGGTCTCCTTATCTTCTGCAGCTGAGGCGCCGTGTTCCCTATAATATAAGGACACCGAAGCAGTTTCAAACCGGTTTGCCGCCCAGGGCTCTGGCCTCGTGGAGCAGTGCCGAAACCAAGGGCGTGAACGGCTCCCGGTGAGGCGCCACCAGCCCGACGATATGCCTCACCTCCGGTTCGACGATCGGGATCATCCGGATACCGTCTTCGAAACCGAATGATTTCACCGCATTGCGCGGCATGATGCTGGCAAGCCTGCCTGCCGCCACATGCGACAGAAGCACCGCCATCGAATTGGATTCCAGCATCGGCTTCACCGAGATACCGGCTTCGCCCAGATGCTGGTTGATGATACGCCGGTTCTGCATGTCGGGCGTCAGCAGGCAGAGCTTGAGATCGGCCATCTCTGCCCATCGAACCGAGTTCCGGTTCGCATAAGGCGTCCCTTCCGCCGCAATCAGCGTATACTCCTCCGAATAGAGCGGAACGCTCGTCACCCGGCCGAGCGGTTCGTTGTCGAGATAGGTTATGCCCGCATCGATCTCGAAATTATCGAGCTGCGACAGCACCTGTAGCGAGGTGCGCGAGACGACCGAAAAGCTCACCTCGGGATGTTTTTCCTGAAAGGGTTCCGTCAATCCGGATACCATCGAAAGAGCGGTCGGGATGACGGCAAGCCGGATATGCCCTGTCAGCCCTTTGCGCGCCGCGCGCATTTCCTCGCGCATCGTCCTGGCGTCGCCGACGATACGCTTGGCCCATTCCAGAACCCGCTGGCCCTCCGGCGTCAGCCCGCGATAGCGCGAACCGCGCACCACCAGCTGCACGCCGAGCTGTTCCTCCAGCTGGCGGATCGCCGCCGACAGGGATGGCTGGGCCACGCCGCATTCTTCCGCAGCCCGGCCGAAATGCTCTTCCCGTGCCAGAACGATGAAAAATTCCAGCTTGTCGATCATCGGCAGACCTGTCCGGGCAGATGGCAGGAAGGCCGCCGCACGCCGGCATCGGTATCAGCGGGTTTCGCTCCATCCCGCATAGTCCGGTCATCGATCGACAAAAACGCCAGCATACTGCCCCCATCGTATTGCAGCATCTGTTCTATCCGCTTGGCAACGGAGCTGCCAACCGTCAAATCGAAGATCACACAGCTATGGCGTGTCCCTAAGGGTCAGATTTTGAGCGAACTGGAAAGATCCTTCAGGATCTGGGCGCTGCGTGTCAGCGCCTGCTGCTCGGATGGCGCGAGATCGGGCAGGAGGTCGGCGGTCACACCACGCGCCCCGACGACACGGGGCAGCGACAGCGTCACATCGTCGACGCCGGCGACATGATCCGTGTGGATCGAAACCGACAGAACCGAACCCTCGTCGCGCGTTATCGCTCTGACGATCCGCGCAATGCCTGCACCGATACCGTAATAGGTTGCCCCCTTGCCCTGGATGATCTTGTAGGCGGCATTGCGCACGTCATGATCGATCGCCTTGCGGACATCCTCGGTAATCGGCTTGCCCAATTGTGCGGCAAACGAGATCAGGTCCGCCGAGCCCGCGACGGCGCCCGACCATGCGAGAACTTCGCTGTCGCCATGTTCGCCAATCACGAAGGCCGGAATGGATTGCGGCGAGATCTCGATATGGCGTGCAAGCAGGCTGCGGAACCGTGCCGTATCGAGGATCGTCCCCGAACCGATCACCCGATGCCGCGGCAGGCCGGAAATCCGGGCAGCGATATGGGTGATGATATCGACCGGATTGGCTGCGACCAGCAGGATCGGATCAGGCACCACGGCGAGGATCTCGCTGACGATGCTGCGGATGACGACCGCATTGCGCTCGAGCAGTTCGAGCCTTCCCTCTCCGGGTTTCTGCCCGACGCCGGCGGATAGAACCACGATACCGGCACCGGCAAGATCGGCATAACCGCCAGCCCTCACCCGCGTCGCCGACATGAACGGAACCGCATGCGATATGTCTTCGGCCTGCGCGACCGCCAGCGCCTCGTTCTTGTCGACAAACACGATCTCGTTGGCATAACCGGCAATCGCCAGCGCAAAGCCTGCCGAACTGCCCACCATACCCGCACCGACAATACCAATCTTCATCGCAATCGCTCCATGAAATGGCCGGAGCATAACACTTCGGCCTCATGCCGCCATGGCGAAATCAGCCGATCCGTGTGGCCTTAAGACGCTCCTGGTCCAGCACCACGCCGAGGCCCGGCGCTTCGCCGAGTTCCAGCCAGCCGTCATGATGCTTCAGCGGCTCGACCATCGGATAATCGCGTCGCGCCTCGCTCCATTCGGGATTGTCGTAAGGGTATTCGAGGAACGGCGCGTCGCCGACACCTGCTGTCAGATGGGCATTGGCGAGAACGCCGATCCCGTTCGTCCAGCTATGCGGCGTGAAGGTGACACCCGCCTCGCGTGCCTGATAGACCAGCCGGCGGCAACCGGTAATGCCGCCCACCAGCGCCACATCCGGCTGGATGACATCAAGCGCACGCTCCTCGATGAGGTCGCGGAATTCATAAAGCTCGCGGGTCATCTCGCCGCCGGCGATCCTGACCGAGGTCGCCTCCTTCAGCGCCTTCATCCCCTTCCGGTCGGAACGGAACAGCGGCTCCTCCATCCAGTAGATGGAAAGCCGTTCAAGCTCTTTCGCCACCGAAAGCGCATCCTTGAATGTCCAAGGCAACGTCGTGTCCCAGGGCATGCGCCAGCCCTGGTTGCAGTCGACCATCAGCTCCATCCGCTCACCGACGCGGGCGCGGATCGCCTCCAGTGCCTTCACATCGTCGCGCCAGTTCGAGCGGCCACCCGCCGACGACGAAAACCGCACTTTCATCGCCGGAAAACCGTCTTCCATATAACGCTCCGCCTGATCGGCCATTGCCGACGGATCGCGCAGCACGCCGGACGACGCATAAAGCCTCACCTTGTCCGACCGGCCACCAAGCATCCGCCACACCGGCTCGCCGGTAATTTTGCCGGCAAGATCCCAGAGCGCCAGATCCATCGGCCAGCAGCGGCCATAATGGAAGTTGATATGCGACAGCACTTCGTAGTGACGCTCCAGATGCCGCGGATCCTGCCCGATGAACAGGTCCTCATGACCTTCGAACCCTTTCATCAGATCGCCCGAACCGATCCCCTCACGCCCCTCGTCGTCCCTTACCCGCACGATCGTCGCATCGAAATTGAGCCGCGGCCGCCCATCCCAGCTCGCCTTGAACGGCGGATCGAGGGGAAGGCGGTGATGGGTGATGTCGATGGATGTGATACGGCTCATGAATATCTCTTTCCTCGTTTTGCCCGAAGGCACGCCCTCATCCATCGATGAAAGACCCCTCCCTACCCTCCCCACAAGGGGGAGGGCTTAACCTGGCCCCACCGCCGGAACTCAGTCTGGGGCAGGCCAGAGAGGGCCTTTGTCCGAGATGTTACCCGAACTGCTGCCAGATCGTCTTGTAGTCGCAATATTTGTCGATCGCATGGATGGAGCGATCGCGGCCGAAACCGGACTGTTTGAAACCGCCGAACGGCGTGGCGAAATTCGACATGTCATAGGTATTGATCCACACCGTACCCGCATGGATCGCTTCCGAAAAGCGGTGCGCCCGGTCCATGTCCTTGGTGAACACGGCGCCCGCAAGGCCATAGATCGTATCATTGGCAAGCGTCAGCGCTTCCTCTTCGGTATCGAAGGCAATCGCGGCCAGAACCGGACCAAAAATTTCCTGCCGTGCCAAACTCATGTCGTTGCTCATGTCGACGAACACGCCGGGCGAGATGTAATAACCACCGGTCTCTGACAGCACCTGCTCGGCGCCGAAGGCGCGCCTGGCGCCCTCCTTTTCGCCGGCGGCGATCATGCCGAGCACTTTTTTCATATGCTGCTCTTCGATCAGCGCCCCAATCTGCGCCGATGGCTCGAATGGATGCGCCAGCGCGATATCACTCTTCGTCACCGCCTCGATCTTTTCGATCAGCCTGTCCTGCACCGATCGCTGCACCAGAAGTCGGGTCGATGCATGGCAGGTCTCGCCGGAATTGTAGAAACAGCCCCACGCCACGGCTGATGCAGCGGCATCCAGATCGGCATCCTCGAACACCACGAGCGGCGACTTGCCGCCGAGTTCCAGCGCCACCCGCTTGACGTTCGACTGCGCCGCATACCCCATGATCAGCTTGCCGACCTCGGTCGAACCGGTAAACGCGATCATGTCGATATCCATATGCAGCGCCAGCGGTTTACCTGCCTCCTCGCCATAACCGGTCACGACATTCAGCACGCCGGCCGGCAACCCCGCTTCCACCGCAAGCGACGCAAGACGAATGGCCGATAACGAAGACTGTTCGGCCGGTTTCAGCACCACCGAATTCCCCGCCGCAATCGCCGGCCCGAGCTTCCAGGCATCGATGATCATCGGGTAGTTCCACGGCGTGATCGCGCCGATCACGCCAAGAGGCACTTTTCGCACCAGGGCTCGCGCATTTGGCCCGGTCGGCGCGATCTCGTCATAAAGCTTGTCGATCATCTCGGCGTAGAACTGGATGCCATCGGCGCAGAGCCGGACATCGACATTGAGCGACGCCAGCACCGGCTTGCCGACATCGAGCGTTTCCAGCATGGCAAGCTCTTCGCCATGAGCGCGGATCAACTCCGCCCATTTCAGCATGATCTTTTTCTTTTCCAGCGGCTCCAGTTTCCGCCAGACGCCGCTTTCGAACGCCGCCCGGCCGGAAGCGACAGCGAGATCAATATCGGCCGCCCCGCCACGCGCCAGCTCTGCACCCGGCTTGCCGTCCATCGGACGGGTACGGGTAAAGGTCTCGCCCGATACGGCTGCCCGATAATCGCCATCGATAAAGTGGCGGCCTTCAGGCTTGAGGACGGAAAGCGCGCTTTCCCAGTAGTCTCGGCTATAGCTCTTGGTCATTGAAGCAATCCCCTCAAAGCGTTTTTGGCAGCGCCATGATCCTTGCCGCGAAGGCATCGATATCCGCGTCGGAAATCTCCCGGATCGTCGAACGCCGCATCGGCTGGTTTTCAGGCGCCCGCATTTCGCCGGCGAGATCATCTGCGGAAAAGGCCTCGAACGCCTTCGGCAGAGCGCGGACGATCTGGCAGCGATCCATCAGGTCGGAAACGAAGGCCGGCAGTTGCGCCGCATCGACAAGACCGATCGCCCGTGCCGCCTCGTTGAGGCCGGCCGTATCCGTGGCGACAAGCCAGGCAAGCGTCGCCTCGAAACCGAGCGCCGTCGCAAGCCCGTGATGGATGGGTGCAAGGCCGGCCAACGCATGGCTGATATTATGGGCAATGGCCGTGCCGCAATTGTCGATCGCGATGCCGGCATAACAGGAACCGAGCAGCACCTTGCCGCGCGCTTCTATATTCCCTGGCGCTTTGACGGCGGCTTCCAGCGAGCCTGCGACCAGCCGCAGCGCTTCGTGGGCGTGGAGTTTTGCTCCGGCACCTGCCCCGAGCGGCGCATTGCGGTTGGTCGCGGCCTCGAAGGCATGAATGAAGGCATCCAGGCCACACCAGGCGGTGAGGTTTGCCGGCAACGAGATCGTCAACTCGGGATCGAGCAGAACCAGATCTGCCTTGGTTTCCTGCCCCCATATCCAGAGCTTCTTGCCTTCCGGCCCGGCGAATATGTTCGTCGCGGATGTCTCCGAACCGGTGCCGGCGGTAGTCGGCACCATGATCTTCCGCAACGGATTTTTCGGCAGCGGATTGGCAGCCAGCGCATAATACATCGGGTCTTGGCCGGATGCGGCGCAACAGGCCGCCACCTTGGCGATATCCAGCGCCGATCCGCCGCCGATGCCGACGATCACGTCAGCACCCGCGGCAAGCGCGCTTGCCGCCTGCAGATGCTTCAGCTTCGGCTCACCAGAAAAATCCGAATAAAGCCGTGGCTCGATGCCTGCCTCGGCCAATTGGCCGGCAAGCGCCTTCGCAAGTCCTGCGGCCGCCAGAAATCCGTCCATCACGATGAGCACGCATCTGGCCCCTTCAAATCCTTTGATCGCAGCCGGAAGATCACCGAGAAGGCCTGTGCCGAACCGGATATCAGGGATGAAAGACGTCGAGAACCGCATTTGTGCAAACCATCGAGTTGAATGACGGCTGCACTGTGCATCACAATTTCAACTCTTCAAATCCATCGAAATATCGGGTTATTTGATAAGCTGAGATCATGGAGAAGCCAGTGCTCGACCGCATCCCTCTCGAAGCCTTCCGCGTCTATGACGCCGCCTGCCGCTTCATGAATTTTTCCCGTGCCGGCCGCGAGCTTCATATCACCCAGGCAGCCGTCAGCCGCCGCATCCAGAACCTCGAGGAACATCTCGGCGCCAAACTGTTTACCCGCCGCGGCCGCAATCTGGCACTGACGCCGGAAGGCGAACGACTGGCCCAGCGTGTGCGCGCCACGCTCGAATATCTCGAAGAAAGCCTCGAACCCTTTCACGGCGGTGGCCGCGAGACGATCTCGATTGCTGCAAGCAGCTCCGTCTCGCATCTTTTCCTCGCCAAGCGGCTGAAGGATTTCGACAATGAAAGCCCGTCGGTCTCGGTCAGGCTGCTGACTACGGATGCCCCGGCCGAACTCGCCTCCGAGGCGAACGATCTCGTCATCCTTTATTCCACCGGCGAACATCCCCGCTGGAACCTCACTCTGTTGATGAAGGAGGCACTTGTTCCAGTTGCCTCGCCGGATTTCATCAACAGGCGCGGGCTGGCGGCGACCGAGCTGACCTCCGATGAGATCGCCCGCCTCGATCTTATCGACTACGAGCGGTTCAACGCACACTGGATCTCTTTCCGCCAATGGTTTGCCCGCCTGCCCTCGCCGCCCAAGACGCGGATTACCCCCCGCCTGTCTTTTTCCACCTATTCGCTCGCTGTTGACGCCGCCTTGAGAGGGGAAGGCGTAACCCTTGGCAGCCGCGGCCTGATCGCCGAGCAACTGGCCGTCGGCACGCTGGTGGAACTCGGATCGGCATCACTCGAAACCGGCTACGGTTATTATCTCGGCATGCCGCGATATCGCTCCCTTTCGCCCGGCGCCGCACGCCTGCACCAGCACCTGCTGGCTGGGCTCTAGGGAGATTGAAAAGAGAGGTAGGCTGCGATCTCTCGTCATCCTCGGGCTTGCCCCGAGGATCCAATCACGTTGCACCAGGTCGAAGCGGAGCAGATTCCTGGGACAAGCCCAAGGATGGCGGTAAGGCTCGAGGATACGGCGAGGGCAGATGCGTAAACGTAAAAAGGCGGCCCGATGGACCGCCTTTCGAAATCATGCACCCGAGAAAAAATCAGGCGGCAACGACGATGCCGTTGAGCTCCGTCAGATCCGAGAGGAACTGTTCGAGGCGGGTCTTGCCTTCGTCGTTATTGACCTTGCCGAGATCGGCCTGCGCCGTATCGATGCGCTTCTGCAGCGTGTCGGCCGTCAGTTCGCCGGCAGGCACTGCAGCATCAGCAAGCAGTGTGCAGCTTTCCGGCAGGATATCGGCAAAGCCGCCGAAAACGACGTATTTGTTGACCTGTCCGGAAGCCAGCTTCACCGAAACCACGCCCGGCTTGATCGTCGTCATGGTCGGCGCGTGCTGGGCGAGCACCGTCATTTCGCCGAGCGCAGCCGGGAGCACCACTTCGGAAACATTTTCCGAAACGAGCAGGCGCTCGGGCGAAACCAGTTCAAATTTGAAAGCGTCGGCCATGAAGGTCCACTTCCCCTTAATTCGCAGATGATCTGCATGTCTTACGCAAGATCGCGTGTCTTATGCAGGCGTGTCTTATGCAGGAATGACGCGCCAGTCAGATCCGGCGCGTCGTCTAAAAGCTTCGATTAAGCGGCTTCAGCCAGCTTCTTGGCCTTTTCCATCGCTTCTTCGATCGAACCGACCATGTAGAAGGCTGCTTCCGGCAGGTGGTCGTAGTCGCCGTTGACCAGGCCCTTGAAGCCCTTGATCGTGTCTTCGAGCGCAACCAGCTTGCCCGGAGAACCGGTGAACACTTCAGCGACGAAGAACGGCTGCGACAGGAAGCGCTCGATCTTGCGGGCGCGGGCAACGGTCATCTTGTCCTCTTCGGACAGTTCGTCCATGCCGAGGATGGCGATGATGTCCTGCAGCGACTTGTAACGCTGCAGCGTCGTCTGCACCTTACGGGCAATTTCGTAATGCTCTTCGCCGACAACCAGCGGGTCGAGCATGCGCGAGGTCGAGTCCAGCGGGTCAACGGCCGGGTAGATGCCCTTTTCAGCGATCGAACGCGACAGAACCGTCGTTGCGTCCAGATGGGCGAACGAGGTTGCCGGAGCCGGGTCGGTCAAGTCGTCGGCGGGAACGTAGATGGCCTGAACCGATGTGATCGATCCGGTCGTCGTTGTCGTGATGCGTTCCTGCATCTGACCCATGTCGGTCGCAAGCGTCGGCTGGTAGCCAACGGCCGAAGGAATACGGCCGAGCAGAGCCGAAACTTCCGAACCTGCCTGGGTAAAGCGGAAGATGTTGTCGACGAAGAACAGAACGTCCTGGCCCTTGTCGCGGAAGTCTTCAGCAATCGTCAGACCCGTCAGAGCGACGCGAGCGCGCGCACCCGGAGGCTCGTTCATCTGGCCGTAAACCAGCGCAGCCTTGGAGCCTTCGCCGCCGCCATGCTTGTTGACGTTCGATTCGATCATTTCGTGGTAAAGGTCGTTGCCTTCGCGGGTACGTTCACCCACGCCGGCGAAGACCGAGTAACCACCGTGTGCCTTGGCGACGTTGTTGATCAGTTCCATGATCAGAACCGTCTTGCCGACGCCGGCGCCGCCGAACAGGCCGATCTTGCCGCCCTTGGCGTAAGGTGCGAGCAGGTCGACGACCTTGATGCCGGTGACCAGGATCTGGCCTTCGGTGGACTGCTCCACGTAGGACGGAGCATCCTGGTGGATCGAGCGAAGGTTGGTGCGGTCCAGCGGACCGGCTTCGTCAACTGGCTCGCCGATGACGTTCATGATGCGGCCGAGCGTCTGCTCGCCGACCGGAACCGAGATCGGAGCGCCCGTATCGGTGACCTTCTGGCCGCGAACGAGACCTTCGGTCGAATCCATCGCGATCGTGCGGACCTGGTTTTCACCCAGATGCTGCGCGACTTCGAGAACCAGACGGTTGCCGTTGTTTTCTGTCTCAAGCGCGTTGAGGATCGCCGGAAGTTCGCCGTCGAAGGCGACGTCAACGACAGCGCCGATGATCTGAGTCACTTTGCCGAGGGACTTGCCCGTTGCGGTAGCCATGATTCTTACCCTCTTCTTGTCCGTCAGAGCGCTTCCGCGCCCGAAATGATTTCAATGAGTTCCTTGGTGATCTGCGCCTGGCGCTGACGATTGTACGACAAGGTCAGCTTGTTGATCATGTCACCAGCGTTGCGCGTCGCGTTGTCCATTGCGGACATCTGCGCACCATAGAAGGAAGCGTTGTTTTCCAGCAAAGCCCGGAAGATCTGCACCGCGATGTTCTTCGGCAGCAGTTCCTCGAGGATTTCCTCTTCGCTCGGCTCGTATTCGTAGAGAACCGAAGACGCCTCGGAAGACGCCGCAGCTTCGAACTTGGCCGGGATGATCTGCTCGGCAGTCGCGATCTGAGAAATCACCGACTGGAAACGTGCAAAGAACAGCGTCGCAACGTCGAACTCTCCGGCGTTGAACATTTCCAGCACCTTGCCCGCGACTTCGTCAGCATGGACGTAACCAAGCTGCTTGACTTCGCGGAAGGTGATGTAATGGACGATATTGTCCTTGAACGAGCGGCGCAGGACATCGTTGCCTTTGCGGCCGACCGTCAGGATCTTCACCGTCTTGCCCTGCGAAATCAGCTTCAAGGCGTGATCGCGCGCAAGACGGATGATCGAGGAGTTGAAGCCGCCGGCCAGGCCACGTTCGCCGGTGGCAACGATCAGGAGATGAACCTGATCCTTGCCCGTACCGGACAACAGAAGCGGCGCACCCGCATTGCCGGCATTGGCGGCCGAAAGGCCGGCCAATACCTTGTCCATCCGCTCTGCGTAAGGACGGGCAGCTTCGGCCGCCTCCTGCGCACGACGCAGCTTCGCCGCGGCGACCATTTTCATCGCCTTGGTGATTTTCTGCGTCGCCTTGACGGAGGCAATCCGGTTTTTCAGATCCTTAAGTGAAGGCATCCGTTATCGGTCCTTAAGCTTGATCCGTACTTTAGGCGAAAGACTTGGTGTAGGCGTCGAGCGCCGACTTGAGCTTCGCCTTCGTGTCGTCGGAGATCTGCTTTTCGGTGCGGATCGTCTCAAGAACGGCCGCGCCTTCCGAACGAAGGTAGGAAAGCAGACCCTGCTCGAACTTGCCGACGTCGGAAACAGCGATCTTGTCGAGGTAGCCGTTGACGCCTGCGAAGATCACCGAGACCTGCTCTTCCGTCTTCAGCGGCGAGAACTGCGGCTGCTTCAGGAGTTCGGTCAGGCGGGCACCGCGGTTGAGCAGGCGCTGCGTCGAGGCATCGAGGTCGGAGCCGAACTGCGCGAACGCAGCCATTTCACGATACTGGGCAAGTTCGCCCTTGATCGAACCGGCAACCTGCTTCATCGCCTTGACCTGCGCGGCCGAGCCGACGCGGGAAACCGACAGACCGACGTTAACGGCCGGACGGATGCCCTGATAGAACAGGTCGGTTTCGAGGAAGATCTGGCCGTCGGTGATCGAGATCACGTTGGTCGGGATGAACGCCGAAACGTCGTTACCCTGGGTTTCGATGACCGGCAGAGCCGTCAGCGAACCGGCGCCGCGCTCGTCGGAGAGCTTTGCAGCGCGCTCGAGGAGACGCGAGTGGAGATAGAAAACGTCGCCCGGATAAGCTTCGCGGCCCGGCGGGCGGCGCAGCAGAAGCGACATCTGGCGATAGGCGACGGCCTGCTTGGAAAGGTCGTCATAAGCGATCAGGGCGTGCTGGCCGTTGTCGCGGAAATATTCGCCCATGGCGCAGCCGGCGAACGGTGCCAGATACTGCATCGGAGCAGCGTCGGAAGCCGTGGCGGCAACGATGATCGAATACTGCAGCGCGCCGCGCTCTTCGAGCACCTTGACGAACTGGGCAACCGTCGAACGCTTCTGGCCGATAGCGACGTAGACGCAGAACAGCTTGTCGCCGTCCGGGCCGTTGTCGTGGATCGACTTCTGATTCAGGAACGCATCGAGAATGATGGCGGTCTTGCCGGTCTGGCGGTCGCCGATGACGAGCTCGCGCTGGCCGCGGCCGACCGGGATCAGGGCATCGATGGCCTTGAGGCCGGTCGACATCGGTTCATGAACCGACTTGCGCGGAATGATGCCGGGCGCCTTGACGTCGACGCGCGAGCGGCGGGTCGCATTGATCGGGCCCTTGCCGTCGATCGGGTTGCCGAGCGCATCAACGACGCGGCCGAGCAGTTCCGGACCGACCGGAACGTCGACGATGGCGCCGGTCCGCTTGACGGTGTCGCCTTCCTTGATGCCACGGTCGGAACCGAAGATGACCACGCCGACATTGTCGGATTCGAGGTTCAGAGCCATGCCCCGGATACCACCCGGAAACTCGACCATTTCACCAGCCTGCACGTTGTCGAGACCGTAGACGCGGGCAATGCCGTCACCAACGGACAGGACCTGGCCGACTTCCGAAACTTCGGCATCCTGGCCGAAATTCTTGATCTGGTCCTTGAGAATTGCGGAAATTTCCGCTGCACGGATATCCATCAGCCGACCTCTTTCAATGCAAGCTTAAGGGTGGAAAGTTTGGTGCGAAGGGACGTATCGATCTGGCGCGAACCAACCTTGACGATCAGGCCACCGAGGATCGACGGATCGATCGTAACGGCAATGGTCACATCCTTGCCGGTTACGCCCTTCAGCGCCGACTTGAGTTCTTTTTCCTGCGTTGCAGTCAACGCATGAGCCGAAGTGACTTCGGCGGTAATTTCACCGCGATGGTCGGCGGCGATCTGGCGATAGGAACGGATCATACCCGGCAGCGCGAACAGGCGGCGATTACCGGCGACAACCTTGAAGAAATTCAGGACCGTCGCGGAAAGACCCGCCTTTTCGGCAACGGCGGCAACCGCCTGCTGCTGCTCGGAAGCAGAGAAAACCGGGCTCGCGACAAGGCGTCGCAGATCTTCGCTCTCGTCCAGCATCGCCTGGAACCGATCGAGATCGGCACCGACGGCATCGATGGAGCCGGTTTCCGACGCAAGCTCGAACAGCGACAGAGCATAACGCTCCGCGACACCGGAAATAAGCGGGGACGTCTCAGCCACTGGCACAGTTTCCCTGAATTGCACTCCAAGCATCGAGCCCGAATAAAGTGATCGAGCAAGACCTTGAAATTTATTGAATTTCCCTCGGAACCTGCAGGACCTCCGCCCGACGTTTCCGACGTTTGGGTTCGTCTAGCATAGGATGTAGGGACTCGCAACACGCCTCGATGTCGAAAAAGCACACCCTTCAAGGCGATGCAGGTTTATTCTTCGATTTTCCCCGCATTTCCGGGCTATCGGCGTCCGACCGCGGCGTTATGCGCCATTAGATATAGCCAAACACATAAGCGAGCGGCGCCGCCGATAAAGCAACTTCAAGTAGAAAAAACGCTATATTCTGCGGCGTTACGCCGCGGTCGAGGATGAATGAAACCAGACGCCCGGCCGCACCCAGCGCCAGCACCACGCCGGTCGCCATATAGAACCAGTCCTGGGCGAGCAGGATCGGCAGTACGCCGAGGCCCATATAGCGCCCGCCGGCAGCCCGCACCGAACCGTATCCCGAGGGCCTCACCTCACCCACCTGGAAAGCAGAGAGCCTCAAGGCCGTACCAGGAAAGACAAGGATGAGCAGGCCGATGACGGCCGTTGCGGCGCAGCCGATAAAGGCTACCTGTTCGTTCATCTCAGTGGGGAAGTAAAATTCCATGCCGGCGCACCCTCTCGAATCGCCTTGATTCTAGCCAATAGGGTAAACAAGTCGCAAACATCGTCTTGCCGGCCTCTGTCTCTACCAAAAAGCCGGTGCCTGTCTTCGGTTCTATGCGCTAGAGAAAGCTCTGCGGATCGACATCGAGCTGCACCTGTACCGTGCCTCGCGCTTTCGGTCCGTTGCCGAGCATCGCCTTCAGAAAACCCTGCATGTCGGAATTGCGCCGCCCGTGAACCAGGAGGCGGAACCGATGGCGCCCGCGAACCAGCGCGATCGGCGCTTCGGCCGGCCCGAGAACCGATATGCCGGAGACATGCGGCGCCGCTGCACGAAGACCTCGTGCATGGTTTTCCGCATCCGCCCTTGTATCGGCCGATACGATCAGCGAGGCAAGCCGGCCGAATGGTGGCAAAAGCGCCTTTTCCCGCTCGGAAATCTCGCGATCGTAGAAGGCGGTGGAATCGCCCGATACGATCGCCTGCATGACCGGATGCATCGGCTGAAATGTCTGGATCAAGCCGTGGCTCTTCAGACCGGTTCGGCCCGCACGTCCCGTCACCTGGCTGAGCAGCTGGAATGTCCGCTCTGCCGCACGCGGATCGCCGTTCGACAGGCCCAGATCCGCATCGACGATGCCGACCAGCGTCATCAGCGGAAAGTTATGCCCCTTGGCGACGAGCTGCGTGCCGATGACGATATCGACATCACCCTTGGCGATCGCGTCCAGCTCCAGCCGCATCCGTTTGACGCCGCCCAGAATATCCGACGACATGACGATCGTGCGGGCATCGGGAAAATGTTTTTCGACCTCCTCGGCAATCCGCTCGACGCCCGGACCGCAGGCGACGAGATGATCGAGCGTTCCGCATTCCGGGCAGGCCTCCGGCGTTCGTTGCGAATAACCGCATTGATGGCACTGGATCTGGCTTCGGAACCGGTGCTCGACCAGCCAGCTCGAACATTGCGGGCATTGGAACCGGTGACCGCAGACCCGGCAGAGCGTCAGCGGTGCATAACCGCGGCGATTGAGGAAGAGCAGCGACTGCTGCTTTTTCTCGATCGTCCTTGCAATCGCCCTGACCAGCACCGGCGACAGGAAGCCGCCCCGCTCGGGTGGATGTCGCCGCATGTCGATGAGATGCAGATCGGGCAGCGCCGCGTCGCCGAACCGTGTCGGCAGCTGAACCAGATTGTAGCGGCCTGACAGTCCGTTGACCTGGCTTTCCACCGAGGGCGTTGCCGACACCAGTACGATCGGGAAATCACCGATCCGGGCCCGCACCACCGCCATGTCGCGGGCATTATAAAAGACCCGGTCTTCCTGCTTGTAGGCAGGATCATGTTCTTCGTCGACGATGACAAGCCCGAGCTCTTCGAACGGCAGGAACAGTGCCGAACGCGCGCCGGCAACCACCCGCACCTCGCCCGTCACCACTCCCCGCCAGACCTTTTCGCGCATGCGCGGCGAAAGATCCGAATGCCATTCGGCGGGTTTGGCGCCGAACCGTTGCTCGAAACGCTCCAGGAACGCCGGTGTCAGGGCGATTTCCGGCAACAGGATCATCACCTGTTTTCCGCGCCGCAGCGTTTCGGCGATCGCCTCGAAATAGACTTCCGTCTTGCCGGAACCGGTGACGCCATCAATCAGCGAGGCGGCAAACCCGCCGGCCCTGATCGAATTGACAATCTCCTGCGCGGCATCCTTTTGCGGTCCCTCGATGCGCGGCGCGATATAGTCGGGGTCCGGCTTGGCCACCACCGGCGGCGGAGGCAGGAACACGGTGTCGAACATGCCCTGCCTGATCAGCCCGTCGATGACGCTGAGCGATACCCCGGCAGCATGCGCTAGTCCGCTGCGTGTCCACGGCATTTCCTGCTCCCGCGCCATGTCAAGCACACGGGTCCTGGCCGGGGTCAGCCGGTCCGGCTCGCCACCGAGATAACGCAAGCCTTCGACCATCGGTTCGGGATCGAGCGCTGCCGGCGCACGAATGGCCATCCGCGCCACGAGACCGGGCGGCGACAGCGTATAGGCTGATACCCAGTCGACGAAATCGCGCATGTCCTTGGACAGCGGCGGACAATCGAAGGTAAGCGTGATCGGACGCACTTTCTTCGGGTCCAGCCGCTCGTCATTCTCGCCTTCCCACACGACACCGATCACCTGGCGCGGCCCGACCGGCACCTGCACGACCGAACCGGGTTCGACATGCATGCCCTCAGGCACCGCATAGCTATAGGCAACCGGCACCGGCAGCGGCACCAGGATCGGCACGACGCGCACGGGTGCGCGCGACGGCGCAAGCGCGTCACCGAATAGCGAACCCATCATGTTGGAAGAATCCTTGCCCATGCGCGGCGACCATGCCCCGAGACGGAACAAAAGTGAACAGTGAAGAATGGAAAATCAGGCCGTGGCCGCCAATGCCGGAACGCCATCGAACTGGAACAGGGCATCACCATCCGCCGCCAGATCGACAACGGTGTGATGTTCCAGCGCTTTCGTCACCTCTGCCGGATCGCCTTCCAGCTCGGTCGGCTGGATCATCCGGCCGACGGTGAAGTCGAAGCGATTGCCCTTCTTGTTCAGGAGTTCATAGAACACCGTCATGTCGCGCAATTCCGTCGACCATTTCGCCAGCCAGTAGAACAGGCCGGAATTGCGCGCCGTAATGTGGATCGGCAGGATCGGCAGATTGTATTTGCGCGCCAGACTGACGGCGGATGTCTTCCACGGCCGTTCATTCAGCTTGCCATCCGCCCAATAGGCGATGCGGCCGGAGGGGAAAAGCACCAGCACCTTCTCCTCATCGACCGCCTTGTTGGTGAGAACCAGCGTTTCGCGGGTCTTGAGCTTGCTCTTGTGCTCATCGCGCCATTCGACGGGGATGATCATCTCGGCAAACCGCGGATTGACGCGCACCGCATCACGATTGGCAAACACCATCAGGTCCGGCCGGGTGGCTTTCAGCAGATCGAACACCGCCACCCCATCGGCGATGCCGGTCGGGTGATTGCTGACCAGGATAAAGCCACCCTTTTCGGGAATGCGGTCGGTATTCTTCGCCTTGATCTGCAGCCTCAGCAGGTCGCTCATATATTCGAAACACTGGAAGCCGCTTTTCGGCGCCACGTCGTCGGCAAACTCGATCGCCTTGCCATATCTCAGGAGCGTATAGAGAAACGGCCGCATCACCGGCCAGAACGGGCTGCCGACAATCCGCTGGCCACGCTCTCCGATCAGCGTATCGACGATATGGCCTGGCCGGCCGCGTGAGTTGAGTGTGATGGTCTCCGCGAATTGACTGAAAGTCGTCGAATTGTCACGGCGGGCCATACAAACTCCTTGCGCGGGGAGCCTCTCCTGACATCCCCGTATGATAAAACTTTGGCAGATCGCCCGGATTTAAAAGTTCCGTAACGCTGCCGATAGCAATCTGGTGCGGCTTTCCACCAAAATCAACGGGCAAGGCCATTGAACGAGCTTCTGATCATCGCCGCCCCCGACCTTGCCGCCAGGCGCCACGAATGGCTGGAGAGCCTGAAGGACGAGCGCCGGCTGTCCGCGAACACGCTTGATGCCTATGAGCGCGACACCAGGCAATTTCTCACGTTCCTCACCGGCCATCTCGCCGGCCCGCCGAAAATTTCCGATATCCACACATTGCGCCCGGCGGATCTGCGCTCTTTCCTCGCCGCCCGTCGCCGCGACGGCGCGGGCTCGCGTTCGCTCGGCCGTCATCTTGCCGGACTGAGGTCCTTTCTGAGCTATATGGAGCGGCTGGGCCTTATCAATGCCGCCGCCGCCGGCGCCATTCGGGCACCGAAACAACCGAAATCCCTGCCCAAGCCACTGACCGACCGGCAGGCGACCAATCTCACGATCAGCGAGACACAGCTTCAGGACGAACCGTGGATCGCCGCCCGCGATGCAGCCGTCCTCGCCCTGCTTTACGGCTGCGGACTGCGCATTTCCGAGGCTCTTGGCCTTCTTCCGGACGAGATAGAACCGCAGACGACGACTTTGCGCATCAAGGGCAAGGGCGGCAAAACCCGCATCGTGCCACTCCTTCCGGTCGTCGCCACGGCCGTCACGCGTTATCGCGATATCTGCCCCTACCATCTGACAGCCGAAAAGCCGCTCTTTCGCGGCGCCCGTGGCGGCCCGCTTCAGCCTGCCATCATTCAGCGGCAGATGCAGAAGCTCAGAAGTGCCTTCGGACTGCCGGATACGGCAACGCCCCATGCGCTGCGCCATTCCTTCGCCACCCATCTTCTCGCCGGTGGTGGCGATCTGCGCACGATCCAGGAACTGCTTGGCCATGCCAGCCTTTCGACCACCCAGGTCTATACCGGGGTCGACACCTCGCGTCTGCTCGAAGTCTACGATCGCGCCCACCCCCGCGCCTGACCCACCTGCCCCCATGCCTGAACAATGCGGGCTGAACCAATCGTTAACCAGCCATGTTAAGCAGCCGTCGAGCCTGGATTGATATGCTTGGCTCGAAAAAATGCGGATAGCGACATGAACCATTCATTTCCATCGACCTCCGGCGCAAGGCTGTTGCAGGATATCGGCCTCTGGCTGCTGGCGGCCATCCATGTGGCGGCACTCGCTTCGCTGCTGCTCGTGCTCGGCATGCTGTCGAACGCGGACGCGCAGGAGACCGGCAACGAGGCAGGCCCGAAGGTCGCGCAGGAGGCAGCCTGCCACGGTGCCAATCTTCTCGACGAGATGAAGGCGGAAAAGCCGTCAGCCTATGAGCGGATCGTCGCCGATGGCGACAAGGTGCCAAACGGCAAGGGCATATTCTGGAAGATAGAAAAGCCGGGCCTTGCCCCCTCCTATCTTCTCGGCACCATGCATGTCACCGATCCGCGCGTTTTGAAAATGCCAGATGGCGCGGCCGCGGCTCTCGCTGCAGCCGATACGGTCGTGATCGAATCCGATGAAGTGCTGGACGACAAGAAGGCGATGGCCGGCATCCTCGCCCGCCCGGAACTGACCATGTTCACCGACGGTACATCGATAGAGAGCCTCCTCGGCAAGGACGATCTGGCCCTGCTCGAAGCCACATTGAAGAAGCGCGGCATCCCGCTTTCCGCCGTCTCGCGCATGAAGCCATGGATGCTGATGTCCTTCGTTTCGCTGCCCGCCTGCGAAATGGCCCGCAAGGGAGAGAACACCGCCTTCCTCGACAAGCGCATCGCTCTCGACGCCAAAGCCGAAGGCAAGACGGTGAAAGGGCTGGAAACCTTCGCCGAACAGCTATCCGCCATGGCATCGATCCCGACCGACATGCACATGAAGTCGCTGATCGAGACGATCAAGCTCGGTCCGAAGATGGACGACATTTTCGAGACCATGACCGAGCTCTATCTTTCCGGCGATATCGGCCTCACCGTTCCCTTCCTCAAGCAGGTCGCGCCCGACGAAGGGGACGATGCCGGTTATGCCGAATTCGAGGAACTGATCGTCACCAGGCGAAATCACACCATGGCCGAGCGCGCCGCACCGATCCTCGCTCTCGGCAACAGCTTCA
The DNA here is from genome assembly GCF_057163345.1 of Aliirhizobium sp. YIM B11859. NCBI lineage: Bacteria > Pseudomonadati > Pseudomonadota > Alphaproteobacteria > Hyphomicrobiales > Rhizobiaceae > Aliirhizobium > Aliirhizobium sp. YIM B11859. The sequence continues at coordinate 119,444 of NZ_JBXHAY010000007.1, forward strand.
TCGCCGTCGGCGCGCTTCACCTGCCCGGCAACGAGGGTCTGGTGGAGTTGCTGCGCAGCCAGGGTTTTACCGTCACGCCTGCAAGATAAGAACGTCGGCAGCCGCCGGTCTACCCGGTCGTCATCCTGCGGATGATATTTGTCTTCCAGTAGAACTGATGCGCCAGCACGCCCAGCAGGTGCAGGGCGATCAGCACCCACATTGCTGTCTTCATCCAGCCGATATGGGCGAATGCCGCCATGCTGTTCTTGAAATAGAAGGCACCGATGCCGGCAATCGGCATGATGATGAACATCGCGTAGAACGCCCAGTGGCTGATCGTCGCCAGAACACGAAAGATCGCCGGTTCGCCCGTCGGCTCCGGCGGCACGCCCTGGCTGATGCGAAGACAGAGCCGGACAAGCGCAAGCACAAGGATGGCAATACCGACATAGGCATGAATATTCGCTGATGCCATCACCTCTGGCGGCACCGGCCTGTCACCGAAATAGAGTTCGCCGAAGGCGCCCATTGCGTCGGAAAACAACAGGTTGAACAGGATCAGCACGGCCATCAGCCAGTGCACCAACCGTTGCGGAATTGAGAATGCCGTCTTCATGCGCGCCACCTGCTTGAAAGAGGGAAACGAGATGGAGTCTAGCGCTCGGCGGCGTCTCAGCAAGCCTCCCGTGCGACGGTACAAGCCAACAAAGGAAAAGGCGGGATCTGCATCCCGCCTTGAAGCGCCGTCAAGACGCTGGATGGTGCGGCTCAGACCGTAGCGATCAGCGCGCTTGTATCGATGTCGCCGCCGGCCGAGGCGAGATATTGCTCGGTAAGTTCTTTCAATTGCGCCAGCAGGTCATCGACGGAGATATCGCCATCGCTGGCCGATGCTTCATCGCTGCTGGATGGCGGCGGTGGCGGCGAGCCGTTGCGCATCGCGGAGAGTTCGCTTTCATCGATGCTGCCATTGCCGTCGACATCCAGCGACGAGAACAGCTGAGCAGACATCTCGTCGGTCACGTCATCCGGCTTCGTGGCGGCGAACTCCGTGGCACTGACCACGCCGTCACCGTCTGTATCCAGATCGGAAACCGACATCTGCGCCGGCGCATCGCCACCGGATTGATCGCCCTGCGTGTCACTTTCGCCTGCCTGCAGGATCATCGCCATCATCATCGACGAGAGCTGTTCGGCGGCAGCATTGCCCGCGCCGGTGCTTTCATCGGATGTGCTCGACAATAACGATGTCGAGGTGGATGTCGTCGCATTGCCGGCCGCAAGCTCGGAAGCGGAAACGGTGCCGTCGCCATTCGTGTCGAGCCGCGACAGATAGGTGGTCGTCGTTGAACTGGAAATGGAGCTGATACTGGTCAAATTGGCCTCCTGGACCTCTTGCCACGTCGAAAGATGTGAACCGTTGGGCAGGACGTCATGGCCCGGACCGCCATGGGTGGCGGTATGCCTCATGCATGAAAACGGGGTGAGCTTTACGCATGTCCGTTGAGGCTGAGCCGCGGAGGCGCCCTTAAATACGCCGGGCGACGACGTGTTTGTTACAGGAATTCGCCATGCGCCGCAAAAGCGTCCAATCAGCCAAAAGAACTCGGGATTGACATCAATCGAATCAACGTTTTGTTAACTTTTACGCCACCCTGGCTTTAAGATCTTAAATTCACTCAATCAAACGACGAAAGCCGCGCTCTGTGCGAACGCGGCTTTCCATCGAACAGTTTAATTGAGTCGCTCGGCGATCACATATGGATCGGCTTGGCGAAGGTCGAAAGTGCTGCTTCCTTGACCGCTTCCGACATGGTCGGATGCGCATGGCAGGTGCGGCCGAGATCTTCCGACGAGCCGGAGAATTCCATCAGCACGGTGATCTCGTGGATCATCTCGCCAGCGCCGAAGCCGACGATATGGCCGCCGAGCACCCGGTCGGTCTCCTTGTCGGCGAGGATCTTGACGAAGCCGTCGGTCGCCAGCATCGCACGGGCACGGCCGTTGGCGGTGAACGGGAACTTGCCAACCTTGTAGGCGATGCCTGCAGCTTTCAGTTCCTCTTCCGTCTTGCCGACCGAAGCGACTTCCGGCTGGGTGTAGACGACGCCCGGGATGACATCGTAATTCACATGGCCGTGCTGGCCGGCGAGGATTTCGGCAAGTGCCACGCCCTCGTCTTCCGCCTTGTGCGCCAGCATCGGGCCCTTCACCACGTCGCCGATCGCATAGATGCCGGCAACATTGGTCTTGAAACCGCTATCGATTTCGACGCGGCCGCGGTTGTCGAGCACGACGCCTGCAGCTTCGAGGCCAAGACCTTCGGTGTAAGGCTTGCGGCCGGTGGAGATCAGCACGACGTCGGCTTCGACGGTGACGACATCACCGCCCTTGACCGGCTCATAGGTGACCTTGGCGCCGGTTGCCGTCTTTTCGACGGCGGTCACCTTGGCTTCGGTGCGGATGTCCATGCCCTGCTTGGCGATCATCCGCTGGAACTGCTTCGAGACGTCGCCATCCATGGCGCCGAGCAGCTTGTCGAGATATTCGATCACGGTGACCTTGGCGCCGAGACGCAGCCAGACCGAACCGAGTTCGAGACCGATCACACCGCCGCCGACCACGATCAGGCTCTGCGGCACCTTGTCGAGCGCGATCGCACCGGTGGACGACACGATCACCTTCTCGTCGATATCGACATTGACGCCCGGAATGCCGGCAACGTCAGAGCCGGTGGCGATGACGATGTTCTTCGTTTCCAGTTCCTGCACCGTGCCGTCTTCGGCCGTGACCGAAACCTTGCCGGCAGCAACGATCTTGCCGGTACCGATAAAGCCGTCGATCTTGTTCTTCTTGAACAGGAAGGCGACGCCATCGGTATTCGACTTCACCGTCGCATCCTTGTGGGCCATCATCTTGGTCAGGTTGAGCACCGGAGCGGCAACCTCGACGCCCAGCGTATCGACGCCATGGGCGACCTGGTGGAACATTTCCGACGCATGCAGCAGCGCCTTCGACGGAATGCAGCCGATATTCAGGCAGGTGCCGCCATAGGTGGCGCGCTTTTCGACAACCGCGACCTTCAGGCCCAGCTGGGCTGCCTTGATTGCGCAGACATAACCACCGGGACCGCTTCCGATGACGACGAGATCATATGCCATGTTCTAATTCCTGATTTCTGGGTGTGGCAGGCTCATTCCCGCCCATGTTTCGGAAATGGCCGTCAGGCCGCTTTTTCAGTTGCAAGTTTTATCCCGAGCGCGATGAACACCACGCCGCTGGTCCGGTCGATCCATTTGCTGGCCCGCGAGAATACCGCCCGCATGCGCGGCGTCGTCATGAACGTGCTGACGCCGACGAACCAGATGATCAGGCATGAGGCCATCACCAGTCCGTAGCCGAACTTGATCGTCATCGGCGTATGCGCACTGACGACGGTCGAAAAGATCGACAGGAAGAAAAACACCGGCTTCGGGTTGAGCGCATTGGCTGCAAAACCGAGCGTGAACGCCTTCAAGGCCGATTGCCCCTTGACACTTCCCTCAACAGACGCCGCCGGCACGCCGATCTCGGTCTTGCCCGCCTTCAGCGCCTTGATGCCGATATAGATGAGATAGGCGACGCCGAGCCATTTGACGATATTGAACAGATAGACCGACTGCGAGATGATCAGTCCGAGACCGAGAATGGTGTAGCTGACATGGAACATCAGCGCCGTGCCGATGCCGAAGCTGGTAATGATCGCCTGCCGCCGTCCATGCACCATGGCCTGCCGGATCACCATTGCCAGATCCGCCCCCGGCGAGACGATCGCGAAGGAGAAGATCGCCATCAGCGAGATCAGTTCGATGAGATAGGCATGCATCGACATAATTCCTTAAAACAGCAGGGCAGCCATCATGATCAGCAATCCGGCAAGGCTCAACATCCACACCAGCGAGCGGATATAGGGAATGCCGGCAAGATAAAGCGGAACATAGGCGATCCGCGCGATCAGCCATACCCAGGCACCACCGATGCCAAACCCGGTCGGATCACCCATGAAGGCGAGACCGAGAAGCAGGCCGATAAAGGCCGGATAGGTTTCCTGGTAGTTTTTGGACGCACGCGCCGCCCGCCCTGCCCGGGCACTTTTGGGCGCAAGCTCTGCGTCACGCGGTCCTGCATTCCAGGCGGAACCCAGTTCGCGCGTCGCCAGAAACCCCTGCAGCAGAATGTGAAAGAGCAGCAGGACAACGCTTAGACAAAGCACCACGACGAGATGGGTCGCATTGGCCGAAGCGGGTTCCATGCTGCTCTCCTAGTTTCAGGACGTATGGATCAGAGATCGAGAACCAGACGTTCCGGATCTTCCAGGCTTTCCTTGACGCGGACGAGGAAGGTGACCGCTTCCTTGCCGTCGACGATGCGGTGATCGTAGGACAGCGCCAGATACATCATCGGACGGATGACGATCTGACCGCCGACGACAACCGGACGCTCCTGGATCTTGTGCATGCCGAGAATACCCGACTGCGGAGCATTGAGGATCGGCGAGGACATCAGCGAGCCGTAGACGCCACCATTGGTGATGGTGAACGTACCGCCCTGCATGTCGGCCATCGAAAGCGAACCATCGCGGGCAGCTTTGGCAAGACGGCCGAGTTCCTTTTCCACGCCGGCGATCGAACGCTGGTCGGCATCACGGATGACGGGAACGACCAGGCCCTTGTCGGTGCCGACGGCCATGCCGACATGGCAATAGTTCTTGTAGATGATGTCGGTGCCGTCGATTTCGGCGTTGACGGCCGGCAGTTCCTTCAGCGCGTGGGTAACGGCCTTGGTGAAGAAGCCCATGAAGCCGAGCTTGACGCCATGCTTCTTCTCGAACACGTCCTTGTAGCGGTTGCGCAGGTCCATCACCGCCTTCATGTCCACCTCGTTATAGGTGGTCAGCATGGCGGCCGTGTTCTGCGCGTCCTTCAGGCGCTTGGCGATCGTCTGGCGCAGACGGGTCATCTTCACGCGCTCTTCGCGAGGCGCATCGTCGGCCGACGAAACCGGGCGCGGAGCGGCCGGAACGGCAGCCGGGGCCGGAGCAGAAGAACCCTTGGCGATGGCGGCGATCACATCGCCCTTCAGAACCTGGCCACGCTTGCCCGAACCGTCGATATCGGCGGTCAAGATATTGTTGTCGGCAGCGACCTTGGCGGCAGCCGGTGCAGCCGGCATCGAGGATGCGGCAGCCGGGGCAGCAGCAGCCGGTGCGGCGGCAGCGGGCGCCGGTGCAGCTTCGGCCGGCTTTGCAGCCGGTGCGGCGGTGGCGGCACCTGCGCCACCTTCGGCGATCTGGCCGAGCAGGGCGGCAAGACCGACGGTCTCGCCGTTCTGCGCAACGATCTCGGTCAGCACGCCCGATGCCGGGGACGGCACTTCGACGGTGACCTTGTCGGTTTCCAGTTCGACCAGCGGCTCATCGGCCTTGACCGTGTCGCCGACCTTCTTGAACCAGGTGCCGACGGTTGCCTCGCTGACGGATTCGCCGAGGGTTGGGACGCGGATTTCGGTGGCCATGACTTGTTTCCGTTTTTGTCAGATTTGGTTTCGACTGAATGGGGGGAGACGGCTGAAAAATCAGCCGCCCAGAGCGTCTTCGAGGAAGGCTTCGAGCTGCGCCAGATGTTTCGACATCAGGCCGGTTGCCGGCGAAGCGGCTGCCGGGCGGCCCGTATAACGGACGCGCTGATACTTCGCATCGATATGCGCCAGAACCCATTCGAGATACGGGTCGATGAACGACCAGCCACCCATGTTCTTGGGTTCTTCCTGGCACCAGACCATCTCGGCGTTCTTGAAGCGTGACAGCTCGTTGATCAGAGCCTTGGCCGGGAACGGATAGAGCTGTTCGATACGCAGCAGGTAGATGTCGTCGATGCCGCGCTTTTCGCGCTCTTCCAGAAGATCGTAATAGACCTTGCCGGAGCAGATCACGACGCGACGGATCTTCGCATCCTTCTGCAGCTTGATCGGACCGTCCTTGATCACTTCGGCATCGTCCCACAGCAGGCGGTGGAACGAGCTTTCACCCGCCAGTTCCGCCAGCGTCGAGGTTGCACGCTTGTGGCGCAGCAAAGACTTCGGCGTCATCAGGATCAGCGGCTTGCGGAAGTCGCGCTTCACCTGGCGGCGCAGGATGTGGAAGTAGTTGGCCGGCGTCGTGACGTTGGCAACCTGCATGTTGTCTTCGGCGCACATCTGCAGCCAGCGCTCAAGACGAGCCGACGAATGTTCCGGACCCTGACCTTCATAACCGTGCGGCAGAAGGCAGACGAGACCGGACATGCGCAGCCACTTGCGTTCGCCCGACGAGATGAACTGGTCGAACACGACCTGAGCACCGTTGGCGAAATCGCCGAACTGCGCTTCCCACAGCGTCAAAGCATTCGGGCGAGCCAGCGAATAACCGTATTCGAAACCGAGAACGGCTTCTTCCGACAGCATGGAGTTGATCACTTCATACTTGCCCTGGCCCGGCTGCAGGTTGGCAAGCGGAATGTAACGTTCTTCGGTATCCTGATCGTAGAGAACCGAATGGCGTTGGCTGAACGTGCCGCGTTCGCAATCCTGGCCCGACAGACGGATCTTCGTGCCTTCCACGCAGAGCGAACCGAAAGCAAACGCTTCCGCCATCGCCCAGTCGAGGCCTTCACCGGTCTCGACCATCTGCGCCCGGTTTTCCATGAAGCGCTTGATCGTGCGATGCGCGTTGAAACCGTCCGGGATGGTCGACAGCTTGCGGCCGATTTCCTTGAGGCTCTTCATCGGCATCGAGGTCTTGCCGCGACGCTGTTCGTCGGCATCGTCGGCCGAGCGCAGGCCCGACCACTGGCCGTCCAGCCAGTCCGCCTTGTTCGGCTTGTAGCTCTGTCCGGCTTCGAATTCGGCCTCCAGATGCGCACGCCAGTCGGCCTTCATCTTGTCGAATTCGGCTTCAGTGATGACGCCTTCACCGATCAGCCGCTCCGCATAGATCTCGGCCACGGCCTTGTGGGCACGGATGACCTTGTACATTTTCGGCTGCGTGAACGCCGGCTCATCGCCTTCGTTATGGCCGAAGCGGCGGTAGCAGAACATGTCGACCACGACCGGCTTATGGAACTTCATCCGGTATTCGGTGGCGATCTTGGCGGCATAGGTGACCGCTTCCGGATCGTCGCCGTTGACGTGGAAGATCGGCGCCTCGATCATCTTGGCAACGTCCGAAGGATAAGGCGACGAACGCGAGAAGCCGGGATTGGTGGTGAAGCCGATCTGGTTGTTGATGATCACATGCATCGTGCCGGCAACGCGGTGGCCGCGCAGACCCGACAGGCCGAGGATTTCGGCAACCACGCCCTGTCCGGCAAACGCCGCATCGCCGTGCAGCAGCAGCGGCAGTACCTTGGCGCGCTCGGAGAGCGGGATGATGTTGTCCTTTTCCCAGACCTTGGTCAGAAGGTCCTGCTTGGCGCGGGCCTTGCCCATCACCACCGGATTGACGATCTCGAGGTGAGATGGGTTTGCCGTCAGCGACAGGTGAACCTTGTTGCCGTCGAATTCGCGGTCGGAAGACGCACCGAGATGGTACTTCACGTCGCCCGAGCCCTCGACTTCGTCGGGCTTGTAGGAACCGCCCTTGAACTCGTGGAACACGGCGCGATGCGGCTTGCCCATCACGTTGGTCAGAACGTTCAGACGGCCACGATGGGCCATGCCGACGATGACTTCTTCAAGACCCAGCTGGCCGCCGCGCTTGATGATCTGTTCGAGCGCCGGGATCAGTGCTTCGCCGCCATCGAGGCCGAAACGCTTGGTCCCCTTGAAGCGGACGTCGAGAAACTGTTCGTAGCCTTCGCCTTCGATCAGCTTCGACAGGATCGCCTTCTTGCCTTCCGGCGTGAAATCAATGCCCTTGTCCGGACCTTCGATACGTTCCTGGATCCAGCCCTTTTCTTCCGGGCTGGACATGTGCATGAACTCGACGCCGATCGTCGAGCAATAGGTCCGCTCGAGGATCTCGATCATTTCGCGAACGGACGCGTATTCGAGGCCGAGCACGTTATCGATGAAGATCTTGCGGTCGTAGTCGCTTTCCTCGAAGCCATAGGACTTCGGCGACAGCTCGTTATAGTCCTCGACAGCGCTGGCAATGCCGAGCGGATCGAGCTTGGCATGAAGGTGGCCACGCATGCGGTAGGCGCGGATCATCATGATGGCGCGCACGCTGTCACGGGTCGCCTGATGCACGTCGGCGTCGCTGGCGGGTTTGCCGGCTGCGGCAGCCGTGGCTTCCGCCTTCGCCTTCACCTTGGTCTCGATCGCCTTTTCGACGATCGGCCAGTTGCCGTCGAGCGCATTGACGAGATCGCCGCCGGCCGCCAGCGGCCAGTTCGAACGCTTCCAGGAAGCGCCCTGCGCTGCCTTCTTCACGTCCTCGGGATTGTCGGCCAAAGCCTTGAAGAAGGCCTGCCATTCGTCGGAAACCGAATTCGGGTCTGCTTCATAGCGCCCGTAGAGTTGTTCGATATAAACGGCGTTGGCGCCGTCCAGGAACGAAGTGATGAGAAACTGCTCGTTGGCTTCTTGCCGTGACATGGCCTAATGCGGGCGCCGCGCCCGCCTCCTCGCGTGGTCGGAACCGATGACCTCCACGGTTCCGCATTCTCTTCAGTGTAGTGTCACGCCCTTGGTCGTTGCTTCGGCACCCCTTCCCGATTGCGGGGAAAGGAGGCGTATCGTGCCGTTCCATCACGCCGGGCCGCTGCCTTTGCAGCTCCTTCTCCCGGGGTGTCGGGAAAGGGTCGGATGATGAGCAAATTCGCTGTCAATCGCCGACGTTCTATCGCCGGCGATTGACAATTATGTGGCGTCAGCCCTTGAGGACTTCAACCAGCGTCGTGCCGAGGCGCGCCGGAGAAGGAGACACCTTGATGCCCGCGGCTTCCATGGCTGCGATCTTGGATTCCGCATCGCCCTTGCCGCCGGAAACGACAGCACCGGCATGGCCCATCGTGCGGCCCTTAGGCGCCGTACGACCGGCAATGAAGCCGGCCATCGGCTTCTTGCGGCCCTTCTTGGCTTCGTCGATCAGGAACTGGGCTGCATCTTCTTCAGCCGAGCCGCCGATTTCGCCGATCATGATGATCGACTTGGTGGCTTCGTCGGCGAGGAACATTTCCAGCATGTCGATGAACTCGGTACCCTTGACCGGGTCGCCGCCGATGCCGACAGCCGTCGTCTGGCCAAGGCCTTCGTTCGACGTCTGGAACACGGCTTCATAGGTCAGCGTGCCGGAGCGCGAGACGATACCGACCGAACCCTTGCGGAAGATCGAGCCCGGCATGATGCCGATCTTGCATTCTTCCGGCGTCAGCACGCCCGGGCAGTTGGGACCGAGCAGGCGCGACTTGGAGCGGTCGAGGCGAGCCTTGACGCGAACCATGTCCATGACCGGGATGCCTTCGGTGATGCAGGTGATGAGCGGGATCTCGGCATCGATCGCCTCGATGATCGCGTCGGCAGCGCCTGCCGGCGGAACGTAGATCACCGATGCGTCGGCGCCGGTGCGTTCCTTGGCTTCGGCAACGGTCGCAAAGATCGGCAGGCTTTCGCCCTTCGAGCCGGTCCAGGTTTCGCCACCCTTCTTCGGGTGGATACCGCCGACCATCTGCGTGCCGTAATAGGCAAGCGCCTGTTCGGTGTGGAACGTGCCGGTCTTGCCGGTCAGGCCCTGAACGAGGACCTTGGTATTCTTGTTGACGAGAATAGACATTATCAGGTCCTCAAATTAGGCGTTGATCGCCGCAACGATCTTCTTGGCGGCATCGTCGAGATCGTCAGCTGCCGTGATCGCGAGACCCGATTCGTTGAGGATCTTCTTGCCGAGATCGACATTCGTGCCTTCGAGGCGAACGACGAGCGGAACCTTGAGACCGACTTCCTTCACGGCAGCGATAACGCCTTCCGCGATGACGTCGCACTTCATGATGCCGCCGAAGATGTTGACGAGGATGCCCTCGACCTTCGGGTCAGCGGTGATGATCTTGAAGGCTGCAGCGACCTTCTCCTTGCCGGCGCCACCGCCGACGTCGCAGAAGTTAGCCGGCTCCTTGCCGTACAGCTTGATGATGTCCATCGTCGCCATGGCGAGACCGGCACCGTTGACCATGCAGCCGATATTGCCGTCGAGGGCAACATAGGCGAGGTCCCACTTGGAGGCTTCGATTTCCTTGGCGTCTTCTTCGGTCTCGTCGCGCAGCGCCTTGACATCGTCATGGCGGAACAGCGCATTGCCGTCGAACGACATCTTGGCGTCGAGAACGCGTAAGTGGCCGTCCTTCATGACGATCAGCGGGTTGACTTCGAGAAGCGCCATGTCCTTTTCGCCGAACGCCTTGTAGAGCGCCGGGAAGAGTGACTTGGCGTCTTCGGCAGCAGCACCCGACAGTTCGAGAGCCTTGGAGATCGCAGCCACGTCGGCAGCAGTCACGCCGGCTTCCGGGTTGATGGCGATCGTGTGGATCTTCTCGGGCGTGTCATGGGCAACGGCTTCGATGTCCATGCCGCCTTCGGTGGAAACCACGAAGGCAACCTGACCGACCGAACGGTCGACCAGGATCGAGCAATAGAGCTCGCGGTCGATATCGGCGCCGTCTTCGATATAGAGGCGGTTGACCTGCTTGCCGGCGTCGCCCGTCTGGGCGGTGACCAGCGTGTTGCCGAGCATGTCCTTGGCGTGCGCCACGACTTCCTCGATCGACTTCGCCAGACGAACGCCGCCCTTGGCATCCGGACCGAGTTCCTTGAACTTGCCCTTGCCGCGACCGCCGGCATGGATCTGGCTCTTGACCACGTAGAGCGGGCCCGGCAGCGACTTTGCAGCCGCTTCGGCTTCCTCGACCTTGAGGATGGCGACGCCTTCGGCCACCGGAGCGCCGTAGCCCTTCAGGAGAGCCTTGGCCTGGTATTCATGGATATTCATGGGGCTTGATCCCTATTTGAATGACGTGTGCGCTGAATTGCTTCAGCGCCGGAAATTACGCGAGTGCCAAGATCACTTCAGCGAAGGAGCGATCGCGACGCAGGCTTCGCAGAGGCCGGCAACTGCGCCGACGGACTTCTGGAAGGCGGCTTCTTCGTCCTTGGTGAATTCGACTTCGATGATCCGCTCGATACCGCCGGCACCGATGATCGTCGGCACGCCGACATACATGTCCTTCACGCCGTACTGGCCCGAAAGATAGGCGGCAGCCGGCAGAACACGCTTCTTGTCCTTGAGGAAGGATTCAGCCATTTCGATCGCCGAAGCGGCCGGGGCGTAATAGGCGGAACCGGTCTTCAGCAGGCCGACGATTTCGGCGCCGCCGTCACGGGTGCGCTGGATGATTTCTTCGAGACGTTCCTTGGTGACCCAACCCATCTTGACCAGATCGGTGAGCGGAATACCGCCAACGGTCGAGTAACGGGCGAGCGGCACCATCGTGTCGCCATGGCCGCCGAGAACGAATGCGGTGACGTCCTGAACGGAGACGTTGAACTCTTCGGAAAGGAACAGACGGAAACGCGACGAGTCGAGCACGCCGGCCATGCCGACGACCATGTTCTTCGGCAGGCCGGAGAACTTCTGCAGCGCCCAGACCATCGCGTCGAGCGGGTTGGTGATGCAGATGACGAAAGCGTTCGGGGCATATTTCTTGATGCCGGCGCCGACCTGTTCCATGACCTTCAGGTTGATGCCGAGCAGGTCGTCGCGGCTCATGCCCGGCTTGCGGGCGACACCGGCGGTGACGATGCAGACGTCCGCGCCTTCGATCGCAGCGTAATCACTTGCGCCCGTCAGCTTGGCATTGAAGCCCTCTACAGGACCGGACTGGGCGATATCGAGGCCCTTGCCCTGCGGAATGCCGTCGGCAATGTCGAAGAGGACGACGTCGCCCAGCTCCTTCAGGCTGGCGAGATGCGCCAGCGTGCCACCGATCATGCCAGAACCAATAAGTGCGATCTTTTTACGCGACATCGAAATGCTTCCTCTCAGGTCCGTACCTGCGACAAGTCATCGCAGGCTCTCCTTGCGGCAGCATCGATACCGTCATCCGCCAGCAATGGCAAATGATTATTTTGGTGTCATATATTTCAAACGGTTAGATAGATATTATCTTACGTAAAGGTAAGAAAAAGCGTCACAATTGTGTCAGATTGGCGATACGTCAGACTGGCTGTCGCTTCTCGTGATGCAACGCAAGGTATTCGGCGCTGCGCATCTCGAAGAGGCGTGAAACGGTGCGGTCAAATTCGAAACCTTCCGTCCCTCGCCTTTCGGCAAGAAGATCGTCGGGAGCAGCCGCCGCCGAAATGAACAGACGGACCGAATGGTCGTAAAGTGCATCGACCAGATTGATGAGCCGCTTCACCTCGTTACGCTTTTCGGGGCCAAGCTGCGGAATATGCTCGACAAAGAGCGTGTCGAAACGAGCCGCGATCGCCAGATAGTCGGAGGCCCCGAGCGGCTTTTCGCAGAGATCCTTGAACGAAAACCGCGCAACCCGGCCAGCCGCGTGCGGCACATGAATGCTGCGCCCCTTCATTGGCAGGTCAATCGGCCCGGCTTTCTCGCCTTCGGTCATCTGATGCCATGCGGCTTCGATCGCCGCATCGGCGCGACCATCGAGCGGTGTCAGATAGACCGGCAGATTGGCATTTTTCTGCATCCGGTAATCGGTCGGCGAATCGAGCGTGGCAACATCGACATGATTGTTGAGCAACCCGATGAACGGCACGAAAAGGCCGCGGTTAAGCCCGTCCTTGTAGAGATTGTCCGGCGCAACGTTGGACGTCGCGATCAATACGCAGCCGAGTTCGAACAACTCGGTGAACAGCCGCGCGAGAATCATCGCATCGGTGATATCGGTCACCGAAAACTCGTCGAAGCAGAGAAGTTCCGCTTCGGCAAACAGCGCCGCCGCGACCGGCGGCACCGGATCGGCCTGCTTGGTCTCACCGCGTTTCAGCTTCTGCCGCTGCTCGTGGATGCGACTATGGACATCCGCCATGAATTCGTGGAAATGCGCCCGGCGCTTTTTCGCGATCGGCGCTTTCTTGAAGAACATGTCCATCAGCATGGTCTTGCCACGACCGACACTGCCATAGACGTAAAGCCCGCGGATCTTGCGCGGCCTGCCCGATCCCTTGGCAAACAGCCAGCCGAGCGCACTGCTCTTCTTGGCCGGCTTTATCTCGCGCAGGCCTGTCAGCACATGATCGAGCTTGGCCGCGACCTGCATCTGCGCCTCGTCGGGCGTCAGAACGCCTGATGCGGCAAGGACTTTCAGCTCCTCGCCGACACTCGACGTATATTCTGGAATGGGTTCCACGAGGGACCCCTCTGTTGTCTAGGGAGGATTAACGGCTGAGGCTGACCGGCTGGCCGGAATTCATCGTGCCGTCGAAGCGGTTGTCGGCGCTCTTGTAGGCGCGGCCGATCACGTCACCGGCGCGGTTCTTGAACTGCACCATCTTGCCCGACACTTCCCAGGAGCCCATCGTCGTCAGCTCGCCGGAGCAACCACGGGTGCCGCCGCGCGAACCGCCGCCGAGATTGGTCAGCGTCAGGAACATGTCGCAGGATGCGCCGCCATTGGAGACGCGCCAGTTGCCGACCATCTGTTGCTTGGTGACATCAAGAGCATTTGCCGGAGCAGCCGCATTCGGATCGGCAGACGCCATGTTCTGCCCGCCCTGCTGCGGCGCGGTCGGATATTGCGACATGCCACCCGGCGGGGGCAGCTGGCCGCCCTGAACACTCGGCACCGGCTGGGCCTGAAGCGGAGCGGGCTGCGAAGGCAGATCGTTATACGGGCTGTAGGATGTGCGCTGGCAACCGGCCAGAGCCAAGGTCAGTACGAGACCTGTTGCCACATATTTGAACTGCATCGAAAACTCCTGTCCGGATCATGTCACATTGCACCCCACTGGGCACGACAGCTTGGCCGGGAATATCGTAAACGACCTTGGTTAATCAAGGGTAGCCAAGCAATCCGGCACAAACACGTCCATTGTTGCATTCAAAATGGCGTGCGTGAGGCGCAGTCATGCATAAGACAAGGCCGCGGCGAACCGGCGCGGCCTCGTTGTTTCATTGCGTCAGACGCGGCGTTCGACCATCATCTTCTTGATTTCGGCAATCGCCTTGGCCGGGTTCAACCCCTTCGGGCAGGCCTGGGCGCAGTTCATGATCGTGTGGCAGCGATAAAGCCGGAACGGATCCTCGAGATTGTCGAGGCGTTCGCCCTTGGCTTCGTCGCGGCTGTCGATCAGCCAGCGATAGGCCTGCAAGAGAACCGCAGGACCGAGATAACGGTCGCCGTTCCACCAATAGCTCGGACAGGAGGTCGAGCAGCAGGCGCACAGGATGCATTCGTAGAGACCGTCGAGCTTGAGGCGATCCTCATGGCTCTGCTTCCATTCCTTCGCCGGCGTCGGCGACACGGTCTTCAGCCACGGCTCGATCGAGCGATGCTGGGCATAGAAGTTGTTGAGGTCCGGCACCAGATCCTTGACCACCGGCATATGCGGCAGCGGATAGATCTTCACCGTGCCGTTCACTTCGTCCATGCCCTTGGTGCAGGCAAGCGTGTTCGTCCCGTCGATATTCATCGCACAGGAACCGCAAATGCCTTCACGACAGGAACGGCGCAAGGTCAGCGTCGGGTCGATCTTGTTCTTGATGTAGAGCAGACCATCGAGAACCATCGGGCCGCAATCGTCGATATCGATGTAATAGGTATCGATGCTCGGGTTCTTGCCGTCGTCAGGGTTCCAGCGATAGACGCGGTATTCGCGGACATTCTTGGCACCATCCGGCTTCGGCCAGACCTTGCCTTCGGTCATCTGCGAGTTCTTGGGGAGAGCGAGTTCAACCATGGTCCAGTTCCCTCGGGATCAATACACGCGCGCCTTGGGCTCGATCTTGTAAGGATCGATCCCTTCGGCAATCAGGTCCGTATGGACCGGACGATAGTCGAGCTTCACGTCGCCCGCTTCCGAGACCCAGGCAAGCGTGTGCTTGCGCCAGTTCACGTCGTCGCGGCCGGCAAACGGACCGTCCGTGAAATCTTCACGGGCGTGCGAACCGCGGCTTTCCTTGCGCGCTTCGGCGCCATAGACCGTGGTGATGGCATTCGCCATCAGGTTATGCAGTTCAAGCGTTTCGACCAGGTCGGAGTTCCAGATCATCGAATGGTCGGTGACCTTGACGTCCTTCATCTCTCCCCAGATCTGCGATATCCGCTTGCAGCCCGATTCGAGCGATTCCTGCGTACGGAACACCGCTGCATCATCCTGCATGGTGCGCTGCATCTTGTCGCGCAGCACCGCGGTCGGCGTTGAGCCCTTGGCGTAACGCAGGCCGTCGAACCGGTCCATGATCTTGTCGCAGGCAGCAGTGTTGAGCGCCGGGATCGGCCCTTCGCGGTCGATCACCTGGCCGGCGCGGATCGCGGCGGCACGGCCGAAGACCACCAGGTCGATCAGCGAGTTGGAGCCCAGACGATTGGCGCCGTGAACCGAGGCGCAACCGGCTTCGCCCACCGCCATCAGGCCGGGGAGAATGCGTTCGGGATTGTTGGCGTCGGCATTGAGCACTTCGCCCCAGTAATTGGTCGGAATGCCGCCCATATTGTAGTGAACGGTCGGCAGGACCGGGATCGGCTCGCGGGTCACATCGACGCCGGCAAAGATCTTTGCCGATTCCGAAATGCCCGGAAGACGTTCATGCAGCACGGCCGGATCGAGATGGTCGAGATGCAGGAAGATGTGATCCTTGTTTTTGCCGACACCGCGGCCTTCGCGGATTTCCATCGTCATGCAGCGCGAAACCACGTCGCGCGAGGCAAGATCCTTCGCCGAAGGGGCATAACGCTCCATAAAGCGTTCGCCCTCGGAATTGACCAGGTAACCGCCTTCGCCGCGCGCGCCTTCGGTGATCAGACAGCCCGAACCGTAAATGCCGGTCGGGTGGAACTGGACGAATTCCATGTCCTGCAGAGGCATTCCGGCGCGGGCCACCATGCCGCCACCGTCGCCGGTGCAGGTATGGGCAGAGGTTGCCGAGAAATAGGCGCGGCCGTAACCGCCGGTCGCCAGAACCACCATCTTGGCGGAGAAGCGATGGATCGTGCCGTCGTCGAGGTTCCAGGCAACCACGCCGGTGCAGCGGCCGTCATCCGACATTATCAGGTCGAGCGCGAAATACTCGATGAAGAATTCCGCATTGTTCTTCAGCGACTGGCCGTAGAGCGTGTGCAGGATGGCGTGGCCGGTACGGTCGGCAGCAGCGCAGGTGCGCTGTACCGGCGGGCCGGCGCCAAAATTCTGCATATGGCCGCCGAACGGGCGCTGGTAGATCTTGCCTTCTTCATTTCGGGAGAACGGCACGCCGTAGTGTTCAAGCTCGTAAACGGCTTTCGGCGCTTCCATGACCATATACTGCATGGCGTCGACATCGCCGAGCCAGTCGGAACCCTTGACCGTGTCATAGAGATGCCACTGCCAGCTGTCCGGCGTCATGTTCTGCAGCGAGGCGGCAATGCCGCCCTGCGCCGCAACCGTATGGCTGCGGGTCGGAAAGACCTTGGTGATACAGGCGGTCTTGAAACCCTGTTCGGCCATGCCGAGCGTGGCGCGGAGACCCGCACCACCGGCACCGACGACGATCACGTCATAGGAATGGTCGACATAGGTATATGCTTTGCCGTTCTGGGCGCCCCCGTTCGGGGAAATCGGTGTGACGGATGCCATGATGGATTATCCTACGAACGCAATCTTCAGAACGGCGAAAAGACAGAGCCCACCGATCAGCATTGCAAAAAATGTATTGAGCATCACCGCCAGGAACTTCAGCCCCTCGTGATGCACGTAGTCGACGATGATTTCCTGGATGCCGATGCGCATGTGAACGAGACCGGCGACCACCATCAGACCGAAAAGCACCGCGATGAGCGGGTTCGACAGAGCGCCGACAACATCCTCATAGGGAGCGCCGGCATAGCGGATCAGGAAGATGATGAAAAAGATCATCAGCGGCACCAGCGCGACGGCCGACATCCGCTGGACCCAGAAATGTTCGGTGCCGTCCTTTGCCGAGCCGAGACCGCGAACCTTGCCGAGGGGAGTACGCATATCCATGATGTTTCCTCCTCAGACGGCCAGGCCGATGATCCAGACCAGCACGGTCAGACAGATCGAGACGATCGGCATGATGCGGGCGACCTTGGTGGTGAGATGTTTGTCGAAGCCGTGGCCCATGTCCCACACGAAATGGCGAAGCCCGCCAAGCATGTGATGGATCAGCGCCCAGGTATAGCCGAACAGGACAAGAAGTCCGATCCAGGTACCGAACAGCCAGCTGACCCAGTCGAAATAGGGCTTGCCGGATGCGGCGGCGATCAGCCACCAGGCGAGAAGAATGGTGCCGGCCGCAAGCGCACCGCCGGTAATGCGGTGAACAATCGACATGACCATTGTGGGGATTGGCTTGTAGATTTGCAGATGCGGCGACAGGGGCCGGTTATTCGTTACATTCGCCATCATTACCTCGCGGCGTCGTCTAACGGGCGGGCGCCCGGCAATGCACCATGCCGAGAAAATGTGCATTGCATCATCGGCGTGGTTTAATCGCCGAATTCACCGACGACAAGAACAATTCCAAGCAAGCGCGAATTTAATCGATTGGGAATTGCAAGGGGGCAAGACCCGGACATATCGCCGCGCCCCATTAACCATCGATTCCAAAGATTTGGCCAGGGCTGCTGCTTTCCGGCGTCAATTGTGTTAACCTTTGATTAACCATGATCTCCGGAGTTCGCCATGATCGCGAATCACATGAAACCTGTCCTTTTCGCAGCCGCACTTGCCGCATCACTGACCTCTGGGGCCACCGCCCGCGATCAGGGGCCGCAAACGGGCGACTTCAACTCGAGCCGGGGCGGCTATCATAATCCCGGCCATGGTTATCATGGCCACCGCGGACAATTGAAGCTCTTCTCCGACCAGCGCTTGGGTGGCGCAAGCCGGGTGGTGACCGCATCACCAGGTGATTCCATCGATCGCGGCTCGGTTGTCACCCAGGGTTACTCAGGTGCAAACGATGCTGGCGGAAACTTTTACGGTGCCGTCAATTACGGTGGCAGCGTCTCCGGTTCCGCCTTCGTTTATATCGATGGCGGCAGGACCGTTTACGCTGCCTTCGCTGCGCCGCAACAAGCCGGCGCTTACATCGCCCCAAAGGCAAAGATCATCGACGTCACCGAGGCGTCAGCGCAGGACAGTTTCAAGCCGGTCGACGGCTGCTCCTACGAAATGGGCGTCTGCGTCATCCGCGGGCGATAGGGGCCAGCTGCCTATCGCAGCTGCGCCGCGACCTCAGCGGAATCGATCACCGACCAGACTTCGGCAATCCGCCCATTGGAAAACCGGTAGAAGACATTTTCTGAAAACTGCACCCGCCGGCCATTGACCGGCAGGCCGAACAGCTGGCCGACAGGCGTGCAGTCGAAGGCCAGCCGGCTGGCCACTTTCGGCGCGTCGACGATCAGAAAGTCGATCGTGAAGCAAAGATCCGGAATGGCGCGAAAATCGCCCTCCAGCATCTCGCGGTAGCCGGCAAGCCCGAACCTGTGCCCATTATGGATGGCGTCAGTGGCAACGAAATCGCCCAGCCTCTGCCAGTCCTGCCGGTTCAGGCAATCGATGTAACCGCGGTAAAGCTCGGCCAGATCCTGCATTCTCTGTATCCCTCGTTCATCGTCCCGGTGGCGGATGGTGATCCCGGTGCCTCTTTTCGGCAAAACGTCTCGATCAGCCCTGCTGTTCCGATCCGGCTCCCGCCCCCCCGACCCGCCATATCGGGGATGTTTCGGGCCCCGGCGTCAATCCGATCAACACCTTGCGAATGATTTCATCCCCGCCCTAAAAACCCGTGCCTACAATTGCCCCGTCTCCGTCGCCGGAGTGTTTCGCGAGACGGTCGCGGGCAGGCGGGGGCCGGCGCTTTCGTTCGAACCGTAACGTGCGGCAAAGGCGGAAGGGGTGACACTCACGGGGATGGGCAACCATTCCTGATCAAGCCTCCCCCTGGCAGCCATGCCGGGTTCGGTCGAGCCGTCCAAGTGTGGGAAACCACATGCAGCGAGGCGAGAGCATCATCCGTAGGGGCCGGAAGCCCCGAACAAACGCCGAAGGCCACGCATATGCGGAGCCGTATTATTTATTCCCTTGAGGTTCCGCATATGCGTGCGCTTCTCCGGAATGTTCTTTGAAAGCTTCGGCAGGGTTCTGCGCGGGGGCGGACTGGCATGAGTGAGAGAAGGCCCCCTCACTGGCAATTTCTAACACGTAGATAAAGCTAAAATGTTGATTTTGTTGGCGAAGGGGATCGCGACAAACGACACCTTTCCTCACAGCTCACCCGAACCGCCACACCGTCGTTTTCTTCACTTCGCTGTCCTCCAGCGCCCGCGTCACCGGCACTTCGTAAACGGAAAGCTTTTCCAGCCGCTCTGTCGGCAGATAACTGCGCCCCGGATCACCGACCAGAACCACCACACCCGCATCGGCAAGCGCCGTGAACCACGGCACGATCGCCGCAGCAAAATCCCGGTCATAGAACACGTCGCCTGCCAGCACGATATCCGCATCGACCATCCGGCCGATCTGGTTCTCGCCGGTAAAACCGATCCCGACACCATTTTCTGCCGCATTCAATGCCACGGCTGTTTCCGTCCACGGATCGATATCCGCCGCCACCACATGTGCTGCGCCGGCAAGCCTTGCGGCGATCGCCACAAGCCCGGAACCGCTGGCGAAATCCAGCACCCGTTTGCCGGTGACCGTTTCGGGATGGTCGAGGATATAGCGGGCAAGGCCTTGGCCCCCGGCCCAGGCAAAGGCCCAGAACGGCGGCGGCAGACCGATCGCCTCCAGATCCTCCTCCGTCTTCAGCCAGAGATCATGGGCTTCGGTAGCCAGATGAAGCACGACCTCCGGCACATGCGGCGGCCGCATGAGATCGGTATTCTCCAGAATGAAGGCCTTCGGATCGGTCTTCACCGCGAAAGCGCTCAGGCCGGCGATGTCGGTGGATGATCGAGCCCGCCGAGACGGCAGATCTCGAAATATTCATCCTCGGTCACCGGCTGCACCGAAAGCCGCATCGACGTCACCAGTGCCATCTTCTCGAACTTCGGATTGGCCTTGACGTCCTTCAGTGTGATCGGCTTCGGCATGTCGATGACCGCGCGAATATCGACGCAATCCCATTTCGGATCGCCCTTGGCTGAGGAATCCGGATGCGACAGCGCGCAGACCTCGACAATGCCGACGATCTCCAGCCCCTCGTTCGAGTGGTAGAAAAAGCCCTTGTCGCCGATCTTCATCGCCCGCATGTTGTTGCGCGCCAGATAGTTTCGCACACCGGTCCATTCCTCGCCGGCGGCACCCTTGGCCTTCTGCTGTTCCCAGGACCAGACATTCGGTTCGGATTTGTAAAGCCAATATGCCATCCGGCGATCTTACTCCGGCTTCTTGGAAGGATCGTTGAACACCCAGTTCCAGGCCTTGACCTCGACCTTTTCGAACAGGCCTGCGAGGTAATAGGGATCGGCTTCGGCAATCGTGCGGGCGCTCGCCATGTCGGCGGCTTCGACCACCACAAGGCTGCCATTCGGCTTGCCGTCATCATCAAGGAACGGACCGGCAAATTTAAGCACGCCGTCGGCATTCAGCTTGTTGAGATGCTCCAGATGCGTCGGGCGGGTATCCATGCGGACCTGCAGGTGTCCGGGTTTGTCGGTGCAAAGAAAGGCAAACAGCATCGGGTCTCTCCTCTTGAGGCAATTCCGGCAAATGCGTGACGCGGTTCCGCGTCCGGAATTGCGTGAAAATAGCTTTGTTTATTCGGCCTTGATCGGTCGGGTCATCAACTGTTCCATTGCCGTCATCACGTCGAGCCTGCCGTCGATGATCGCCGCCACGGCATCGGTGATCGGCAGGTCGACGGAAAACGTCCGCCCAAGCCGGGCCGCAACCGAAGCGGCAAACGCGCCTTCGACCAAGGGGCCACCGCCGGTCTGGGCCGCTTCGCCCCCGGCCTGTCCCATTTGACCGATCGAGATGCCGAAGCGCAGGTTGCGCGACTGATGGCTGGTGCCGGTCAACACGAGGTCGCCGAGGCCCGACAGGCCGCGAACCGTGTCCGCATTGCCACCCATCGCCTCGACCAGCCGCGACATCTCGGCCAAGCCCCGGGAAATCAGTGCCGCACGGGCGGATTCACCCAAACCCGCTCCTTCGACGATGCCGCAGGCGATCGCCAGTACGTTCTTCAGCGCACCACCGAGCTGCACACCAACCACGTCCGGCGATCCGTAGACACGAAAACTGCGGCCGGACAGCATATGCGCCAGCCGCTCGGCGAGCGCCACATCCTGCGCCCCGAGCGCCATCGCCGTCGGCAGGCCGCGAGCGATATCTGCGGCAAAGCCTGGGCCGGAAAGCACGGCAAGGCTGGTCCTTGGCAACTCCGCCGAAACCACATCGGTCAGCAGCCGCTCGGACCGGTCAAGCCCCTTGGCGCAGATGACGACGGCGGCATCCTTGGCAAGATAAGGGCCGTAATGACGCGCCGCATCGAGCTGCGCCCGCGACGGCATGACGAACAGCACCACATCGGCTTCGGCAACGGCGTCAGGCTCGGAGGAAAACTCCAGACGGTCCGGCAAGGGAACGCCCGGTAGCGCGGCATCATGCATGCGGTCGTCACGCAGGTCGTTCATCAGGTCCGGCCGACGCCCAACCAGCATGACCGGATGACGGCCTTCCAGCGCGAAAACCGTTGCGAGCGCAGTCCCGAATGCGCCCGCGCCGATCACGGCGATCCGCTCGTTGCTCATGCCTTGGCCCCTCTTTTGCCCGATCCCAGCAAAGTTTTTGCATCCTTGTCCAGCGGCCAGCGCGAACGCGGCGCGACATCCAGATCGTCGGCCGGAAATTCTTCCGCAAGTCGCTCGAGCCCCGCCCAGGCGATCATCGCGGCATTATCGGTGCAAAGCCGGATCGGTGGTGCGATGAAACGGAAACCGTGCTCGAGGCAAAGCGCCTGCAGCGTGCGGCGGATCTCCTGATTGGCAGCAACACCGCCGGCCACCACCAGCGCACGATCCGTTTCGATCCCCGAAAACTCTTCACGAAAACGGGCAAGCCCGCGGCCGATCCGGTCGCGCAGCGTCCTTGAAACCGCTTTCTGGAACGATGCGCAGATATCGGCGATATCCTGCTCGGTCAGCGGCGCGATTTCTGTCGCCGCCTGCCGAACGGCCGTTTTCAGACCGGAAAAGGAAAAATCGAGCCGTGCCTCGCCGACCAGCGGACGCGGCAGCGAGAAACGATCGGGATTGCCCGACTGAGCCGCCTTCTCGACCGCCGGGCCGCCCGGATAAGGCAGGCCGAGCAGCTTCGCCGTCTTGTCGAAGGCTTCGCCCAGCGCATCGTCGATCGTTGTGCCCCAGCGTTCGTATTCGCCGACGCCGCGGACAAGGATCAGCTGCGTATGGCCGCCGGAAACCAGCAGCATCAGATAGGGGAAGGACAGCCCATCGGTCATCCGCGCCGTCAGCGCGTGACCTTCGAGATGGTTGATCGCCATCAGCGGCTTGCCCGACACACGGGCCATCGCCTTGGCCGTCATCAGCCCGACCAGCAGGCCGCCGATCAGGCCGGGACCGGATGTTGCAGCAATGGCGTCGACATCGTCGAGCCGGACATTGGCGCGATGCAGCGCCTCCTCGATCAGTTCGTCCAGTGCTTCCACATGGGCACGCGCGGCGATCTCGGGCACGACGCCGCCATAGGCGCTGTGCTCGTCAAGCTGCGAAAGAACGACATCGGAGAGGATTTCGCTGCGTCCGTCCTCATGCCGCGCCACGACCGCGGCAGCGGTCTCGTCGCAGCTTGTCTCGATGCCGAGGATGCGGAGAAATGGCGCCATTGCCCTCTCAATTCGTTGCGATGCCGGATGATCCGGTTTACGAGAGCTTCCGGTAACAACGGAATGAAACGGATGCAAACAAAACCTTTCCGTATCGGCACCAGGGGTAGCCCGCTGGCGCTGGCACAGGCCGCGGAAACGCGGGCGCGACTGATGGCTGCGCATGGCTTGCCGGAAGAGATGTTCGAGATCGTCGTGCTGTCGACGACCGGCGACCGCGTGACGGATCGCGCACTGAGCGAAATCGGCGGTAAGGGCCTTTTCACCCAGGAGCTTGAGGAACAGCTGCAATCCGGCGAACTCGATATCGCCGTGCATTCGTCGAAGGACATGCCGACGAAACTTCCGGATGGGCTGCATATCGCCGCCTACCTGCCGCGCGAGGACTTTCGCGATGCCGTTATCGGCCGCAGCGCGCCAAGCCTTATGGCGCTTCCCGATGCCGCAGTTGTCGGCACCGCCTCGCTGCGCCGCCAGGCTCTCGTCCGCCGTCTTCGTCCAGATATTCAGGTGACAATCTTTCGCGGTTCGGTCGGCACGCGGCTGCGCAAGCTGGACGAGGGTCATGTCGATGCGACGCTGCTCGCCTATGCCGGCCTCAAGCGTCTTTCGATGGAACATGTCGTCACGGAACTTCTCGACCCGGCAGATTTTCCGCCAGCCCCGGCACAAGGCGCAATCTGCGTCGAAAGCCGCATCGGCGACCAGCGTATCGGCAACCTTCTCGCCCCGATCAATGACCATGCGACCTACGACGCCGTAAGCTGCGAGCGCGCCTTCCTGGCCGCACTTGACGGCTCCTGTCGGACGCCGATCGGCGGCTTTGCGATCTGCGACGGAGATGCCCTCAAATTCTCCGGCCTGATCCTGACGCCCGACGGTCGGCGTGAACACGCGATAGAACTGGACGGCAAGCGGACAGATGCCGAAGCGCTCGGCCTGCGGGCCGGCGAAGCCGTTCGCACCGCCGCCGGCGCCGGCTTCTTCGAGAGCTGGAGCTGAACCTTGCGGGTCATCGTCACCCGCCCTGAAATCTCGGCCGCCCGCACTGCCGGACGGCTGAAAGCCATGGGCCATGACCCGATCATCTTGCCGCTTGGCAAGCCGGTCCATCATCACCAGGCCGCGATCGAAGCCTTGGCGCAACCGCACTCGGCACTCGTGGTGACCAGCGCCGAAGCCCTGCGGGTACTCTCCGTTCCGGCGCTCCGCCCTTTGATCGATTTCGAAAAACCGCTCTTTGCCGTCGGCGAGGCGACCGCAGAAGCTGCAAGATCCTCAGGCTTTCTCGTGGTTCACGCAGGCTCCGGCGATGGCGCCGCACTGGCCGGGCTGATCGCTGCAAACTCTGGGAAACAGCACCTGCCTCTGGTTTATCTTGCCGGCCGCCCGCGTGCCGAAACGCTCGAAACCCGGCTCGCCGAACTTGGCATTCCATGCTGCGTCACCGAGATCTATGAGATGACGACGCTCGATTATACGGCCGAAGACCTTGCCACCCGCCTCGCCCGGTCGGACGCCACGCCGGGGGCCGAGGCCGTTCTTCTCTATTCGCGGGAAAGCACCCTCCGCTTTTTTGATCTCATCCCGACCGATCTGGTCGATCTTGCGAATATGCGCATCCTTTGCATCAGCGACCGTGCGGCTTCCGCCGTCCCCGCGGCATTTCGCCCACATCTCGAAATCGCCGAAAGCCCGGACGAGGACGCCCTCTTGGCGCTTCTTTAACCTCTTGCCGCTCCAAATTCCGGCGACGCCCCTTTCCTTAACCGGGGGCACCGACTAGGTTTTAGGGAACGCAGGCAGAAAAGAGGTCGAGATGGTATCCGAAAAACCACCGCGCCGGTCCAGGACGAACAAGGAGCCGGTCACGATCGACCTGACGGCGGAGGAAACCGCCGCCATCGCTGAACCGGTGCGCGCCAACGATAGCGACGAGACAATGCCCCCCGTCGAGACCGACGTGGCGGCCATCGAAGCAACAGAGGTGACGGATACCTCTTCGCCGGCAATATCGGGAACCGCAGCGGAACCTGAAACACAGAACCCGGCAGACCCCGAAGCCGGAAAGGCAGAGACGCCACGTTTCGACGACCCCGAACCTGAAATCAGATCCGGTCCCGACCTGTCCGCCGGCCCGGTGGATACAGCCAGGCCAGCCGATGAAGCCGAACTGGCCGCGCAGGATGAGGCGAAAAGTCCCCCGCCGCCACCTCACGAACGTCGCCCGGCACAACGCCCGGCCACCGCCACCTCGACGCTTGTCGCCGCCGGTATTTTCGGCGGTATCGTCGCCCTGCTTCTGGCAGGCAGCATGCAATATGCCGGCCTGCTGCCGGGGGCATCCCCCGCTCCGGCATCCAGCGGCACGAATGTAACAGCCGAAATCGCCTCCCTTCGCCAGCAGGTCGAGGCCTTGACCAAGCGCCCGGCAGAGCCTTCCGGCGACCTTGCAGGCCGGATTGCAACGCTCGAGGCAAGCACATCGTCCGCCGCGCCGGATGCAGCCCTTGCCCAGCGTCTCGCGGCGCTTGAGGGGGAACTCTCCGGCATCAAGTCCGCCACCGAAGCCAATGCCGGCCGGTTGCAGCAGGCCGAAGCCGAGATTGCCGACAAGGGACCGGAACAGATGGCCGCACGAGCGGTCGCGGCAGCGGCACTCAAGGGTGCGATTGATCGCGGCGGTTCCTTCGAAGCCGAATTGGAGACCTACAAGACGCTTGCAGCCGATGATCCCGCGATTGCACAGCTGCAGCCTCTGGCCACCAAGGGCGTACTCTCCCGCGTCGAGCTTCAGGCCCAGGCATCCGGCGTCGCCAACGACATGATTGCCGCCGTCACTCAACCCGATCCCAATATGGGCGTTGCGCAACGGCTCCTCTCCTCCGCCCTTTCGGTGGTGAAGGTCCGCAAGGTCGGCGATGTGACGGGCAACACGGCTGAGGACATTGTTGCAAGGTTCGAGGACCGGCTGCGGGCTGGCGACCTGTCCGGTGCCGCCCGCGAATGGGCAGCGCTTCCCGAACCGGCCAAGGCAGCGTCACAAACCTTCAAGCAGGAACTCGATGCCCGCATCGAGGTGGAAAATCTTGTCAGTGGCACGCTCACCCGCGCGATCACCGGCACTCAAGGCTGAGGACGAAGAAACGGAATGGTCAGACTTTTCATTTTCCTTCTCGTCATTCTCGGTCTCGGCTGGGGTTTTTCGTGGCTCGCCGACCGCCCCGGCCTGTTGTCGATCACCTGGCAGGATCATCTGATCGAAACGAGCCTGATGGTGGCGGCGACGGCGGTCGTGGCACTGATCGGCGTCGTTATGCTGCTTTGGTGGATCGTCGGCATCATCTGGACCTCGCCCTATTCGGTGCGCCGTTATTTCCGTGCCCGCAAGCGCGATCGCGGTTATCAGGCCCTGTCGACCGGCCTGATCGCCGCCGGCGCCGGCAATGCGCTTCTCGCCCGCAAGATGAGCATCAGGAGCCGCAGCCTGCTGCGTGCCGACCAGGAGCCGCTGATCCTGCTTCTCGATGCGCAGGCCGCCCTGATCGAGGGCAAATACGACGACGCGCGCGCCAAGTTCGAAAGCATGGCGAACGACCCGGAAACCCGCGAACTCGGCCTGCGCGGCCTCTACATGGAGGCTCGACGCCTGGGCGCCAACGAGGCCGCACGCCAATATGCCGAAAAGGCGGCCGAACACGCGCCCTACCTGCCCTGGGCATCCCAGGCGACGCTCGAATCCCAGAGCCGGTCCGGCCGTTGGGACGATGCGCTGGAAACGCTTGCCCAGCAGCGGGCCGCACAGATCGTCAGCCGGTCGGAAGCCGACCGATTGAAGGCCGTCATCCTCACCGCACGTGCCGGTGACCGGCTGGAAAGCGACCCGGCCGGTGCCCGCGAGGACGCAACCGACGCGCTGAAACTCGCCAAGGATCTGGTGCCGGCGGCCATTATCTCGGCCAAGGCCCTGCTGCGGCAGGAAAATACCCGCAAGGCCGCCTCGGTGCTGGAAGGTGTCTGGAAGCTTTCCCCGCATCCCGATATCGCCGCCACCTATGTTCGCGCTCGCAGCGGCGACAGCACGCTCGACCGTCTGAAACGCGCCGAAAAACTCGAAGCGCTGCGCCCGAACAATATCGAATCGCTGCTCGTCGTCGCACAGGCGGCACTTGGCGCACAGGACCTTTCCAAGGCCCGAGCCAGAGCGGAAGCGGCGGCCCGTATGGAAGCAAGCGAACGGGTCTATCTGCTGCTCGCCGATATAGAGGAAGCCGAAACCGGCGATCAGGGCCGTATCCGCTACTGGATGTCCCAGGCGCTGCGTGCGCCGCGCGATCCCGCCTGGGTCGCCGATGGCTTCGTATCTGAAAACTGGCTGCCGGTTTCGCCCGTCACCGGCAAGCTCGATGCCTTCGAATGGAAGCTTCCGTTCAGCCAGCTGGAAGGCCCGGTCGTCGAAGGCCGGCCGGCCGCCGATGAGACGATCGCCGCACTGCCGCCGGTCGCAAAGGAAAAGCCGGCGCCGGTGGAACCGACAAGACGAAGCGAGGCACCCGAGCCCAAAATCATCGAGCAGCCGCCCGAGGAAAAACCGGCAGCCGAGATCGCTGTTGCAGCAAAGACAACAGTGCCGGAGAAAACAGCGCCAAAACCTGACAAAACGCAGGAAAGCGGGGCGGAACCGGTTCCATTTTTCGGGCGTCCACCGGATGATCCGGGCGTGAAGGACCAGAACGCCGACCCGACCAAGACGAGGTTGCGGTTGTTCTAGAAAAATGGAGCAAGGCCTATATCGATGCTGGACCGAATTCAGGCCTTTCTTCACACGCTCTCATCGTCGAACCATGACGGGGAATTTGCCCCCGATGATCCACGGGTCGCATTCGTCGCGCTCTGTTTTCAGGTCATGGAGGCGGACGGCAATGTCTCCGACAAGGAGCAGCGCAAATTCCGCGAACTGGTGCGTGAACGCTACGACCTGAGCGAAGACCAGCTCAAAGCGCTGATCGAGGCCGGTCACGACGCCGGCAGCGAGGCGGTTGATTATTACCGCTTCACATCCGATCTAAGGAGGCATCTGGTCAACGAGGAAGACCGTGTCGAACTCCTCGGCATCCTCTGGGACATCGTTTATGCCGATGGCCAGAGAAGCGAGATAGAAGATCATGTGATTTGGAGGATCGCGGATCTTCTCGGTGTTTCGGCAAGAGATCGCGTACTGCAGCGCCAGGAGGCCGCCGCACGTCTTGCAGGAGGAGCAGGAGCACTTGGGAAGGAGAGTTAGGATCCGATAATGCTGATACTGCCCCGTAGCAAAACCGACTTGTCTCCCATCCTCGTCATCCTCCACCAGGAGCTTTCCTCCCCCGGCCGCGTCGGGCAGATGCTTCTCGACAAGGGATTTCCGCTCGATATACGCCGACCCGTACTCGGCGACGCTCTGCCGGAGAGCATGCCTGGCCATTCCGGCGCTGTCATCTTCGGCGGACCGATGAGCGCCAATGACCCCGACCCCTTTGTCAGCCGGGAAATCGACTGGATCGGTGTGCCGCTGAAGGAAAACAAGCCCTATCTCGGCATCTGCCTTGGTGCCCAGATGATGGTCCGCCATCTGGGTGGCAAGGTCGCCGCCGAAAAGGGCGAGATGACGGAAATCGGCTGGTATCCGTTACGCCCGACGCAACAGGGTCGCTTGCTGATGACCTGGCCGAAAATGGTCTATCATTTCCACCGCGAAGGTTTCGACCTTCCCCGCGATGTGCAGCTTCTGGCGCAAGGGGATGCCTATCCCAACCAGGCGATCCGTTATGGCGACAATGCCTGGGGCGTGCAGTTCCATGCCGAGCTGACCCGCGCCATGATGCACCGCTGGGTCGTGCATGGCGCCGAGCGCTTCACCATGCCCAACGCCCAGCAGGGCAGCGAACATCTCGAGGGCCGGATGATCTTCGACGCGCCGCTCAAGGCCTGGCTGTCGGATTTTCTCGATATCGTCTTTCTGCGTCAGCAGCAGGACGAAAATCCGGCTGGCGACATCAGGCAGCCGGCGCTGAAGCTGCAATCAGCGTAGAACTATCGCTGCGGCGCTTCCAGCGTATCGATCTGTCTCAGCTTGGAAAAGCCGAGCGCCCAGATGACGGTCACCGCCAGCGTCCCGACGCCGCCGATGACGACCGCGGGAACCGCGCCGATCACATGCGCCATCGTGCCCGCCCTAAACTCGCCGAGCTCGTTGGAAGCTCCGACAAACACCATGTTGACGGCGTTGACACGGCCGCGCACCTCGTCGGGTGTCCACAGCGCGATCAGTGTCTCGCGGACATAGACGGAGATCATGTCGGCCGCACCCATGATCATCAGCGCCACGATGGACAGCCACGGCGTCGACGACAGACCGAAGATCAGCGTACCGAGACCGAAGAAGCCGACGCCGACGAACATCGCAATCCCCGCATGATGGCGGATCGGATGAA
Source organism: Aliirhizobium sp. YIM B11859 (assembly GCF_057163345.1). Taxonomy (NCBI): domain Bacteria; kingdom Pseudomonadati; phylum Pseudomonadota; class Alphaproteobacteria; order Hyphomicrobiales; family Rhizobiaceae; genus Aliirhizobium; species Aliirhizobium sp. YIM B11859. The sequence goes on from NZ_JBXHAY010000007.1 coordinate 148,955, forward strand.
AGGCGAGCCAGATCGCCACGAAGATCGCACCGATGCCCGGACCGGCGCGCAGCAATCCCAGCCCCCATGGTCCGAGTTCCAGCACATCGCGCGCAAAGATCGGCATCAGCGCCACGGCACCACCAAGCAGAACGGCAAACAGATCGAGAGAGATCGCCCCGAGCACAACCTTTTCGCTGAAGATGAAACGGAAGCCGGCGAGAATATGGGCGACGTCGACCTTGGACGACGCGCTGCGCTGCGCAGGCTTCGGGATCGAAAAAACCAGAACCGCAGAAATCGCCATCAGAACGAGAGCGACGCCATAGGCGGCCGTGGCACTCAACCCGTAAAGCAGACCGCCTGCCACCGGACCGAGGATCGACGCCGTCTGCCAGGAGGACGAATTCCACGCTATCGCATTGGCAAGATCCCGTTCCGGCACCAGATTGGGACCGAGCGACTGGACGGCCGGTCCCATGAAGGCGCGCTCGATGCCGAAGACGACAAGAATGGCAAACACGATCCAGACGGCAAAGCTTCCCGAAAGCGTCAGCGCAAGCAGGGCAGCCGCACAAGCGGAGCCCACTACAAGGCAGATCGCCACGATCATGCGGCGATTATAGCGGTCGGCAACCGTCCCGGTCACCAGAATGAGCAGCAGCGAGGGAAGGAACTGGAACAGCCCGATCAATCCGAGATAGAGCGGATTGCGTGTCTCGTCATACATCTGCCAGCCGACCGAAACGCTGATGATCTGGATCGCGAAGGCGGAGAAGAAGCGGGAGAAGAAGAAGCGGGTATAGGATGAGTGCCGGAAGGCTGCGAAACGATCGCCGGAGGCAGTACCAGAGGCGGGAATGGACATCGCGACAAACTTTCGGGCATACCGCCAGGGACAAAGGCATCCGGTCGCCGTTAAGCATGCCGGGTGCGCGGCACAGACGCTACTTGCCCGTTAGTTCCCCAATGTCTACATGTCTGTCAACAATCAATTGCATGCCGGATGCCCGCTATCGGCAAACAAAGACCCGGCAACGAAATTGGAGACGTGAATGCTCGCGCTGTTTCAGACCATTGATCTGGCCTTGAACCTCTATACCTGGGTGCTGATCGGCAGTGCCATCTTCTCCTGGCTCTACGCCTTCAACGTGATCAATTCGCGCAACCAGTTCGTTGATGCCATCGGCCGTTTCCTCTTCAATGTCACCGAACCGGTTCTGGCCCCCTTGCGGCGCGTCCTGCCCAATCTCGGTGGCATCGATATCTCGCCGATCATCGTGCTGCTGATCATCTTCTTCCTGCGCTCCTTCCTCTGGACGACGCTTTACCCGATGGTCGCGTGAGTGCCGTAAGCATTCATTCAGATCACGTCAGGCTGAGCATCAGGCTGACACCAAACGGCGGCCGGGACGCGTTCGACTGCGTCGAGACGGATGCCGAGGGCAATATTTTCCTCAAAACCCGTGTCGCAGCCGTTCCCGAAGACGGCAAGGCCAACCGGGCGCTGGTGGCGCTTCTCTCCAAGAAACTGCGCGTGCCGAAAGGCGCCGTCACCTTCATCACCGGCGAAACAGCACGTAAAAAAATCCTCCGGATCGATGGCGACCCGGAGGATTTGAAGGCGAAAATCGAAAGCCTGACGGCCTGATTATTGAGGGACCCCGATTACTTCTGGGCCTTGTAGCGCTCGATGGCCTCGACGATCAGCTTCTTGGCGACGTCGACATTCTGCCAGCCGCCGATCTTCACCCACTTGCCGGGTTCCAGATCCTTGTAATGCTCGAAGAAGTGCTCGATCTGCTTCAGCGTGATTTCCGGCAGATCGGTGTAATTCACGATCTTGTCGTAACGCTGGGTCAGCTTCGGAACCGGGACCGCGAGGATCTTTTCGTCCTTGCCGCCATCGTCTTCCATGATCATCACGCCGATCGGGCGCACGTTGATCACGCAGCCGGGAACCAGCGGACGGGTATTGCAGATCAACACGTCGCACGGGTCGCCATCTTCGGACAGCGTGTGCGGAATGAAGCCGTAGTTACCCGGATAGGTCATCGGCGTGTAGAGGAAGCGGTCGACGACCAGTGCGCCGGCTTCCTTGTCCATCTCGTACTTGATGGGCTGCCCGCCAACCGGAACTTCGACGATGACGTTGATGTCGTCAGGCGGATTTTTGCCGATGGAGATTGCATCGATACGCATTTTGATCCTCGATCACGTTCAATTCAGTCAAGCGTCGATAGCGAAAATTCCGCGCCAAGGCAATAAGCCATTGATATGGTGGAACCTGCATCCGCAGAACGCCGCGCTCCAGAAGATCGTGGCGGGAAAAACTGGCTAGCCCGGCCAGACGAAGCCGACTTTTCGCAGCTGCGTCCCTGCGAAGTCTTCCATGCCTTCGACAGCATCGACGCCGCCGTGCCGGCGAAAGAAGCGGTTCGCATGTTCGCTGTCTTCCAGGCACCAGACGACAAGCCCCCTGCAGCCGAGTGACTTGAGCAATTTGCGGCTTTCACCGAACAGCCGCCGTCCAAGGCCGATCCCCTGGAATTCAGGGCGGAGATAAATCTCGTAGATTTCGCCGTCATAGGGAAGGGAGCGCGCCCGGTTCAGGCCGATCGTCGCGTAACCGGCAATTTGCCCGGCGACATCGATCACCATCAGCGTTGCCGGGCCGTTGGTTGCCTTGCGCCACCATTTTTCGCCGCGCCGCTCCATCATCTGGATCAGCGGCTTGTGGGGAATGAGCCCCGCATAGGCCTGCGCCCAGCTCTCCCGGTGAACTTCCGAGATGGCTCTGGCATCTTGCGGATCAGCCCGCCGAACATCGATCGACAACGTCTTCATAACGCGACTTTAGGTCCTGCTGTGCGGGATCCGCCATCGGTCATTCATTAACCAGACGGATTGCCCACAGACTTCTTATGGGGACAATATCAGCCGAGTTAACGCTTTTTTAACTGCCGCCACAAGTCGTGAGATTTGCCGGGGCACAGAAAAAAGCCCGGCTTGCGGCCGGGCTTTTCAAGCGAATATTTATGGAGAGCTTAGAGCGCTGCCTTCGACTTGTCGAAGCGCTTGCGGTCGTTGGCGTCGAGGTAGATCTTGCGCAGGCGGATCGACTTCGGCGTCACTTCCATCAGTTCGTCGTCCTGGATCCAGGACAGCGCGCGGTCGAGCGTCATGCGGATCGGCGGGGTCAGGCGGACGGCTTCGTCCTTGCCGGCCGAACGGATGTTGGTCAGCTGCTTGCCTTTGAGAACGTTGACCTCGAGGTCGTTGTCTCGGCTGTGGATGCCGATGATCATGCCGGCATAAACCTTTTCACCCGGCTCGATGATCATCGGGCCGCGATCTTCCAGGTTGAACATCGCGTAGGCAACGGCTTCACCGGACTGGTTGGACAACAGAACGCCATTGGTACGTCCGCCGATTTCACCCTTGTAGGGCTGATAATCGTTGAACAGGCGGTTCATGATTGCCGTACCGCGCGTGTCGGTCAGCAGTTCCGACTGGTAGCCGATCAGGCCACGGGTCGGAGCCAGGAACTTCAGACGAACGCGGTTGCCGCCCGACGGACGAAGCTCGGTCATCTCGGCCTTGCGCTCGGACATCTTCTGCACGACGATACCGGAATGTTCTTCATCGACGTCGATGACGACTTCTTCGATCGGCTCCATCGTGGTGCCGTTTTCGTCCTTGTGCATGACGACGCGCGGACGCGAGACGGCAAGCTCGAAGCCTTCGCGGCGCATGGTCTCGATCAGAACGGCGAGCTGAAGTTCGCCGCGGCCCGAAACGTAGAACGAATCCTTGCCTTCGGCTTCTTCGATCTTGAGGGCAACGTTGCCTTCGGCTTCCTTGAACAGGCGATCGCGAATGACGCGGCTCGTCACCTTGTCGCCTTCGGTGCCGGCAAGCGGGCTGTCGTTGACGATGAAGGACATGGTGACGGTCGGCGGATCGATCGGCTGTGCGTGCATCGGTTCGGAGACGGACGGATCGCAGAACGTGTCGGCAACGGTGCCCTTGGAGAGACCGGCAATAGCGACGATGTCACCCGCATGGGCTTCTTCGATCGGCTGACGCTCGATGCCGCGGAACGCGAGGATTTTCGAAATACGGCCGGTTTCAACCGTCTTGCCGTCCTGGGACAGAACCTTGACGGCCTGGTTCGGCTTGATCGAGCCGGACGCGACGCGACCGGTGATGATGCGGCCGAGGAACGGGTTGGCTTCGAGAAGCGTGCCGATCATGCGGAACGGGCCTTCTTCGACCTTCGGTTCCGGAACGTGCTGCAAAACCAGGTCGAGCAACGGTGCCAGACCCTGATCCTTCGGGCCTTCCGGGTTGACGTTCATCCAGCCATCGCGGCCAGAACCGTAGAGGATCGGGAAGTCGAGCTGCTCGTCGGTAGCGTCGAGATTGGCGAACAGGTCGAAGACTTCGTTGATGACTTCCTCGTGGCGGCCGTCCGGACGGTCGATCTTGTTGATCGCGACGATCGGGCGAAGACCAACCTTCAGCGCCTTGCCGACGACGAACTTGGTCTGCGGCATCGGGCCTTCAGACGAGTCGACGAGAACGATCGCGCCGTCCACCATCGACAGGATACGCTCGACTTCGCCACCGAAGTCGGCGTGGCCGGGGGTGTCGACGATGTTGACGCGAACGCCCTTCCACTCAACCGAAGTTGCCTTGGCGAGAATGGTGATGCCACGTTCTTTTTCGAGGTCGTTGCTGTCCATCACGCGCTCTGCAACGCGCTGGTTCTCGCGGAACGAGCCGGACTGCTTCAGGAGCTCATCGACGAGTGTCGTTTTGCCGTGGTCGACGTGCGCGATAATCGCGATATTCCGCATAGCCATTTTAAATCTCGGAGTTTTGGGGCGCTGATCGATGGAACGCGCCTATTTCGTTGGCGGGCTCATAGCCTGTTTTTCGCGTTTGCGAAAGGGGGCGGGCGCAAGGTGAATTTGCAAGTGTCATTCTGCGACCAGTCCACTGCGTCTCAAAAGGGCAAGAAGCAGCAGCGGAAGTAGCGTCGTAATGAGGATGGCGATGAACGCCATGGCCATGCCGAGCCCGATCGAACCCTGTTCGAATTGCCGCCAGATGAAGGTGGCGATGGTCTGCATGCCGACCGGCGCGATGACCACGGAAGCAACGAGTTCACGCGAGGCGAGCGCAAAGACAAGCAGCATGGCAGACGCCAGGCTGGGGAAAACCAGAGGCAGAAGAATACGCCGGAAAGCCGTCACGCCGCTTGCGCCGAACACCCGTGCTGCTGCCTCCAGATTGTCGCCGATCTGCTGAAACGCCGCTGTTGCATAGCGCATCGGCTGCGGCAGCAGAATACAGCAATAGGCGAGCAGCAGGATGAAACCGGTATTATAGGGCGTCACCGGCAGCCACGGCATGTTCCAGGCGAGGATCAGCCCGACCGCCACGACGATGCCCGGCAATGCGTTCGGAATGATCGTCAGCGTGTCTATCGCCAGCCGGCCACGGATCTTCGTCTTCACCACGGTATAAGCGGCCGTTACGCCAATCAGACCGGTGATGACCGCCGTGCCGATGCCGAGCGAAAAACTGTTGGCAAGCGCTCCGAGCGCGCCGGAACTGTTCTGGAACACCGCCGAAAAATTATCGACGCTGAGATTATCGAGGGCCAGCCCCCCGGAGATCGTCCGGGAAAGCGCGGTCGCCAGGATCGCCAGAAGCGGCACGCCGGTCGCGAGAAAAGAGACAACCACGAAAGCCGACATTACCGGGAGCTTGAGCGCCCCGAGCGGCCGCTTGTCCTTCGCCTGAGGTTTGCCGTTGACCGTCTGATAGGATCGCCGCGACAGGATCCAGCGCTGGCCGAGAAACGTAATGAGGGAAAGCGCGACCAGCAGCAGCGACATGATCGAGGCGCCGGGAAGATCGATCGGCCAATCGGATATTCGCAGATCGATGCCGGTGACGAGAACCTTGAAACCGGCACGGCGGCCGAGTGCCGCCGGTGTGCCGTATTCCTCGATTGCGGCGGCAAAAACCAGCATCAGGCTCGCTGCAAGCCCGGGCGCCGAAAGTGGCAGCGTGATCCGCCAGAAGGCACGCGCAGGCGTCGCGCCGAACACCCGGCCGACATCGGCGTACCGCGCACCAACGGCCTCCACCGTCCGCGACACGGCGAAATAGACGACTGGAAACGTATTGAACGCCATGACCATGGTCATGCCGGCCAGCGAAAACAGGAAGGGTGAAAGATTGAACCCCACAAGCTGCTGCAGATACCCGCGCGGCTGCAGCGTCATGATCCATCCGAGCGTGGCGATATAGGGCGGGATCATGAAGGGGACGAGCAGCAGCACGTCGAACAGCGGCGCACATGGCACCCGGTAAAGTGCCCGGAACACCCCGAGCGGCACGGCGACCAGAGCCGAGACCAGCACCACGCAACCGCCGAGCAGGATCGTGTTACCGGCCATGCCGACCAGCGCGCTATCATTCAGCGTCGCGATGAAGGAGGAGAAAGGGCCCGCAAACGAGCCCTGTCCGAGATTGGGGAAAATACCCTGCAGGACGACGGCAAGAAAAGGAACGGCGACAACAAGAACAAGTCCCGCAATCGCCAGCCAGGCGGCCGGAGCCGGCCCACCCATAGCCTTGTCCCTCATCGTGCCGTCTCCCGTTCGAGGCGCTTACTTGCCACCAAAAATCTTGGTGATTTCGCCGAGCGTTTCCTTGCGCTTGCCGTAGACGGCAGCACTGTCGAACTTCAAAAGCTTCAGATCGCTGATCAGCGGACGATCGGCCGGGATGTCGGTACGGGCCGGCATCAGCATCTGGGCGGCGACCAGCTTCTGGCCTTCGTCCGAGAGCATGTAGTCGATGAACTTCTTCGCATCGTCCTGGTTTTTCGACCAGTTGAGGATCATCGCCGGGCGCGGAGCAATCACGGTGCCGGAAGCCGGGAAGATCACGTCGATGCTTTCGCCCTTCTTCTTGGCGGCGAGCGTGATGTAGTCGACGGCGCCGAATACGGCAGCCTTGGCACCCTGCAGAACCGGGTTCAGCGCTTCGGCATTGGCACCGGCAATGATCGCGCCATTGGCCTGCAGATCCTTGAACAGCTTGAACTCGTCCTGGCCGGCGAGAGCCGCGGTCAGTTCGAAGGACGAACCGGACTGTGCAGGATCCGGAATATTGACCATGTCCTTGTATTCAGCCTTGGTCAGGTCGGCCCATTCGGTCGGCTTCGGCGTACCGCTCTTGGTGTTCCAGGCAATCCCGAGGGCCGAAATGCCCTGTGCAACGGCATAGTCGGACTTGAGGAAATCCGGAACCTTGGCAGCGTTCGGGCTCGAATATTTGACCAGCCAGCCACGCTTTTCAAAATCGGTCGCGGTATCCCACGATGCCGAGATCAGCACGTCGACGACCGGGTTCGAGGCTTCAGCTTCGATACGGGCCATGACCTTGCCGGTCGTGGCCTGGAAGACGTTGACCTTGATGCCGGTCTGCTTGGTAAAGCCTTCCGACATCTTGTCGATCAGGCTCTGCGGGCCGGCGGTGTAAACGGTGACGTCGGCATGCGCGACGCCGGCCAGAAGCACTGCGGCAACGGCACCAAGTGTGATGCTCTTCAATGACTTGAACATGTCCAAAACTCCCTGTTGGGTGAATGCTTGAGTGAGGCGATTAACGTGTGTCCGCGAACCAGCGGATCTGGTTCGTATCGATGGCAAGCCCGACTTCGTCGCCGGACCTCAACTTGTTGCGGCTGAGAACCTGCAATTCGACGTGCCCGACGCCGGCAGGCGCGATCGTTGCCAGATGCCCGTCACCGCGAAACTGCGAACGCAGCACCGTGGCAGCCAGCCGGCCGGGCTCGATCTCGCCGGCAGTGACGGCCGAAACAGGGATCAGCACCCGCGCGGTCCCGGATGCATCGGCAGGTGCCGCGAACAGCGCCACATCGCTGCCCTTGAACAGCCAGGCGTCACCACGTCGTTCGAGATCGGCAATGCCACCGAGACGCAGGAAATCCGCGACTTCCGGCGTCGCCGGCCGGGCGATCAGCTCGTCGGGGCTGGCAAGCTGTTCGATCAGCCCGCCGCGCATGACGGCAACCTGGTCGGCAAGCGTCAGCGCCTCGCTGTGGTCGTGAGTGACATAGATGGCGGTAAGCCCGAGCGAAGAAATCAGCTCGGCGAGTTCGCCGACCATGTTTTCGCGCAATTCGCGGTCGAGATTGGAAAGCGGCTCATCGAACAGGATCAGCTGCGGTTCGGCAACGATGGCGCGGGCAATGGCCACACGCTGCTGCTGGCCGCCGGAAAGATCGCTCGGCCGGCGGCCGGCATAGGCGGCGAGCCCAACCTTCTCGAGCGCCTGCAAGGTGCGGCGCTCGCGTTCGGCGCGTCCGATGCCACGCATTTCCAGCGGAAACGAGACATTGCCGCCGACCGTCATATGCGGCCAGAGGGCGTAATCCTGAAATACCATGCCGAGATTACGCTTCTCCGGCGGCGCAAACGCGCCGGTCGCCGCATCCGCGACCATTTGGCCGGCAATCGAGACAGATCCCTTGCTTGGCGCCAGCAGCCCGGCAACGAGCCGCAGCAGCGTGGTCTTGCCGCAACCGGAAGGACCGAGAAGCGCAAGCGTCTGCCCCTTTACCAGCGCCACGTCGATGCCCTTGAGCACCGGCGTCGCGCCATAGTGCAATTCCAGTCCGGCCGTTGAGACGGCAGCGTCTTTTGCAAGGAAGGCAGTTTTCATGGGAACCGGCATCGGGAGAAGTGATGCCGGTTCCCATATTAAGGCTTCATGACAGCAGAGTTACGGTTTTGTGACAGTCAGGTGATAGTCCAGAGACTGCCGCCGATCCCGAGTCTCAGGCATCACCTCCGGCAAGCTCCACCACCATGGCCAGCCCCTTCTTCTTCAGCATCGCTTGTGGGTCAGGAAGCTTGCCGCGGAAGGCCGTGTAGGTGATCTCCGGATCGATCGCGCCGCCGACCGAATAGATATTGTTCTTCAGCTTGCGGGCCATGACCGGATCGAACGCATTGCCGACCTCCTCGAAGGCGGCAAACGCATCCGCATCCAGCACTTCCGACCACATGTAGGAGTAATAACCTGCCGCATAACCGTCGCCTGAAAACACGTGCTGGAAATGCGGCGTGGCATGGCGCATCACGATCGACGCCGGCATCTTCAATTCCGACAGGACCGCCGCCTGTACCGCTATCGGATCATCGACCGCGGCCCGCGTGTGGAACGCCATGTCAACCAGCGCCGACGAGGTGAACTCGACCGTGGCGAAACCGGCATTGAAGGTGCGCGCCGCCAGAACCTTGGCGAGCAGATCCTTCGGCATCGGCTTGCCGGTTTCGTAATGGACCGCATATTTTTCCAGGATTTCCGGCACGGTCAGCCAGTGTTCATACAGCTGCGACGGCAGTTCGACGAAATCGCGCGACACGCCAGTGCCGGAGACGGACGGATAGGTCACATCCGACAGCATGCCGTGCAACGCATGGCCGAATTCATGAAACAGCGTGCGCGCGTCATCAAGCGACAGCAGCGCCGGCTTGCCCTCCGCCGGCTTGGCGAAATTGCAGACATTGTAGATGATCGGCAATTCGCCCTGATGGCCGTTCTTCAGTGTCAGTTTGTGCTGCGACTGGAACGAACTCATCCACGCACCCGACCGCTTCGACGACCGGGCAAAATAGTCACCGAGGAAAACCGCCTTGAGCGCGCCGTCGCCGTCGCGCAGTTCGAATACCCGCACATCCGGGTGATAGGCGGCAATGCCCTTCACTTCGGTCAGCGTCACGCCGAACAGGCGATGTGCGACATCGAAGCAGGCCTCAATGATCTTTTCCAATTGGAGATAGGGCTTCAGCTCGGATTCGGAGAAGGAGAACATCCGCTCGCGCAGCCTCTCGGAATAATAACGCCAGTCCCATGGCATGACCGGATGGTTCTTGCCTTCCTCAGTCACGAGCTTGCCAAGGCTTGCCTCTTCTTCCAGCGCCTTCGACCGCGCCTTCTCCCAGACCTTGTGAAGAAGTTCATTCACTGTCTCGGCGGTTTTCGCCATCGTATTGTCGAGTTTCAGCGCCGCGAAATTTTCGTAGCCGAGCAGCTTGGCCTTTTCTGATCGAAGGGCCAGGGTCTCGCCGACGATCGCGATATTGTCGCGTGCGCCGCCATTGGCACCGCGGGCAATCCACGCATTGAACGCCTGCTCGCGCAGATCCCGCCTCGCGGAGAAGGTCAGGAACGGCTCGATGATCGAGCGCGACAGGGTGACCATATAGCCGCCCGCCTCACCACGATCCTTCGCCGCTGCCGCCATCGCATCGCGCAGGAAGGCCGGCAGGCCTTCGAGATCGGCCTCGTCAGAAAGCTTCAGCGACCAGTCCTTTTCGTCGCCCAGCACATTCTGGCCGAACTGCGCACCGAGGCCCGCAAGCTTTTCACCGATCGCCGACAGCCGGTCCTGCTCCGGATTTTCGAGCTTGGCGCCCGATTTGACAAAGCCCTTCCAGTGCCGCTCCAGCACTCGTTCCTGTTCGAGCGTCAGCCCGAGATCGGCCCGCCTGTCCCAGAGCGTATCGACACGGGCAAACAGCTTGGGATTGGTGCCGACCTTCGAATAATGCCGGGACATTTTCGGTGCCACCTCTCGTTCCAGTGCCTGGATCGTCTCGTTCGTATGGGCGCCGGCCTTGCCCCAGAAGAGTGCGGAAACGCGCGACAACTCGTCGCCGGCAATCTCCAGCGCCACGACCGTGTTGTCGAATGTCGGCGCCTCCGGATTGGCGGCAATGGCGTCTATCTCCGCCTCGTGGCTGGCAAGCGCCGCATCGAAGGCAACGGCAAAATCCTCGTCCCTGACAAGGTCGAACCGCGGCAGGCCTTGATGTCCGCTCCATTCCACGAGTGCACGATTGACGGGAGCCTGGGCCATCGGGGCAAATCCTTCTGCTATTCAAGACATTGTGTCTGCCTACAGATTAGGTTCTCGCAGGCGTGGATCAAGCCTGCGATTGCGCTTCTTCGACAACGGCGGCAATTGTCCATTGCAGCCGGTCCGGCATCACGCAGTCGTGGCGGCCGTCCATGAAGCTCCGGTTGCTTTTCCGTTTGCGCCGACGCGGAAAGATAGTAAGCCAGACTTATGAGCTTTCCCGCCAAGATTTCCAACGAAGCGACGCAGAGCGATCTCCTGGGATTGTTGATCGTCGACACCGCGCGCGTGCTGCGGACCACGTTCGAAAACCACATCAATGAGATGGGCCTCGGCCTGACGCCCGGCGAGGCCAGAGCGCTGATCAACATTGCCGATCACCAGGGAAGCCGGCAGCTGGACATTGCCTCGCGCATGGGCGTCGAACCGATGACGCTCTGTGCCTATCTCGACAAGCTGCAGGCGCTTGGCCTGATCGAGCGGCATAAATGCACCGCCGACCGGAGGGCAAAGCGGATCGCGCTCACGCCCGCATCCGACGACATTGTTCGCCGGCTGAGGGACGAACTCCATGCCATTCTGGAGGCCGCGACCTCGGGCATGAGCCCGGAGAGAAAACGAACGCTGGAAACATCGCTCGCAACGCTCAACAGAAACCTGCAGAAAGCCAGCCTTCCCGCGGCACCGTCCGTCGCCGCACCGAGTGCCCCGCCCAGTGCCAATGACCGCAGCTGACACCGCCGCCCGCCCGCCGATCATGACGGAAAGGCGCACGACGGCGATCGGTGGCCTGCTGACCGCTATCGGCCCTGTCTCGATGGCCGTCTATACGCCGGCCATGCCCGATCTGGTGCGCGCCTTCGGCACCACCGAATCCGCCATCAAGCTCAGCCTCACGCTGTATTTCGGTGGTTTCGCCCTTGCCCAGCTTCTCGCCGGCCCCGTCTCGGACGCATTTGGCCGTCGCGCCGCCTCGATCGGCTTTCTGACGATCTATCTCCTCGGCTCGCTCGTTGCGGCCATGGCAATCGACGTCAACTGGATCCTCGCCGGCCGCCTCATTCAGGGCATCGGCGCCTCGGTCGGCGTCACTGTCGCGCGCGCCGCGGTACGCGACCAGTTCACCGGCGCCCAGGCGTCGCGCATCATGAACATGATTGGCATAACCCTCGCCGTCGGACCGGCCCTTGGCCCGACGATCGGCGGGCTGGCGCTATCGGCCTTCGGCTGGCAATCAATCTTTCTCCTGATGGTCGGCTTCGGCGCCATCCTGCTTTTGAGCTGCATCGTTTTCCTGAAGGAAACGACCGTTCCTGACCGCTCGCGGCTGAAACCGGCGACGCTTGTTCGAACCTATCTGGCCCTGATCGCCGATCTGCGTTTCCTGCTGCCCTCGCTCATCCTCGGCGGCTCGGTCGGCGCGCTTTATGCGCAGGGCACGATGCTGCCTTTCGTCATGATTGATGTCGTCGGCCTCACCCCAACGCAATTCGGCATGGGCATGCTGGTGCAGACCGCCTCCTATCTCGCAGGCTCGATCACGTTGCGTTTCGTCTCCGCCCGCATTTCAGGCCCGCAGGCGGTTTCAATCGGGATATCGTTCTGCGGCATTGGCGGCACCCTGATGTTCCTGTCGGTCCACCTGATCGAGCCGGGTTTCGTCTCGATCATGGCCCCGGTCGGCATCTGCACCTTCGGCATCGCCTTCCTCACCCCGCATGTGGTGACCGCGGGTCTTGCCGCCTTTCCGAAAGTGGCGGGTTCTGCCTCCGCCCTGATGGGCTTCATCCAGATGGGCGGCGGTTTTGCCGGCGGCCTTCTGGCAGCCGCCTTCGCCAGTCCGCTCACCTCCTTCGGCACGATCATTCCGATTATGGAGTTGATCGCCGTGGCGAGCTACTTCGCCCATCGCATGGTCAGCCGGCGGCAATAAAAAGGCCCCGCTGAATGAACGGCGAGGCCTCGAAAAACGCGATGGAAAATCCGCTTATTTCGTCTGGTTGCGCTTGGCGAGCGTCCGCAGGCGCAGCGCGTTGAGCTTGATGAAACCGGCTGCATCCTTCTGGTCGTAAGCGCCCTGGTCGTCTTCGAAAGTGACGAGCTGGTCGGAATAAAGCGACTTCTCGCTTTCGCGGCCGATGACCATGACATTGCCCTTGTAGAGCTTCAGCGTCACTTCACCTTCGACATGTTCCTGGCTCTTGTCGATCAGCGCCTGCAGCATTTCGCGCTCCGGCGAGAACCAGAAGCCGTAATAGATCAGCTCGGCATATTTCGGCATCAGCTCATCCTTGAGGTGAGCCGCGCCACGATCGAGCGTGATCGATTCGATGGCGCGATGGGCCGCCAGCAGGATCGTGCCGCCGGGCGTCTCATAGATGCCGCGCGACTTCATGCCGACATAACGGTTCTCGACGAGGTCGAGACGGCCGATGCCGTTGTCGCGGCCATAATTGTTGAGCTGCGCCAACAGCGTTGCCGGCGACATGGCGACACCATTGATTGATACGGCATCACCCTTGTTGAAGCCGATCTTGATGGTTGTTGCCTTGTCGGGAGCGGCTTCCGGCGAGATCGTGCGCATATGCACGTATTCCGGCGCTTCGACGGCCGGATCCTCCAGCACCTTGCCCTCGGAAGACGAGTGCAGCAGGTTGGCGTCGACCGAGAACGGCGCTTCGCCCTTCTTGTCCTTGGCAACCGGGATCTGGTTCTGCTCGGCGAAGTTCAGAAGGTCGGTGCGGCTCTTGAAAGCCCAGTCGCGCCACGGCGCGATAACCTTGATATCCGGGTTCAGCGCATAGGCCGACAGTTCGAAACGAACCTGGTCATTACCCTTGCCGGTGGCGCCATGGGCAATCGCGTCGGCACCGGTCTTCTTGGCGATGTCGATCAGGTGTTTGGAGATCAGCGGGCGGGCGATCGACGTGCCGAGCAGGTAGACGCCTTCATAGACGGCATTGGCGCGGAACATCGGGAAAACGAAATCGCGAACGAACTCCTCGCGAACATCCTCGATATAGATTTCCTTGATGCCCAGCATCTCGGCCTTCTTGCGCGCCGGCTCGAGCTCCTCACCCTGGCCGAGATCGGCGGTGAAGGTGACGACTTCTGCATTAAGCTCGGTCTGCAGCCATTTCAGGATGATCGAGGTGTCGAGACCGCCGGAATAGGCGAGAACGACCTTCTTTACGTCTTTCGGGAGTGCCATGTCGAAAATGTCCGTCTGCGGGTGGGAGCGGAGCCTGGTCCGCCAAATTTGGATCGCCGAAGTTTTTAGCGAGTTTCTGAGGCCACGCAAGGAAAACCCGGAAAATGGGCATCAGAGATGACGCCGCACATTCATCCGTTGGTGGAGGATGCGAATGATGACGATCTGCCGTGCGGTTTGCCGATAGATGATTTTGTGAGAGCCTGATGTAAGGCTTAGATATCCCACCCGGATTTCGTCTATCGATTTGCCTCTCTTCGCACCATTCGCCAGCGCTTCCACCCCCGACACGAGATCGCGATAGTAACGGTCTGCCTGAGCGATCGACCAAGTCTCTTTGGTATAAAGCCAGATCTCGGCAAGATCCCTGCGCGCCCGCGGAGAAAACCTGTACCCGCCTGGATCAGCCGGCATGTTTGCGATGCAGTTCGGCAAGAAATGCATCGGAATCGAATGGCTGCGGCTCACCCGAAGCCTCGCCCTCATCAATCGCCGCGCGGATCGCCTCGATCGAATCCTCCTCGCTCTCCATCAAGAGTCGCAATGCCTCCTCGATCACATCGCTTTCAGAGGCATACCGCCCACCATCGACCTGCTTCTTGACGAAAGCGGTCAGCTCCTCATCCATGCTGATCGATATGATCTCGCCCATCGGTCTGGCTCCGTTTCACTACGCCGTCATGTTGACGCCGTAGCCAGAGATACCATATCCCCCAGCACCTTTGAACTGCAGCTCCCTGAAGGAGATCGATCCATGACCGTTACTCACCCCGTCCTCACAAAGGGCAATGTCGCGGTGGTCACCGGTGCCGCCTCCGGCATCGGCCTGGCTGCCGCGAAGGAATTCGCACGCCTCGGTATGTGCGTCGTGCTGGCGGATCTGGAAGGCGACCGGCTGGCCGAGGCCGCCCGCGAGGTCGCAAACCTTGCCGCAGACGGCGAACACGATGTTGCAGCAATCGGCACCGATGTGTCGAAACTTGAAGAGATCGAAGCCCTCGAACGCACCGTCATCCAGCGTTTCGGCCGTGTTCACTTGTTGATGAACAATGCCGGCATCCAGCCCGGCAGCAGCATATTCGGAGCACAGGCGAACTGGGAGAATGTGCTGTCCGTCAACCTGATGGGTGCGGTCAACGGCAGCCGCACCTTCGGGCCGGCGATGATCGCCCATGGCGAACCGTCGTTGATCATCAATACCGGTTCCAAGCAGGGCATCACCACTCCGCCGGGAGACCCGGCCTACAATGTCTCCAAGGCCGGCCTGAAGGCCTTCACCGAGGCGCTTCAGCATGAATTGCGCAATACCGACGGCTGCACCGTCACGGCGCATCTGTTGATCCCCGGCTTCGTCTTCACGCCGCTTGCAGCCAATGGCCGAACGGAAAAGCCGACGGGCGCATGGACCTCGGAGCAGACGGTCGAATTTATGCTGCAGAGCCTCGAGCGTGGCGATTTCTACATCCTCTGCCCGGACAACGACGTCGATCGGGCCACAGACGAACGCCGCATGGCCTGGGCGATCGGCGACGTTATCGACAACCGTCCGCCGCTGTCGCGCTGGCATCCGGATTATGCCGATGCATCAAGGGAATTTATCAATGGCCGTTGATTGATTGATTTGGCTTGAACTCGAAAGCCGGATAAACCGGAGCATCGATCATCCGGTTTTCGAGCGTGACCATGGAATTTCTGCCGAGCCCTGCCGCCCTTTTGGCCTTCACGGCCGCCGGCCTTCTTTTGTCGATCACGCCGGGGCCTGACATGACCCTGTCGATCAGCCGGGCTCTGGGACAAGGCCGCAAGCCGGCCCTTCTTGTGGTCCTCGGCACCAATCTCGGCATTGTCTGCCACACGCTGCTTGTCGCCTTCGGCATTTCGGCGCTGATCACCGCCTCGCCGACCGCCTTCTTCATCTTGAAGACCGGCGGGGCAGCCTACCTTCTCTGGCTCGCCATCCAGGCCATCCGCGTCGGCTCAAGCCTTTCGGTGGAACAGGTCGACCGACCTGAAAGCAGCGCGCTTGCCAATATCTCGGTGGGCTTCTGGGTCAACATCCTCAACCCCAAGGTCATCATCTTCTTCATGACCTTCCTGCCGCAATTCGTCTCGGCCAGCGACCCGCATGTCACCGGCAAGCTGATCTTCTTCGGCCTTTATTTCATCGTCATAGGCATGCCGATAAACCTGATCGTCGTGCTTGCCGCCGATCGCCTATCGAGCTGGCTACAGGCCAATCGGAAAATCCTGCGCGGCATCGACTACACGTTTGCCGGCGTCTTCTCGATCTTTGCGGCGAAAATTTTCTTCACCCAGGCACGATGATCAGTGGGAGGAGTGTTTCTTCGCTGGATCGCGACGATCATGACGGGTGATGTAAAGCATGAAACCGGCGATCACGAGCGCGCCGACTGGCATGATCATGAAACTTAGAAACTGTGCCCATTCATTCGTCATCTTTGAGGCCCTTTAGAATACGCCTTCCAACCAAATGTAATGCGCCAGAGATCAAAAGACAAATCACACTGATCGGCATGACAGTCGGCCACGTTCTGCCTGAAGAATTGGCTGCACCGATCAAGGGAGCAAAACCACCGACGGCAACAACAGCGATGGCGATACCGTTGATATAGGTAGCCGTCAGCTTGGTGCTCTCATTGCCGACCAGCTTGCTCATCAATCGTCGTCTTCGCCATGACCGGCGATCATCATCGCCTCGAAGGCAAGCCGTTCGGTCTTGCGCATGCGCTCGGATTCCGACTTCAGCTGGCCGCAGGCCGCGAGGATGTCACGCCCGCGCGGCGTGCGGATCGGTGAGGCATAACCGGCCTGATTGATGAAATCGGCAAATTTCTCGATCGTCGCCCAGTCCGAGCATTGGTAGTTCGTGCCCGGCCACGGGTTGAACGGAATGAGGTTGATCTTCGCCGGAACGCCTTTCAGGAGCTGCACCAGCGCCTTGGCATCCTCCAGGCTGTCATTGACGTCCTTCAGCATCACATATTCGAAGGTGATGCGGCGGGCATTCGACAGGCCGGGATAATTGCGGCAGGCCTCGATCAGGTCCTTCAGCGGATACTTCTTGTTGATCGGCACCAGCATGTCGCGCAGCTCGTCACGCACCGCGTGCAGCGAGATTGCCAGCATCACGCCGATCTCGTCGCCGGTCCGGTAGATTTCCGGCACCACGCCGGAAGTCGACAAGGTGACGCGGCGGCGCGACAGCGACAGGCCATCGCCGTCGGTTGCGATCAGAAGCGCCGTCTTGACGCTCTCGAAATTGTAGAGCGGCTCGCCCATGCCCATCATCACGATATTGGTAACCTTGCGATCGCCGGTCGGCACATAGGCGCCCGGCGGCGTGTCGGTTCCCGGAAAGTCGCCGAGACGATCGCGGGCAAGCAGAAGCTGCGCCAGAATTTCTTCCGCCGTCAGATTGCGCACCAGCATCTGCGTGCCGGTATGACAGAAGGAACAGGTCAGCGTGCAGCCGACCTGACTCGATATGCACAGCGTGCCGCGCCCTTCTTCCGGGATGTAGACGGTCTCGATCTCGACCGGACGGCCCGCGCCGCGCGGCGGAAAACGCAGCAGCCATTTGCGCGTACCGTCATTGGAGATCTGCTCTTCGACGATTTCCGGCCGAGCAATGGTGAAATGCGACTTCAGCATCTCGCGCATGTCTTTCGCGACATTCGTCATCTGGTCGAAGTCGGAGACGCCGCGGATATAGAGCCAGTGCCAAAGCTGGTTGACGCGCATGCGCAACTGCTTTTCCGGCACACCCTTCTCATGCAGGGCCTTGGCCATCTGCGGGCGCGTCAGGCCGATCAGCGACGGCTTGGCGGTGAAAAGGTCCGGATTGGCGACCAGCGGCTTCTTGGCGACGGCGCCGGCGGCAAATGCCTCTGTGACTGACATATTTTATCCCGTTCGAGCACATGCGCATCACCACCGCACAATCGGCGGAAGGGTTGGGGCATGTCTGTGCGTGAAACCTGTATCGGCCGCGGCGACAACTGGCCCGACCATGTTGGTCGCGGCCTTTATCATCAAAATAGGGCCGCGTCACCCTACTTCAACAAACGGGAAAGGCCGGTCCATCGACCGGCCTTCGTCATGATCGTCGGTGCGGAAGCTTATTTGCAGGTCTCGATCTGCTTCAGCGCCGCCGAGATGCCCTGAAGCGAATAGGCGTAATTGGTCTTGGTGCCGCGGCCCGACACGGCGCTGACGCTCATGTTATGACCGGTCTTCATCGCATTGACGAGTGCCGGCTCTTCGGCGGCATTTTCCACCCAGGCAGCCTTGTCCTTGGTGAACATGGTGAAATTCTTGCCGTCGATGGTGACCGTGACCTTCGAATTTGCCTGCAGCGGATAACCGACCATTGCCTGCGGTTCGTAGGAGATGTTCTGGCCCGGACGCTGCGACACGATGAAGAAGATGTCGCCGTGATCAACGGAGGCCGGTTCCTTGGTGGTCGGAACCGAAAGAACGTAGCAGACGGTGCTGGCGCCGGACTTGTAGGAATAGGCACCCCACGCCTTGAACTGCTGGATGCGGGTCGGCGTTTGAGCCGAGGCGATGCCTGCGCTTACGAAGGTAAGAGCCAGGGCGAGTGCGACTGTGCGTACGGACATGGTTTCCTGCCGGGTTTGTTATACGTGACGCTTCAACGGTGGAGGTGGCTGAAGCGGGCCATGGTCTGGTTCATTTTGACTTAATTCTGGTTACCAATCCGTCAACATCGCGTATCGCTTGCGCTCTGCTCGACCGGCGGTGCCGTGATCGAAATCTCCTGAAACCGCATCCGATATGGTACGGGCGACAACTCCGTTGGATGTGGTGCCAATGACACAAGGATTAGGGCAACAGTTTGTCCTCTTCCAAACTCCAGCAATGACATTAGTATGGCCACATAGATGCGAATCTAGGTTGGAAAATTTGCGTAGTTTGGATGCAGGTTGAGGACAGGGACTACTTTGCGCGCTTGACCACGGCTGTGGCCGAGCAGCGCGATCAGGCAGCCTTTGGCGTGCTCTTCGATCATTTTGCGCCACGACTGAAGTCCTGGCTGACCGGTCAGCGCATGCCTGTCGATGAAGCCGAGGAACTGGTTCAGGAAGTGATGACCGTTCTCTGGCACCGCGCTTCGCTTTACGATCCCAGCAAATCATCACTTTCCACCTGGCTGTTTCGCATCGCCAGAAACCGCCGCCTCGATGCCCAGCGCCGCGCAAGGGGCAAGGAAGCTTTCGGCGAACTGGAATGGATGGCGATGGAAATGCGCGCCGAATCGCTCGTCGAGGGTGAGGAACGTGATGCACGCGTCAGGCTGGCGCTGAGCCAGATACCCGGCGAGCAGATGGAGCTGGTAAAGGCCGCCTTTTTTCTCGGTCAGACCCATTCGGAAATAGCCGAGGCGACAGGTCTGCCGCTCGGCACCGTCAAGTCGCGGATAAGGCTTGCCTTCCAGCGCCTTCGCCGCAGCCTCGAAGACCACGCCTCGCTTTAGATTCAGGCCTGCTGCGGGGCCGCCTTCAGGTCGGGTTCTTCGGAAAGCGCCCGGTCGGCTGCATCATAATGACGGTCGGCGATATGGCCCTGGATCATCCGCAATGCCGCGGCAAGAACGGCCAAGTCGTCGGTAAACCCGACCATCACGAACATGTCGGGAATGAGATCGAAGGGCAGCACGAAATAGGCAAGCGCTGCGAGCAGAACGCCACGCACCCTGGTCGGCGTCTTGGGATCGACCGCGCAATAATAGGCAGCGATCAGGTCGCGGCTCATCGGCACATATTTGACGGCCTTCTTCAGCGTCGGCCAGAATTTCGCCTTCACCTGCTTTTCGCGGCGGGACTGGGTGTCGTCGTCACCGGGCAGCAGGATTTCACCGATCTTCACATCGTCCATTCGGCACTCCCCATTCGGGATCCCATCAAGGTCTTTGCGCCTATATGGATACGCAAAGCCGGCAATTCAAAGACGCCGCAGCCACGCTTCGTCCATCGCCGCGGCGAGCTTGAAGTCCCGGTCGGTCAGTTGTCGCCTTGTATGGGTCGTCAGCTTCACATCCACACGGGAATAGCTGTTGCTCCAGTCGGGATGGTGATCGAGCTTTTCGGCCGCCAGCGCACATTCCGTCATGAAGCCGAAAGCCTGGGCAAAGGAGCCGAACCGGAACGTCTTGCGAATGGCCTTGCCATCAGCTGTAAGCTCCCAGCCGTCCAGCCCGCCCAGCGCCCTGGCCACCATCTCGGCATCGAACAGCTCGTAGGACATTCGTATCGGCTCTTCAGACGTAATTTTTCGCCGTTTCCAGATCGCCGTAATCGTAGCCGGAACTCGCCTCGCGCAGCGAAAAGATCTCTTCCGTCAGATAAGGGCCGCCGCCGACGGATTCCTTTGACGACATCAGCACGAAACGCGACACGTTGAATGGGGCCGTGTGGAAATTTCCGCGCCCGGAAAGATAGTGGACCACTTCGTCGAGGCGGCAATTCTTGAGCCGCGCCAGTGTCACATGCGGCATGAACTTGCGTGGGTCTGGCGGCAGGCCGATCCGCTGCTGGCATATCCGCTCGATCTCGCCCTGTAGTGCAAGCAGTTCGGGCGATACCGACATCCCGGCCCAGACCGAATGCGGTTTCTTCGATCCGAACGACCCGATGCCTGTCAGTTTGGCCTGGAATTCCGGCCGGTCGATCCGGTCCAGCCGATCGACGATCTCGTCGGCGGTGCGGTTGTCCACGTCACCGATGAAGCGAAGAGTGATGTGGTAATTCTCGACATCGATCCAGCGCGCGCCAGGTATGCCTCCCCTCAGGAGCGACAGGGACATGGCAACATTGCGCGGGATTTCGAGGGCGGTGAAAAGTCTCGGCATACGCGAACCTCCTCGAATCTCTTGCAGATATTGACAGCGAATCATGCAATGCCGTTTCGCGCAAGTTGTTATTTTGCAGCGGAACGGATCTCCCCGAGAAATGCTTCAACCACCGGGAGGGAATGCTGCACCATCACGTCGACGCCTTTGGCGTTCGGATGCATGCCGTCTTCCAGTTGCAGCCCCTTTACCGTGACGACGCCATCCAGAAAAAACGGATAGAGCGGAACGCCATATTTTTCGGCAAGCTTGCTGTAGATCGGATTGAATTTATCCGCATAGTCGCCGCCCATATTGGGAGGCGCCAGAATTCCGGCGAGCAATACCGGAATACCGCGTTCCTTGAGGCGCGCCAGCATCGCATCGAGATTCTTCTCCGACTGTTCCGGAGCGATGCCGCGCAACGCGTCGTTGGCGCCGAGCTCGAGGATCACCCCATCGGTTCCGTCCGGCACCGACCAGTCGATCCGCGACAAGCCGCCCGACGTCGTATCGCCCGAGACACCTGCATTGGTGATCGTCACGTTCTGGCCCTTGGCCTTTAGCGCCGTCTCCAGCTGGGCCGTGTAGGATTCCGACGGCGCGAGCTGATATCCGGCCATCAGGCTGTCGCCGAAGCCCACCAGATTGACCGCTTTCTCCTGCGCAACCGCCTGCCCGGGACCGGCCGTGGCAGCGAAAACAAATCCCGCCATGACGATGAATTGAAGGAGGCTTGCTTTAAAATTCACCCTGCGTCTCCTAGATTTCCTGCTGATGACCGCGCTGCAGCATTGCCCGGCACACCAAGGATATAGGGTTATTCGCTTTGACTGAAACCGTTATCGAGCTCAAAAATGCCGACCTGACCCTCGGAAGCGCCGCCGCTTCCGTCCACGTGCTCAAGGGTATCGACCTTACCATAGACAAGGGCGAGGCGGTCGGCATTATCGGTCCGTCCGGCTCCGGCAAATCGACCCTGCTGATGGTTCTGGCCGGCCTCGAAAGGCTCGACAGCGGCGAGATCATCATCAATGGCGCACCGCTCCATACCTTTTCCGAGGATGTTCTGGCAGAATTTCGCGGCCGCAATATCGGCATCGTCTTTCAGTCTTTTCATCTGATCGCCAATATGACGGCACTCGAAAATGTCGCCGTCCCGCTTGAACTCGCCGGCGCAGCGGATGCCTTCGACATCGCGCGGCGCGAGTTGATCGCGGTCGGGCTCGGCGAACGCCTCAACCATTATCCGGGTCAGCTTTCCGGCGGCGAACAGCAGCGCGTGGCGATCGCCCGCGCGCTCGCCCCCTCTCCGGCCCTTCTCATCGCCGACGAGCCGACCGGCAATCTCGACACCGAAACCGGCCGCCAGATCGCCGATCTGCTTTTCGCCAAGCAGGCCGAACGCGGCATGACCCTGCTGCTCGTCACCCATGACAATGCGCTTGCCGCCCGCTGCTCGCGCCAGATTCGCGTCCGCTCCGGCGAAATCGTCGAGGACAGCGCCGCACGCACCGCCGGCCAGGCGGTGTCTGCATGAGCACTGCCACGACGCGCCTGTCGATCGCCTTCCGCCTCGCATTGCGCGAGATGAGAGGTGGCCTCGGCGGCTTCTATATCTTTCTCGCCTGTATCGCGCTTGGCACCGGCGCGATTGCAACCGTCAATTCGGTCGCGACAGCCATTACCGGCGCCATCGCCAACCAAGGCCAGTCACTGCTTGCCGGCGACATGCGTTTTGAACTCAACAACCGCGAAGCCAGCGACAGGGAACGCGCCTTCCTCGGCAGTCTGGGCGAGGTCAGCGTCTCGACCGGCCTGCGCTCGATGGCGAGAAAACCGGATGGCTCCGGCCAGGCACTGGTCGAGGTCAAGGGCGTAGACGACCTCTATCCGCTCTATGGAACGGTGGAAACGGCAGCCGGACAACCGCTGAGAAATCTCCTGGCGAAAGACGGTGATGCCTATGGAGCACTCGCGGCGCCCTTGCTTCTTGACCGGCTGGGCCTTTCGGTCGGTGATGAAATCCTTCTCGGCAATACCCGGCTCGTGCTGCGCGGCTCGGTGGTCAACGAACCCGATGCTCTTTCCGACGGTTTTGGCTTCGCGCCAAGGCTGATGATAAGCCGGGATGCGCTTGGGGCATCCGGCCTGATCACCATCGGCAGCCTCGTCGAACACGCATATAAGGTAAAGCTGGCAAACCCGGCATCGCGGGCATCGCTCGTCACCCTTGCCAACAAGGATTTCCCCGATGCCGGCTGGTCGATCCGCACCAGCGACCGGGCAGCCCCCTCGCTTGCTGAAAATGTCGAGCGTTTCTCCCAATTCCTCACGCTTGTCGGTCTTACCGCCCTGATCGTCGGCGGCGTCGGCATTGCCAATGCCGTGCGCGCCTTTCTCGACGCCAAGCGCTCGACCATCGCCACCTTCAAATGCCTCGGCGCACCCGCCTCGGTCGTCACCATGATTTACCTCATCCAGATCATGTTGCTTGCCGCGATCGGCATCCTGATCGGGCTGGTGATCGGCGCCGCCTCCCCTTTCATCGCCTTCCATTACCTGCAGGGCGTCCTGCCCGTGCCGGAGGGCGGTGCGCTCTATCCGTCGGCATTGGCGGTTGCTGCAGCCTTCGGCGTCATCGTCACCTTCGCCTTCGCCATCCTGCCGCTTGGCCATGCGCGCGAAGTGCCGGCCACGGCGCTTTTCCGCGAACAGGGTTTCGAGACGCGTCGCCTACCCTCCTGGCCCTATCTGCTGGCAGCTGGCGTGGCGCTTGCAGCTTTGGCGGCGCTTGCGATCTTCTGGGCAGAGGACCGTTTCGTCGCCTCCGTTTTCCTCGCTGCAGTGGCCGGTGCATTTGTCCTTCTGCGCCTCGTTGCGGCCGGCATCGCGGCACTCGCCCGCAGGAGCCCGCGGGTCAATTCGCCGGCTCTGAGATTGGCGATCGGCAACATCCATCGGCCCGGCGCCCTCACCCCCTCCGTCGTCCTGTCGCTCGGCCTTGGCCTTGCGCTGCTTGTCACGCTGGCGCTGATCGACGGCAATCTGCGCAACCAGCTGACCGGACGGATCACCGAACAGGCACCCAACTTCTTTTTCGTCGATATCCAGGGGTCCGAGCGGCAGGGCTTCGTCGACCTGTTGAAGAAGCAGATGCCCGAAGCCACGGTGACCGAGGTACCGATGCTGCGTGGCCGCATCACCGCCTTCAACGGCCACGACGTCAGCCAGATGACCGTGCCGCAGGCGGGTCGCTGGGTGCTGAGAGGCGACCGCGGCATCACCTACGAGGACAAGCTGCCGAAGAATTCCACGCTGACCGAAGGAGACTGGTGGCCTGCCGATTATTCCGGTGAACCGCTGGTGTCCTTCTCCGCCAAGGAGGCAGCAGAGCTCAGCCTGAAACTCGGCGATACCGTGACGGTCAACGTGCTTGGCCGCAACATCACCGCCAAGATCGCCAATTTCCGCAATGTCGAATGGGAAACCCTGTCGATCAATTTCGTCATGGTCTTTTCTCCCAACACGTTCCGCGGCGCCCCGCATGCCTGGCTGGCGACCCTTACCGACCCGTCAGCGACCGCCACCCAGGAAGCGAACATCCTCAAGACGGTGACCGATGCCTATCCGACCATCACCAGCGTGCGGGTAAAGGACGCGATCGATCTCGTCGACCAGCTGCTCGGCCAGTTGGCAACCGCCATCCGCGCCGCTGCAGCCGTGGCGCTGGTGGCCTCCGTTCTGGTGCTTGCCGGCGCTCTGGCCGCCGGAAATCGTGCCAGAACCCACGATGCGGTGGTTCTAAAGACACTTGGAGGCACCCGCAGCATGCTGATGCGGGCCTTTGGTTACGAATACCTGATCCTCGGCGCCGCAACCGCTGTCTTTGCCCTTCTCGCGGGCGGAATTTCGGCCTGGTTCGTAGTTGCCCGCATCATGCGGATGCCCTCGACATTTCTTCCGGATGTGGCAGTGATTACCCTGGTTCTGTCGCTTGTCCTGACTGTCGGCATCGGCCTTCTGGGCACCTGGCGGATACTCGGACAAAAGGCGGCACCGGTGTTGCGGGAACTTTGATAATCTTAAGGTTGTAAATTAAGCAGATCGGCGATCAATTTCGCGTCAGAATGTCCCATAGGTTGCCGAACCGCGCCTGTTGCTGCTGTTTTCCAGGAGCTTACCCCTTGTATGTAAAGCGATCTCGCATCATATTCTCCGGTAGGCTTGCTGAAGCTCCGCAGCGGCGCCTGGGTCAGAAATTGGGGGCCCGACACCGTGAGTAATTCCGGAGCTTAAAGAGGAAACAATGGCTGACTTTAACAACTACCAGAACCGAACGGCGCAAGCGCGCGCCCAATCCGGTGCGATGATCGATGAAGGCCTCCGCGCCTACATGCTGAAGGTTTACAACCTGATGGCTCTCGGTCTGGCGATCACCGGTCTGGCAGCTTACGGCACCTATGCTTTCGCGGTCTCCAACCCGGCCGTTGCACAGGCGCTTTACGGCGGTCCGCTCAAGTGGGTGATCATGCTGGCCCCGGTGGCCCTGGTCTTCTTCATGAGCTTCCGCATCAACTCGATGAGCGTATCTGCCGCGCAGACCACCTTCTGGATCTATGCCGCGCTGATGGGCCTTTCGCTGTCGTCGATCTTCCTGGTCTTCACCGGCCAGAGCATCGTTCAGACGTTCTTCGTTACCGCCGCTTCGTTCGGCGCGCTGTCGCTTTACGGCTACACGACGAAGAAGAGCCTGTCCGGCCTCGGTTCGTTCCTGATCATGGGTCTGTTCGGCCTGATCATCGCGATGATCGTCAACATCTTCCTGCAGTCTTCGGCTCTCGGCTTCGCCATCTCCGCGATCGGCGTGCTGATCTTCGCAGGCCTCACCGCCTACGATACCCAGAAGATCAAGGAAATGTACTGGGAAGGCAACGACGCCACCGCGACCGGCCGCATGGCCATCATGGGCGCGCTGACGCTTTACCTCGACTTCATCAACCTCTTCACCTTCCTGCTGCAGTTCATGGGCAACCGCAACAACTAAGCGGAAGCGTGATCGTTACGAAGAAGGCGGCTCTCGGGCCGCCTTTTTTATTGCCCGCAGCAACCCTCTAGCATAGCCTCGCGGCATAATTTCCGGGTTTGCATGATGACGACATTTTCGATCCGCGATGCCACGCTGGCAGACCTTCCGGCGATCACCGAAATCTACCGCGACAGCGTGCTGAACGGTACCGCAAGTTACGAGATTGCCCCACCCGATCTGGCGGAAATGACCAGCCGCCAGTCCGGCATCACCGAAAAGGGTTACCCTTATATCGCGGCGGAAGCTGAAGATGGCACCCTGCTCGGTTACGCCTATGCATCGGCCTTCCGCACCCGCCCGGCCTATCGCTGGCTGGTCGAGGATTCGATCTACCTTGCGCCGGCTGCCCGCGGCAAAGGCGTCGGCAAGTCCCTTCTGAGAGAGCTGCTTACCCGCTGTGAAGCGCTTGGCTTCCGCCAGATGGTGGCGGTCATAGGCGGCGCCAGCCCAGCCTCGGTCGCCGTCCACAAGAGCCTCGGCTTCGAGGTGACCGGCACGCTCAAAGGCACGGGTTTCAAGCATGGCAAATGGCTGGATACCGTTTTGATGCAGATTACCCTGGGCGACGGCAAGGAAACCGAGCCGGATATGTCCGCTTATCCCGGAACGCTGTTTGTCGGGTGACGGGGGCTTATAAGCCTCCTTGTGCCGAGCAGATGCGCAGCGTTTTCCCGTTCGAAACTGCGCCAATAGGGGAAATGGAGAAAATTTGGCGATATGAAGAAAAGTCGAATTGCTCTTGAGCACCCGCCCGTCAGTCGATCAGCTTCAACGCCTTGTCGAACACTTTCAGAACCTGTTGCAACTCATGTCCGCGCTTGAGGATTGTCCCATTGGTGTTGATCACCGAATAGGCACCCTGCTTGGCAGCAAGTTTGGGGTTTTTCTCGATGCGGAAAAGCGGCATTTCACCGGATCGCTTGAAGATGGAGAATACCGCACGATCCTTGAGGTGATCGATCGCATAATCCTTCCACTCTCCCTCGCCCACCATGCGGCCGTAGATCCAGAGGATCGCGTCGAGTTCCCTGCGGTGAAAGGTCACCGGTATCGTATCGCGGCTTTGGCGGTATTCGCTGAGACTGACGACGACGGCGGCATCCTGCGGCCTGGTGCCTGCCGGCAAATCGGGCTGATCAGCCATCAAAGCTCCAATCGTTACATGTCTTTGGCATGACAGTTTGCCCCAGCCGCGTAAAAAAGCAAGTCCGCCCACCCGCATCCCTCAACCGGTCCATGGCGGCACGGCACGTCGCGAGGGATTTTTTCATCTGCCCAAATTCGGACAAAACAGCGCCTAAATCAGCATCCATTGTGATGATGTTGGTTGGCGCGTTTAGCGCCATTGGCCCGGTCAGGCGCATTGACCCTTACCCCCAGCCCCCCAATGTTTCGGGCCGGGCCATCTGCCAACACTTCCCCAAAATCGAGAATTTGCAAGACTGATGCCGGCAGCCTGTGCGCCGGTCAGTTCTTCTTGCGTCCCGCCATCAGCACGGTGGCACCAATTATGGCAGCGGGCTCGCCGCCGGGGCCGGACGATTGCAGAAGGATCGCACAGCCGTCCTTCTTGGTCTTGCCGAGCGCCTTTCCGGGCAGCGTCAGCGTCATCTTCTTGCCGCTCCACATGCCGACCGACTGCACGTCGTAGACGGCATGCCAATATTCCATGTTCTTGCCGCTGTTTTCGCCCTTGGTCACGTCGACGTCCTGGTGTTTGGTGAAATACGCGACCACGACATCGGCCTGTCCCTGGCCCTCGCCGATATTGATATCGATCTCGTCGCCGCGCATCGTCGCCGTCACCGGCACGGTCAGGCCCTGGCCGGCGTTCTGAAGGCCGTCCACCTTGCCATTTATCACCGCAAGATCCGTACCTTTGACATGTTCGCG
Source organism: Aliirhizobium sp. YIM B11859 (assembly GCF_057163345.1). Taxonomy (NCBI): domain Bacteria; kingdom Pseudomonadati; phylum Pseudomonadota; class Alphaproteobacteria; order Hyphomicrobiales; family Rhizobiaceae; genus Aliirhizobium; species Aliirhizobium sp. YIM B11859. The sequence continues at coordinate 176,973 of NZ_JBXHAY010000007.1, forward strand.
GCCATTGATGATCGCCTGTGGCGTGTAGACACCGGTTCGTCCCATCGTCTTGGCGTAACCATATTGCCGCTCGGTATTTTCCTTGGAGCTCAGGGTGTCGGTCCAGCCGAGATAGTTCCAATAGTCCACATGATAGGACAAAACCACCAGATCGCCCTGGGCGACGAGTTCTCCCAGAGCGTTGTCGGCGGGTGGACAGGAAGCACAGCCCTGCGCTGTGAACAGCTCAACCACACCCTTGGGCGCCCGCAGCTCTTCTGCCACTGCGACACTGCCATAAAGCAGACCCGCAAGGAGGATCACGGCGCGAAAGCGGAAGAGCATGGAGGCGAACCTTTTTGTCAGGGCAATCGTGATCAACGATCACTGTCGGGCAATCAAGAGCGGATGCATGGGCTGGCGGAAAGTAACCATCCACAAATTCAAGAGAAAGTCACGATGGGGTGAGAATATCAAATGTGATCTACGGTCGCATTTCCACGCAACCGCAACGATCCACACATCACCGGTCAGATCAGCGTCAGGATACCTTGAACCAGATAGACGGCACCGACGCCGGTGACGACCCAGCGGGTCCAGGCGCGGAAATTCGCATCCGTCATCTTCTGCAGGATGCCGTTCCCGGCAAGTGCTCCGAGAATGGCGATCGGGGCTGCAACCAGCACCGCGAGCATGTCCACCGTCGGCAGTTTCGTCGCTGCATCCCAGTAGAAGGCGATCTTGGCGAGATGCGACAACGTCTGGATCGATGCCTTGGTGGCGATCACCTTGCGGCGGTCCATCTGTGTCCGGATGAAGAAGATGTCGATCGTCGGACCGGCGACGCCGACGCTGATGTTGAGAAAACCGGACAGAAGTCCGGCGATCAGCGCATGCGAGGGACGCGAAGCGTCAAGCTGCAGCCGCTTGAACGGCAGCCAGACGAGGATCGGCATCACTCCGATGCCGATCAGCACGACGACAAGGCTCGGCGTATAGTCGATGGCAAAAAGAACTGCCGCGGACACGGCAACGCCGATGCACAGGACACCGAGGATCTTCCAGTCGATATAGGCACGCGAAAACCACGCACGCGAACCATTGGAGACCATCTGGATGACGCCCTGGATCGCGATCGCGGTACCGACTGGATAGAGAAACAGCAGGATCCAGAGAAGGATCAGACCGCCCGCCATGCCGAAAATGCCGGACAGCAGGGATGTGAGAAAAACGGCGACGGCCATTCCGATAAAGATGATGAGGGACAAGGAGAGAAGACCTTAAGGCATCGAGTAAGCGAAGATACCCACCAACCTCATTCCTGTGTCGGTCACAGGAATCCAGTCACTCGATGTTCATCGGGTCGAAGAACGTCCTGGCGCGAAGACCAGGTCTGGCTGGATCCCCGTGACAGGCACAGGAAAGAGGGAAAACGAAGTACCCTCGAAATGAAACCACCCGCCGGCTGGACTGGCGGGTGGCAGAATATTGTCAGGCGGCCAGATCGCGAAGAACGGTCTGCAGAATGCCGCCATTGTTCATGTAGATGACCTCGTCGAGCGTATCGATGCGGCAAAGGATATTGATTTCCTTCACCGTGCCGTCGCCATAGGTAATCTTGGCGGTCTTCCACTCACGCGGTTTGATGTCGCCTTCGAGACCGTCAATCTCGACGATTTCATCGCCCTTGAGGTCAAGCGAAGCCCAGGTCGTGCCCTCTTCGAAGACGAACGGGACAACGCCCATACCGACCAGATTGGAGCGATGGATACGCTCGAAGGACTGGGCGATCACGGCCTTGACGCCAAGCAGGTTGGTGCCTTTCGCGGCCCAGTCGCGTGACGAACCATTGCCGTATTCGACACCGGCGAAGATCACCAGCGGCGTGCCTTCTTCCTTGTACTGCATCGCCGCGTCGTAGATCGACATCTCTTCCTTCGACGGATAGTGGATGGTGTAGCCACCTTCCTTGCCGTTCGGGCCGAGCATGTGATTGCGGATGCGGATGTTGGCGAAAGTGCCGCGCATCATCACTTCGTGATTGCCGCGACGTGTGCCGTACTGGTTGAAGTCGGCAACGGCGACGCCGTTCTCCGTCAGATAGGCACCGGCAGGCGATGCAGCCTTGATCGAACCGGCCGGGGAAATATGGTCGGTGGTGATCTTGTCGCCGAAGAGACCGAGAACGCGGGCGCCCTTGATGTTTTTCAGGCCGGAGCCGGTTTTGCCCATGCCGACGAAGTAGGGCGGGTTCTGCACATAGGTCGACTTGTCGTCCCATGCATAGGTATCGCCATCCGGGATCTGCACCGCCTGCCAGTTTTCATCGCCCTTGAACACGTCCGCATATTTGCTCTCGAACAGTTCGCGGGTGACATATTTCTGGATGAATTCCTGCACTTCGGCAGAGGTCGGCCAGACGTCCTTGAGGAAGACCGGGTTGCCGTCTCGATCGAGGCCGAGCGGCTCCGTTGTCAGGTCCTTCTGCACCGTGCCGGCCAGCGCATAAGCGACGACCAGCGGCGGCGACGCCAGATAGTTGGCCTGGACGTCCGGCGAGATACGGCCTTCGAAGTTACGATTGCCCGACAGCACGCCCGAAACGATCAGGCCCTTGTCGTTGATCGTCTTCGAGATCGGCGCCGGTAGCGGGCCGGAATTGCCGATGCAGGTGGTGCAGCCGAAACCGACAAGGTTGAAGCCGAGCGCATCGAGCGAGACCTGCAGGCCGGATTTGGCGAGATATTCGCCGACGACCTGGGACCCCGGTGCAAGTGAGGTTTTCACCCAAGGCGCCGTCTTCAGCCCCTTGGCAACAGCATTGCGGGCGAGAAGGCCGGCAGCGATCAGCACGCTCGGGTTGGACGTATTGGTGCAGGACGTGATCGCGGCAATCGCCACGTCGCCATGGCCGAGGTCGAAATCCGTGCCTTCGACGGCATAGCGATTTTCGAGCTGGCCCGGCTTCTTGTATTCGGTGTCCATCGAACCGGCGAAACCTGTAGCGATGTTTTCGAGCGGGATACGGCCTTCCGGACGCTTCGGACCCGCCATCGATGGCACGACGTCACCCAGATTGAGTTCCAGCGTATCGGTGAAGACGAGATCGGCACCGTCATTGTCGCGCCACATGCCCTGCACCTTCGAATAGGCTTCGACGAGCGCGATGCGCTCCTTGGTGCGGCCGGACATGTTGAGATAGTTGACGGTTTCGCTGTCGACCGGGAAGAAACCGCAGGTCGCGCCGTATTCCGGACCCATATTGCCGATCGTCGCACGGTCGGCCACCGGCATGTTGTCCATGCCCGGGCCGAAAAATTCGACGAATTTCGAAACGACACCCTTCTTGCGCAGCATCTGCACGACGGTGAGCACCAGGTCCGTCGCGGTGACGCCTTCCTTCAGCTTGCCGGTCAGCTTGAAGCCGATGACCTCGGGCAGAAGCATCGAGACCGGCTGGCCGAGCATCGAGGCTTCCGCTTCGATACCGCCCACACCCCAGCCGAGAACGCCGAGACCATTGATCATCGTCGTGTGGCTATCGGTACCGACGCAGGTATCCGGATAGGCGGTGGTTTCGCCATCCTCTTCGTTGGTCCACACCGTCTGGCCGAGATATTCGAAATTCACCTGGTGGCAGATGCCGGTGCCGGGCGGCACCACGCGAAAATTCTTGAACGCCTGTTGGCCCCATTTGAGGAAGCGGTAACGCTCGCCGTTGCGCTGGTATTCCAGCTCGACATTGCGGGCAAAGGCGGTCGGTGTGCCGAATTCGTCGACGATCACCGAGTGGTCGATGACGAGGTCGACGGGGACGAGCGGGTTGATCTTCTGCGCATCGCCGCCGAGCGACTTGATGCCGTCGCGCATGGCGGCGAGATCGACCACTGCCGGAACGCCGGTGAAGTCCTGCATCAGGACGCGGGCCGGGCGATAGGCGATTTCGGCCTCGGCCTTGCCCTTGTTGTTCAGCCATTCGGCGACCGAAAGGATCTGCTCTTTCGTAACGGACTGGCCGTCTTCGAAGCGCAGCAGGTTTTCGAGCAGCACCTTCATCGAGAAGGGCAGTTTCGAAACGCCCGGCAGACCGTTCGCTTCGGCCTTGGGCAGGCTGTAATAGACATAGTCCTTACCGCCGACGGTAAGGACGGAGCGACATTGAAAGCTATCGATAGATTTGGTCACGGAAAATAACCCCGCTGATATCAAGAGCCAACACGCGCGTGCGGACGCCTATGCACTTTAGAGATGCACTATAGGATGCGGGTGCGACCATTTCCGCTGTCCGCACGAGAAGATTTATGGTCTTCAGGTCCGGCGCCAGGTGGAAATCACGCCGGCCGCTGGCGTGGTTGCGATGTATATAGATACTTTCTAAGAAGGGTTCCAGACGCTTTGTCGCGGCGTTCGAAAGATTTTTTGCGGCTAGATGATTGAAAACGTGAGCAAGGTCCCGACAATGCGACTGACGGCCGAAGATCTGAGCGCCAGACGCGGTGACGATCTGATTTTCAAGGATATCTCCTTTGACCTTGGCGCCGGCGACAGCCTCGTCCTGACCGGACGCAACGGCTCCGGCAAGTCGACACTGCTTCGCACCGTGGCAGGCCTGCTGCAAGCCGAGACCGGCCGCGTGACCTGGACATCCGAGGGTGCAGAGCCCGGCATGAAGGCCGCCGAAGCCTGTCATTATCTCGGCCACCGCAATGCCATGAAGGCCGAGCTTTCCGTTTTCGAAAACCTCTCCTTCTGGAAGGATTTTCTCGGCGACTTTAAAGGCAGCCAGAGTTCGGATGACCAGAGTTCTGAACACAGGGGCATGCCGATTGGTGATGCCGCCGAAGCAGTCGGCCTCGGCGGCATCACCCATCTGCCCTTCGGTTACCTGTCCGCCGGCCAGCAACGCCGTATGGCTTTCGCCAAACTCCTCGTCGCCTGGCGCCCGGTCTGGATACTGGATGAGCCGACCGCAGCACTCGATGTCAGTGCCGAGAGCGTCTTCACATCGCTGATAAAGACCCACCTCGCCAACGGCGGCATCACGCTTGCCGCCACCCACCAGCCGCTGGGCCTGGAGAATGCGCGGGAATTGAGGATGACCGGCTTTGCCGGGGCGATGGAGGAGGTGTGGTGATCAACGATAATAATCGCCTCGCCTCGACAACCGCATGCAAAGGCCGGCCACAATGATCGCCCTCCTCCTCCGTGACCTGAAACTTTCGGTACGCGCCGGCGGCGGCGCGCTGATCGGCGTGCTGTTCTTCATGACGGTGGTCGCCGTCATCCCTTTCGGCGTCGGGCCCGATCTCAATCTTCTGTCCCGCATCGGCCCGGCGATCGTCTGGATCGGCGCGCTTTTATCCGCGCTGCTCGGCCTCGACCGGATGTTCCAGACCGACCGTGAGGACGGATCGCTCGACCTGCTTTTGATGCAGGAGCATCCCTTGGTGCTGACCGTATTGGTCAAGTGTCTCGCCCATTGGCTCGGCAACGGCCTGCCGCTGGTCATCGCCGCGCCGCTGCTCGGCCTGTTCATGAACATGAGCGAAGTGGCGATCGGCGCAACCGTGCTGACGCTGCTTGTCGGGACGCCGGCCCTCACCTTCATCGGCGCGGTCGGCGCAGCCGTCGCGGTCGCCCTCCCTCGCGGCGGGCTGCTGGTCTCGATCCTCGTCCTGCCGCTGGCGATCCCGGTCCTGATCTTCGGTGTCAGCGCCTCTTACGCAGCCGTCGAAGATCCCGCCCCCTTTATGCCGCCTTTTCTGATACTGGTGGCTATCACGATGTTTTTTGCGGTGATCGGCCCAATCGGCGCGGCACTGGCTTTGCGAAATACTGCCGATTGACTAGAATCATTCTTGAAAACACGCCGACCGGTTAGAAAGTCCCATGCCCGAGAGCCTCGCAATCACCAAACTATCCGACCTCGCCAATCCGACGCGGTTCCTGGGGCTGGCAGCCCGTATCCTGCCGTGGATGGCCACGATCACGGCGATCCTGTTCGCAATCGGCCTCTACATGAGCTTCACCACCGAAGGTGACTACCAGCAGGGCATGACGGTCCGGATCATGTATATCCACGTCCCGGCAGCCTGGCTGTCGATGATGTGTTATTCGGTCATGGCGGCTTCGGCTATCGGCACGCTCGTCTGGCGCCATCCGCTGGCGGACGTCAGCCACAAGACCGCGGCCCCGATCGGCGCCGCCTTCACCCTGATCGCGCTCGCCACCGGCTCGCTCTGGGGCAAGCCGATGTGGGGCACATGGTGGGTCTGGGATGCCCGACTGACCTCGGTTTTCGTGCTGTTTCTCATGTATCTCGGCCTGATCGCCTTCAACCGCGCCATGGACGATCCGGGCAAGGCTGCACGCGTCTCCGCCGTGCTGATCCTCATCGGCTTCGTCAACATCCCGATCATCAAGTTTTCGGTCGACTGGTGGAATACCCTCCACCAGCCCGCCAGCGTCATCCGCATGGGCGGCCCGACGATCGACAGGGAATTCCTCTGGCCACTGCTGATCATGGCGATCGCCTTCACCCTCCTGTTCTTCACCCTGCATATCGCCGCGATGCGAAACGAGATCTGGCGCCGCCGCGTCACCGCCCAGCGTCGCATGGCTGCCCGTATGGCAGGCAAGGAGACGTAGCATGAGCCACACATTTTATATCAGCGCCTCCTATATCGTCGCCGCCATCGTCACCCTCTGTCTGATCGCCTGGGTCTGGCTCGATGGCCGCGCCCGCAAACGCGAACTCGCGGAGCTCGAAGCATCCGGCATCCGCCGCCGTTCGGCCCGCCCGCAGGTGACGCCGGAAGCAGAAAACGGGGCATCGTCATGACCTCCGAGACGGACGATACCAGCCTCAAGCCGCGTCGCGGCTTTGCCCGTTATGCGCTGGCACTCATTCCGCTGGCGGTCTTTGCCGGTTTTGCCGTGATCGCCGGCAAGATGCTTTATGACCAGGATGTCAACGGGCTCGACGTGTCCGCCATCCCCTCGGCGCTGATCGGCAAGACCGCACCGTCGCTCGCGTTGCCGCCGCTCGAAGGCTCCAATACCCCGCCGCTTGCCGACGCTGCAGTCAAGGGCAAGCTGACGCTGGTCAACGTCTTCGCATCCTGGTGCGTGCCGTGCCGGCAGGAACATCCGATGCTCAAACAGCTTTCGGGCGATAGCCGGCTCAACATCGTTGGCATCAACTACAAGGACCGCAACGACAACGCGCTGCGTTTCCTCGGCGAACTCGGTAATCCCTACAAGGCGATCGGCGTCGATCCGAACGGCAAGGCGGCGATCGACTGGGGCGTATACGGCATTCCGGAAAGCTATCTCGTCGGCCCGGACGGCACGATCCTTTACAAGAAGGTCGGACCGTTCGATGAGCGCAGCCTGACCCAGGATCTGCTGCCCGCGATCGAAAAGGCCTCGGCCGCCGCCAAAAGCTAGATCATCCCGGACAAAGCCTGAGGCACGTCGCTTCAGGGTGGTTCAGGAAACGATCCGCAGCGGCGGCGGACCTTCGGGCGGACGCAGCCCTTCCGTCACCACCCTGTTGCGGCCGGAATTTTTCGCCACATAGAGGCAGGCATCTGCCCGGGCGATGGCATCATGCACCGAGTGATCGCCCGGCGCCGTCACCGAAACACCGAAACTCGCGGTGATCAATGCGTCGATCCCGTACTCGCGCCAGCTCATTTCGACAAAGGCGAGGCGTGCCTCCTCAGCCATATGCGTGGCATCATCACGGGTAACGCCCGGCAGAAAGCTGACAAATTCCTCGCCGCCGAAACGCGCGATCGCAGCACCCTTGAGCGTTGCCCGCAGCCTCTGCGCAAAACCGATGATCACATGGTCGCCGGCCGCATGGCCGAACCGGTCATTCACCTGCTTGAAATGATCGATATCCCCGACGATGACAGCTCCGGCGGGAAAGGCCCCGCCCTTTGCCGCCGGCAAGGCCTGCTCGAAACCACGCCGGTTGAAGAGGCCCGTCATCGGATCGCGCTCGGCCGCGTCGCGATGTCCGGTGACCACATCCGATACGACAGAACCAAGCACCGTCAGCGCCATGACGAAGCCGACAATGCTCGCCGTCACCTGCATCAGAAAGGCGTAATCGGAAGACAGGAACTGGTCGAGCGATTCAAAGCTGTCGGCCGATGTCGAGGCCAGCAGGGTGACGACCCGGACCGCCGTCTCGACCACCACCAGCGCCGCCATCACCACCAGCAGGCGATCGATCGGCGACCTGGCATGCCTCCATACCGAAACGATGGAAATGGCAAAAAGGATGGCAAGTGAGGTGTCGCCGATGGCAAGCTGCGACCTCAGGTTCTCTCTGACAAGGATGAACCAGCAGACGGTGGCAAAGGCGAGAAACGCAAATAAAAGCCTCGGCAGAAGCAGGCTTGGACGCTGGAAGCGGACAAGAAGCGCCTGGCCATAAAACAGGAAGGCACTGAAAAACAGCGCATTGGCGACAACTGCCTGGACGGCAAGCGGCAATGCGTTACCGACAATCGGAAAGGCAAAACCGAGCGCCGAGAGAATATAGCCGAACCCCCAGCAGCGCGCCGAGCCGGGCGACCAGCGGTCGGCGATCAGGAAGATCGTACCGAACACCAGAAAAATGAACGGCAATAAATAAGCAAAATTATCGGTCTGTTCCATCTGACCCTGCGCAGAAAGCGATCATGCGTCCTGTCGGTAATAGAACAGCCCTAGGCCGAGAATGTTAACAATTCAACGCCAGCAGAGGGCAAGATCCCCCCTCTGCACAGGTTCATCCGATCGCGCCCTGCCAGGTCTTGATCGCCTCGACCGGCCAGACCAGCATCAGCACGTTAAGGGTAAGGTTGTCGCGAATAAGCCAGCCGGTAAACAACTCGAAAAACACCGCGACCGCAATTGTCAGCCAGACCGGCATGCGCGATGCGAAGACGAAACCGAGCGACATGAACACCGTGTCCATCGCCGAATTCAAGATGCTGTCGCCGGAATAACCGAGCGCCATCGTCGCGGTGCGGTAACGGTCGATGATCAGGGGAGAGTTCTCGGCAATCTCCCAGGCAGCCTCGATCAGCACTGCCAGCGACAGCCGGGCCGAAAGCGGCGCACGGCGCAGGACAAGCCATCCGAGACCGTAAAACAGGAAACCGTGAATGATGTGCGACGGCGTATACCAGTCGGCCAGATGCTGCGAATTGCCGGGCGAATTCACCGCCGGCTCGAACAGTTTTACATAACCGCACTCACAGATCGGAACCCGGCCCATCGCATAAAGAATGGCAATCTGCAGCAGCAGAAGGGCAAGGGCGGCAAACAGCCAGCGCCGGCCGGAGACACCGGCTTGCGGCGTCGATACCATCACTTGTCGCCCTCTGGACCGGCAACAGGCTCCGCCGTCGCCTCGCTTTGAACCGTATGACGCATGATCAGCGGCATCTGCGACAGCGTAAACAGGATGGTGATCGGCATCGTTCCCCAGACCTTAAAATTGATCCAGGCCTCATCGGAGAAATTGCGCCAGACGACTTCGTTGAGCACGGCGAGAATGAGAAAGAAGATGCCCCAGCGCAGCGTCAGCTTCTTCCAGCCTTCCTCATCGAGCTGGAAGGCGGCATTGAAGACGTAACCGAGCAACGACTTGCCGAACAAAAGACCGCCGAGCAGAACGACGCCGAACAGCGTGTTGACGATCGTCGGCTTCATCTTGATGAACGTGTCGTCCTGCAGCCAGATCGACAACGATCCGAACACCATGACGACGACGCCCGACACGAAGGGCATGACCGGCAGATGTTTGAAGACGATCTTCGAGATGACCAGCGAAATTACCGTGGCGACCATGAACAGCGCGGTCGCGACCAGCAACGGACCACCGATGGCAGACAGCGCCGGAAACTTGCCGACCAGCCATTCTCCCCGCAGATTGCCGAAGAAAAAGACCAGCAGCGGCCCCAGTTCCAATGCCATTTTCAGCCCTGGATTCTGCTTCTCGCTCTTGGTCGGCGTGATGTCGCTTTCGATCGTCTGCATGGGACCCAACTTAAAATCTGTCGTTATCTGGAGCCAAATCGTTACTTCGTGTCATCAATGCGGCACAGGCGAAAGACCTGCAATCGCCTCGGCGAAATCCTTCGCTTCGAACGGCTCGAGATCGTCGACACCTTCACCGACACCGATGAAATAGACCGGCAGCCGGTGCTTGGCGGCGATCGCGACCAGAATGCCGCCCCGCGCCGTGCCATCGAGCTTGGTCATGATCAACCCGCTGACGCCGGCGACGTTGCGGAAGATTTCCACCTGGTTCATCGCATTCTGCCCGGTCGTCGCATCGAGCGTCTGCAGCACGGTATGCGGCGCGTCGGGATCGAGCTTGCCCAGCACGCGGACGATCTTTTCCAGCTCCGCCATCAGCTCGGCCTTGTTCTGCAGCCGGCCGGCCGTGTCGATGATCAGAACGTCGGATTTGTTTTCCTTCGCCTGCACATAGGCGTCATAGGCAAGACCCGCCGCATCGGCGCCGAGCTTCGTGCCGATGAACTCCGAATTGGTACGATCCGCCCAGATCTTCAGCTGTTCGATCGCCGCTGCACGAAACGTGTCGCCGGCGGCCAGCATGACCTTGAGGCCCGAGCCGGAGAGTTTCGCCGCCAGTTTGCCGATCGTCGTCGTCTTGCCGGTACCGTTGACACCGACGACCAGAATGACATGCGGCTTGTGATTGAGGTCGAGCTGCAGCGGCTTGGCGACCGGCGCCAGCACCTTGGTAATCTCCGCCGACATGATCTTCGACACATCCTCGCCGGTCACGTCCTTGCCGTAGCGCTCGGCAGACAGCGTGCCGGTGATCCGCATCGCCGTCTCGACCCCGAGATCGGCCTGGATCAGCAGGTCCTCGAGATCTTCCAGCGTCTCGTCATCGAGTTTGCGCTTGGTGAACAATGCTGCGATCTGGCCGGTCAGCTGCGACGAGGTGCGGGCAAGCCCTGCCCGCAGCCGCTGGAACCAGGTCAGCTTCGCCGGCGGCACGACGGCAACGATTTCGGGCTCGGCAGCGGACGTGGAAAAACCCTTGGGCAGAACGGGCTGCGTGACAGCAACATCTTCGGAGGGGAGTGTATCCGCGGCAACAGCCTCGCCATCAACCTCGGCGACAGCCTCGGCCTCCAGCAGTGACAATGGCACGACACCGAGATCGGACGTTTCCTCGACGCCTGGAAGAACCGCAACGGCCTCATCATCCACCGCGACATCGCCCGAAGGACCGCCGGCAGTCTCGATCTCCGCCGGTGCAACCGGATCAGCATGCGTGACCGGCAGGACTTCAGCGGCAACGACGTCCGCGACGGGCGAATGATCTTCAACCGGCTTTTCCGCAGGCAGATCGGCGGGTTTGTCGCCGAAGGTGAAGACGCGTTTGATGAAACTTACCATTACCTACAATCCGTTCCGGTCAGGCTGCCTGCTCGTTAAGAGCCGCGGCCACGACCCGCATGTCGAGATGTTTGCCATTATGTCCCGTAATCATAACGCGCTGGATGTCGCGGGGAACCAGCCCCGGCGCTGCAACCAGCGAAAAGTTTTCCGTATGCGCCATGCCGTTCATTTCGACGATGATCGTCTGTTCGGTGCCGACCATGCGGTCGAGGTGGGCCTGATTGAGCGCCTCGCCGCGCGCGCGAAGGCGTGCGGCACGATCCTTGACCAGTGCCCGGTCGACCTGCGGCATACGCGAAGCCGGCGTGCCGGAACGCGGGCTGTAGGGAAAGACATGCAGGAAGGAGATGCCGGCCTCTTCGGCAAGCGACGCCGCGCCTTCGAACATCTCTTCCGTTTCGGTCGGGAACCCGGCAATCATGTCTGCGCCGAAGGCGATCTCGGGCCGCAACCGCCGCGCCTGTTCGATAAAGGCCAGCGCGTCGGCACGGCTGTGGCGCCTTTTCATCCGCTTCAGGATCATATCGTCGCCATGCTGCAGCGACAGATGTAAGTGCGGCATGAAACGCGGTTCGTCGGCGATCAGGTCCCACAGATGCGTGTCGGCCTCGATACTGTCGATCGACGACAGCCGCAGCCGCAGGATTTCCGGCACCTGTTTCAACAGCGTCTTGGCCAGATAACCGAGCGTCGGCTGGCCGGGCAGATCGGCGCCGTAGCTTGTTGCATCGACACCGGTGAGTACGATCTCGCGATAGCCGCTCGCCACAAGCTTGCGCGCCTGTTCGACGACCGCACCCATCGGCACCGAGCGGGAATTGCCGCGGCCGTAAGGAATGATGCAGAAGGTGCAGCGATGGTCGCAGCCGTTCTGCACCTGGATAAAGGCGCGCACATGCCCGTCGATATGCCTGACCATCTGCGGCGCCGTCGCCTTGACGCTCATGATGTCGTTGACGCGCAGCTTTTCTTCCGCCGACACGCCGAAATCCGGCAGGCCGCGATAGGAATTGGCCGTCAGCTTTTCCTCGTTGCCAAGCACGGCATCGACTTCCGGCATGTCGGCAAAGGTCTGTTTTTCGGTCTGCGCTGCACAGCCGGTGACGATAATCCGGGCATGCGGGTTTTCCCGTCGTGCCCGGCGGATCGCCTGGCGGGCCTGCCGCACCGCCTCGCCGGTGACGGCACAGGTATTGACCAGCACGGCATTGTTGAGCCCGGCCTTTTCGGCCTGCGCCCGCATCACTTCCGATTCATAGGTATTGAGCCGACAGCCGAAGGTTATGACCTCGACGCCGCTCAATTTGCCTTCACCTCGGGTTCGGCATCGCGCGAAAAAACACCGGTCAGCGGATCGACCTTGCCGGACCATTCCCATTCGGCCGGCCCGGTCATGACGACGTGATCATTGTCCCGCCATTCTATGACGAGCGGCTGGCGGGTCGGCGCGGAGGCCACATCGATCGTCACCTTGCGACCGGTACGGCCGGTACGCGCAGCCGAAACCGCTGCCGCACAGGCGGCCGAACCACAGGCGAGCGTCAGCCCGGCGCCGCGTTCCCAGGTGCGGGTGCGCAGCGCATCGCCGGATGTCACCTGCGCCAGCGTGATATTGGCCTTTTCCGGAAACATCGGATGGTTTTCCAGAAGCGGCCCGAACCGTTCGAGATCAAACGTCATCGGATCCTTGTCGACCCAGAAGATAGCATGCGGATTGCCCATCGACATGACGGCGGGCGAATGCAGGATCGGCTGATCGATCGGCCCGATCTGCAATTCGATGCGGCTCGTGTCGAAGAACTCTTCCGACAGCGGGATCCTGTCCCATTGGAACACCGGCTTGCCCATGTCGACCGAGATCGTCCCGTCCTCATGCTCCTGCGCATTCAATATGCCGGCCACCGTCTGGAAGGTGAAGGTCTTGCGGCCGGTCTCGGAGGAAAGCGCCTGCACCACGCAGCGTGTGCCATTGCCGCAGGCCTGCGCCTTCGAGCCATCGGAATTGAGGATATCGATAAAGGCATCGGTGCCTTGCGCCTTCGGATCATGGATCGCCATGATCTGGTCGAACTGGGTTGCCGGATCGGCATTCAGCGCAATCGCGGCGTCAGCCGTCACCTTGTCGGTGCGGCCGCGCATATCGACGACCAGGATCTTGTTGCCAAGCCCGTTCATCCGCGCGAATTCGACCTGTCCTGCCATGATGCTGATCCATTTGCGGGCGTCAAACCAACAATCGCCCCTCTCTTCAGGCGTATATGGCCGAAAGTGCCACAAATTACCAGTGGCGTGGCCCGCGCATCCTTAACCGTGAAAGAATGGCGCATCGCCCTTTGCCATGTTAGGGGAGCCGTAAAAGAGGCTTTGAACATGCTCCCCTGGGTTCAACTGGACAGCGCGAAAATACCCGATGACGACGGCGAACTGCGTCTGAAGCAGCGCGGCCAGGAATTTTCCATCATGCTCGGCTCGAACGAGCTGATGAACAGCCGGCTGAGCGGATCGGAAGAGGCGCTTGCGACGCTCTCATGGGAGAAGATCAGCGACAGACAGAAGCCGTCGATCCTGATCGGCGGGCTCGGCATGGGCTTCACCCTGCGCGCAGCGCTGGCAATCCTTCCGCCGGACGCGACCGTCACCGTCGCCGAACTGGTGCCTGCAGTGGTTAAATGGGCGCGCGGCCCGATGGCCGAGGTCTTCAAAGGCTGCCTCGACGATCCGCGCACGAAAATCCATCAGGGCGATGTCGGCGAACTCATCCGCGGCTCCAAATCACGCTTCGATGCCATATTGCTCGATGTCGACAATGGCCCGGATGGCCTGACGCGCGACAGCAACGACGCGCTTTATAATGGCCGCGGCCTGCGCTCTGCCCGCGAGGCGCTACGCCCCGGCGGCGTCCTGTCCGTCTGGTCATCCGGCCCGGATTACGGCTTCACCAAGCGGCTGAATGATGTCGGATACGAAACCGAGGTCGTCAACACCCGCGCCAATGGCAAGCGTGGCGCAAAACATGTGATCTGGGTAGCGACGCGCCGCTGAGGCGCGGTCGCAAAACCGGTCAGCCGAAGATATCCTCGACCAGAGCATGCACGCGTCGAAACGCCGCCTTGGCGCCTTCTGCCGCCTCGAGCTCTTCCGCTTCGCTCATCGGCAGGTCGTTATACGCCGAGACGAAATTGCGCCAATGCAGCCCGCGACCATCCGGATGGCCGGCAAGATGGCGTGCACCGAAATCATCCGAAAGACCGATCTTCGCCGCTTCCTTGCGCAGGAAGGCGGCACCGAGATTGGAGCCCTCGGCAACATAGACCCAGCCCAGCGCCGCGGCCGGCGTCAGCGGACCGGTGGTTGCGGTGAGCACGTCCGCAACACCGCCGAGATCGGCAATATCCTGGCACAAGGCCTCGTAGCGGTTCCGTTCGGAAAGCCCCGGCAGACGGCGATTCAGTTCTTCATCTGCATAAAGCGGCGCCACATCGGCGTGGAAATTGTGCTGCACATCGAGGAACAGCGCATAACGTTCGCGGCTGGCAAACGGCTCCGCCCGCATGATGCGCTTGTCGAGCGTATCGTGGGTGCCGGTGGTCAGCGCCTTCAGACGCTGGATACGGGTGGATTCCGCCGGACGGTCTAGCTCGATCTGCATTTCTTGCCTCTTGAACTCATGTTTTCTGCATCAAGCAAATGACGACCCGGCAAGTCAAGCGGGACTTGGCCCCGGAACCTCGAAAACTTCACCCGGTCGCATCGCCCGAAAACGCGCGCGGGCGATCCCGCGTTGATCAAGTGCCGTATTGAGCGCCTCGACCGGTTGCTCGATGCCTTCATTGGTCAGCTTCACCGTACCCCAGTGATGTCCCGCAACGAAAGAAGCGCCGCAAAGTTGCATGCCTTTCACGGCTTCCTCCGGATTCTGGTGCTGTGCCTCCATGAACCAGCGCGGCTCATAGGCCCCGAAAGGCAGGTTGGCCAACCGGAACGGCCCATGTTTTTCGCCGGCGGCACGATAGTTGATGCCCTGGTGAAAGCCGGTATCGCCGATATGATAGATCTTGCCGGCCGGCGTTTCGAACACGAAGGCGGCCCAAAGCGCCATCCGCCGATCGCCGATCCCGCGCGCCGACCAGTGATGGCAGGGCTCGCAATGGAAAGTGACGCCGGGCCCGACCGCTTCGCTGCCACCCCAGTCCATCACAGTGATCTTCGCCTCCGGCACGCGCGACCGGATCAGCGTGTCATTGCCAAGCGGCGTGACGAAATGCGGCTTGTCGCGCCCCTGCAGAACCCACAGCGTTTCCAGATCCATGTGGTCGTAGTGATTGTGCGTAACCAGCACGATGTCGATCGGCGGCAGGTCGCCGATGCGGATGCCGGGCGGGTTTACGCGCTTGGGACCGGCAAAGTTGAACGGGCTGGTGCGCTCCGACCAGACCGGGTCGGTCAGAATATTCAATCCCGCAACCTGGACCAGCATCGAGGCATGGCCGACCATGGTGACCACGAGGCGATCGCCATCGATGCGTGTCTCCGGCACGGCCTGCGGAAATGGGCTGGTGAACGTTTCGGGCCAGGGAATATTGCCGTTGCCGAGTTTCCAACGGAGCAGGTCCAGCCCGCCGCGCGGCTCAACCCCGCCCGGATTGAAAAAGCTCGTCCCGTCGAAATGATCGCTCACTGGACCGGAATAATACTTGTTGCCAGCCATGGCACTCCTCGCGGTCATACCGCCGGCAAGTGCTGCTATGGCTGCAAGACCGGACCATTTGAAAAATTTGCGACGGTTCATGCTTCTTGTATAAGAAGCCGTCTTTCGCGCTTCAAGCGCAGGATGGGCCGCCACGCAGATGTTATGACTGCCCCGCGCACCTTGACTCTTCCCCCCATTTCCTGTTTAAGCCCGGCCATCTGCTGACAAGTCACGACTTGGAGCCGCCGACCGGGGCCGACATACTGAGCCCGGAGGTCAACATCCGACAGCGCGTTGCGCCCTCGGGTGCTTTTTGGCTTTGCGCGCTTCTGACGTCTTGTTTTTGCCGGCAAAAGACCCGACGTTTTTGGGACAATCCCCGGAAGCGAAGAAGGAAGAAGCGATGTTTGAAAACCTCCAGGACCGTCTTGGCTCCATTCTGAATGGACTGACCGGCCGTGGCGCATTGAGCGAAGCGGATGTCTCCGCCGCCCTGCGCGAGGTCCGCCGCGCGCTTCTGGAAGCCGACGTGGCGCTCGAAGTCGTGCGCGCCTTCACCGACAAGGTCCGCGAAAAGGCAGTCGGCGCCGAAGTTCTGAAGTCGATCAAACCCGGCCAGATGGTCGTCAAGATCGTCCATGACGAGCTGGTCGAGATGCTCGGCTCCGAAGGCGTCAGCATCAGCCTTCAGGCCGCCGCACCCGTCGTCATCATGATGGTCGGCCTGCAGGGTTCGGGTAAGACGACCACGACCGGCAAGATCGCCAAGCGGCTGACCGAGCGTGACAAGAAAAAGGTGCTGATGGCGTCGCTCGATACGCGCCGTCCCGCAGCCCAGGAACAATTGCGTCAGCTCGGCGTCCAGACCGGTGTCGATACGCTGCCGGTCATCGCCGGCCAGTCGCCGACCGATATCGCCGCCCGCGCCGTACAGGCTGCGAAACTTGGCGGCCATGACGTCGTTATCCTCGACACCGCCGGCCGCACCCATATCGACGAACCGCTGATGCAGGAAATGGCGGAGATCAAGCGGAAGTCCAATCCGCATGAAATCCTGCTCGTGGCCGATAGCCTGACCGGTCAGGACGCCGTCAATCTCGCCCGCAATTTCGATGAACGCGTCGGCATTACCGGTCTTGTTCTGACCCGCATGGACGGCGATGGCCGTGGTGGTGCAGCGCTTTCGATGCGCGCCGTCACCGGCAAGCCGATCAAGCTGATCGGCGTCGGCGAAAAGATGTCGGAGATGGAGGAATTCCATCCCCGCCGTATCGCCGACCGCATTCTCGGCATGGGCGATATCGTCTCATTGGTCGAAAAGGCTGCCGAAAACATCGACGCGGAAAAAGCCGCGGCGATGGCCAAGAAGATGCAGTCGGGCAAGTTCGACCTGAACGATCTGGCCGACCAGTTGCGCCAGATGAAATCGCTCGGCGGCATGGGTGGCATCATGGGCATGATGCCGGGCATGTCCGGCATGAAGGACAAGCTCGCCGCATCCGGCATGAACGACAAGATGTTCGACCGCCAGATCGCCATCATCGGCTCGATGACCAAAGCCGAGCGCTCCAATCCGGACATGCTGAAACATTCCCGCAAGAAGCGCATCGCCGCGGGCTCCGGCACTGATGCTGCCGAAATCAACAAGCTTCTGAAAATGCACCGCCAGATGGCCGACATGATGAAAATGATGGGCGGCAAGGGCAAGGGCGGCATGATGAAGCAGATGATGGGTGGCCTTGCCGGCAAGATGGGCCTTGGCGGCATGGGTGGTATGGGCGGCATGCCCGACCTGTCGAAGATGGATCCGAAACAACTCGAAGCCCTGCAGAAGCAGGCCGAAGCCGCCGGCCTCAAGCCGGGTGGCATGCCGGGTCTTCCGGGCGGTGGCCTCGGAGGGGGAATGGGCGGCCTTCCAGGTTTCGGCGGAGCGAAACTGCCCGGGCTCGGCGGCTTCCCCGGCCTGCCCGGCAAGAAGAAGTAAGGAGATTTTCCGTGGTTGAAGAAGATGTGAAGGCAAGGCTTTTGAGCTACCGCCAGTCGATCGACAATATCGATGCCGCACTGGTCCATATGCTCGCCGAGCGCTTTCGCTGCACCAAGGAAGTGGGCGTTCTGAAAGCCCAGTACGAATTGCCGCCGGCAGACCCGGCGCGCGAGGAATACCAGATCGAACGTCTTCGCCGCCTGGCGAAGGAAGCCAATCTGGATCCGGATTTCGCCGAGAAGTTCCTGAACTTCGTCATCAAGGAAGTCATCCGGCATCATGAAGCAATCGCCGCCGAACACGGCGGTGCGAAATAACCAGCATGACCCGAGCCGCTTTAAAGCGGCTCAGACAAACGATGGACCACCGGATGGTGGCCCCAAACAAACCCCGGCCCGCCAAAGGCGACCACCGGAAACCTAAGGAGTAATACAATGTCCCTGAAGATTCGTCTCGCCCGCGGTGGTTCCAAGAAGCGTCCTTACTACACCGTCGTCGTTGCCGACGCCCGTTCGCCGCGTGACGGCCGTTTCCTCGAAAAGCTCGGTTCCTGGAACCCGATGCTTTCCAAGGAAGACGCAAAGCGCGTTGAACTGAACGAAGAGCGCATCAAGCATTGGCTCGCTGCCGGCGCACAGCCGACCGACCGCGTTCTGCGCTTCCTCGCTGAAGCCAACATCGCGACCCGCGAAACCAAGAACAACCCGGAAAAGGCAAAGCCGGGCAAGCGCGCTCAGGAACGCGCTGCTGAAAAGGCTCAGAAGGCTGCCGACGCCGCCGCTGCTGCAGAATAATATCTGCAAGCTTCCATCTGGCGGGCAGTGCGGCAACGCACTGCCCGTTCTGCGTTTTGCATAAGCCCGCGTTGCACACAGAGCCGTTCATGGCTAAATGAGCGCAGAACAATCGGAAGCCCGGCATGACAAAGCTCGAAAACCCCATCCTGATGGCGACGATCGGAGCCGCCCAAGGCCTTCGAGGCGAAGTGCGGGTCAAATCCTTCACTGCCGAACCACTGGCCCTCGGCGACTACGGCAAGCTTTATGCCGAAGATGGCCGCATCTTCGAGATCCTTGAAATCCGCGAGGCAAAGACCGTCGTTGTCATCCGTTTCCGCGGCGTCAACGATCGCAATGCGGCGGAAGCCCTCAACGGGCTGGAACTGTTCGTCGAGCGCGACAATCTCCCCGACGACGAACTCGACGAGGACGAATTTTATTATGCCGATCTCGAAGGCCTCGAGGCCGTCGATGCCGATGGCAAGAGCTATGGCACGGTCAGCGCCGTTTTCGATTTCGGCGCCGGTGACCTGCTTGAACTGAAAGGCCCCGGCCGGCGCCCGGCCCTCATTCCATTTTCCGAGGCAGCCGTGCTGGAAATCGATCTCGAAACCGGCAGGATCCTCATCGATCCGCAGGCAGCCGGCCTGATCGAGGATCCGAGCGACCGCGATCCGATGGCCGCCAGCAAGCGCCAGTCCAATCCGCGCCGGGACAGCGGCAAGGACGAGTGATGACTTTTCGTGCCACCATCCTGACGCTCTATCCCGAAATGTTTCCCGGCCATCTCGGCCTCTCCTTGTCCGGCAAGGCGATGGAACGGGGCGACTGGTCGCTCGATACGGTGCAGATCCGCGATTTTGCCGAGGACAGGCATCGCACCGTGGACGACACGCCGGCCGGTGGCGGCGCCGGCATGGTGCTGAAACCCGACATTCTGGCGAAAGCGATTGACTCCGTCGCCGCAGATACGCGCCCCCGCCTGCTGATGAGCCCGCGCGGCAAACCATTGACCCAGGAACGCGTGCGCGAATTGGCCGAAGGCGAAGGCGTCGTCATCGTCTGCGGCCGTTTCGAGGGTGTCGACCAGCGGGTGATCGATGGCCGCGATCTCGAGGAGGTCTCGATCGGCGATTATATTCTCTCCGGTGGCGAGCCGGCGGCGCTGACCGTTCTCGACAGCGTCATCCGTCTCCTGCCCGGCGTCATGGGCAATGTCCATTCGGGTATAAATGAAAGCTTCGAGCACGGCCTGCTGGAGCATCCGCATTACACCCGCCCTCAGGTTTTCGAAGGCCAGGAAATCCCGTCCGTGCTGACCTCCGGCAATCATGCGGCGATCGAGAAGTGGCGACTGGAACAGGCTTTGCGCCTGACCGGCGAGCGGCGCCCCGACCTTCTGCAGTCCAAAGACTGACAAACTGCGGAAAATCGGCGGAAATCTTCGCCGCACACGTCACAAAAGCGCAATCTGCGGGGTGACAAACGCCCGCCCTTCGTGTATCAGCCGGCGCGGAAATGGGAAAAATCCCGTCGACCAGCAACAAAGAATGGCGAATTCGCTAGCCCGCAAGGCACGTCGCGAGGCCCTCGGATGAGGTGACCAAGGACGGGAGGCGCTCTGGCTGTTTCAGAAGAACTGAAAAGGTTTGACCGATGAACATCATCCAGCAGCTGGAAGCCGAACAGGCAGCCAAGATCGAAGCTAAGCGCAAGCTTCCCCCATTTGAAGCCGGCGACACCGTCCGCGTCAACGTCCGCGTCACGGAAGGCACTCGTACCCGCGTACAGGCCTATGAAGGCGTCTGCATCGCCCGTTCCGGCGGCGGCATCAACGAGAGCTTCACCGTTCGCAAGATCTCCTACGGCGAAGGCGTCGAGCGCGTATTCCCGGTCTACTCGCCGCTCGTCGAAGGCGTCGAAATCGTTCGCCGCGGTAAGGTCCGTCGCGCCAAGCTCTATTACCTGCGCGATCGTCGCGGCAAGTCGGCTCGTATCGTCGAGAACACCGGCACCCGCGCCCGCAAGCTGAACGACGCCGAGCGCGCTGCAGTTGCCGAAGAAAAGGCACGCATCGAAGCCGAAAAGATTGCAGCAGCACAGGCACTGGCCGCCGAAAAGGCAGCACAGGAAGCCGCTGAAGCCAAGGCTGCCCAGGAAGCTGAAGCAGCAAAGGCTGCCGAAGGTTCTGCAGAATAAGATCTGCCGTTACGGCATGAGAAAAGGCGGCCTCCGGGCCGCCTTTTTTGTTTGTCGCCTTTGCCGTCTATCGGCGCCCTTTATCTGGAATGACTGGGTTTTGCGGAAACCTTGGCAGCATCCTGCGTCCGCCCCAGCGTCTGGCCGACGACGATCACCAGAACACCGGCGATGGCAAGGCAGGCCGCCAGGAAAAACATCGGCGCGATCTTGCTGCCCGTTGCATCGTTGATCCACGGCACGACATTCTGGGCAACGAAACCACCCAGATTGCCGACCGAGTTGATCGCGGCAAGACCCGCCGCCGCACCCGCGCCTTTCAGGAACCGCCCAGGCAGGCTCCAGAACACCGGCTGGCCGGCAAAAATACCCGCAGCCGCGACGCAGAGGAAGGCGAACTGCAGCACCGGCGACGCGACCAGGACCGAAAGCGCCAGGCAGGCCGCACCGACAAAGGCCGGAATGACGATATAGGGCGTCTTTTTCTCCGTCTTGTCGGCCGCAGCCGGCACCATCCACAATGCGATTGCCACGATCAGCCACGGGATGATGTTGATGAAGCCGTTCATCGTGTTGGAGACGCCAAAACCCTTGACGATGGTCGGCAGCCAGTAGCTGAGCCCATAGGCCGCCAGCGGAAAGCCGACATAGCAGAGCGCCATCAACAGCACGCGCGGATTGACCAGCGCCTTGAAGCCGTGATCGGCATCCTTCTCCATCCCGGCATTTTCCTTGGCGAGACGATCCTTGAGCCAGGTCTTTTCCTCATTGCTAAGGAACTTCGCCTTTTCCGGCGTGTCGTCGAGATAGAAAAGCGTCACGATACCCGCAAGCACGGCCGGAACGCCGGTGGCGAGGAATACCCATTCCCAACCGCGCAGGCCAAGCGCGCCGTCGAGATCAAGCAACATGCCGCCGAGCGGTGCGCCGACCGCATTGGCAAGCGCGCTGAAAATCATGAACAGTCCGACCATCCGGCCGCGATAATCCTTCGGGAACCACAGCGTCAGCAGATAGAGAACGCCCGGAAAGAAACCCGCCTCACAGACGCCGAGCAGGAAGCGCAGGATATAGAACATCGTCATGTTCTGGGTGAACGCCAGCCCGATCGTCACCAGCCCCCAGGAGACCAGGATACGGGCAAACCAGATCCTCGCCCCGAAACGGGTGAGGAACAGGTTGGCGGGAACCTCGAAGATGAAATAGCCGATGAAGAACAGCGACGCGCCAAGACCATAGGCATATTCGCTCATGCCGAGCGAATCGACCATCTGCAGTTTCGCGTAGCTGACATTCTGCCGGTCGATATAGGCGATCAGGTAGAGAAGCCCGAGAAACGGCATCAAACGCCATGTAATCTTTGAGATAATATCTTTTTCGGTAACCAAGGCACTCCTCCCGGCCAACCCGGCCAATGCTTGAAACAACCAAGGGTGATCTAGTCGCCTTCTGACGAACGGCAAGTGGTGCAAGTTTGCGGTGCAGCATCAAGGCTGCCTCCGGCATGCGATCCCACTTGCCATTTTTGACGAATTGATGAGAGTTGGGAGGACAACTTTACCGGGGGATTGAACCGATGCTGACCAGACGCGCCACCCTTGCCGGCCTTGCTCTCGCAATGCTCGGCCCTGCTCTTGCAGCAGCGGAGACCCTTCCCGATCTGAAGGGTCGCTCGGTCGTGGTGGTCACCGAAAACGCCTATCCGCCGCTGCAATTCGTCGACCCGAAATCCGGCAAGGCGATCGGCTGGGAATATGACGCGATGAACGAGATCGCCAGGCGGCTGAACGCCAAGCTCGAATACCAGAACACCTCCTGGGACGCGATGATCCAGGCCGTGTCCGATGGACAATACGACATCGGCATGACCGGCATCACCATCAAGGACGACCGCAAGGAGAAGGTCGATTTCTCCGATCCCTACATGCGCTCCGAACAGTTCATGCTGGTACGTGGCGATGAAAAGCGCTTCTCCGACGCCAAGAGCTTTGCCGCCGTCGAAGATGCGCTGGTCGGCGCCCAGCCGGGCACCACGCCCTTTTATACCGCAGCCTACGAGGTTCTCGACGGCAACGAGCAGAACCCGCGGATAAAGCTGTTCGAGACCTTCGGTGCGACAGTGCAGGCATTGAAGACCGGTGACGTCGATACGGTTCTCACCGATGGAACCGCTGGCAAGGGCTATGTCGATGCCTCGAATGGAGGCCTGAAGCTGGTCGGCGGCCCGCTCGGCGCAGAGGATTTCGGTTTCATCTTCAAGAAGGGCTCCGATCTCG
This sequence comes from Aliirhizobium sp. YIM B11859, assembly GCF_057163345.1. Classification (NCBI taxonomy): domain Bacteria; kingdom Pseudomonadati; phylum Pseudomonadota; class Alphaproteobacteria; order Hyphomicrobiales; family Rhizobiaceae; genus Aliirhizobium; species Aliirhizobium sp. YIM B11859. Next base: position 200,328 of record NZ_JBXHAY010000007.1, read on the forward strand.
TCGCGCCGGTCAATGCGGCGATCGCGGCCTTGAAGGCCGATGGCACGCTCGACGCGCTGAACAAGAAGTGGTTCCTCGACTACAAGATGGGCCAATGAACGGCACCGGCATTGACAGAACCGCCGGGGTCAGGAGCTGATGGGTTTCCAGACCCTGCCGACATCCGGCAGCGATGCCGAGCGGCCATGGTGGCTTTATGCCTTGATCGTGATCGGGCTCGCCATCGCCGCCATCATCGCCGTCAATGATCTTTACACCCAGGTCTTTTTAACCGTCGCCCGCGGCATCGGGATAACGGTGTTTGTCAGTGTCGTCTCTTTCGCGCTGGCCTGCGCGCTTGGCCTGCTGATCGCGCTGGCCGGCCTGTCGGGCAGTGTCGCGCTGCGCCAGACCGCACGCTTTTATGTCGAGGTCGTGCGCGGCATCCCGGTCCTCGTGCTGTTGTTCTACATCGCCTTTGTCGGCGCCCCTAGCCTTGTCAGCCTCTACAATTTTCTGATCACGCCTTTGGTGGACGGCGGTTGGCTGCAGCCGGCGCAGGTGCGCGATGTCTCGCTGATGTGGCGGGCGATCATCGCCCTGACGATCGGTTATTCCGCCTTCATCGCCGAAATCTTTCGCGCCGGTTTCCAGTCGATCGACAGGGGTCAGATCGAGGCGGCCATGGCCCTTGGCCTCAGTCGCACTCAGCGTTTTCGCCTGATCGTTTTTCCGCAGGCTATCCGCGTCGTTTTTCCGCCGCTGTCGAATGACTTTGTCGCCATGGTCAAGGACAGTTCGCTGGTCTCGGTCCTGGGCGTTGCCGATATCAGCCAGGCGGGCAAGATCTACGCCTCCGGCTCCTTCCGCTTTTTCGAGACCTATTCGATCGTCGCCTATATCTATCTGATCCTGACGATCGGCCTCTCCATCCTGCTGCGGCAGGTCGAAAAACGTATGCGCGAAAAGGGAACCAGGAAGGGGAACGGCAGATGAGCGAACGCAAAAGTGAAGGACTGGCAAAGGTTTATGCCTCAAAATCTGATGACGAACTGACCGCTGCTTATGCCACATGGTCGACCGATTACGACCGCGAGAACCTGTCCTCCGGTTATTGCCTGCCCTTCATGATCACCGCCTGGATCGCCCGCTATCTCGGCATTGATGCCGGTCCGCTGCTCGATGCCGGCTGTGGCACCGGCCTTTCCGGCCCGTATCTCAAGGCGCTCGGCTACCAGTCGGTGGAAGGACTGGATTTTTCTCAAGAGATGCTGGCGCTTGCGCAAAACCGCGGCGCCTATGACAGGCTGGAGCGCGCCACGCTTGGCGAGCAACTGCCCTGGCCGGACGGACATTTTTCCGCTTTTCTCTCCACCGGTGTGTTCACCGAAGGCCACGCGCCGGCCGCGAGCCTGTTCGAGCTCTGCAGGATAACCCACCCTGGCGGCTACGGTATCTTTACTGTCCGCGACAAGGTGTTCGAGGCCGGCGGATTTGCCGATGTCTTCGCCGAGCTTTTTGCCCGCGGGGTCTGGCAGCCGGTCGAGGAAAGCCCGCTCTGGCGCTCCTACGCGGTCGACGAACCCGACGTGCTGGTCAAGGCCTATGTCTTCCGTATCCGCTGATCCAACGCACGTTCAGCCCTCAGCGCAATTCCAGCAGAAGTGGGAACCGGTTTTGCGCCCGCAATTGCATTTAAACAGATAGATAGAGCTGTTTCGCGTTTCGAAGAAAGGCGGAAATGCTCTAGCGGAGCACGAAGCGATCGCGGCCAGCCTGCTTTGCCTGATAAAGCGCCTCGTCGACCGCCTTTAGCAGGCCGAGCCTCTCGGAACCGGCATCGGGGGCGAGTGCCGCCCCGATGCTGAGCCGCGCGTTGACGATCTTCTCGTCGACGACGAAGGGGCGGCGGAATTCCTTCAGCAGGCATTCTGAAAGCTCGGAAAGAGCCGAACTGTCCGGCGGATCGGGCACGAAGATGGCAAACTCGTCGCCCCCCATCCGCACCACGACATCCTGGGCGCGCACGCATTCGCTGATGCGCTTGGACGCATAGGTCAAGACCAGATCGCCGGCATGATGGCCAAGTGTATCGTTGATTGCCTTGAACCCGTCCATGTCCAGATAGAGCACGCCGAACCCCTGCTGGGACGACAGCGCATTGTTGAGCATGACGTCGATCAGTGAAACCAGCGCCGAGCGATTGTAGAAGCCGGTCAAAGGATCGGTCATTGCCGCCAGCTTCAGCTTTTCCTCGGCAAATTCCATCATGAACTTCGCCTTCTGCAGCCGCAGCAACCCGCTGGCGACATCGGCAAACTGTTTCAGAGTGCGGATTTCGCCATCACTGAAATCGCGCTGGCGCGTATCGATCAGGCAGAACGAACCGACCGGCATGCTCGGGTCGAGCGACACCGGCGCGCCGGCATAGCTGCGAAAGCCCGGTTCGCCTCTGACATAGGGCATGTCTGACAATTCCGGATGGCGTGTGAGATCGGGGATGATCACGACCTCATTGGCAAACACGACGCGGGAGCAGATCGACACGTCGCGCGAGCAGGCGGCAATCTCGATCGTACCCACCTGGCAGGCGACACGCTGCCAGTCTTCGTCAACGATATTGACGGCTGCAACCGGGCTGCCGAATACGTCCTTCGCCAATTGCACCAGTGACATCAGTTCCGGTGTCGAATACCCATCCGGCGCGATCAGCGAACGGACGGACAGCATTCGTTCGGCTTCGTTGCCGGGGAGCCGGACTGCGAGAGCCATTTGCACCTCCTCGTCGCGCCCTCCCCCGCCACAGGGAATTAGGACGCAAAATTAGAGCCTTCTCACTGACCTGCTTGTTGCATGGTCATTCTTTCGAAACAATTGCCGTCATTCCAAAAAACTGCTAATGAAGCCGCCATGGGATCGAAATTCGGATGCCTTGCGAACAGTTTTATCGTGCTGCAGGACCACAAGCGTCTGCCGGCACGCTTTTTTGCGCGCGTATCCGGCGCTCTCAACAGCCGACTTAGCTGACGGTCGTCTAAACGCGACCCGTGCTGCGGTACACGCTTTTGCCGCCACCTCTCCCCTTTTCAAAAACCTGTTCTTCAACGGATGGCAGCCATGAGCGCACCCCGCACTTTGTACGATAAAATCTGGGACGACCACGTCGTCTCTCAGGACGAAAACGGCACCTGTCTTCTCTATATCGATCGTCACCTGGTTCACGAGGTGACGTCGCCACAGGCTTTCGAGGGTTTGCGCATGGCCGGCCGCAAGGTGCGTTCGCCGGAGCGCACGCTGGCCGTCGTCGACCATAACGTGCCGACCTCACCTGATCGCCACATCGGCATCAAGAATGAAGAAAGCCGCATCCAGGTCGAGGCGCTGGCCCAGAACGCCCATGATTTCGGCGTCGAATATTATTCCGAAAAGGATGTCCGCCAGGGCATCGTCCATATCGTCGGGCCGGAACAGGGCTTCACCCTGCCGGGCATGACCATCGTCTGCGGCGACAGCCACACCTCCACCCACGGCGCCTTCGGCTCGCTGGCGCATGGCATCGGCACGTCCGAGGTCGAGCATGTTCTGGCCACCCAGACGCTGGTGCAGAAGAAGGCGAAGAACATGCTGGTGCGCGTCGACGGCACATTGCCGGAAGGCGTCACCGCCAAGGACGTCATCCTGGCGATCATCGGCGAAATCGGCACTGCCGGCGGCACCGGCCATGTCATCGAATTCGCCGGCGAGGCAATCCGTTCGTTGTCGATGGAAGGCCGCATGACCGTCTGCAACATGACGATCGAAGGCGGCGCCCGCGCCGGCCTGATCGCGCCTGACGAAACAACCTTCGAATACATCAAGGACAAGCCCCGCGCGCCCAAGGGCACCGCCTGGGACATGGCCGTCGATTACTGGAAGACGCTGCACACGGATGAAGGCGCCCATTACGACAAGGTCGTTATCCTCGATGCCGCCAACCTGCCGCCGATCGTGTCCTGGGGTTCGTCTCCGGAAGATGTCGTTTCCGTTCAGGGCATCGTTCCCAATCCGGACGACATCCAGGAAGAAAACAAGCGGACCTCCAAGCAGCGTGCGCTCGACTATATGGGCCTGAAGGCCGGCACGAAGATGACCGACATCACCATCGATCGTGTCTTCATCGGCTCCTGCACCAATGGCCGTATCGAGGATCTGCGCGCTGCCGCCAAGGTCGTGGAGGGCAAGAAGGTTGCCTCGACCGTCTCTGCGATGATCGTTCCGGGCTCCGGCATCGTCAAGGAAATGGCGGAAGCCGAAGGCCTCGACGTGATCTTCAAGGATGCCGGTTTCGAATGGCGCGAGCCGGGCTGTTCCATGTGCCTGGCGATGAACGACGACCGCCTGAACCCTTACGAACGCTGCGCTTCGACCTCGAACCGCAATTTCGAGGGCCGCCAGGGCTACAAGGGCCGCACCCACCTGGTCTCACCGGCCATGGCGGCCGCGGCGGCGGTTGCTGGTCACTTCGTCGATATCCGTGAGTGGAAGTGAGTGGTTGATGGTGAGGGGGACATCGCGGTCCCCTCACTTGCGATTTCTAACACTTAGCCTCTGGCTAAGATGTTGAAATCGCTTTCTCTCCCACAAAGGGGTGAGATGCCGGGGGAGGCACCCTCGTCGCCTACCTCTCCCCTTGTGGGAGAGGTTACAAAATCAAGATCTTAGCCAAAGGCTAAGTCTTAGATTTTGTTGGTGAGGGGATCTCTCCCCTCGCCGTCCATGGCATCCTCATCCCACCACCTTCACCACAGTTCCCCGCCTCAAATACGGCAGCAACCGCTGCATGTCCCGCGCACTGACCGCGATACACCCGGCCGTCGGTTGATATCCCGGCTTGATCAGATGAAAAAAGATCGCCGAGCCGCCATAGCGTTTGCGTGAAGAGATGTTCCAGTCCATCACCAGACACACGTCGTAAAGCCCGTCCGCCCGCGTCATCTCCTCATGGCTCGGCTTGAACCCGCCGCCTGATCGCTTCGTCACCAGACGATTATAGGCTGCATGTTTCGGGTCGTCGCACCACAGCATGTCACCCCTGATCCGCGCCATCGCAAGCGGCGTCTGCGGCAGCCGGATCCGCTCGCCGCGGGTAAAACCGGAGATCAGCTTCATTGACGCGATCGGTGTCGCGCCATCCCCTTCCCGCTTGAAGGCGGTCGCTCCCGAACGGCCGATCGCCGCCCTGATCGTCAGCCCGTCGACGGAAACGATGGCCCGCTGCCGGTTGCCGGGCGCTGTCCGCACCGTGACGATTGATTGTTTTTGGGGGTTTTGCACACGGAAAAGCGGCATTTTCTCACGAGCTTTTGCTTTGAATATGATTTTGTTTGAATTCATAGCATGTTGGGAATTACATCACAGAGCCCTAGATACCTTGCGAATCTGCTGGCCTCACCGGCGCGGATGCAATCACGGGCGACACGAAAGGCGACAACCGTATGGCAAGAACGATACTCCTGGTGGATGACGACAATGATCTGCGCGAGACGCTGGTCGAACAATTGTCGTTATACGACGAGTTTTCGCTGTTGCAGGAAGAAAACGCCACAAAGGCCATGAACACGGCAAAGACCGCCCAGGTCGATCTGCTGATCATGGATGTCGGCCTGCCGGACATGGATGGCCGCGAAGCCGTCAAGCTTCTGCGCAAGGCGGGCTTCAAGGCACCGATCATCATGCTGACCGGCCACGATACCGACAGTGACACGATCCTCGGACTGGAAGCCGGTGCCAACGATTATATCGTAAAACCCTTCCGCTTCGCCGTGCTGCTCGCCCGTATCCGCGCCCAGCTGCGCCAGTACGAACAGAGCGAGGACGCCACGTTTACCGTCGGTCCCTATTTGTTCAAGCCGAGCCAGAAACTGCTGACTACCGACGACGGCAAGAAGATCCGCCTCACCGAAAAGGAAGCGGCGATCATCCGTTATCTCTACCGTGCCGGCCAGAAGGTCGTCACCCGCGACGTGCTGCTGGAAGAAGTCTGGGGTTACAATTCCGGCGTCACCACCCACACGCTCGAAACCCATGTCTACCGTCTTCGCCAGAAGATCGAGCGCGACCCGTCCAGCGCCGAGATCCTCGTGACAGAAAACGGCGGCTACAAGATCGTTCCCTGATGGCACTGAACGACGATATCAGGCTGCTCTCGAGCGTGCCGCTGTTCCGTGAACTGGATGGCGACCAGCTGCGTCTGGTCGCGTTCGGGGCAGAACGCCGTTCGCTCTCCGAGGCGCAGGAACTGTTTCGCGAGGGTTCGCCCGCCGAAGCCGCCTATATCGTCGCCAAGGGCCAGATCGGGCTTTATGCGGCAGACCGGATGGGTGACATCCGCCACCAGAAGACTGTTGGCCCGGGCACGCTTTTATCCGAACTGGCGCTGGTGACGATGGTGGAACGCAAGTTCACCGCCGTCGCCGCTTCCGATGCCGAAGTGATGAAGATCAACCGCCAGCTTTTCCAGCGCCTGCTGGAGGAATACCCCCAGGTCGGCCGCCTGATCGAGGCCCGCATCCGCGAGAATATCGCCGGATTGGCCAAGGCCGCAGCCGCGATGGAACATCGGTTCCGGTAGGTTTTGGAGTGTTGGCGCCGTTAAACCATGGCGCAGCCCCTCACCCTAACCCTCTCCCCGTAAACGGGGCGAGGGAACGTGCCCCGCTCAAGGGTAGAGCGAGACGAACACGACGCGGCATATGTCCTTCTCCCCGTTTACGGGGAGAAGGTGCCGGCAGGCGGATGAGGGGCCGCCGCTTGCTCCGCACGATAAATCAGAACTTGAACACCGCCGTCACCGGCACATGGTCGGACGGCTGGTTCCAGCCTCTCGCTTCCTTGAGAATCTCGATCCGGTCGAGGGACGGCCCGAGATCTGGTGACGACCAGACGTGGTCGAGGCGGCGGCCCTTGTTGGCCGCTTCCCAGTCCTTGGCCCGGTAGCTCCACCAGGTATAGATCTTTTCCGGTTCTGGCGTGTATTGCCGCATCAGGTCCAGCCAGCCGCCCTTGGCGATGATCTCCTTCATCCCCTCGGTCTCGACCGGCGTATGGCTGACGATCTTCAGCAGCTGCTTGTGCGACCAGACATCGTGCTCCAACGGCGCAATGTTGAGATCGCCGACAAGGATCGACGACACGCCGGGCATATCCGCCTTCAGCGCCTTCATCTCCTCGACGAAATCGAGCTTGTGGCCGAATTTCGGATTGACGGTGCGATCCGGCTCGTCGCCACCCGCCGGCACGTAGAAATTATGTAAGCGAACCCGGCGCGAACCGCGCTCGAAAATCGCCGAGATGTGCCGCGCATCGCCCATGCCGCAGAAATTCTGCCTGTGGTCTTCGAGAAGCGGGATCTTCGACGCGATGGCAACGCCGTGATAGCCCTTCTGGCCATGCACGATGATGTGCTCGTAACCGAGATCGCGCAGCGGCTGATAGGGGAATTCCGGCTCCTGGCACTTGATCTCCTGCAGGCAGAGAATATCCGGCTGGTTGCGGACGATGAACTGCTGCACGATCGGCATCCGCAGGCGGACCGAATTGATGTTCCAGGTGGTGATGGAGAATGTCATGAAGAACCTCGATTTCACCTGAGGTCTAGCGCATCGTCCCGAAAATCGAAATCGATTTTGCCGCTACCCGTGAATCAAAAAGGGCCGCGTCATCCGCAGCCCTTTGAAATCCTGAAATCTGCGACCGGTCACTTCACCTGGTCGTAGGGGATGGTGAACACCTTCTCGTCGAGGTTCACGCCGGTCTGGACGTTGTAGATCATCACCGACGTGTCCTTGCCCTGGTTGTCGGTGATCGTCCACTGGCGCAGGTCATAGGTCTTGCTGTCGAACATCATGGTGATGGTCGAATCGCCGAAGATCGTCTTGTTGCCGAGCACGATCGTCGTCAGGTCGCTTTCTTCCTTCACGCCGCGTACGGCATCGTTGGACAGGTCGATCTTGTTGGCCAGAAGCAGCGTCAGCGGCGTCTTTGACAGGGGATAGATGTCCCAGGTCTTCAGCTTGACGTTACCGACCACGACATTACGGCCATCGGCGATGACGCGCAGCGGCGACGGGTCCTCGAAATTGAAGCGCAGCTTGCCGGGACGTTCGATATAGAACTTGCCGCCGGTCTGTTCGCCGCGCGGGCCGAACTGGACGAACTCACCCAGCATCGTCTTTACCGAGGAAAAATGATCGGCGATCTTCTGCGCCGCCGCACCACCGGCCGCGCCGCCCGCCCCCTGGGCAAGCGTTACGCCCGGCATCACGGCCGTGGCGGCGAGCCCAAGCAGGCCTGCGGAAAACTGCCTGCGGCCGATCCGGATGGAAAGAGGTGTCTTTTCAGTGGTCATTCTTGTCTCCATCCACATGCACTGGGCCGCAAACGCGGCGTCTTGATGACCGGTCGGGTGTCGATCGCCCGCCTGCCGCAACGATCACCAAAAGCTTACCGCTAGAGAATGTCGTCTTCGGTCGGCACGAGGATCTCGCGCTTGCCGGCATGGTTTGCCGGTCCGATCAGACCTTCCTTCTCCATCCGCTCGATCAGCGAAGCGGCGCGGTTATAACCGATGCCGAGACGCCGCTGGATGTAGGAGGTCGAAGCCTTGCCATCCCGAAGCACGATCGCAACGGCCTGATCGTAAGGGTCATCCGAATCCGACAGATTGGACGTGCCCGCCGGGCCGCTGCCACCACCTTCGTCGTCATCGTCGTCGGCCGTGATCGCTTCGAGATATTGGGGCGAGCCCTGAGTTTTCAAGTAGGCGACGATCTCTTCGACCTCGGTATCGGAGACAAAAGGCCCGTGGACACGCTGGATGCGTCCGCCGCCGGCCATATAGAGCATGTCGCCCTGGCCAAGCAGCTGCTCGGCGCCCTGTTCGCCGAGGATCGTGCGGCTGTCGATCTTCGACGTCACCTGGAAGGAAATACGCGTCGGGAAGTTCGCCTTGATCGTGCCGGTGATGACGTCGACGGACGGGCGCTGTGTTGCCATGATCACATGGATACCGGCCGCACGCGCCATCTGCGCCAGTCGCTGCACCGCACCTTCGATATCCTTGCCGGCCACCATCATCAGGTCGGCCATTTCGTCGATGATCACGACGATATAGGGCATCGGCTCGAGATCGAACTCTTCCGTCTCGTACATGGCTTCGCCGGTCTGGCGGTCGAAACCGGTCTGCACCGTGCGGGTGAGGATCTCGCCCTTGTCTTTCGCCTGTTCGACGCGGGAATTGAAACCGTCGATATTGCGCACGCCGATCTTCGACATCTTCTTGTAGCGCTCTTCCATCTCGCGGACGGTCCATTTGAGCGCAACGACGGCCTTTTTCGGATCGGTGACGACCGGAGACAAAAGATGCGGAATGCCGTCATAGACGGACAGTTCGAGCATTTTCGGATCGATCATGATCAGGCGGCATTTCTCCGGCGTGTAACGATAGAGAAGCGACAGGATCATCGTGTTGATGGCGACGGATTTACCCGAACCGGTGGTACCGGCAACGAGAAGATGCGGCATCTTTGCAAGGTCGGCCACGACCGGCTCGCCGCCAATCGTCTTGCCGAGCGCCATGGCAAGCTTCGCCTTGCTGCCTTCAAAATCCTTCGAACCGATCATCTCGCGCAGATAGACCATTTCGCGGGTGCGGTTGGGCAGTTCGATACCGATCGCGTTGCGGCCGGGAACGACCGCCACACGGGCCGCGATGGAACTCATCGAGCGGGCGATGTCATCGGCCAGACCGATGACGCGGGACGACTTGATGCCCGGTGCAGGCTCCAGTTCGTAAAGTGTCACGACCGGGCCGGGGCGCACATGAATGATCTCGCCCTTGACGCCAAAGTCTTCCAGCACGCCTTCCAGCATGCGGGCATTCTGTTCGAGCGCCTCGGCCGAAAGGGTAACGTCGCGCGCAACGGCTCTCGGCTCGGTCAGCAGATGAACGGAGGGCAGCTGGAAACCGTCCGGCCGGATGAACGAACCCTGTGCATCGCGGGCAACGCGGGCGCTCGGCTTCGGCGCCTGCGCCGCGGGCACGACGCGCTGTGATCGGCCACCGGCTCCTTGCGGCGCACGCGACGAGAGGAATTGTGCATCATCGTCATCGTCGGACAGGATGCCGGCTGGACGGCGCGGCATGTCGTCATCCATGTCGAACGGCGGATCGTCATCGTGATCATGGGCGGACATCGGTGGCGCGGAGACGATGCGACGCGGGGCGGCAACGCGTTCGCCGGCGCCATCGAGAGACGGCTCCATACGACGCATGTCGCCGGGAGCGACTTTCGCCCTCACCGGCTCGTTCAGCGTGCCGAATTCGTCCTCGTTGAAATCATAGGGCTGGTCGAAGGCCCGGCGCTGGCGCGGCTTCATGCCGACCATGCGGCGCAGCCTTGCCTGGGTGATGAACCAGTAATGCGAGGCAAGGCCGAGCGGCAGGAGGCGTTCCAGCAGGCTGCCCTCGTCGCCGTCCTCGTCGTCTTCCTCGTCCCGGCGCGGGCGCGACACGACGGCGGCGACCGGCCGGTCGTCATCCTCTTCAACGGCCTCTTCCAGCGCATCACCGACCAGACCGGAGGCAAACAGCATCAGCCAGATGCACGGAATGGTAAAGACGCCACCAAGCCCCATGGCGACCACGCCGGTCGGATAGGCCCCGACGAACAGCGCCGGAAAGCGCAGGATCATGTCGCCGATCACCCCGCCGATGCCGTTCGGGATCGGCCAGGTCTGCGGCGCGGGAAAACAGCCGAGCGTCGCGGAGGCGAGCAGCGCGCTGCCGCCCCAGGCGGCCAGCCGGGCCGGAATGCGGTCAAAACGCCTGCCCGATATCAGCGCCAGCGCAAAGGACAGGATCGGCAACAGCGCCAGGATGCTCGCAAGCCCCAGAAACTGCATCATGATGTCGGCAAAGGCCGCACCGGCAAATCCCAGCATGTTGGTGGGTGCATTATCGGTGGCGTAGGAGAAACTCGGATCGGCAACGTTCCAGGTGGCAAGTGCGGCAACCGCAAGTGCCAGCACCAGAAAAATCCCGAATCCTGTCAGAGCCAGCGTCTGCCGCAGCACAAAGGAACTGACGACAGAGCGGGTTGACCGGTTTGCAAATGCCGCCGAACTGCTTCTGCTCATCGTCTGCCCGCCGCCTGTGAAACGCAATTATCACGCGCGTTGCGGCCAAAGCCGTCGCACAATTCCACGGGAAGGTAGCCCGGTCTTGGTTAACGCAGCTTTAACCAAGCTGCCGCGCCCGCCCGAAAACCGCAAGCATCTGTCGAAAACGCCGCGAATGAAGGACAAGCGCAGGCTGCAAAAGAAAATGGCCCGGAAGATATCCGGGCCATAAATCGGGCTGAGACAGAGACTGCAGTAGCCGTCACGCGACGGCAACTGCTGTTTTGCGTCTTAGCTGTGGTAGGCGGATTCGCCGTGGCTGGCGAGATCGAGACCTTCGCGCTCGGCTTCCACCGGGACGCGCAGGCCGACGATCAGGTCGACGATCTTGTAGAGGATGATCGAGCCGATACCGGTCCACAGGAGAGTAACGATGACAGCTTCGATCTGGACCATGACCTGGCCACCCATCGTCTGTTCGCCGGCATAACCGATGCCGCCGAGCGAAGCGGAAGCGAAGATACCGGTGGCGATGGCGCCGAAGATGCCGCCGATGCCGTGAACGCCGAAGACGTCTGCAGTGTCGTCATAACCGAACTTGTTCTTCACCGTCGAAACGAAGAAGTAGCAGATCGGCGAAACGAGGAGACCCATGACGATCGAGCCCATCGGGCCGACGATGCCGGCAGCCGGCGTGATGGCGACGAGACCGGCGATCATGCCGGAAGCAGCGCCAAGCATGGAAGCCTTGCCGCGGGTGAAGGTTTCGACGATCGCCCATGCAACGGTTGCAGCAGCGGTTGCCAGGAAGGTGTTGACGAAGGCGATGAACGCGCCGCCGGAAGCTTCGAGGTTGGAACCGGCATTGAAGCCGAACCAGCCGACCCACAGAAGGCTGGCGCCGACGAAGGTGAGCGTCATCGAATGCGGAGCCATCATGTCCTTGCCGAAGCCCGTACGCTTGCCGACCATGATCGCACCGATCAGGCCTGCAACACCGGCATTGATGTGCACGACGGTACCGCCGGCGAAGTCAAGCGCGCCCCAGCCGAACAGCAGGCCGTTTGCGTCCCAGACCATGTGGGCGATCGGGAAGTAGACGAAGGTGACCCACAATGCGCAGAACAGCACGACGGCGGAGAACTTGATGCGTTCCGCGAAGGCGCCGATGATCAGGCAAGGCGTGATGCAGGCAAAGGTCATCTGGAACAGGAAGAACACATATTCCGGAATGACGACGCCCTTGGTGAAGGTTGTCGCGGTGGTGGTCGCGTCCATGCCGGCCATGAACATCTTGGCCGTGCCGCCCCAGAAGGCAGATGTGCCGCCGCCGAAGGCGAAGGAATAACCGTAGATTGCCCAGATGAGCATGACCACGCAGGTGACCATGGTGATCTGCATCAGCACCGACAGCATGTTCTTGGCGCGAACCAGACCGCCGTAGAACAGTGCCAAGCCCGGCAGGATCATCAGGAGAACGAGCAGGGTGGCGATATACATGAAGGCGATATCGCCCTTGTCCATCACCGGCGCGGGTTCCGCAGCCGCGGCAGCAGCCGGTGCGGCATCCTGCGCAAACGCGATGGCGGGCGCGAGAAACGCGCCGGCGGCCGCACTCAGGCGTCCAAGAGTGGAAAATCCTTTGAATTGCATAGTTTGAAAACTCCCCTGTAAGCCGTGCTTAGAGCGCTTCGGTATTGGTTTCGCCGGTACGAATGCGCACGGCCTGCTCGATCGAATAAACGAAGATCTTGCCATCCCCGATCTGGCCGGTCTTCGCGGACGAGGCGATCGCCTCAACTGCCTTTTCGACGAGGTCGGCGGAAACCGCGATCTCGATCTTCAGCTTCGGCAGAAAGCTGACTGCATATTCGGTACCGCGATAGATCTCGGTATGTCCCTTCTGACGTCCGTAACCTTTGACTTCGGTAACGGTCAGGCCTTGGATACCGACAGCCGTGAGTGCTTCGCGCACCTCATCGAGCTTGAACGGCTTGATAATGGCCATCACGATTTTCATCTGGCTTCCCATCCTTTGGTTATTTCGGCCGAAGCCGACTCTCCTCATCGCCGATTTATGACACCGGCAACTGGGCCTCTACATTCAAGGCGCGTGCCAGTTTAGCACTACGATTAAGTTATTGAAAAATAAAGGACTATGTAAGCGTCGCCACAAATGAGGCAGATGGATGCCACAAAGGCGCCGAAATCATGTGCATTTTTTATTTTTTGCACAAAATTTAGTCATTTGCCTTTTTACGAATCAACCCTTCCTGTGCCACCGACGCAATGAGGACGCCGGAACGGGTATAGATGCTGCCGCGCGTCATGCCCCGGGCACCGGAAGCACTTGGGCTTTCCTGGCTGTAGAGCAGCCAGTCGTCGAACTGTATCGGACGGTGGAACCACATCGCGTGATCAAGGCTTGCGGCCTGTATGCGCGGATCGAAGACGGATGTTCCATGCGGATAAAGGGAGCCGTCCAGCAAGGTCATGTCGGAAAGATAGGCGAGGATCGCCGCATGATAGGCCCGATCCTGCGGCACCGGCCCGAGTGTACGCACCCAGACATCCTGGCGCGGCTCCAGCTTTTCCTTGGTCAGGTAATGCGCCAGCGACACGGGCCGCAATTCGATCGGCCGGGGCCGCTCCCAATAACGGCGAATGGCGTCGGGCGCCTTTGGCAGGAAAAGCCGCTTGAACTCCGCCTCGTCCATCAGCTCCTCCGGCTGCGGTACGTCCGGAATGGTGATCTGGTGGTCATAACCATCCTCCTCGATCTGGAAGGAGGCGGACATCAGGAAGATCGCCTTGCCATGCTGGATGGCCTTTACCTGCCGTGTGGCAAAACTTCCACCGTCGCGGATCCTCTCCACCTCGTAGATGATCGGCACGCTCGGATCCCCCGGACGGACGAAATAGGCGTGAAGCGAATGAACCGGGCGATCGGCAACGACGGTCCTCTGCGCCGCCACCAGCGCCTGGGCGATCACCTGCCCGCCGAACACCCTTTGCCAGCCGATATCCGGGCTCGTGCCGCGATAAAGATTGTGCTCCAGCTGCTCCAGATCGAGCGTCGCAATAAGCTGCCGCATCGGGGCATCGTTCTGGGCTCCAGCGGGAATGGCGGTAGAGCGAATGGTCGGATCTGACATTTTTACGAACTCCGGCAATAGGAAGCGGCGGTCAGTTGATCTATATCCACCCCATCGGTAACCACAAGACGGACGGGAGCCAGGCAGATGCTGGACATGATGGTTGTAGGTGGAGGTTATGTCGGGCTGGCGGCGGCTGTCGCGGTCAAGCAGGCGGCTCCGCACCTGAACATCGAAGTCGTCGAGGCGGCCCCCGCCGGAATTTGGGAAAAGGACGAGCGCGCCTCCGCCATCATCGCCGCGGCAGGCAGAATGCTCGATGTCCTCGGCGTCTGGGACGAGATCGTCACCCACGCCCAGCCGATCAACAGGATGATCGTTACCGACAGCCGCACCTCCGACCCGGTACGCCCGGTTTTCCTGACCTTCGACGGCGAAGTCGAGGAAGGCAAGCCGTTTGCCCATATGGTGCCGAATGTCGCCATGGTGCGGGCCCTGCGCGGCGCCGCCGAAAAACTTGGCATCGCCATTCGCCATGGGCTTTCCGCCACAGCCTTTGCGACGGGCAGCAGCTCGACCACGGTCACCCTTTCCGATGGCTCGACCGTGGAGACCCGCCTTCTCGTTGCCTGCGACGGCGTGCGTTCAAAACTGCGCGACATGGCCGGAATAAAGACGGTGAACTGGCAATATGGCCAGTCCGGCATCGTGACGACCGTCGCCCATGAGCGCCCGCATGACGGCGTGGCGGAAGAGCATTTCTTGCCTTCCGGCCCGTTTGCCATTCTGCCTTTGCCGAACAACCGATCATCGCTCGTCTGGACCGAACGGACCGAGGATGCCGACCGGCTGATCTCGGCCGACGATCTCGTCTTCGAGGACGAGTTGCAGCGCCGCTTCGGCCACAAGCTCGGCGAATTGACGGTGGTAGGCGGACGCAAGGCCTTTCCGCTCGGCCTGACATTGTCCCGCGCCTTCGTCGCGCCACGCTTCGCGCTGGCGGGCGATGCCGCCCACGGCATCCACCCGATTTCCGGCCAGGGCCTCAATCTCGGCTTCAAGGATGTCGCGGCACTGGCCGAAACCATCGTCGAGGCAGACCGCCTCGGCCTCGATATCGGCTCGCTCAACGTTCTGGAGCGCTATCAGTCCTGGCGCCGCTTCGACACGTTCCGCATGGGCGTGACCACAGACGTCTTGAACCGGCTGTTCTCCAACGACATAACCCCGATCCGCTTCGCCCGTGATTTCGGCCTCGGCCTCGTCGAGCGCATGCCGAAACTGAAGAACTTCTTCATCGGCGAAGCCGCCGGCGCAACCGGCGAAGGTCACCCGAAACTGCTTGCCGGCGAGACGCTTTAAGAAGGTCGGGAGCTCCCGACCTTAATCCTCGATCTTGCGCGCTTCGGAGATCAGCATGATCGGAATGCCGTCGCGGATCGGATAGGCCAGCCGCGCGCCTTCCGAGACCAGCTCGTTGCGCTCGCGGTCGAGCACCAGTCCGCCCTTCGTCAGCGGGCATACGAGCAGTTCGAGCATCTTCGGATCGACCTTGCTGAGTTTTTCATCCATGAGAAAGCTCACTGCAGGATTGTGTCAGTATCCGCAAGCCCGCTCGCCAGCAGGATCTCGGTGATCGCGATCAGCGTATCGGCACGGCTCTTGAGATCGGGAGCCTCCAGCAGCGCCTGTTTTTCGGCCGGACCGAAGGGCGACATCATCGACAGGGAATTGACCAGCGTCCGGTTTCCGGCGCGCTCGACGCTTTCCCAGTCGACGTCGAGCTTGTTGGCATCGAGATAGGCGCGAAAGACGCGCAGCAATTCCCGCCTGTCGACAGCAGCCTCGCCGTCCTCTTCCGAAAGATCGGCCATGAAGGGCGCAAACCGGATCGTCCGGTAGGGATGGTCGCCACCCACCTCTTCCAGAAGCCGGAAGCGGCAGACACCGCTGATCGAGGCGATATAGCGGCCGTCACCGGTCTCGGCAAAGGATGTGATCCGCCCAAGGCATCCGACGCTCGAAAGCGCGGGCCGCAACGGATCGGCAGCGTCGGTTTCATTGATCAGCGAGGGCTGTACGACGCCGATCAGACGATCGCCGGCGAGAGCCGCATCGAACATCGAAAGATAGCGTGGTTCGAATATGTTGAGCGGCAACTGCCCGCCGGGAAGCAACAATGCGCCGGTCAGCGGAAAAACCGGCAGATCTTCCGGCAGATCCTCACGCTTCACATACCGTGCGTTTCCCACATGCATCGGCTCGACACCTCCCGCAGAACATTTCAACTGCTATCCGAACCGCCGGATCGCCAATGCGTTCATTGCTGCAAGGCGCGTTCCGGCGCTTAAAATTCGCCATCGCGATTATCTGGGGCTCCGGACGCCGAACACAAGACCGGCGACCGAGGATAAGTTGTCGCTCAGGAAAACAGGATCGACGAAAGCCGGCGGCGGGCCGCGATCGTGGCCGGGTCTTTTGGCCCCCAGACCTCGAAGAACTGCAGCAGTTCACGCCGTGCACCATCGTCATCGAAAGTGCGGTCCTTGCGCATGATCGTCAGCAGGTGATCGGCAGCCTTGTCGCGCTCGCCCTGAACATTGAGGATCTTAGCAAGCTTGATGCGCGCCTCATGATCATCGGGGTTGGCGGCAAGCGCGCTCTCCAGCGCCACCGGATCGCCGAGCTTGCGCGCTTCCTCGATCTGCTCGAGCTTTTTGGCGACCGCCTGGATCGCCGGGTCGCTTACCATCTCTTCCGGCAGCGCAGTCAGCATCTGGCCGACACGCTCCGTCTCGCCCATGGCAATCATGCAATGCATCATCCCGGCTGCAGCCCGCGCATTTTCCGGATCGGCCTGCAATACGGCGCTGTAAAGCTGTGCGGCACCTTCGATATCGTCGGCAGCAAGCAGTCCGTCGGCGTCACCAAGCACAGCCTCGATCTCGGCTGCCTGATCGGCACCGGCGGGACCTGCGACCTTGTCGATGAACTCATTGACCTGGCTTTCCGGCACGGCACCCATGAAGCCGTCGACCGGGCGGCCGTCGACAAAGGCGATGACCGCCGGGATCGACTGGATGCCAAGCTGGCCGGCGATCGACGGATGATCGTCGATATTCATCTTGACCAGCTTGACGCGACCCTGCGCGCCGTTGACGGCTTTCTCGAGCACGGGGGTCAACTGTTTGCAGGGGCCGCACCAGGGCGCCCAGAAATCGACCAGAACCGGCTGGTGGCGCGAGGCCTCGAGCACGTCCTGGGCAAAACCCGCCGTCGTCGTGTCACTCACATAACCGCCCGCGGAAGCCGCATCCGGCGAAACACCCGGCTCGGCCGGTGACGTGCCGAAGCTGGCCGATGCGCTCATCTGCCCGCCATAACCGCCGCCATAGGACCCGCCATAAGGATTATCGTTGCCGCTCATGGATGTTCTCCCGGGAAACTAGGGTAAGGACCCTTTTCATTATCTGCCGGAAACATCGTATGTCAGTCCGTTACTTTCAAGACAAGCGGCGTATGTCCGGTCGCTTCCAGAAAACGGATGAGATCGTCTCGTCCGATAGAGGTCGTCGCATCGTTGGAAAGCGGATGACCATTGATGATCTCGTGTTTCATCAGGTCTTCGTCGAGCACGAAAGTGACGTTATGGCCGGTATCGCAAAACGCGCCGAGCACCGTCACCGATCCTGGCACGACGCCGAGATAATCCAGCATCATCTCCGGCCGGCCGAAGGAGACCCGGCTCGAAGCACCGATCACCTTGTGCACGGTCTTCAGATCGACCACCGCATGTTCCTCAACGGTGATGACGAAATACTGATCCTTCTTGTCCTTCACGAACAGGTTCTTGGTGTGTCCGCCCGGGATCTCGTCCCTGAGGCTCTGCGACTCGGCCACAGTGAACACCGGCTCATGCCTTCTGGTCGTGTGCTTGATATCGAGACTGTCGAGAAAGGCGAAAAGATCGGCGGCTGTCCTGGGCATATTTCCGGTCACTTGGGAGGGCAGGATGGGTGGGAAACCAGACTATAGCGCCATTGCTCCACAGGACCAAGCACTCTGACATTTTCCGGTACGCAACGAAAAGCCCAGCGTTTCAAGGGATTTAGCGAAAGACGAAAAAATCTTTGGTTCGTTCGTCATTTCCCTGTTGCATTTGAAAATCGTCTGGGCCATATAGCGCCTCGTCGGCGGCAAACAGCCACGGCCCACGGTTCAGACTACCACCACGAACCGATGGATTGATGAGCGGGTGTAGCTCAGTGGTAGAGCACAACCTTGCCAAGGTTGGGGTCGAGGGTTCGAATCCCTTCGCCCGCTCCAGTCCCTCCCAAAAAATAAAGACGTCAGTTCCAGATAGTCAACGCCTCGGGCGGACACTTTACTCGACAGTTCAGGCTGGCCGAAGCCAGCCCTTTATGCCTCAGCTCTTCGAAAACACGTAATCCGTTTCCTGGCGCAGCACTTCGCCGGGGCTCAGAACTGCGTTGGGGAAATTCCCGTGATTGACCGCATCCGGCCAGACCTGGGTTTCGAGGCAGAGGCCTGCAAACGGGCCGTAAATGCGCCCGTCAAATCCCGCCACCGGCACGTTGACCATCACGCCTGCGTAAAACTGCACGCCCGGCTCTGTCGTCCTCACCTCCAGCGAAACGCCGGAATAGAGGCTGCGAACCAGCGCCACGGAGCGCTTTGCCACCCGCTCGCCCGACAGGCAGTAATTGTGATCGAACGGCACCTGGCGCCCATCATCGAGCGTACGCTGCAACGGCCCCATCCTGCGCAGGTCGAAAGGCGAGCCGGTGAGATCGGTCAATTCGCCGGTCGGCACGAGCTTCTCGTCAACGGCAGTGATCCGGTCGGCGGCGATCATGATCTCGTGGCCGAAAATGTCGTCCCGGCCATCGAGATTGAAATAGGAATGCTGGCAGATATTGGCCGGCGTCTTCTGGTCGCTCGTCGTCTCGTAGACGACGGAAAGCGTGCCGTTCCCGGTAAGACGGTAGGTGGCGGTGACGCTGCAATTGCCCGGATAACCGGCGCGGCCATCGGGATCGGTGATACTGAGCACAACCCTGTCTGAGCCGTGCTCGACGATCGTCCAGTTGCGCCGGCCCATTCCGTCGGAGCCGCCATGCAGATGGGTGACGCCACGCTCGTTGAGTTCGAGCTGATAATGCTGTCCGTCGATCTGGAATTTCCCGGCCCCGATCCGGTTGGCGCATCGCCCGGGCGTCGCGCCGAAATAAGGCGAATAGGCGGGATAGCAATCGAACTCGTCGAAACCGAGCACCAGGGGCGCCTCATGGCCATCGAGCCGCAGATCCTGGATCACGGCGCCCCAGCTGATCACATGGGCGGTAAGCCCGCCGCCTGTGATCCGGACGCGATGGACCGGCTCACCATCACGAGTCGTGCCGAAAACTTCGAACGCCTGCCCTGCCATGAATTTTCTCCGCCAATTACCCGCGGCAAACTGCGCGATTTGGCGGGAGGCCGCAATGGCAAACGGGGTCGCGCGGCGTCTTTTCCGCCACCCTTCCCCGCAGCCTTAAAGTCTATTCCGTGCCGATCTTCTGCGGATCGTAGGGCGTCGTCTGGTAAAGCTCGTTGATCCAGTTGCCGAACAGCAGATGCGCATGGCTGCGCCAGCGGTTCTGCGGCGTCAGCGTATCGTCGTTATGCGGAAAATAGTCGTGCGGCATCTTGATCGGGATACCGGCATTCACGTCGCGAAAATACTCGTCCGCCAGCGAGGTGGAATCATATTCGACGTGATTGAACATGTAGAGCCGGTTGCCGGCCTTCTCATGCACCAGGCACAGGCCCATCTCGTCGGACTCCATCAGAATTTCGAGATCGCCCTTCTTTTCGACATCCTCCCGGCGAACCTCGGTCCAGCGCGATACCGGCACCTGGAAATCGTCGGAAAAACCGTTGAGATAGACCGAAGCCGGCGCCAGATTGCGATGGCGATAGACGCCGAAAGCCTTTTCGTCGAGTGCATGTTTCTGCACGCCATGGAAATGGTAGATCGCGGCCATCGCACCCCAGCAGACATTCATCGTCGAATGGACGTTGGTCGTCGTCCAGTCGAAGATCTGGCGCATCTCGTCCCAATAGCTGACGTCTTCATAGGCCATCTGCTCGACAGGAGCGCCGGTGATGATGAAACCGTCGAACTTGCGATCCTTCACCTCTTCCCAGGTGTGGTAGAAGGACAGGAGATGTTCTTCGGACGTGTTTTTCGCCTTGTGGGTACCGAGCCTGACGAGTGAAAACTCCACCTGCAGCGGCGAGGCGCCGACAAGCCGCGCCATCTGCACTTCGGTCTTGATCTTGTTCGGCATCAGGTTCAAGAGCCCGATCTGCAGCGGACGGATGTCCTGCCTGAGCGCCGCCGTATCCGTCATGACGCGCACGCCTTCGGATACGAGAGTGGCAAACGCGGGAAGCGTATCGGGAATCTTGATCGGCATTGTCGAACCCACAAACAAAAAGCCGGCAACGAAAAATCGCAACCGGCCCGTGGGAAACATGTTCTCGCGGCCCTTTAGCGACTTTTTTAACGTGGCTGCAAGCCGGCCGGCCAAATCACCACGAATTTCGACTTCTCAGATAATCCTTGCCAGGGCCGGCGTCAATGGCAGCAAATTCAACCTGCGGGAGAGGCCTGCTTTGCTACCCGCGCAAGGCCATCGGGATTTGAACGACACTTGAGTTTTATTGACTCGGCGAACAGCGCCCTGCGGGTTAAGGCTGCGCCTGCAAACTCAAGGAGATCTGCATGAAGGGCTACTGGCTTATTCTCGGCACGGACGTCATCGATCAGGAAGCACAGCAGCAATATGGCAAGCTGTGGGCTCCAATCGCAGTAAAATACGGTGCGCGCGTCCTCAAAGGGCCGGAGGCGCCGTCATTCGCGGAAACCCGGCAGGATACCTCCCGCATTCTGATGGTCGAATTCCCGACCTATGCGGATGCGAAGGCGTGCTACGATGATCCTGATTATGCCGAGGCCCGCTCCTTCGCCCTGAAGGCCGCACGGCGGGATCTGGCGATCATCGAAGCCGAATTCGGCGCATAAATCTCGATTCGATGCCAAGGCGCCGGGTCAGCCGGCAGTTCGATGAACAGCCCTTGGCATCGATAGTCACCGCTGCGTCATCGGTTGCTTCCGCGCATCCCGACAGGTGGCGTATAGAGCCTGTCGGGACGACTGTCCGGCAGTGCCTGGCAACCCGCCTGGACGATGAGGGCAAGCAGTAGGATGAGCTTGGTTCGCATGCCGGTCCCCCTTTAAGATCGTGCCGAACTTGTCCTGTCGGAAAATGACATAGGCCGGGCCGCGGAAAATGGGACGATCGCCGCCATCACGTCTTCGTCAGCAAGAATACATGCGGGCGGCGCCGTTTTTCGCAATTGCCGGCTCTCCCCGCAAACAGGCGCTTTCCCTAGGCCCACCCTTTGCGCTATGGGCTGACCCATGAACCCTTCGACTTTCACAATCCTGCTTGGCGGCAACCTCACCGTCACCGATCGCGTCAGGGACGCGATCGCGGCAAGTCGTGTGATCGCAGCAGACAGCGGCATGCGCCATGCAGTCGAGCTCGGGCTGACGCCGGAGCTATGGGTCGGCGATTTCGATTCCTCCGATGAGGCATTGATCGCCCGTTTTCCGCATGTAGAGCGAAGAACCTATCCGCCGGCCAAGAACGAGACCGACGGCGAGATTGCCACGGCCGAAGCGATCGATCGGGGCGCCCGGCGCCTGATCCTGATCGGCGCGCTCGGCGGCGAACGCTCAGACCACGCACTACAGCACCTTCTCCATGCGATGGGCCTGGCCGAGCGCGGTTTTGATGTGCTGCTGATGTCGGGTGACGAAGAAGCAGTACCGTTTCTTCCCGGCAGAAAGACGATCGACCTACCCCGGGGATCGCTCTTTTCCGTCCTCGGTTTTTCGGCCCTTTCGGGCCTCGATATTTTTGGCGCGCGATATCCGCTCAAGGATTTCTCGCTGCCCTTCGGCTCCTCCCGCACGGTATCCAACGTTGCAGAAGGGCCGGTCGAATTCCATCTAACAGACGGCAGGGCAATGATCCTTGCCCGCCCCAACGATTTTTCCGGAGCATAAACGGTCCTCATGGCACCTCCCATTCTCAAGCTTGACGACATTTTCCTGAGCTTCGGCGGCCCGCCGCTTCTGGCCGGCGCAAACCTGCAGGTGGAGCCGGGCGACCGCATCTGCCTCGTCGGCCGCAACGGCTCGGGCAAGTCGACGCTGATGAAGATCGCCGCCGGCATGGTCGAGGCGCAGTCGGGCGAAGTGTTCCGGCACCCCTCGGCGACCATCCGCTATCTCGAACAGGCACCGGATTTCGGCAGTTACACGACGGTGCAGGCCTATGCCGAATCCGGGCTTGGCCCGGGCGACGATCCCTATCGCGTCACCTATCTGCTCCAGCATCTGGGCCTGACCGGCGAGGAAGACCCGGTCCGCCTGTCCGGCGGCGAAGCCCGTCGTGCAGCCCTTGCCCGCGTCATGGCGCCGGAACCCGATATCCTGATGCTCGACGAGCCGACCAACCATCTCGACCTGCCGACCATCGAATGGCTGGAAGACGAGCTGCGCAAGACCCGCAGCGCGCTTGTCGTCATCAGCCATGACCGTCGTTTCCTTGAAAAAGTGTCGAACGCCACCGTCTGGCTCGATCGCGGCACCTCGCGCCGCCTGTCCCGCGGTTTCGGTCATTTCGAAGCCTGGCGTGATCAGGTTCTCGAAGAGGAAGAGATCGAGCAGCACAAGCTCGGCAAGGCGATCGAGCGCGAAGAACACTGGATGCGCTACGGCGTCACCGCGCGGCGCAAGCGCAATATGCGCCGTGTCGGCGAATTGCAGGCCATGCGTGCCGACTATCGCGGTCACAAGGGACCCCAGGGTTCCGTTCAGGCTTCGGTCGCCGAAGGGCGTGAATCCGGCAAGCTGGTGGTCGAAGCCGAAAACATCACCAAGACCTATGACAAGCCGATCGTCGCGCCGTTTTCGATCCGCGTGCATCGTGGCGATCGCATCGGTCTCGTCGGTCCGAACGGCGCCGGCAAGACGACGCTTCTGAAAATGCTGACCGGCCAGCTGATGCCGGATGAAGGCTGGATCAAGCTTGGCACCAATCTGGAAATCGCCACGCTTGACCAGAAGCGCGAGGATCTCGATCCTGAAGATACACTGTCCCATTATCTGACAGACGGCCGTGGCGAGACGCTTCTGGTCAACGGCGAGCAGCGCCATGTCGCCGGCTACATGAAGGAATTCCTGTTTCAACCTGAACAGATCCGCACGCCGATCAAGAACCTTTCGGGCGGCGAGCGTGCCCGGCTGATGCTGGCGAGAATGCTGGCCAGGCCCTCCAACCTGCTGATCCTCGACGAACCGACCAACGACCTCGATATCGAGACGCTCGACCTGCTGCAGGAGATCGTCGCTGGTTATAACGGCACCGTCATCCTCGTCAGCCACGACCGCGATTTCCTCGATCGTACCGTCACCTCGACCATTGCTCCCGCCAATCCGGATGCTCCGGATGGCCGCTGGATCGAATATGCCGGCGGTTATTCGGATATGCTGACCCAGCGCAAGGGCGCTCAGGACGAGCGCCGCCGCGCTGAAAAGGCAGCAGAAAAGCCGAAGGCCGGGGCAGCAGCAGCCGACGCGCCCAAGGCCAAGGGCAAACTTTCATTCAAGCAGAAATTCGCCCTCGAAAACCTGCCGAAGGAAATGGAAAAGGCGCAAACCGAGATCGCGCTGCGCGAAAAGAAGATGGCCGACCCCAACCTCTTCACCAAGGATCCAACGACCTTCAGCAAGCTCGTCTCCGAAATGGAAAAGCTTCGTGAAAAGGTCGCCAAGATGGAAGAGGAATGGCTGGAGCTCGAAATGCTGCGCGAGGAGATCGAGGGCTGAACCTCGATCTCCTCACCATAAAATTAAATATTTGTTAGCCTTAACAGATAGTTACCCAAAGAAAACAGTGTCTCGCTGCGGAACAATCTGCCGCTCCCGACGTTCGGTAGTCAGTTCGGTTGCAAAATTTGGCAACCGCCGGACTTGAGTTGAACCGAGTTGAAGCGTGGAGATGTGCAATGCTGACAAATGTATCACGTCGTCGGCAGGCCAGTGAGGCAATGAACCAGCGCGTTATGATCATCGAGGACGAGTTTCTGATCGCCCTTGATGTCGCCGACACAATCGAGCAGATGGGATTGAAGGTCGTCGGCTTTGCCAGCGCCCGCAAGCACGCGCTGGCACTTGCACCCTATGCCGATATCGCCCTTGTCGACGTCAACCTGACGGACGGCCGCACCGGACCGGAAATCGGCAGGATCCTTGCGGAAGAATATGGTCTGACGGTCGTTTTCATGACTGCCAACCCGGAAGATATTGCCGACGGAGTGCAAGGCGCGCTTGGCGTTTTGACCAAGCCGGTCATGCCTGACGTGGTCGAAAAGACCGTCGACTACGCGATCGCCAACCGGCTGGGCGGGATGGCGGTGGTACCGCGCGAACTGAAGGTTTTTAAGAGCAACGATCACTGAAATTAAAAATTCGGCATGGACGTGTCGGATTACTGCAGCATCTTCCGTCTTTGAGGAGACGGCGCCGCTGAAGGCGCCGGATCGGGATGGAGGAAAACTGAATGCGGATGATTTTCGTCAACCTGCCGGTGGCAGATCTTCAAGCCTCGACGACCTTTTATACGGCGCTTGGCTTCACCAAGAACCCCGATTTTTCCGACCATACGGCAAGCTGCATGGTCGTCAGCGAGCAGATCTATGTGATGCTGCTGACCCATGAGAAGTTCAAGGGCTTTATCAATGGCGAGATTTCCGATGCAAAAAAGGCGACGGAAGTGCTCACCTGCCTCACCGCATCGGACCGCGACGAAGTAGACAGCTTCAAGCGGAAGGCGCTTGCCGCCGGCGGTTTCGAATGGAAGCCAAATCTGGAAATGGGCCCAATGTACGGCTGTAGTTTCCAGGACCCCGACGGGCATGTCTGGGAGATCATGTACATGGACATGTCGGCCACCTGACATTCCCGCATAGCTTCATCGAAGCCTATGCCGGCCCCTCTTCCCGGCCCCTCTTACCGACCCCCCTTGCCAGTTTGAAGAGAGGCCGTTACATCTTTGCACGCTCTAACGGGGTGCCCTGCGTCAGCAGGGCTGAGAGACCTTACGGTCAACCCGCGGAACCTGATCCGGTTAACACCGGCGGAGGGATTAGACGGCTCATCACCAGCGCCTATTCCCCATTTCGTTTTTTGAGAGGAGGCGCTGATGCGCAGGATTTCGACTTTTCTTCTGGCGGCCGCAGCCGCGGCTTTTGCTCCCTTTGCCGCTGAGGCTCAGCAAAAGACGCTGACCGTCTACACCTATGAAAGCTTCATCTCCGACTGGGGTCCCGGCCCGAAGATCAAGGCCGAGTTCGAAAAGACCTGCGCCTGCACCGTCAATTTCGTCGGCGTCACCGATGGCGTGGCGCTGCTCACCCGCCTGAAGCTCGAAGGCGCCGGTTCCGATGCTGATATCGCACTCGGCCTCGACACCAGCCTGATCACGGAAGCCAAGGCGACCGGCCTTTTCCAGCCCGCAGGCGTCGATGTCAGCGCCGTCAAGGTGCCGGGCAATTACGCAGACGACACTTTCATCCCTTACGACTACGGCCACTTCGCCGTCGTCTACGATACTCAGGCAGTCAAGACGCCGCCGAAGAGCCTGAAGGACCTCGTCGACGGCGACGCTTCCCAGAAGATCGTCATCGAAGACCCGCGCACGTCGACACCGGGCCTGGGCCTGCTGCTCTGGGTCAAGGCCGTGTATGGCGACAAGGCCCCGGAAGCCTGGGCGAAGCTCAAGAACCGGGTCCT
Organism: Aliirhizobium sp. YIM B11859; assembly: GCF_057163345.1. Classification (NCBI taxonomy): domain Bacteria; kingdom Pseudomonadati; phylum Pseudomonadota; class Alphaproteobacteria; order Hyphomicrobiales; family Rhizobiaceae; genus Aliirhizobium; species Aliirhizobium sp. YIM B11859. The sequence continues at coordinate 226,491 of NZ_JBXHAY010000007.1, forward strand.
GACCGTTACTCCCGGCTGGTCGGAGGCCTATGGCCTGTTCACCAAGGGCGAAGTGCCGATGGTTCTGTCCTACAACACGTCGCCCGCCTATCACATGGTCGAGGAAAACAGCGATCGTTATCAGGCCGCAGCCTTTTCCGATGGTCATTACATCCAGATCGAAGTCGCCGGCATCCTGAAGAATGCCAGGGACAAGGATCTGGCGAGAAGTTTCCTCGCCTTCCTCATGTCGCCGGCAGCACAGGACATTATTCCCACCACCAACTGGATGATGCCTGTCGCCACACCGTCGAAGCCGCTTCCCGATGCGTTCGGCAAGCTGGTCCAGCCGGAGAGAACGCTGCTGATCGGCTCCGACGAGGTGGCAAAAAACCGCAAGGCCTGGATCGACGAATGGCTGACTGCCATGAGCAAGAACTGATCCGGACGGCAGGGCTTGCATTTGCTGACGAGGAAAGAGCGACGACGAAGCATTGGCGCGGGTCTGACCGCGCTTTTCGCCGTTGCCCTGTTCGTCGGCACCGCGATCGTCGCGTTGCTGGCCTGGGATGGCGACCAGTCGGTGGACCGGCTTTTCACCGCCTATACCTGGCGCATCCTGCGGTTCACCCTCTGGCAGGCGGGGCTTTCGACGCTGCTTTCAGTTTTGCTGGCCATTCCGGTGGCACTGGCGCTGGCGCGGCGCCCGCGCTTTGCCGGTCGCATCTGGATCCTGCGCCTGATGGCACTGCCGATGGGGCTGCCGGCACTGGTCGGCGCGCTTGGCCTTCTCGGCGTCTGGGGCAGGCAGGGCACGCTCAATAGCTGGCTCACTACCGCCGGCCTCGACCAACCGATCAGCGTTTACGGCCTTTCCGGCATTCTTCTGGCTCACACTTTCTTCAACATCCCGCTCGCAACCCGGCTGCTGCTGGCCGTGCTCGAACGATTGCCGGCTGAATACTGGCTGCTGTCGGCAAGCCTTGGGATGAAGCCGCTATCGATCTTCCGCCTCATCGAATGGCCGACCTTGCAGCGCGTAGTGCCGGGCGCTGCCGGCCTGGTTTTCATGCTCTGCGCCACCAGCTTCACCCTCGTCCTCGTGCTTGGCGGCGGCCCTGCGGCAACGACGCTCGAAGTGGCGATCTATCAGGCGCTGCGCTTCGATTTTGATCCGCCCCGCGCCATCGCGCTGGCTTTCCTGCAGATCGCCGTCACCACGGCCGTCATCGGACTGATCGCGCTCCTGCCAGCGCCGACCGAAACGCTGCGAACAGCCGGCCGCAGGGCACAGCGGCTCGACGGGCGATCCGCCAGCGCCCGACTATGGGATAGCGTGGTGATTGCCGCAGCCTCCCTTTTTGTCGCCGCACCGTTGATGTCGGTGCTCGCCGCCGGCATTCATGCCGATCTGATAAAACTCCTTTCCGGCCCGCTCTTCCTGCGCGCTGCCGCGACCAGCATCGTCATCGCGCTTGTCGCGGCTTTCCTCGCCGTTGCCGCATCGTTTGCCATCGTCACCGCACGGCAGGCCATCGGGGACCGGCAAGACCCCTCATTGGCCGCAAGAGCCCTGTCGTTATCGCTCGCCGGTATGGCGTCGCTCGTCCTCGTCATCCCGCCAATCATTCTGGGCACAGGCTGGTTTCTTACTCTTCGGCATTGGGGACTGACGGGCAGCACCCTCGCCGGCCTGGCGCCGTATCTGGTCGCGGCCGTCAATGCGATGATGGCACTGCCCTTCACTATCCGCGTCCTGCAGCCAGCACTTGATGATCACGGTCGGCAGACGGCCCGCCTGTCGGCAGCACTCGGGATCACCGGCCCGGCCAAATGGCGACTGATCGACCTGCCTGTTCTGCTGAAGCCGACATTGACCGCCCTCTCCTTCGCCATGGCCCTGTCGCTCGGCGACCTCGGCGCCGTGGCACTGTTCGGCTCCAGCGAGCTCGTCACCTTGCCCTGGCTGGTCTACAGCACGTTATCGAGCTACAGGACCAACGACGCGGACGGGCTGGCGCTGATCCTCGGTATCGTCTGCCTTGCATTGACGATCCTTGGCACCGCCGGCTCACGCGAGGGGCGGAGGGAGCCACATCATGGATGACGGTATCGTGCTTGATCGCGTGAGCCTGAAGCTCGGAACAACCGGTTTCAGCTTTGATTGCTCGATCGGCAAAGGATTGATCACCGCCATTGCCGGCCCTTCGGGTGCGGGCAAATCGACTTTGCTCAATCTGCTCAGCGGCTTCGACACCCCGCAATCAGGGAGCATCGTCATCGAAGGCCGCGACTATACCGTAAGCCATCCGTCGGAACGGCCGGTCTCGGTCGTCTTCCAGGATCACAACCTGTTTGCCCATCTCGATATCTTCACCAATGTCGCGCTCGGCATCAATCCTTCGATGAAGCTGTCTGTTGAAGACAGGGACCGTGTCGAGCAGGCCCTGACCCGCGTCGGCCTTGGCGGCTTCGGCAAACGTTTGCCGGGCTCCCTGTCGGGCGGCGAAAAGCAGAGAGCAGCCTTTGCCCGGGCGCTGGTGAGAAAAAAGCCTGTGCTTATTCTCGACGAACCCTTTGCCTCGCTTGATGCCGCTCTTCGCCTTCAGATGACCGAACTCCTGCTGGATCTGCATCGCGAGACGAAAAACACGGTGGTGATCGTCACCCATGATCGGGGCGAAGTCGAAAGGCTTGCGGATGCCGTGTTGCTGGTCGAGCACGGTCGGGCCGTCTCGCAACTACGCGTCGTCGACTATCTCTCCCGTTTCGGTCCGGCAGCCGCACCGCAGTCTGGCGCTTCATGAACGCCTGTCATCAACCGTGCTGACCGAATGCCACAATTTGGACGTGGGCGGATGCCATCGGCGTTTGACGTATTTTTCTTTTCAGACACAGTAGGCGATACATATTCATTTAGGAATATCTGTGCAGCTGGCGCAAAAGACGGTAAGCGACGGCAGGCGGAAAACGAGACTTAGGCAAGTCGGATAGAACTGTTTAACGGTTTTTCACGATATGCTGTGAAACAAAGACTTAAGGCGTAACGAGCGAGCTCCCAGGGTCGCGACACGCTTTGAGCGCGACGGCAGGACGCCGAAGCGTAATTCCGGAGATGATGGTGCAGGCGAAGACGGTAAAGACGGACCATGCAAGGCGGCAAGGCCCTTGGCAACGTGCCCGCGTAATCCGCTCCGCAGCGGCGTTGTGCTTTGTTACGTCGATGCTCTACGGCTGCCAGTCGATTTTCGATCAGGCCTATACGCCGAACGTCTCGCCCTCGGACAATCCGCAGACCGTCGACGAGGTCCAGAAAAATGATCCGCGTGCCCAGATGGGCGCTCGAGAACATCCGCGGATCGTCGCGAGCTACGGCGGCGAATACCACGATGCCAAGACCGAGCGTCTTGTCGCGCGCATCGCCGGCGCGCTGACTGCCGTCTCGGAAAATCCGAGCCAGTCCTTCCGTATCACCATCCTGAATTCCCCGGCGATCAACGCCTTCGCCCTGCCGGGTGGTTATCTCTACGTCACCCGCGGCCTTTTGGCGCTCGCCAACGATGCATCCGAGGTTGCCGCCGTCCTGTCGCACGAAATGGGCCACGTCACCGCCAATCACGGTATCGAGCGCCAGAAGCGCGAAGAGGCCGAAGTGATTGCCAGCCGCGTCGTCGCCGAAGTCCTGTCCAGCGATCTCGCCGGTAAACAGGCCCTTGCCCGCGGCAAGCTGCGGCTCGCCGCCTTTTCGCGCCAGCAGGAATTGCAGGCGGATGTCATCGGCGTGCGCATGCTCGGTGAAGCCGGCTACGATCCCTATGCAGCGGCACGCTTCCTCGATTCCATGGCGGCCTATGCGCGTTATTCCGCCGTTGATCCGGACAACGACCAGAGCCTCGACTTTCTTTCCAGTCACCCGAATTCCGCCCAGCGCGTCGATCTCGCACGCCGCCATGCCCGCGCCTTCGGCATCGAGGGCCAGGTAGGCGATCGCGGCCGCGATTATTATCTCGCCGGGATTGACGGGCTTCTTTACGGCGACAGCCCGCAGGAAGGGTATGTCCGCGGCCAGACCTTCATGCATGGCGGTCTCGGCATCCGCTTCGATGTACCTCCGGACTTCCGGATCGACAACAAGGTCGAGGCGGTTCTGGCAACCGGCCCTGGCGAGGCGGCGATCCGCTTCGACGGCGTCGCAGCCGGCGACAACAACAGCCTGACGAACTACCTGACAAGCGGCTGGGTGGCCGGCCTGCAGCCGGAAACGGTCAAGGAGGCGACCGTCAACGGTCTTCCTGCCGCCACCGCTCGCGCCTCGGCCGAGCGCTGGGATTTCGATGTGACCGTCGTGCGCGTCGGAGACCAGATCTTCCGTTTCCTGACGGCGGTGCCGAAGGACAGCGGCACGCTTGAAACAACAGCCGACACGCTGCGCAACAGCTTCCGCCGGATGACGCCGCAGGAAATCGCCTCGCTGAAGCCGCTTCGTATCCGCGTCCTGACCGTCGGCCCGAGCGACACGCTCGCCTCGCTCGCAGGTCGGATGATGGGAACCGACCGCAAGCTCGACCTTTTCAAGCTTCTCAATGCAATGCCGGCCGGCGCGACGGTATCGCCCGGCCAGAAGGTCAAGATCATCGCCGAATGACGGGATCAATGTGCCTTGAACGGGACTGCATGAAACATGCGCAACCGTTCTACGCCATAGACTGAAACATGGAAAAGACGCGCGGTAGTCGGGCCTGGAAGGCTCCCCCCCGCGCGCCGTCATATCATCAGCAAGCGGCGGCCATCTGCGGATTGGCCAGAACCAGCGCCGACTTCAGCTTTTCGATGGCCCGGCTTTCGATCTGACGCACCCGTTCCTTGGAAATGCCAAGCTCGGTACCGAGCGCTTCGAGAGTAGCGCCATCGTCGGTGAGACGACGTGCGCGGATGATCTTCTTCTCGCGATCATTGAGCTTGGTCAGGGCGCCTTGCAGCCATTTCAGCCGGCGTTCGCCGTCGATCATGCCGGACACCTGCTCGTCGGGCAGCGGCTCGCCGCTTTCCAGCATGTCCAGACGCTCGCCGCTATCTGCGTCGCCGGCAATCGTCGGCGCCTGCAGCGAAGCGTCATTGGCCGAAAGACGGGCATCCATTGTCTGCACATCGGATACGCTGACGCCGATGGCGGCTGCGATTTCTTCATGGATGGCACGCGCGGTCAGATTGGAATCGCCGCGGGCAAGCTTTGCGCGAAGACGGCGCAGGTTGAAGAACAGTGCCTTCTGTGCGGAACTCGTACCACCGCGGACGATCGACCAGTTGCGCAGAATGTAATCCTGCATGGAGGCGCGGATCCACCAGCTAGCATAGGTTGAAAAACGTACGTCGCGGGCAGGCTCGAACCTTGCCGCCGCTTCGAGCAGCCCTACATAACCTTCTTGTACGAGGTCGCTCATCGGCAGTCCGAAACCGCGGAACTTGGATGCCATGGCGATAACAAGCCGCATATGGGCAAGTGCGATCTGGTTGCGGGCGTTTTGATCCTGGCCGTCCTTCCAGCGGATGGCGAGATCCCGCTCCTCTTCTCTGGCGAGATAGGGAGCCGACATCGCGATCTTGATCATGGTGCGGTCTGCGGACATGGCTGTCATCGTCTTCTCCGTCAACGGTTCTGATCCGACGAAAAAACAGCGAGAGGACCGGAAAACGAGCAGCCATCGATGATGCCAACTTGGTTTCGGATTGCTGCCTTCGCCCCCTGTTCTATGGCCCCCGGATTCGGGTTGCCAGCGGTTCAGACGGGAACCGAGATCAGCTTTACGCAGCACTCAATTCGCCGTTCCGGCGGGTTAACGCGACAGCTTGGAAAAAGTTCCAATAAAAAAACCCGGCGCAAGGCCGGGTTTTTTGTAATCATGCTGAATGGCTTACGCCGCTTCATCTTCCTGAGCTTCGTCTTCTTCGACAGCCTTGCCGCGCTTCGGACCCTTGGCGAGGTTGACTTCGACAAGACGCACGGCTTCGGTTTCGGACATCTTGTTGACGGCAGCGATTTCGCGGGCCATGCGGTCGAGAGCAGCTTCATAAAGCTGGCGCTCGGAATAGGACTGTTCTGGCTGGTTCTCGGCGCGATACAGGTCGCGAACCACTTCCGCGATGGAGATCAGATCACCTGAATTGATCTTCGCATCATATTCCTGTGCGCGGCGTGACCACATCGTACGCTTGACGCGAGCCTTGCCCTGGACGACCTTGAGAGCACGCTCGACGAAATCGGTTTCCGACAGCTTGCGCATGCCGATCGTAACGGCCTTGGTAACCGGCACTTTCAGGCGCATCTTGTCTTTTTCGAAGTCGATTACAAAAAGCTCAAGCTTCATGCCAGCAACTTCTTGCTCTTCAATGGCAGTGATCGTACCAACGCCATGGGCGGGATAGACGATCGATTCGCCGGTCTTGAAGCCCTGGCGTGCCGGGGAATTCTTTTTCTGCTGAGTCGTCATTCGTTTAAAAAACTCCCTTCTACTCACCCATCATCTGGGTCGGGGGGAAACCGGGTCTGTCAGGCCCGGATGAGACGGGGGAAACCGTCGGGTCACTCCATACTGGTCCGACTAAACGCGCGCGAAAAAACAAACCCCATCGCTGAGCTGAGACCGACAACATGAAACGCTGTTATGTCACGGAGAGCGCGTGTGATTGATCTGTTGCTTTCGTGATGTTTTTTGGGCACGCGAGTGCCGCCTTGTGGAACAGTGTCTCTTCTCTACCACAAAAAAGTGCGGAAATCAATAATTTGGTTTGCCGAGTCCGCAGAGCAACAGAATAGCCGAATGCCTAGCAAAGCGGCAACCGGTGATGAGACGCTGCGACAGCGTGTCGAGCCGGCGCCGCAGCCGCCCAGCCTCAGTCTCCCTTGCCGGGTTCCGCGGAGAAATATTTCTCGTATTTGCCCGTCTCGCCGTCGACTTCCTTGGCGCCATCCATCGCATCACGCTTGATCGTGATATTCGGCCAGATCTGCGAGAATTCGGCATTCAGCGCCAGCCACTTGTCCAGCCCCGGCTCGGTATCGGGCTTGATCGCCTCGGCGGGACATTCGGGCTCGCAGACACCGCAATCGATGCACTCGTCCGGATTGATTGCGAGAAAATTCTCGCCCTCATAGAAGCAATCCACCGGGCAGACTTCCACGCAATCGGTGTATTTGCAGCGAATACAATTGTCTGTCACGACATACGTCATGCGGTACTCCAAAGATGCGGGATCGAGGGCAGTGGTTTGGGAGGGGATCCAGCAGCCCGAAGCCGAAGCTTGCGGACCGTTCTTCGCAGCCGCACTCGTTCGACTTTCGGGACAGTGAGGTAAAGCCTTTATTGCGGCTTAGCAAGAATAAAGCTTTTCCAAAAAGCCCTGTCGGAAGGCAGTTTTTCTAATCCTCGCGATACTCGGCGTCGAAGCCACCCGCATCGGGGACAAGCCTGTCGGTCTCGCGCCGCTCTTTCTTGGTGGGGCGACCGCTACCCTTCGCCCTAAGCGCCTGCTCCAGCGCCGTCAGCCGATCTGTTACTTCCTTCGGCGGCGTAAGATCCTCGTAGAGAAGCTTGGCTTCTTCGTAAGGGCCGCGCCGCTCGCCGCAGGATTTGACCATCAGAATGATGTCGCGCCGTTCCAGCGCCATCTCGATCCTGTCGCCGGGCTTCAGCTGAAAGCTCGGCTGACGGATGGAAGTGCCGTTCACTTTGACGTGCCCGGAATTCAGCAGCCCTTGTGCCAATGATCGCGACTTCACCATGCGGGTGAAGAAAAGCCACTTGTCGATCCGTTGTCGCGTTTCTGCTTGTGGCTTTTCTGTCATTGGCAAAAGGTCTTATTTCTTCATCTGCTCCTTGAGAGCAGCGAGTTTGGCGAAAGGAGAATCCGGATCGAGCGGCTTTTCCTTGCGCGGTGGCTTGGCTTCGAAACGCGCCGGCTGATTGTTTTTTGCACCACGCTCCGGACGTGGTCCATTGTCGTTGCGCTCGCCGCGGAAAGGACGATCACCGGACGGGCGCTTGTCGCCGCGCCCATTGTTGTTGCGGTCGCGATCGCGGCCCTGTCCGTGACCCTCGCGCTTTTCCTGATCGCCGCGCTCACCGCCGCGGCGGTTGTCACGACGGCCCTGCGGCGCATTCTCGCCACCGGCATTGCGCTGGCCACCACGTTCGCCCCGGTCACCCTGTCCACCACGGCGATCGCCATTCGGACGTGCGCCGCGCTGGTTATTTTCGCGACCACCGCCCGGACGCCACAGAAGAACGGGCTTCGGCTCCTCGGCTTCGGCAGGCTGCTCGCCTTCGACGGCAACCGGCACTTCGGTGGCTTCAACAGCCGCCACCTCGGCAACAGCCTCGACTGCAGGTTCTGTAGCGGCTTCTTCCGAAATCTCGGCCGGGGCCGCATCAACGGCAGCCTCTGCGGATGCAGGTTCAACAGCGTCGTCACCCGTCGCATCTTCGGCGGGTGCCTCGACCACCGCAGCGTCAGCCGTCACGGCTTCGGCAGCGGCCGGTGCTGCTGCGCCATCAGAACCGGCGAGATAGGCCTGCGCCTCTTCCGCCGTAACCGAATCTGCGCGGTAACCGAGACCCTTGAGGATCTCTTCCATATCGTCTGGCGTTGCGCCGAGAATAGAGAGCATCGCCGTCGTCGTTGTGAAACGGCGGCCGTCATAAGCGCCTTCAGGGCGCGGGCTGCCCGCCTTCCACTGCAAAAGCGGACGGATGAGATCGGCAAGACGCTCGAGAATGTCGACGCGCACGGCACGCTTGCCGAGGAAACGGAAACCGGCCAGCTTGTAGAACATCCGCTCGAAGGACGGATCGGCGACAACCGACGTGCGGCCTGCCGCAAGTGCCGGAATGAGATCGCCGTAACCCGGCTTGTCGAGACCGTCGTTCTTCAGCGCCCAGAGCAGCGTGATGAGCTCGGCTGGAGCCGGTTTCAGCAGCGCAGGCATGAACACGTGATAGGCGCCGAAACGGATGCCGTAGCGACGCATCGAGGCACGCGCATCCTGATCGAGCGATTTTACGTCTTCCGACACGTCGCGACGGAACAGGACGCCGAGATTTTCGACGAGCTGGAAAGCCAGCCCCTTGGCAAGACCCTGCAGGTCTTCGGCACGCGACAGGTCGTCGAGCGGCTTCAGCACCGTTGCGATATGATGATTGACGAAGCGCTCGATGCGCGCCGCCACATGTTCGCGGGCATTGCCGGTCAACTGCTCGTCCGACAGCAGGATGACGCGCGGACGCATGACATGTTCGCTTGCGGCCAGACGTCCGACCGGATCGCCGAGCCAGCGTACGAAACCGTCGGATCCGACGGCAAGATCGTTATTGCCGGACGCGTATAGCCGTGCGGCGCGCGCTTCGAACTCGAGCGCTAGCGCCTTTTGCGACGCGGCCTGGACAGCCTTGGCATCCGGTCCTTCTGTCCCGGAGACCGGGGTAAAGCGGAAACCCGCCAACTGTCCGACGTGATGTCCTTCGACAAAAACATCGCCATTCACACTGATTTCAGCTTCCAGCATCGCATTCTCTCTTAGGCGCTTCATGAGCACAGATGTCCTGCGATCAACAAAGCGTTTCGTCAACCTTTCATGTAGCGCGTCCGACAACCTATCCTCTATTTCCCGTGTCTTTTCTTGCCAGTGTGTCGGATCGGCAAGCCAACCGGGCCGGTTGGAGACATAGGTCCACGTCCTGATCTGCGCGATTCGGGCAGATAGAGTGTCGATTTCGCCATCGGTACGGTCAGCCCGGCGAACCTGCTCCGCCATGAAGTCGGCATTCACCGTACCGTTGCGCACAAGATCGAAGAAAAGCGTCGAAATAAGGTCCGCATGCTGCGCCGGCGCTATTCTGCGATAATCCGGCAATGCACAGGCATCCCAAAGCTTCTCGACCCGTTCCGCGGTGTTGGCGATATCACGCACTTCCGCATAACGCGAAAGATGATCGAACGCCTGGCTGTCGGTCGCCGGCAGGGCGCGGGTCAGCCCCCGGACGGTTGGCGCGACATCGAGGCTGTTGCGCAGGTCCTGAAGCGAGGCAAAATTCAGGTTTTTGGATCGCCACTGCAGCACCTTGACGTTGTCGAACTGATGGCTCTCGATCCGTTCCACCAATTCGTCGTCGAAAGGCGCCACCTGTCCCGTCACCCCGAATGTGCCGTCGCGCAGGTGCCGCCCGGCACGCCCGGCGATCTGCCCAAGTTCGCCGGCATTGAGATTGCGGAACTGGTAACCGTCGAACTTGCGGTCCTGAGCAAAGGCGACATGGTCGACATCGAGATTGAGGCCCATGCCGATCGCATCGGTGGCCACCAGATATTCGACATCGCCTTCCTGATAGAGACCGACCTGGGCATTGCGGGTGCGCGGGCTGAGCGCGCCGAGCACGACGGCAGCACCTCCCCGCTGGCGGCGGATCAGTTCGGCGATCGCATAAACCTCGTCGGCGGAAAACGCCACGATCGCGGTGCGCTGCGGCAGGCGGGTGATCTTTTTCTGGCCGGCATAAAAAAGCTGCGACAGCCGCGGACGCTCGATGATCGTGATCCCCGGCAGAAGACTTTCCAGGATCGGCCGCATCGTGCCCGCACCAAGCAGCAGCGTCTCGTCGCGCCCACGCAGGTGGAGAATGCGGTCAGTGAAAATGTGGCCGCGCTCCAGGTCGCCGGCAAGCTGCACCTCGTCGATGGCAACGAAGGACGCCTTTGTCTCGCGCGGCATAGCTTCCACGGTACAGACCGAATAGCGCGCCATATGCGGCGTGATCTTTTCCTCGCCGGTAATCAGCGCGACATTATGATGCCCGACCTTTTCCACCAGCCGCGTATAGACCTCGCGCGCCAACAGCCGGAGCGGCAGGCCGATCACGCCTGATCCATGCGCCACCATGCGTTCGATCGCGTAATGGGTTTTGCCGGTATTGGTTGGCCCGAGCACGGCAGTCACGCCGCGCCCGCTGAAAATCATGGGCTGAGAATTCAAAGCGAAGTTCCGCGTCCTAAATCACTTGCCAGGCTTGCCGCCTCGGAAGTCTTGCAACACATGGCGACGCGGCACGGCAAACGCAAGGAAAAACAGGACCAACCGATCGAAAACCCGATGGTGAAATACCACTCTGGAACAGATGCGAACGAATCAGCGACGAATCGAAGACTCCGCCGATTCACGCTCTGTTCTCACAATATACGGCCAACCACAGGCGCATGGACACAATATCTTGTGGTCCGGCAGCAATCCACATGGGTGACACCGGGATTCGCTGCGGGACTCGTTTGCCCTAAAGAGTCAACGGGCGTTTCTATTCAGTCTGAATGTCGACCGATTTCCGCCGGCTGATGCCTCCGATGTTCGGCCGCATTTAACCTTTCCCGTTAACATCCCGTAACACAGAGTGAAATTCGCATTCACCAACACATGGAACAAAAGTTCCACCGCCACGTTTTGACCGCGAAATTCATCCCGCCTTCAGGGAAGTGGAGATAGACAATGCTCGGAACGATACTGCTTATTATACTCATCCTGATGCTGATCGGCGCTCTGCCGAGCTGGGGCCACAGCCGAAACTGGGGTTATGGTCCCTCGGGAGGATTGGGGCTTGTCGTTCTTATCATCATCATCCTGCTCCTGATGGGCAGGATCTGATCGGTCAACGTGGAAGGGAAGGAAACCGAAACATGAAGAAGATCATTCTGATGGCCGCACTCGTCGGCGCACTCGCATCGTGCACGTCCACCGAAAAGGGGACGGCCATTGGTGCAGCATCCGGCGCAGTCATCGGCGGCGCAGTCACCAATAGCTGGGGTGGCGCAGCCATCGGTGCAGTCGGCGGCGGTCTGGTCGGCGCGGCTATCGGTGAATCCCAGAAGCACAGGGGCTATTGCGTCTATCGCGACCGCTACGGCCGCACCTACGAAGCCCGCTGCCGCTAAGCGCGGAAGATATGTTCAAGTCAGGACCGGCGTCGAGAAATCGACGCCGGTCTTAACCTTTGCGGGTTTCACCTCAGATTTGATCATAAGCAGAACGAACAGCTGACGAATCGGCGACATCGCAGCTTTCACGGTTTGTTTCCCGCAAGATATTGTTATTTAATCAATATTTAACCATAGGCGAGATTTGGCCAAACGTTACGAAAGCTCCGTCCGTTAACGTTTTCACCCACCGATATGCTGGCCGCCATTGGCGCTGAGCGTCGAGCCGGTGATGAAGCCGGCATCGTCGGACGCCAGAAACAGCACGCAACGGGCGATTTCCTCTGGCGTTCCAAGCCGTCCGACCGGAATCTGCGGCAGAATCTTTTCCTCCAGCACCGGAGTAGGAATGGCCCGCACCATGTCGGTTTCCGTATAACCCGGGCAGATCGCGTTGACCGTGATGTTGCGCGAAGCTCCTTCCAGCGCCAGCGCCCTGGTAAATCCGAGGTCTCCCGCCTTCGATGCGGAATAATTGACCTGGCCCAGTTGCCCCTTCTGTCCGTTGATCGAGGAGATGTTGATGATCCGCCCGAAACCGCGCTCGCGCATTCCCGGCCAGACCGGATGGGTCATGTTGAACAGGCCGTTGAGATTGGTGCCGATCACGTCATTCCACTGTGCAAGCGTCATTTTGTGGAACATGCCGTCGCGGCTGATCCCGGCATTGTTGACCAGTATGTCGATCGGACCGAGCTCCTTCTCAACCCGGGCAATCCCTGCCTCGCAGGCACTGTAATCCGACACATCCCACCGGAAGACCGGAATGCCGGTAGACTGGTTGAAGCCCGCGGCTCTTTCCTCGTTGCCGTGATAGCTCGCGGCAACCGCATATCCCGCTTTGGCGAGCGCCACGCAGATCGCCGCGCCAATTCCGCGCGTTCCGCCGGAAACGAGTGCAACCCGCCCCATCACTTCTCCTATCACTAATAAGCCGCCACGATCGACTTACGGACGTTCCAGGCACATGGCAACACCCATGCCGCCGCCTATGCACAACGTCGCCAGTCCCCTGGCGGCCCCGCGTCGTTTCATCTCGAACAGCAGCGTGTTGAGAATGCGTGCGCCCGATGCACCGATCGGATGACCGATGGCGATCGCACCGCCATTGACGTTGACGATGTCAGGATTGAGGCCGAGTTCGCGGGTGATGGCGCAGCTCTGTGCCGCAAATGCCTCGTTCGCCTCGATGAGATCGAGATCACCGACCGTCCAGCCGGCCTTGTCGAGCGCCTTTCGGGATGCCGGAATTGGCCCGGTCCCCATGATCTGCGGATCGACGCCGGCCGTCGCCCATGATGCGATGCGGGCCAGCGGCTCTATGCCCCGGCGCCGGGCTTCATCCTCGCTCATCAGCACGACGGCAGCAGCACCGTCATTGATGCCGGACGCATTGCCGGCCGTCACCGTGCCGTCCTTGTCGAAGGCAGGCCGAAGCCTTGCCAAAGCCTCGAGCGTGGCGCCCGCCCGGATATATTCGTCCTGATCGACCGTCACGTCGGCCTTTCTGCCCTTGATCACGAAGGGCAGGATCTCGTCGCTGAACCGGCCGGCCTCCTGGGCCGCCGCCGCCTTGTTCTGCGAGGAAACCGCATAGGCATCCTGTTCCTCCCGCGACAATTGCCACTGGCGGGCGATGTTTTCGGCGGTGATGCCCATGTGATAACCGTAAAAGGCATCGGTCAGGCCGTCCTTGATCATCGTGTCGATCATCTTGAAGTCGCCCATCTTCACCCCGCCGCGCAGATGCGCGCAATGCGGCGCCATCGACATCGATTCCTGGCCGCCGGCAACAATGATCCTCGCATCGCCCATGGCGATCTGCTGCATGCCGAGTGCCACTGCACGAAGGCCCGAACCGCAGAGCTGGTTGACACCCCAGCCGGTTGCCTCTTTCGGCACGCCCGCCTTCATCGCCGCCTGCCGCGCCGGGTTCTGCCCCTCGCCGGCCGGCAGCACCTGCCCGAGGATCACCTCATCGACTTCGGCAGCATCGACGCCGGCACGATCAAGCGCGCCGGCAATCGCCGCGGCACCGAGTTCGTGGGCGGCGACATTGGCGAAAGCACCGTTAAACGCGCCGACGGCGGTACGGCCGGCCGACGCGATGACGATGGCAGGATTGGGCATGGGTTTCCTCCGGCATTGTTTGGTCGGACACTGGCAAAGCTTCGCTGCAGTGTCAAATGGACGCGGCGACCGCGCCGTTATCGACTATTTGCTGCGCAACAAGATCTTCGTCGCGGCGCACAAAAACATTGTCTATTTGAATGTTTTGAGCTTACATTTCCGATGGGAGAAGGTTGGGCATCTGCTCAAAAAACATAAATTCTATGCTTTAGGGAGGCAAAGCCATGGCAAAAGCCGAAGGCGAAACGATCATCAAGAAATACGCCAATCGGCGGCTCTACAATACCGGCACCAGCACCTATGTGACCCTGGAGGATCTCGCCAAGATGGTGAAGAAGGGTGAGCAGTTTTCCGTGCAGGACGCCAAGACCGGCGAGGACATTACCCATGCGGTACTGACCCAGATCATCTTCGAACAGGAATCGAAGACTGGTAACACGCTGCTTCCGGTATCGTTCCTGCGCCAGCTGATCTCGTTTTACGGCGACCAGATGCAGATGGTCGTACCGACCTTTCTGGAACAGTCGATGCATGCCTTCACCGAACAGCAGGTGCAGATGCGCGAGCAGATGACCCGCGCGTTCGGTGAAACGCCGCTCGGCAAGAACCTGCAGACGCCGATGCAGATGATGGAGGATCAGGTGCGCCGCAACACCGACATGTTCCGCCAGGCGATGCAGATGTTCGTCCCCTTTGCCGCCACGCCGGCCGAAGGCCCCCAGCCGAAAAAAGCGGAGGCACGCGACATCGACGAACTGAAGGAACAGTTGCGCAACCTGCAGAGCAGACTGGACAATCTCGGCGCCTGAGAAGAACGGGCATCCGAAACAGGGCAACAAGCGCGCAACAAAAAAGGCCGGAAAAACCGGCCTTTAAAGCATGCACTCAAACGAAAACGCTTATGCGCTTTCCTTCGGCGTCAGAACCTGGCGACCGCGATACATGCCGGTCTTCAGGTCGATATGGTGCGGACGGCGAAGTTCGCCGGAATTCTTGTCCTCGACGAATGTCGGGGTGGCCAGCGCGTCGGCGGAGCGGCGCATACCGCGCTTGGACCGGCTAACTTTTCTCTTCGGTACTGCCATTTTCGTTACTCCACTTCGTGCAAACGTAATTATCCGGCCAAGTGAGGCCGAACCCATCACGTCTCGATCTCGGAAATTTGGCTGGCTTATACATGTGGCCCAGGGCTTTGACCAGTCCCCAAACTGATTTTTTCACGTCCAGCGAGAATTTCAGTTTGGGTGAGAAACTGCGGAAAACAGAAGGCGTGATATCTAGGCCTCGTCTGCGGGCACGATCCACGTCTCGGCAAGTGCCGCCGTCTCCCACGCCTTCCATGCCGGATGCGCCTTCATCGCCGCCATATAGGCAAGCACCGCCTCGTCGGACACCAGATCATAGGCCTCGAAACGATTGACGACCGGCGCAAACATTGCGTCAGCCGCCGAGAATGCGCCGAAGAGATAGGGACCGCCCGAGCGCACCGTCAGTTCGGTCCAGATCGCTGAAATGCGCTTGACGTCGGCATCGATGCCCGCCTGCACGTCCCCTGGCAGATCGAGCCTGCCCTTTGGCCGGCGGATGTTCATCGGGCAGGCATTGCGCAATGCCCGGAAGCCCGACAGTATTTCCATCGAGACCGAACGCGCCACGGCGCGGTCGGCGGCAGCCTTCGGCCAGATCGCCTTGTCCGGAAAAAGCTCGGCGATATATTCGATGATCGAAAGCGATTCCCAGACGCGGAGTTCGCCATGGTGCAGCGCCGGCACCCGACCTGTCGGAGAAATCTCGCGGAATTTCGGATTTCCGCCGTTATCGTCGAAGGGGATCAGCACTTCGCGGAACGCGACACCCGCCGCCGTCACCGCGATCCACGGCCGGAACGACCAGGATGAATAGTTCTTGTTGCCGATATAGAGTGTGAGTTCGCTCATCAAAGCCTCCGCATGTCGAGTTCACGCTACAGGCATCGGGCGCTTCGCTCCAATGAATAGGCTGGAACCTACCCATAAATGCATTTGATATACTCGCCGGAATTGCGCGCCCGCCGGTCGATGATCGCCGCCAGCCGACGCATGCCGCGCCCCGGCTTGCTGGCGATACGGGTAAACGGATTGGGCAGCGCCACGGCAAGCAGCGACGCCTGACTGGCGCTGAGCCTTGCCGCACTGGTCTTGAAATAATGCTGCGACGCCGCCTCCACGCCGTAAATGCCCGGCCCCCATTCGGCGACATTGAGATAGATCTCCATCATCCGCCGCTTCGACCAGACCGTATCTGCGGCTATCGCCAGCGGCAGTTCGAGAATTTTGCGCACGAAAAACCGGCCGTTCCACAGGAACAGGTTTTTCGCCGTCTGCATCGAGATCGTGCTGGCGCCGCGGGTTGCCTCGCCATCCAGCGCATCCTGCATGACGCCGCGCATCTGCCGCCAGTCCACACCGTTATGCGAACAGAACTGCCCGTCCTCCGACATCATCACCGCCCGCACCAGATTGGGGGATATCTCGTCGAGATCCACCCAGCGCCGGTCATAACCGCGCAGCAGGAACAGTTCCGACAGCATCAGCGTCGATACCGGTCGGGTGAAGGGCAGCGCGTAAACGGGGATCAGCAGATAGGGCAGGACCAGCAGGACTGCGAGCACCAGCATGACACGTCGAACAATATGCGAAAGCGATCCCGCTTTTTGCCGGCGCGGCATGGCGGGTTCCTCTTCCTCGGCCAGTTCCTCGGCTCTTCGCTCCGGCGTCATATCCAATTGCAGGTTCCCCTTGCCCCATCTTTCTTAGCCACTCTAACGCCTTAAGACGAGTCTGGCTCCAAAACTTCCTGTGGGCCAAAACTTCCTGTCAGGGCGGTGAATCCCGTTGCCAGCGCTTGGCTGGCATGCAAGACAGCGGCACATGAGCACAGCAAGCACCGAGCCGACGTCTTTCGAGACCCGACTGAAACAGAGCGCCGTCGAAACGGAAGCGCTGCTGATGCAGCTTCTGTCTCCCGCATCACTGCAGGACGAGATCGCCCGGCCGGAAAACCTGCTTTCGGCCATGCGCCACGGCACGTTGAATGGCGGCAAGCGGTTACGCCCCTTTCTCGTGATCGAAAGTGCTGCGCTGTTCGGCGATCATCGCCAGGTGGCGATGCGCATCGGCGCCGCGCTTGAATGCCTGCATTGTTATTCGCTGATCCATGACGACCTTCCGGCCATGGACGATGACGACCTGCGCCGCGGCCAGCCGACCGTCCATAAGGCTTTCGACGAGGCGACCGCCATCCTCGCCGGCGACAGCCTGCTCACCTATGCTTTCGATATCATCGCTGCCCCGGAAACTGCACTTCCGGCGGAAAACAGGATTAAGCTGACACTGATGCTCGCCCGTGCTGCCGGCGTCGGTGGCATGGCTGGTGGACAGGCGCTTGACCTGGCCGCCGAAAAGACAGCCCCGGATGAAGCGGGCATCCGCAGGCTTCAGGCGATGAAGACCGGCGCGCTGCTGCGGTTCGCCTGCGAGGCAGGCCCGGTCATTGCCGGTGCAACCGATGACGAACGCCAGCGCCTGCGTGCCTTCGGTGAAAAGATCGGCCTTGCCTTCCAGCTGGCAGACGACCTGCTCGACGTCACCTCCGATGCCGCAACGCTCGGCAAGGCCGCCGGCAAGGATGCCGGTCGCGGCAAGGGCACGCTGGTCGGCCTGCATGGCGTCGAATGGGCGGAAAAGCAGCTCGACATGCTGACCGGCGAAGCCGTTTCGCTGCTCTCGCCTTATGGCGAAAAGGCTGGCATTCTGCAGCAGGCCGCACGTTTCGTCGCCAACCGGAAGAGCTGAATTCGGGCAGCAAACCCCGAAAGTCGCGAGGGGGACCCATGCCGGATATTTCGACCTACCTGCCCTATATCTGGCCAGCCTACATGGCCTATCTGATCACTGTCCTGAGCCCCGGCCCCGCCAATCTGGCCATCATGACGACAGCGATCTCGCAAGGCCGCCGCGCCGGCCTGCTGATCGCGCTCGGCGTTTTCTGCGGCTCGCTGACCTGGGCCTGCGCGGCGGCGCTCGGCCTTGCTGCCCTGCTGCGCACCTATGCGGTGGCGCTGGAAATCATCAAGATCCTCGGCGGCCTCTACCTCATCTACCTCGCTTGGAAGGCCTATAAATCGGCCCGCAGGCCGGATGGCGACATTGCATTCAACGAGGCGAAGGCGCAGCAGACGGCAGGCCAGCTCTGGCTGCGCGGTTATGGTATCCACATCACCAATCCGAAGGCGATCTTCGGCTGGCTGGCGGTCATTTCGCTCGGCTTGCCGGCCAATGCGCCGCCTTCTGCCGTGGCCTTGATCGTTTCGATATTCAGCGCCTCGAGCCTGACCATCTTTACCGGTTATGCCGTCCTTTTCTCGACACGGCATGCCCTGCGCATCTACCGCGCCGCGCGGCGCTGGATCGAAGCGACGATGGCCATATTCTATTCGCTTGCCGGCATAAAGCTGCTGACCAGCCGCATCTGACTTCACATCCGCAAAACACGACAGCCCCGCGCACCGGATAGGCGCACGGGGCTGTCGTGCAGCTGATGAATGTCTGATTACTTCTGTTCGATCGGTGCGATCGCCACTTCGACGCGACGGTTCTGGGCGCGACCATCCGGCGTTGCATTCGTCGCAAGCGGCTGCGACGAACCGAAGCCCATCGTCGACATGCGGCGTTGGTCGACACCACGACCGCCGAGATAGTTGGCAACCGAAGCGGCGCGGCGCTCCGACAGACCCTGGTTATGCTGTGCGCTGCCGGTCGAATCGGTGTGACCGTTGACGTCGATATAGGTCTTGCCGAACTTGTTGAGCACGATCGCAACCGAATCGAGCGTCGCGTAGAATGGCGGGATCACCTGATCCTGGTCGGTCGCGAAAGTGACGTTCGACGGCATGTTGAGGATGATGCGGTCGCCCTGGCGGGTCACCGAAACGCCGGTTCCCTGCAACTGCTGGCGAAGCTCGGCTTCCTGCCGGTCCATGTAATTGCCGATCGCGCCGCCGGCGAGACCGCCGATCGCAGCACCGATCAGGGCATTGCGGCCCTTGTTGCCGCCGCCGATCAGAAGACCGCCGACCGCGCCGAGACCGGCACCGATGGCAGCGCCGCCAGCCGTGTTGGAAACCTTCTGCTCGCCCGTATAGGGATCGGTCGTGGTGCAGGCGGAAAGATAGGTGGCGCACAGCGCAACCAATGCGAACTTCTTGATCATTCGAATCGTTTTCCCCGTCGTCTGAGATGATCTCCATTTACCACAAAATACGGCAAAACGAGGAAAGCTTGTGCTTTCTCCCCGTCGTTGGCCACCAACGGGGATCCGGCATCATCCGCAATCGCCGTCATGCAGCGGGCGGCAGGATTTCGATCTGGTTGCGCAAACCGCTGGCAACGATGGCCGGCACGTCCGGCGCCGTCATCGGCGGAAAGCTTGTCTGGTGAAGCGCGGTCTTCTCGCCGACATCGACGAAAAACGCCTCATGCGCGCTGCCCGGCGAGTTGATGATCAGCATCCGCGCATCGGTTTTTCCGGGGTTGCGGAAAGCATGCACCGTGCCGGGCACGATATGCAGGGCTTCGCCCGGTCCCTTCAGATGCCAGGCACCATCGAGAAAGAACTCGTACTGGCCTTCCAGCACATAAAAGGCCTCGTCATCCGCCTGCCGGTGCATCGGCGCGCCTTGACCCGGTGCCGTGCGGTTCTCGATCAGGGTGAACTTGTCACCCGTCACCGCACTGCGGATATGGAAGGTCAGCAGGTTGCCGAGAAAATGGACCGTCATCGGTCCTTGGTCGTGGGAATTGACCTTTGCGGTCATCGTCGTCTTGTCCTCTTCTGGATTTGTGATACGATCGCCTCTTAATGAGACGAATTTCTCATAAAGGAAATGCGATGACCGGTCAAGTATTACGCGAAACCAAGTTCGAAAGAATCAACCAGAAGAAGAGAACGCGAACCGAACTTCTGAGAACCGCCCGCAAGATGATCAAGGAAGGCGTGTCCTTTTCGGTGGCAGACGTGGCCGATGCATCGGGAATTTCCCGCGCCACCGCCTATCGCTATTTCTCCAAGCCGGACGACATGCTGCGCGAGGCGGCGCTGGATGCGGTGGCGGAACAGGTGCATCTGTCGGAAGAGATCGCCAAAGGCGGCACGGTCGAACAGCGTCTCGACGACATGGTCGGCCAGATTTTTCGGATGGTGGCGGAAAACGAAAGCGTCTTTCGCGCCTTTCTGGCGGCAGCCGCCACCAATGACCGGATCCCCCGCACCGGCCGCCGTCTGCCATGGCTCGCCGAAGCCTTGCAGCCGATCGAGGCCAAGTTATCGAAACCGGCCTACGACGATCTGCTCGCCGGCCTGTCGCTGCTCACCGGCATCGAGGCAATCGTCGTGCTGCGCGATGTCTGCGCCATGGATATCGAAAGGGCGGAAAAGGTCGTGCGCTGGTCGGCCCAGGCAATGCTCGCAAAGGCGCTGGCGGAGGCCTGACGCCTCCACCCTCGGACAAACCGATAATGGGGATTATTCGGCGGCCGTCCGGTTCTGGCCGAAACGGTTTTCGATATAGTCGATGACGAGCTTTTCGAAATCGCCGGCGATATTCGGGCCTTTCAGCGTCATCGCCTTCTTGCCGTCGATGAAGATCGGGGCGGACGGCGTTTCGCCCGTGCCCGGCAGCGAAATGCCGATATCGGCATGTTTGCTTTCGCCCGGCCCGTTGACGATGCAGCCCATCACCGCGACGTTGAGCGCTTCCACGCCCGGATATTTTTCCCGCCAGACCGGCATGTTCTTGCGGATATCGGCCTGGATCTTCTGGGCGAGTTCCTGGAACACGGTAGACGTCGTGCGACCGCAGCCCGGACACGCGGCAACCACCGGAATGAACTGGCGAAAACCCATGACCTGCAGGATTTCCTGGGCCACCTGCACTTCTTTCGTCCGATCGCCATTCGGCTCCGGCGTCAGGGACACGCGGATCGTATCGCCGATCCCGTGCTGCAGCACGTAACCCATGGCAGCCGACGAAGCGACGATGCCCTTCGACCCCATGCCGGCCTCGGTCAGGCCCAGATGCAGCGCATGGTTGGAGCGTTCGGCCAGCATCGAATAACAGGCGATCAGGTCCTGCACCTGGCTGACCTTGGCCGACAAAATGATCCGGTTGCGCGGCAGGCCGATACTTTCGGCAAGCTCGGCGGAAATCAGCGCCGACTGGACGATCGCCTCATGCATGACCTGACGCGCAGAAAGCGGCGAACCGGCCTCGGCATTACGGTCCATCAGCGTCGTCAGCAGATCCTGATCGAGCGAGCCCCAGTTGACGCCGATACGCACCGGCTTGTCGTAGCGGATCGCCATCTCGATGATGTCGCCGAACTGCTTGTCCTTCTTGTCCTTGAAGCCGACATTGCCCGGATTGATGCGGTATTTCGCCAAGGCTTCGGCGCAGGCCGGGTGATCGGCAAGCAGCTTGTGGCCGATATAATGGAAATCGCCGATCAGCGGCACATCCATGCCGAGGCGAAGCAAGCGCTCGCGGATCTTCGGCACGGCAGCGGCACTTTCATCACGATCCACCGTGATCCGCACCAGTTCCGAACCGGACTTGTAGAGCGCCGCGACCTGCGCCACCGTCCCGTCGATATCGGCCGTATCCGTATTGGTCATCGACTGCACGACAACCGGCGCACCACCACCGACAATGACACCACCCACATCGACCGCAACGGTCTGACGGCGCGGCTTGGGATCAAAGTCAATCGGTGAGGTCATGGTCGCTTCTCGGTACCTTCAAGCGGAGTTGCATTTCAGGTGGCGTATGCATTGCCGCTTGTCAACCATCCACCTGAGGCAGTTTTGCGACAGACCGTCACCAACAATCGATTCCCCTCAATGGTGCGCACCATCCGCATGCCGGGCAAGCTTCGAGACCAGAAGCACGACGACGAGAAAACCCGACAACGCAAGGAATATCCGCCCAAGTCCCGTATGTTCGGCAATAAAGCCGATCACCGACGGCGCCACCAGAATGCCGGAGTAACCCATCGTCGTGACCACAGACAACCCGACACCGGCGGCCATGCCCGGCAGATTGCCGGCCGCCGAAAACACGATCGGCACCATATTGGAAATGCCGATCCCGGCCAGCGCGAAGCCGGCAATGGCAACCGTGGTATTCGGCGCCGACCCGATGATCGCCAGACCGCAGATCGCAATCGCCCCGCAGATTCTGAGCGTCATGACGGCACCCAGCCGGTCGCGGATCAGGTCTCCGGCAAACCGCATCACCGCCATGGTGAAGGAAAACCCGGCAAAGGCGAAACCGGACAGCGCAACCGAGGCGCCAAGCTCGTTGCGCATATAAAGCGCGCCCCAGTCGAGGATTGCGCCCTCCGGTATCATGCAGAACAGCGCGACGAGGCCGATCAGCCAGGGCAGAGGCGACATCGGCAGCCGGCTTTTGGCGCCATCCTTGTGTTCGTCCGGATGCGGCGCATCATGCAGCACGATCGGCCAGGCAACGGCCAACATCACCGCCGCAAGCAGCGTGACGACCAGAACATGCGGCATAACCCCGAGCCACTGCATCAGGAAACCGCCGGTGGAGGAACCGAGAAGCCCGCCAAGGCTCCAGAAGGCGTGGCAGGACGACATGATCGCCCGGCGCATGTGTTTTTCGGTGGCGACCGCATTGGCGTTCATCGCCACGTCCATTGCCCCGAACAGACCGCCGAAGAAGAAGATCGCGATCGCAGCGCTCCAGATCTCGCCCGTCAGCGACAGGATCAAAAGCATCGGCGTCAAAAGCACGGCGGTGAATTTCGATACACGGTTGGAGCCGAACCGGGCGATCTGGCTGCCCGCGATCGGCATCAGCACGATCGAGCCGAGACCGAAAACGAGAATCATCAGGCCGAGCGATTTTTCGCTCAAGGCAAGACGCGATGCGAATTCCGGGATCTTCGGCGCCCAGGCGCCGATCAGGAAGCCATTCATCAGAAACAGCAGCGCGACACCTGCCCTCTCCCGGGTCAGCATCGGCGGCCTTGTCCTCGTGGCCGTGTTCAACGAGATGGTATCCATGGATCCTCCAGATCGGCGCAACTTATTTCAATCGATTTAGATTGCAATCTGGCGCTGCTTTCATCGCCGTCACGATTTATGTGCCTTGTTCATCTCAGCCAATGCGGATGAACGATGTCATGGCGATGACGAAGCCGATTGCAATTGTGCGGAAATCACGTAGAGCGTGAGCCCAACAATCGTCCTGAGGCGCCAAGATCCGGCGTGACACCCTTGAAAACCAGCACTGCCAGCGGCATCCTTTTCGTCAGCGCATCCTATTTCCTGTTCACCCTGCATGATGCGGTGATCAAGCTGCTCGTCACCGATGTCAGCGTCTGGCAGATCCTCTTCTTCCGCAGCCTCGTCATTTTTGCCGCCTGCATGGTGATCGGCGGGCGCGGCTTTGCCGGCCGGTTGATCACGTCGCCGATTATCAGGTCGATGGCCGTCCGCAGTCTTTTCCTGCTGACTGCCTGGCTTGCCTATTACACCGCGGCGAAATCCCTGCAACTCGCCGAACTGACGACGATCTATTATGCAGCCCCGATCGTCTCCACCCTGCTCGCCATCCCGCTTCTCGGCGAAAAGGTGCCGACAGCGCGCTGGGCGGCGATCATCCTCGGTTTCGTCGGCGTCATCGTCGCCAGCAATCCGGTCGGGCTGGCAATCTCGCTGCCGGTCGGACTGGCGCTTCTTGCCGCCATCCTCTGGGCCAGTGCAAGCGTGCTCCTGCGCAAGACGGCGATGCATGAGAAGACGCTGGTGCAGATGGCCCTGACCAACGGTTTCTTCGTGCTGCTCACCTGCACCATGGCCTATCTGAACTGGCAGCCGGTGACCTTGAAAAGCGCCGCCCTGCTCATCCTTGTCGGCATGCTGGGCGGTGGCGCCCAGGCAAGCCTGTTCGAGGCCATGCGCCGCGCCCCGGTCTCGGTTCTTGCACCCTTCGAATATTCGTCGCTGATCTGGGCCTTCCTGCTCGGCTATGTCATCTGGCAGGATATTCCGGCAAGCAATGTGGCGCTCGGCGCTGGCTTGATCTTCTGTGCCGGCCTGCTGATCGTCTCGACCGAAAGGCTGGCGGCAAGGCGCTACCGCCTCGCCCGGCCGGAAAATGCCTCGAAAGAAGACGTGACGGGCGCCTGAAGACGCCCGTCGTAAATCACGATCAGCTGCCGTAGACGATCAGCAGATCCTTGGCGTCGATCTGGTCGCCGGCCTTCACCAGAACTTCGGCGATCACGCCGTCCTTTTCGGCATGCAGCGCCGTTTCCATCTTCATCGCCTCGATCGACAGCAGCACGTCGCCGGCCTTGACCGATTGGCCGGACGCCACCGCGACGGTCGAGATCACGCCCGGCATCGGCGCGCCGAGATGCGCGGCATTGCCGGTTTCTGCCTTGCGGCGCACGGCACTCGATGCCGCCCGGTTGCGATCCGGCACCTTGATGCGGCGCGGCTGTCCGTTCAGTTCGAAGAACACCGTCACCATGCCCTGCGCATCCGCGGCACTCATCGCCTGGTTGACGATGACCAGCGTCTTGCCGCGTTCGATATCGGCAAACATTTCCTCGCCATCGGCCAGCCCATAAAAATAGGTGGGTGTCGGCAACACGGACACCGGACCATAGGTCTCGGACGCCAAAGCGAAATCGGTGAACACTTTCGGATACATCAGATACGAGGCGAACTCGAAGTCATCGACCTTGCGACCGATCTTCTCCTCGATATCCTTGCGCTCCTTGGAAAGATCGGCCGGAGCGAGAAGCGAACCGGGAACCGCCGTATAAGGCTTG
This sequence comes from Aliirhizobium sp. YIM B11859, assembly GCF_057163345.1. NCBI lineage: Bacteria > Pseudomonadati > Pseudomonadota > Alphaproteobacteria > Hyphomicrobiales > Rhizobiaceae > Aliirhizobium > Aliirhizobium sp. YIM B11859. Next base: position 251,516 of record NZ_JBXHAY010000007.1, read on the forward strand.
TCGCCCTTCAACGCCTTTTTCTGGATGGCTTCCGGCCATCCGCCCGGAGGCTGGCCGAGATCGCCCTTGAGCATCGACACGACGGAATCCGGGAAGGCGATATCCTTGTCCGGGTTCTCGACATCCTCGACGGTCAGGTCCTGGCTGACCATCATCAGCGCCATGTCGCCGACCACCTTGGAGGAAGGCGTCACCTTGACGATATCGCCGAACATCTGGTTCACGTCGGCATAGGTCTGCGCCACCTTGTGCCACTTGGTATCGAGCCCCAGAGATCGCGCCTGTTCCTTCAGGTTGGTGAACTGGCCGCCCGGCATTTCATGCAGATAGACTTCCGACGCCGGTCCCTTGAGGTCGCTTTCGAAGGCTGCATACTGGTTGCGCACCGCCTCCCAGTAGAACGAGATTTTTCTGATCCATTCCGGATCGAGACCGCTATCCCGCTCGGAACCGGCAAGTGCTTCGACGATCGAGCCGAGGCAGGGCTGCGACGTGTTGCCGGAAAACGCATCCATCGCAGCATCGACCACATCGACACCGGCATCGACCGCCGCAAGCACGGTGGCTGCCGAAATGCCCGACGTGTCATGCGTGTGGAAATGGATTGGCAGCGAGGTTTCTTCGCGCAGCGCCTTGAACAGCACCCGTGCCGCAGCCGGCTTCAGCAGGCCCGCCATGTCCTTCAGCGCAATGATATGGGCGCCGGCCTTTTCCAGTTCCTGCGCCAGGCCGACATAATATTTGAGGTCGTATTTCGGCCGCGCCGCATTGCCGAGATCGCCCGTATAGCAGATCGCCGCCTCGCAGAGCTTGCCCTCTTCGTTCACCGCATCCATCGACACGCGCATGTTGTCGACCCAGTTGAGGCAGTCGAACACGCGGAACACATCGATGCCGCCCTTGGCGGCCTGGGCGACGAAATATTTGACCACATTGTCGGGATAATTCTTATAGCCGACGCCGTTCGCCCCGCGCAAAAGCATCTGCAGCAGGATGTTCGGTGCCGCCTCGCGGATCAGCGCCAGCCGCTCCCACGGGTCCTCGGTGAGGAAGCGCATCGAGACGTCGAATGTCGCGCCACCCCAGCATTCCAGCGAAAACAGGTTTGGCAGCGCCCGGGCATAAACGCCGGCAACCCGCGCAATGTCATGGGTGCGCATGCGGGTGGCAAGCAGCGATTGATGCCCGTCGCGCATCGTCGTGTCGGTGATCAGCGCCCGGCTTTCGCCACGCATCCATTCGGCAAATTTTGTCGGGCCGAGCTCGTCGAGCTTCTGCTTGGTGCCGGCCGGGATTGCGCCCTCGATGAACGGCAGGACCGGCTTCGCCACCTTGTCCGACGGCACCGGCCGGCCCTTGGTTTCGGGATGGCCGTTGACCGTCACGTCGGCGAGATAGGTGAGCAGCTTGGTCGCGCGGTCGGCACGCTTCACCTGCTCGAACAGTTCCGGCGTCGTGTCGATGAACCGCGTCGTATAGGTGTTGTCGCGGAATTTCTGATGCCCGATGATCGCTTCGAGGAAGGTAAGGTTGGTGGCCACCCCGCGGATACGGAATTCACGCAGCGCCCGGTCCATGCGGCTGATCGCTTCCTGAGGCGTTGAACCGGAAGCCGTCACCTTGACCAGCAGCGGATCGTAATAACGGGTGATGATCGCACCCGTATAGGCCGTGCCGCCATCGAGACGGATGCCGAAACCGGCAGCCGAACGATAGGCGGTAATGCGGCCATAGTCAGGAATGAAATTGTGCTCCGGATCTTCCGTCGTGATGCGGCACTGCAGGGCATGGCCGTTGAGGCGGATATTCTCCTGCGCGGGCACACCCGAACCCGGCGTGCCGATCGCGAACCCTTCGAGAATGTGGATCTGCGCCTTGACGATATCGATGCCGGTAACGACCTCGGTCACCGTATGCTCGACCTGGATGCGCGGATTGACCTCGATGAAGTAGAATTTGCCGGTATCGGCATCCATCAGATATTCAACTGTGCCGGCGCCGATATAATTCGTCGCCTTGGCGATCTTCAGCGAATAATTGGCAAGCTCGGCCCGCTGCGCTTCTGAGAGATAAGGCGCCGGCGCCCGCTCGACGACCTTCTGGTTGCGCCGCTGGATCGAGCAGTCACGCTCGAACAGATGCACGACATTGCCGTGCGTATCGCCCAGAACCTGACTTTCGACGTGACGGGCCCGCTCGACCAGCTTTTCAAAATAGACCTCGTCCTTGCCGAACGCGGCCATCGCCTCGCGCTTGGCCTCGACCACCTCGCGGGCGAGATCCTTCGGATCACGGATGGCGCGCATGCCGCGGCCGCCGCCGCCCCAGGAGGCCTTGAGCATCACCGGATAACCGATCTCCTCGGCCAATCGCGCCACTTCCGTCATGTCTTCGGGAAGCGGCCCGGTTGCTGGCACCACCGGCACATCGACGGAGATCGCCAGATTGCGGGCAGCCACCTTGTTGCCGAGCTGGCGCATCGTGTCGGGCCGTGGGCCGATGAAGATGATACCGGCCTCATCGCAGGCATCGACGAATTCTGGGCTCTCGGACAACAGGCCATAACCGGGATGGATGGCATCGGCGCCGGAAAGCTTGGCGACCCGGATCACTTCCGGGATCGACAGGTAGCTTTCGATCGGCCCGAGATCCTTTTTCAGATGCGGCCCGCGCCCGACCTGATAACTTTCGTCGGCCTTGAAACGATGCAGCGAGAGCTTGTCTTCCTCGGCCCAGATGGCGACCGTCTTGATCCCCAGCTCATTGGCGGCGCGGAAAACGCGGATCGCGATTTCGGATCGGTTGGCAACGAGAATTTTCGATATCGGCAACACAGCCTCCCCGGCCCACTGTCAAAATATTGCGCTGCAAAGAGATCAATATCCCTGAAATTACGCAAGTATAAAGTTCGGCGAATGCGGAGGGATATGGCCGCACCCGGAAAAGAAATCAGGAAATCAGCGCCAGCCTGAATGCGAGAGCGATCAGATGCTGACGGTTGCTGGCACCGAGTTTTTCGTGCAAGCCATTGATGTACCAGTCGACCGTGTGGCTGGAAATATCCAGCTGCTTGGCGATCTCGTTGGAGGTCAACCCGTTGGCGAGCAGAAGCGTCACCTCCATCTCGCGCCGCGTTAGCTGGATATCGACCGTCGCCGGGTTCTCGAACACCTCGGCCAGATGACCAAGTTCGAGAAGCTTCCAGAACACGGCCTTGGCGGCAGCATCGAACACATTCAGTTCGGCCGGCGACAGATCGACCGGCTGGCCGCCGACCGCAAGGCTTCCGAGCAGACCGGTGCGGCCATGGATGGGAAACAGATAACCATCGTGAAGCCCGTGCCGCGCCGCTTCCTGCGTCATGCGTTTCATCCGCTGGCGATGCGGGTCGGCCTTCAGGGTCAGCAGCGCATCCTTCCAGCGGAACGGGCGCTGCGCCGTGCGAAGCCATCGCAAGGTCGGGTCGATCAGCGAATATTTTCGCTGCGAATAGACCTCGGTCCAACCTTCCGGCCAGCGTGCGGAAAGCACCGATCGTTGCAGGTTCAGCTGCGGCAATGGCTGGATGACCACCGCATAAAAATCAAAATTATAGGAGCTGACGAGGCTTTCCAACCTGGCGGCCGCCTGTTCCGGGGTTTTCGCTTCTTGAAGCAACACCAGGAACTCGACAATCAAGGTAATATTCAACACTGCCCCCGAGCCTGAGTCGGCTAGCTTAAATTTTTCATTTCGCAATCGCCTGCATTATTAACACCGGCGGTTAGCATTCATTGAAACGGAACAGCCAAATCTAGCAATGTCCTAACGCAATTAACTACGAATACGTGCATCGATGACTTTCTACACCAGCCACCATCATGGCACAATCGACGCCGGTATAAAGGCTTGGAATCGCCCTCTATTGTCCATAAAGCTCATCTACCCAGATAAGGGTGATGATGACGGAAGAGGTTGAGCGGTTTGACACTATTTCAAGTTTACGCACGGGCACTCGGATACCTTGCCAAAAACAAGTGGCGGGTGGCCGCCATTGTCGTTGCCAACGTCGTTCTGGCCGTCATCACAATCGCGGAGCCGATCCTGTTCGGCTGGATCATCGATGCGATATCGTCAGGTGGGGCAGTGACCCACGTCCTGATGCTATGGGCTGGCTTCGGCGTTTTCAACACCATAGCTTACGTTCTTGTTGCGCGTGAGGCGGATCGGCTTGCCCACGGACGCAGAGCCTCGTTGCTGACGGAGGCATTCGGCCGCATCATCTCGATGCCGCTCTCCTGGCATCACCAGCGCGGCACGTCGAATGCACTGCATACATTGCTGCGCGCCTCGGAGAGCCTGTTCGGCCTCTGGCTCGAGTTCATGCGTACCCATCTGGCAACCGGTGTCGCGTTATTGCTGCTGATACCGACGGCCATTTCCATGGACTGGCGCCTCAGCATCGTGCTTCTTCTGCTCAGCATCTTCTACTGGGTGATCGGCGTTGCGGTGATGAAACGCACCAAGGAAGGCCAGGCATCGGTTGAGAGCCACTATCACCAGGTCTTCTCGCATGTCAGCGATTCGATCAGCAACGTCTCCGTGCTGCATAGTTATAACCGCATCGAGGCCGAGACCCAGGCACTGAAATCCTACACGAAGGACCTGCTTGAGGCTCAATACCCGGTTCTCGACTGGTGGGCTCTGGCGGGCGGTCTCAACCGCACCGCCTCGACGGTCTCGATGGGCGTCATCCTCGTCATCGGCACCATGCTCGTGCAGCGCGGCGAAATCCGCGTTGGCGATGTCGTTGCCTTCATCGGTTTCGCCAACCTTCTGATTTCCCGCCTCGATCTGCTGCGCCAGTTCGCCACGCAGATCTTCGAGGCACGTGCCAAGCTCGAGGATTTCTTCATCCTCGAGGATTCCGTCGACGACCGCACCGAACCTGCCGATGCCGGCGAATTGCGCGACGCGAGCGGCGAGGTCGAATTCCGCAACGTCTCCTTCGGCTTTGCCAACACCAAACAGGGCGTGCACGACATTTCGTTCATCGCCAAGGCTGGCGAGACGGTTGCGATCGTCGGCCCGACAGGTGCCGGCAAGACGACGCTGATCAATCTGCTGCAGCGGGTCTACGATCCGCAAAAGGGCCAGATCCTGATCGACGGCATCGATATCTCGACCGTCACGCGCAAATCGCTGCGCCAGCAGATCGCCACCGTTTTCCAGGATGCCGGTCTCTTGAACCGCTCGATCAGCGAAAATATCGGCCTCGGCCGCGAAGGTGCCACCGACGACGACATCATCAAGGCGGCACAGGCGGCCGCGGCCACCGAATTCATCGAAACCCGCCTCAATGGTTACGAAACGCCGGTCGGCGAACGTGGCAACCGGCTCTCGGGCGGCGAGCGCCAGCGTATCGCCATCGCCCGCGCCATATTGAAGAACGCCCCGATCCTGGTTCTCGACGAGGCGACAAGCGCGCTCGACGTCGAAACCGAGGCACGGGTGAAGGTGGCGATCGACAAGCTGCGCCAGGACCGCACGACGTTCATCATCGCTCACCGCCTGTCGACCGTACGCGATGCCAACCAGGTGATTTTCCTCGAGGCCGGTCGCATCGCCGAAATGGGCAGCTATGACGAACTCAGCCATCTCGGTGGCCGCTTCGCTTCATTGCTCAGGACCAGCGGTCTGCTCGATGACAGCGAAGACGACGATGCTGCGAAGAAGGGCAAGAAGCCGGAAGCTTCGCCGAGCCCGGCGTGACCTTGCGTTATCACCGATAGGCAGAGGCCTGCAGCTTGAACAGCTTCAGGCCTTTTTCTTTTCAAGTCGGGCGACATTCCCTCCGCCGTTATGGCCGGCACAAGGCCGAGGATGACGCCGACAGGACGATTGCCCGCGAAACAGCACTGATGACGGGGATAAAATCACCCCACGCCGCACAAAACACCTCTCCCAATCAACACCTTGCCTAAAAACTCCATCCTCCTTCATCCCCGCCCCCAGCAACCCGGCGTAACCTGATCCCGTCATCGAGCAGGGGGCCGGGTCGCGAACCGGACACCTACGGAAGAAGATCCGGCGCACGGTGATGGTTGTAAGGCGTGGAGGACCAGCCGTCAGGGCAAATCCTCCACCGGAAGGGAAAGCGGGGTCCACATCCTCCGCCAGACCTTCGGAACGCCGAACGATCGGGCGGGCAGAATGCCTGACACCCACACCACCCATTATCACACTGCCCGCCTCCCCTTCGGAAACGGCCGTGACGGGATCGCCCGTCGCGGACGATCGTGCTGTCCTTTTCAAGGGAGACGACAATCATGCCGACGTAGAAAAGCATCGCCCCGAAAACCGTTCTGGTTTCCGGGGCGATGCCATGTCGGATGATCGTTTGGCGTTTAAGCCTTATTTGGACGACAACAGAAAATCATTGTCCTTGGCCGCAGCCTTGCCATCCACCGTTACCGTGCCGGCCTCGACCTTGATCTTGTGGGCCGTGCCCTCGATCGTGATCTCGGCTTCGAACCCGTCCCAGCCGGTCGGCAGCGACGGATCGACGGTGAGATGCGTGCCGTTGCGCTTGATGCCCAGAATGCCCTCGATCGCCGCGCGATAAAGCCAGCCGGCAGAACCCGTATACCAGGTCCAGCCGCCGCGGCCCTGATAGTCGCCGGCACCATAGATGTCGGCGGCCACCACATAGGGTTCGACCCGGTACTTGTCGGCCGCATCGCGGTCGAGCGAGTGGTTGATCGGGTTGATGAGCTGGAAGCATTTCCACGCATCGTCGCTGCGCTTCATCTTCGCCAGTGCCAGAACTACCCAGATCGACGCATGGGTATACTGGCCGCCGTTTTCGCGCACGCCCGGCGGATAGGACTTGATATAGCCCGGATCGCGGCGGGTCTTTTCGAATGGCGGGGTGAACAGGCGGATGATGCCTGTCTCCTCGTCCACCAGCTGGCTCATCACCGCATCCATCGCCTGGTCGCGACGGTCCATCCGGCCGTAGTCAGAGAGCACGCTCCACGACTGGCCAAGGGAATCGATGCGGCATTCGTCACTCTTGGCAGAACCGAGCGGCGAGCCGTCGTCGAAATAACCGCGGCGATAATAGGTGCCGTCCCAGCCGTCCGTTTCGAGCGCTTCCTTCAGCGTCTCGATATGTTTGCGCCAGCGATCCGCACGCTTCTTGTCCTTGCGCTCTTCGGCGTAGGGAATGAAGTCGCGAAGTGCTGCCGCCAGGAACCAGCCGAGCCATACGCTCATGCCGCGGCCGTTGACGCCGACGCGGTTCATGCCGTCGTTCCAGTCGCCGCCGAGCATCAACGGCAGGCCCATGTCGCCGGTCCGGTCGATCGCAAGATCGAGCGCACGCGCCGCATGTTCGTAAAGCGTACCGATCTCGTCGGTCACTTCCGGCTGGATGAAGGCGTCGTGCTTGGTCTTTTCGAGGATCGGGCCAGACAGGAACGGCAGCTTTTCCTCAAGCAGCGTTTCGTCGCCGGTCACCGACACATATTGGTTGATGCCATAGGCGAGCCAGACCACGTCGTCGGAGATCGTCGTGCGCACGCCCGAGCCGTTATGCGGCAGCCACCAATGCATCACGTCGCCTTCCTTGAACTGACGCGAGGCGGCATTGATGATTTGGCGGCGGGCAAGCGACGGTTCCTGAACCAGGAAGGCCAGCGTATCCTGCAACTGGTCGCGGAAGCCGAAGGCACCGGATGCCTGGTAGAAGGCGGAACGGGCCATGATGCGGCAGCCGAGTGCCTGATAGGGCAGCCAGTGGTTGACCATGTTGTTGAGCGCCTTGTCCGGCGTCGAGATTTTCACCCGACCGGTAAACTCGCTCCAGAAGGCGCGATTTTCCGCAAGCGCCCTGTCGAAATCGACAGTCTTCAGCTCGACCGCAAGTGCCGATGCCTCTTCCTGCGTCTTCGCATCACCGATGAAGAAGGTGACTTCCGTTTCCTCACCCGCGGCAAGCTCGATATCATAGGCAAGTGCCGCACACGGATCGCCATCGAGATCGAGCGAACCGCTGAGAGCAGAACCGGCCATCACCGCTGCCGGCATCTGCACCGAACCGAACCGGCCGATGAATTCGCGACGGCTGACGGTGAAGCCCGACGGCATCTCGCTCATGCCGAGGAAGGCATGGCGGGCAAAGTTGATGCTGAACGGGTTGGTGGCGATCAGCGAACCGGTCGCCTCGTCCCGCTTCGGCAGGATGAAGGGCACGGTGCGCTGCGGGTTGGAGCCGAGCAGCCACTCGACATAACCGTAAAGCTTCAGCTTGCGGGCGGAAGAACCGGAATTCTTCAGCTTGATGCGCGAGAACTTGGCATGACGGACACGATCGACCGTCTGCGTCACTTCCAGCGCAAGACCATCTTCCTCGCTCGAAAAGACCGAGTAGCCGAGACCGTGACGGGCCTCAAACATCACCTCCGGACGACGCGAAAGCGCGGCGAACGGCGTGTAGACCTTGGCCGTCTCGGCGTCAGTGACATAGAAACCTTCGCCCGGACGGTTGATGACGAGATCGTTGGTCCATGGCGTCAGCTGATAGTCGCGGGAATTTTCCGCCCAGGTGAAACCGCAGCCTTCGGCCGAAACGTGGAAGCCGAAATTGTCGTTGGAGATGACGTTGATCCACGGATGCGGCGTCGACTGGCCACCGGCAAGGTGAACCACATATTCGTTGCCCTCTTCCGAGAAGCCGCCGATGCCGTTCCAGAAATCGAGCCCTTCGGGAGCTTCGGCCTGAACCTCGGATCGGGCAAAGATCTCGCCATTGAGCAACGGACGGCGATCGGCCTCAATCTGCTGTTCCGTCGACGGCGCAAAGATCGTGCTGGTACGGTTCAGCTGGTCGGCCATCTGGCCGTTGCGGGCATGCAGAACGACGCGCGAAGCGGCGATCAGCCCGTCGGAGCCGGCATCTTCGAGCAAGTCACGGCGCAGCGTGAACACATGCGTACGCCCGCCTTCCTGACCCATGCGGGTCGCCATCTGCTCGATCGACTGCTGCATGTCCTGCGTGTCTTCGGCCGCCCGCTCGTTGAAGATGACGAGATCGGAGACGACACCGCGCGAACGCAGATATTGCTGCGCCAGGATCGCTTCCTTGGCGACAGGCAGGTCGGCCTCGTCATTGATCCGGAGCGTGAAGATCGGCAGGTCGCCCGAGACGGCCGACTTCCAAAGGCCGGATTGCGGCTGCGAACCCGACTGCAGCGTCTGCTGGTCGGCGCGCAACTGCATGTCCGGATAGACGAGATAACGGGCGAGATGCTGGAAGGCCGCCGCATCCTGCGAGGTGACGCCGAGATGGCGCATCTGCATCTGGGTGCGGGTCCAGGCCTGGGTCATCTCATTCTGGAAGGTTTCGACGTGGCGGTAATGTTCCACCGCCTTGTCAAGGTCCTCGCGCTTGGAAGCGGCGATCGTCCAGAAGATCACGCTGACCTTCTTGCCGGCCGGAACGCGAACAGTGCGGCGCAACGACAAAACCGGATCGAGCGTGAATCCGTCCGTGTTCGACAGCGTCGCACCCGGATCGAAGGCGGCAGCCTCAGACAGCGTACGGCCGCGGCCGAGGAACTTGCGGCGGTCGGTCTCATATTCGGTCGGACGCGACGAACCGGCATTGTCGGCGGCAAGATGCGCCACGAAGACGTCCGGATCGCTGTGTTCGCGCTTGTTGCGCCAGGCGCGGATCACGTCGCCGCGCTTGCCGATCTCGGTGTTGATGAACATGCGCGAGAACAGCGGATGGCCGTTATCGCCTTCGTCACCGGCAAGCACCGGCTCCATATAGGAGGTCACTTCGATGAAGCGGTCCTCGTCGCCCATGTTGAGCAGGGTGACGCGACGGCCTTCGGCATCATGTTCAGTGCCGACGATGACTTCCACGGTGCTGGTCAGCTCACCGACCGTCTTGTGGAACTCGGCCTTGTCGTCGCCGAACACCACCTTGGACTGCTCGCCTTCCGCACGTCGCGGTTCGGTCGTCGTCGACCACCAGTCGTTTGTTGCCGGGTCGCGCAGGAAGATGAACTGGCCCCAGCGGTCTTCGGTCGGATCGGGCTTCCAGCGGGACACCGAAAGGCCGTTCCAGCGGGCATAACCGGAACCGGTCGCCGTCATCATCAGCGAATAATGGCTGTTGGACAGGAGAACCAGTTCGCGGTCCTTGGTCGCCGGGTTGTTGATCGTGCGGATTTCCGGACGCAGCAGCTCGCCGCCGCCGGTACCCGGCTTTTCCTCGTGCTTGGCGCTCATGACAGGAATGTCGCGCGGTGCCTTTTCCTGCAGCAGCAGCTCGGCCGCCTCGATCAGCGGATCGGCATGGAAGAGTTCGCGCAGCAGGCCGTTCATGACGACGTTGGCAACGGCTGCAACCGACATGCCGTGATGGTGGGCATAATAGTTGTAGACGACGGCGCAGCGCTTGCCTTCCGGCACGCGGGTCGGGGTGAAATCGACGGCGTCATGGAAACCATAGATGCCGAGCGCACCGAGAGACCGCAGTTCGGCAAGGTTTTCGACAGCCGCGATCGGATCATACTGGCTGGCAAGGATCGAGGCGTAAGGCGCAATGACGGCATTCTGGCCGAGACCACGCTTCAGGCCAAGCGTCGGCACACCAAAGTTCGTGTACTGGTAATGCATCTGATGGTCGAGCGCGTTGAACGCGGCTTCCGAAATGCCCCATGGCGTGCCGAGACGGCGGCCGTGGTTCATCTGTTCCTTGACGATCAGGTTGTTGGTCTGGTTGAGGATACCGCCCTGACGCTCCTGCATGACGAGCGGCGGCATCAGATATTCGAACATCGAGCCCGACCAGGAAACCAGCGCACCACGCGCACCGATCGGCACGACATGGCGGCCGAGCTTGTACCAGTGCTCGTTGGGCAGGTCGCCCTTGGCGATGCCGAACAGGCTGGTCAGGCGCGCTTCCGAGGCGAGAAGGTCATAGCAGGCCTCGTCGACCTCGTTGCTTTCCACCCGGTAGCCGATCGACAGAAGGCGACGATCCTTGCGGAACAGGAACTTGAAATTCATGTCGAGCGAGATCTTGCGCGACTTGTCACGCAGCACGGCAAGACGATCGCGCAGGTCTTCGACATTGGCATTGTCGAGCGTCGTATCGGCGATATGCGCCTCGCAGACGGCAACCAGCGACGCCGCCCATTTGGTGACTTCCTCGCTCTGCGCCGACCGCAATTCGTGGTCGAGATTGGCCGAAAGCTTCTGGATATCGCGGGCAAGAACCGACAGGTTGATGATCCGGATCGAGGCGAATTCATGCTCGCGCTTGACGGCGGCCAACGCATTGGCAAAGCCGATAATCCGTTCTTCCAGACGACGGCGCAGCGGACGCACGGTCTTGCGGTCGTCGGGCAGTGCCTTCAGCGTTTCGCCGAGAATGCCGGCAACGTCGCCGATACCGTCGAGATTGCCCTGCAAATGCGCCGATGGCGCTTCCGCCCAGATGCGGCAGGCCGACGAAATCGCAATCAGATGGCCGGCAAAGTTGCCGCTATCGACCGACGAGACATAGCGCGGCATCAACGGCTTCATCGTGTCGATGTGATACCAGTTGAACATGTGGCCGCGGAACTTTTCCGCCTTTTCGACGGTAGCCAGCGTCTGTTCCAGCCGCTCCACCGTTTCGGCAAAGCTGATCCAGCCGAAATGGCGCGCCGAAATCGTCGACAGAAGATAGACGCCGATATTGGTCGGCGAGGTCCGCTTGGCGACGGACGGATTGGGCTTTTCCTGATAGTTGTCCGGCGGCAGGTAGCTATGTTCCGGCGTGACGAACATTTCGAAATAACGCCAGGTGCGGCGGGCGATCTTGCGCAGCTCGACCGCAACGTTTTCCGGCACGAACAGCTTGTCTTCCGTCTCGGCCGACTGGCTGACATACCAGGCAACCAGCGGCGAGAAGATCCACAGGATCGCAAACGGAATGCCAACGAGGAAGGCATTATCGCCCGGAATGGCGGCCAGAAGGATGCTGAGTACGGCGATGGCCGGCGCATGCCACATGGCGCGGTAATAATCGGTCGGGCTGCCCTGCGCGCTCGACTGGATCGAGGCAGCGGTCTTCCATTCCAGCATCAGCTTGCGGGAAACGAACAGGCGATAAAGCGAACGCGTGATCGCATCCGTCATGATGCAGGCGGAATCGGCAATGAACACGATCCGGAGCGCCACTTGCGCATTGGTTGAGCGCACATCCGACCAGACGGAATAGAAATGCGCCTTGGCGACATTGTCGCTGGACCGCGGCAGGAGATTGGTGAGCAACGAGATCGTCGGAGCGACGAACAGCGAGAAGATCAGCAGGATCTGCCAGATCAGCGCACCGAGCGGGTCCATCGAATACCAGCCGAGAACCGAAGCGAAGAACCAGGCGATCGGGGTCAGCGACCGGCGCAGGTTGTCGAGCATCTTCCAGCGGCCGAGCGCAGTCACACCCCGCTTGGCATCGAGAATGTAGGGCAGGAGCTGCCAGTCGCCACGCGCCCAGCGATGCTGGCGCGACACTTCGACTTCGTAACGGGTCGGGTAATCCTCGACCAGCTCGACATCGGTGACCAGCGCGCAGCGCGCGAAGGATCCTTCGAGAAGGTCATGGGACAGAACCGCGTTTTCCTCGATCCGGCCCTTCAGCGACGCCTCGAAGGCATCGACGTGATAAAGGCCCTTGCCGGTAAACGAACCTTCGGCGGTCAGATCCTGATAGACGTCGGAAACGGCAAAGACATAAGGGTCGAGACCGCGGCCGACCGAGAAGACGCGCTGGAAAACCGAGGCTTCCGTGCCGGTCGTGAGTGACGGGGTGACACGCGGCTGCATCAGGCCGTAACCCCGGATCACCTGATTGGTCGCAGGATCAAGAACCGGGCGGTTGATCGGATGGTGCATCTTGCCGACGAGTTTGGTCGCTGCATCACGGATGAGGCGGGTATCGGCATCGAGCGTCATCACATACTGGACATTCGCCGGCACCATGTTGGCGCCCTGCAGATAGGTCGTGTCGCGGTCGCCGCGCAGAAGCAGGTTCAGCTCGTGCAGCTTGCCGCGCTTGCGCTCCCAGCCCATCCAAACACCTTCGTTCGGATTGTAGAGCCGGCGGCGATGCAGCAGGTAGAAGCGATCGCCCTCGATGGCATTGACGGATTCACCCTTGTAACGGGCGTTGAGGGCCGCGACCTCGCGCTTGGCATAATCGAGAATTTCGAGATCGGCCTCGTCCTGCTCGGTCTTGGCATCGCGCCAGTCCGACAGCAGCGAGAAATACACCTCGCCCTTCGGGTTGGCGAGATAATGGACCTCGAGATTGCGGACGAGCTCATCCACCGTGTCGCGGTTGGAAATCAGGCAGGGCACGACGACCAGCGTCTTTGCCTCTTCCGGAATACCCTCCTTGAATTCGTAGCCGGTCAGACGTGCCGGTTTGGTGAAATAGGTGGCAACCGTGTTGAACAGGCCGGTCGCCCCTTCCGACGCCGGCAGCGCCAGCATCAAAAGAAGCAGGAAGACCACGGCGAGCGGGATCGCCGCCTGCACGAGGAAATAACCGGCAATCGCCATGGCGAGCACGGTAAGCAGGATGACCGGTGCTGCAATCGCAAGCCAGTTCAGCTTGCGATAGGCACGCACCGCCCGCTGCACGATCGGCGGCCTGTAACCGACGGCAGCCTCCAGCTCCTTGCGGTGACGCCCGACGATGAAGGCGCCGACATTGGTCTCGCGCACATCGGGATCCTTGGCCGCAGCCTCGGTCGAAAGCTTGATCGCCGCCTGGGTGACTTCCGCCTCGCTGCGCTTGGAAAGGCGCGCCAGCTTTTCGATCCGGTTGCGATAGGTGTTGCGCGAGCCGAAATCGAGCGCTTCGTAATCGGTATGTTCACGGAACAGCTTGTCGATCTGCGAAACGTCCTCGAACCAGACGCTCCATTCGGTATCGATGATCAGACGCAGGCTCTTGATGATATTGCCCATCGTCACGTTGCCCGACGAAAGACGGCTCTGTTCCGACTGGGTGACCGTCTCGACATCGGTGCCGGCGGCGGCAAGGCGCTGCTCGAGCCAGGCCGTCGCATAACCCGAAGCCTGCGAGGCATTGCGCAGCCGGTAGAGGAACTGCGCCGCAAACGTATTGTCGCGCGCAAAATTCTCGACGCCGGAAAGCACCTTCATGCCTTCGGTTTCGTCGTTCAACCGGATGATCTCGTCGGCAGTGTCGTTTGCCGCCTTGCGCATGTTGCGCGAGCGGTCGACGCGGGTGGCGATCCGGCGGAGATTTTCGATCAGCACGAAACGGATGAACGACGGCAGCGCCCAGAGTTCACCGATTTCGAGCGGTTCGTTTTCCTGGAAACCCTCGACCATGGCGGCCAGCGTCTCGCGGTTCACGCCTGAATGGGTGTGGGCGACATAAAGCCAGGCAAGAGCAAGGACGCGCGGGATCTTCTGCCCGTCGACGACGCGCTTCGGCAGCTGCTTGAAGAACTTTTTCGGGAAGTCGCGGCGGACTTCCTGGATCGCTTCCTCGACGATGTAATAATTGTCGAGCAGCCATTCGGCCGCCGGCGTGATCGAGGCCCCCGCATCGACATCGAGTGCGGCTGCCCGGTAGACGCGAAGGATTTCCTTCTCGTTATCCGAATGCTGCTGGAAGAACTCGAAGGGCATGATGCCCGGAAGCGTATTGATCTCACCGCGACCGAGCTGCAGGCCGCAGTCTCTCAGATCTTCTACCGTGAAATAGGTCGCGCGGATCGAATCATTATGATCGACCTGCTTGACGTCTTTTTCGCGCGAGGAGTCTGGCTTCGAAGTATCAGGGGACATGGACACGCTTCTGGCTAGAAAATTCGGGGTTTGTCGGCCAATTGCTCGGCCTACGCCGGAAAACCTGGCTGCCATTTGGGGAATGACGGCCGGATCCGGAGCAATCCGCGCGTTTGGAGATAGAGGCCGGCTTCAATATTGCAAACGAAACACATCAACTATCGCCAGCCGCAAATCGGATTGACACAGCGTAAACCATTAAATGCAGCAGCCTGAATAAAGGCTGAACGGATTCAAACGTTTGATTTTTTGAGGCAAAAGGTCGTCATTGGCGGGTCGGCAATCGGCTGCTATACCATCGCCTTCCGCTGACAAAACCACCGAAAGGCTTCAGGATGGCGCTCCGATTTTCAAACGACATGACCTCGAACGTCATGGCCGAGGTCGTCGCGATCCGCCGCCATCTGCATGAAAACCCGGAACTCGGCCTGTCGGAATTCAACACGTCGGACTTCATCGCGGAAAAGCTTGAGGAATACGGTTACGAGGTCACCCGCGGCCTGGCGAAAACCGGCATCGTCGCCACCCTGCACCACGGCACCGGCAACCGCTCGGTCGGCATCCGCGCCGATATCGACGCCCTGCCGATCACCGAGGAGACGGGCGCGGATTATGCCAGCAAGAACAAGGGCGTGATGCATGCCTGCGGCCATGACGGACACACCGCCATGCTGCTGGGCGCCGCCAAAATCCTCGCCGAACGGAAAAATTTCGATGGCACCATCCACCTGATCTTCCAGCCGGCCGAGGAAAACTTCGGCGGCGCCAAGATCATGATCGACGAAGGCCTGTTTACCCGCTTCCCTTGCGATGCCGTCTTCGGCCTGCACAATGATCCCGGCATGCCTTTCGGCAAGGTTTTTGTGAAGGACGGCCCGGTCATGGCCGCCGTCGACGAGTGCCGCATCACCGTCAACGGACGCGGCGGCCACGGCGCCGAACCGCAGGCGGCGTCCGACCCGATCGTCGCCGGAGCCAGCATCATCATGGCGCTGCAGACCGTCGTCTCGCGCAACGTCCACCCGCTCGATCAGGCGGTGGTCACCGTCGGCGCCTTTAATGCCGGCATTGCCAGCAATGTCATTCCCGAACGGGCCGAGATGGCGATCACCATCCGCTCCTTCGACCCGAAGGTCCGCGATCTCTTGGAAACCCGCATCCGAGGCATCGCCGAAGGACAAGCAGCAAGTTACGGCATGACGGTCACGGTCGACTACAGCCGCGGTTACGAGGCAACCGTCAACCACACGGCAGAAACGGATTTCGTCCGGGAACTGGCGAAAAAGGTGGTCGGCGCCGAAAATCTCGCCGAGATCGAACGCCCGATGATGGGCGCCGAGGATTTCGCCTATATGCTGCAGGAACGCCCGGGCAGCTATTTTTTCTTAGGCACGGCCAAGACGGATAACGACCCGTCGCTGCACCACCCGCGCTTCGACTTCAACGACGATGCCTTGCCGATCGGCACCAGCCTCTGGGTGGAACTGGCGGAAACCTATCTGCCGGTGAGGTAAAAGCCGAACCGGGACAAAGTTGCCGGTCGTCATGCTCGGACGTGTCCCGAGCATCTCTGCGACGTTGAAACTTGCGAAACGTGGTTGCATCCTCGGGACAGACCCGAGGATGACGAATTCATGCGGAGCAGGCTCGCCCCTAGGAAACTCAGAAAATCCCGAGTGTGATAGCGCCGACGAAAACAAAGGCGGCAACCGCAATAGCCAGATGCGTGGCGGACTGCCAGCTGGCCAATGGCGAGTGACGATGGGAAAACGATCGTGTCTGAACAGTCTGTCGCATGATCTTCCTCCGGTTTTATCTTGCTCACCATTCTTCGGGTGATGTCTGAATGCTACCTAATCCCTATCAACTTGGTAGAGATAAAGTTCCAAGCAGAACGACAGGATTGGAAAATCCTTTTCCGTTAATGCCTGTATTGTCGCGTTAACGGTTTATTATGCCCTCCGGTTCCAGCCGCGCCTTTTTGCCGCCTCAATCGGCAAATTTTTCCAGCGCCATCCGGAAGATGTCGGCATCGACATTGCCGCCGGAGCAGACCGCGATCACCGTCTCCCCCAAGGGCGCCCCTTGCACCTCGCCATGGAAAAGCGCCGCCGCAAGCGCCACCGCACCGCCGGGCTCGACCACGATCTTCAGCCGGCTGAAGGCAAGCGCCATCGCCCGCAGAGCCTCGTCCTCGGTGACGACAAGCCCGGCACCGCAGAGCCGCTTGATGATCGGGAAGGTGATGTCGCCCGGCTGCGGCGACAGGATCGCATCGCAAAGCGATCCCGAAAGCGCCGCATTGCGCTCGATCTTGCCCGACACGAGCGAGCGGGTCATGTCGTCGAAGTTTTCCGGCTCGCAGGGGTGGGCAAGGAAGCCCGGCGCACTGGCTTCCAACGCCAGAGCGATACCGGCAAGCAACCCGCCGCCGCTGACCGGCACCAGAACATCGGCCTTGTCGATACCGAGTGCTTTAGCCTGTTCGGCGATTTCGAGCCCGCTCGTGCCTTGGCCTGCGATCACCAGCGGTTCGTCGAACGGCTTGATCAGCGTCAGGTTGCGCTCGGCGGAAAGCCTTGCGCCGATCTCGTCGCGGCTTTCCGTCACCCGATCGTAAAGCACCACTTCGGCGCCATAGGCGCGGGTATTGGCGATCTTCAGCGCCGGTGCATCCGCCGGCATGATGATGACCGAGGGAATTCCGTGCATCCGGGCCGCAAGCGCCACGCCCTGCGCATGATTGCCCGACGAAAAGGCGATCACGCCCCGCGCCCGCACATCCGGCTCAAGCGCCGAAATCGCTGACCATGCGCCGCGGAACTTGAACGATCCCGTCTGCTGCAGGCATTCCGGCTTCACCAGGATTTTCCGCCCGGCGATCTCGTCGAGAAACGGAGAGGATAAAAGCGGCGTGACGCGGGCGTGGCCGTCGAGACGGGCTCGGGCGGCTTCGATCATGGCAATATCGGTCATGGAAATCCCAAAGCAGAGAGTTGATGGGAAAAGCCTATTATCGGTGCAGCGGCAGGTAAAGCGGCCGGCTTCGGGAACTTTGTCACCCTGTCAATTCCAGAGAGCGGCAACTCTCTTCACAGGCAGCGTCATCAGCCGGCCGCGCCGTTCGCCAGGGCGCCGATCCGCACCACCGCCTTGATTGGCAGGTGATCGGAAGCTAGCCGCGACAAAGGCGTATCATGGGTCTCGACCCGATCGATCAGGCCCGGACGATTGGCCATGATCCGGTCCAGCGCCAGAACCGGCAGCCGTGATGGAAAACTCGGCACCGCGGACGGCAGGCCGAACACGGTGGAAAGCGTATTGAGCGACGACCGGTCGCCGAGCCGCCATTCGTTGAGGTCGCCCATCAGCACGGTCGGCTGCTCTTCGCGAGCGCGCAGGATATCGAGGATCATCCGCGCCTGCTGATGCCGCGACCGGTTGAGCAGCCCGAGATGGGCCGCGATCACCCGGAACGTGCCGCCATCCTTGAGCTCGAGCTCGGTCAGCAGCGCACCGCGCGGCTCAAGCCCTGGAAGCTTCAATTGATGCACGTCGCGCACCGCGCCTTCACGGAAGAACACCACATTGCCGTGCCAGCCATGCGCCTTGGCAACACCCGAGACAGGCACCGGGCAAAGCCCCGTCTCCCTTTCCATCCAGGCGAGATCGAGCAGACCGCGCCGCTCGCCGAACCGGGTATCCGCCTCCTGCAGGGCGATGATGTCGGCACCGATCTCGCGGATCACCTGGGCGATCCGCCCCGGATCAAACCTGCCATCCACCCCGACGCATTTGTGGACATTGTAGGAGGCAACGAGAATGCCGGCGGACGGATCATGCGGGGAATGAACGCCTACACCCCGCGTCTTGCGGGCTCGGATCGAGGCAAGGATGCTGGCGGGAAGATTGGCGCGCTTTTCATGCATCATGGTTCATTCTTAAAAATCGTTTGGACCGGCGCCATCGGACGCCGCAAGTCTAAAGATAGGGTGACGCCAGCCACAGAACCCGTTCAAGAAACCGTTTGGCAAACGGCCTGGACCTGAGCCCATGCAGCGTCACCTCCTCTGCAGAGGAAATGGAAAGATCGATCCTTCGTTCCAGCGCTCGCGCAAACGAACGGTCGAGAACTTCCATATCGACCTCGAAATTCAGCCGCAGCGAGCGCGGATCGATATTGGATGACCCGACATAGGACCAGCATCCGTCGATCGCCATCAACTTGGAATGGTTGAAGGCGCCGGACGCCCGCCAGATGCGGCAATAATTCTTCAGCATCTGGTCGAACTGCGCCGTCATGGCGAGATCGACAAGCTTCAGGTTGTTGGCGCTCGGCACGACGATATCGACCTCGACGCCGCGCCTTGCTGCCGTGATCAGCGCCGTGATCAGCTCGCGGTCGGGCAGGAAATAGGGAGAGGCGATCCTGATCGACGACCGGGCGACGGAAAACGCCCCCATCAGCATCTTGTGGTTCGTCTCAACGCTGCGGTCGGGACCGGACGAAACGGCCCTGACGATCACCGGAGAACCGGCATCCGCATCGGGTGCGGGCACTTTCCACGCCTCGCTCTCCAGCCGCTCGCCGGTTGAAAACTGCCAGTCGGCCGCCGAGACCGCCAGAAGATCGGCAACCACCGGCCCCGTGACCCTGAAATGCGTGTCGAAGGCGCAGTCGTCACCGCTGAATTCCTTCGAAAAAGCCTCGCGGATATTCATGCCGCCGGTAAAGGCGATCGCTCCGTCGATCACCATGATCTTGCGGTGGGTGCGAAGGTTCGCATAGGGCAGGCGCAGGCCGGAAATGACATTGCCGTTGAACACGTCGACGGTAACGCCGCCCTCCTGCAGCATGCCGAGCACGCTCGGCACCGAATAACGGGCGCCGACCGCATCGATCAGCACCCGCACCTCGACGCCGCGTTTGGCGGCAGCACTCAGGGCGTCGATGAACCGCCGGCCGATCCGGTCGCGGTCGAAAATATAGGTCTCGAGCAGCAGGGAACGCTGCGCCGTGCCGATCGCGTCCAGCATCGCGCCATAGGCATCGTCGCCATTGTCATAGGCGGTAATGCCGTTGCCGGTCGTCAGGTGATGGCGGGTGACGCGGTCGCCGAGCGTCTTCATCGCCCGGAAACGATAACCGAAATCGGCGATCACCTGATCGTCGGTAGCGTCATAGGAGGCGAGTTCGGCCCGCTCGGCACCGGCCAGCATCGAGCGCCGGTCGCCGATGACGGTGCGGCGGATGCGGTTGACGCCGGCGATCATGTAAAGTGCTGCACCGACGATCGGCGACAGGATGACGACACCGACCCAGCCGACCGCCGAGCGCACTTCCTCCTTGGTCATCGTCGCATGGATGGCGGCAGACGCCCCGGCCACAATCGAGATGATGAACAGGATGTGTGGCCAGTAGGCGTCTATGAGTGCGATCATGGCGTCCAATATAGGGACGCCATGACACTAGGCAATCGTGCCTCAGCGGACTTGAGCGAGAGACCCGCGCATACGGTTTACGCCGTCAGCTGCGCGGCAAATTTTTCCAGCCCAGCCTCGACCTTGTCGAACATCGTGTCGATCTGTTCGCCGGTGATGATCATCGGCGGGCAAAACGCGATGCTGTCGCCGATCGCCCGGCTGATCACACCTTCTTCCGTCAACAGCGCCGCAAGCTTGGGACCGAGCTGGCCCGCTGCAACACCCTCTCGCGGCGCAAGCTCGAAGGCGCCGATGAGGCCGAGACCGCGCGTCTCGACGACCAGCGGGTTTTCACCGATCGTCTTCAGTCGTCCGATGAATTTCGGGCTCTGCGCCCGGACATTGCCGACCAGATCGCGCTCTTCGATGATGGCGATGTTTTCCAGCGCCACGGCGGCTGCGACCGGATGGCCGGCAGCCGTCACGCCATGACCGAACGTACCGATCTTCGCCGATTCATCCGCCAGCGGCTGGTAGACGTTTTCGTTGATCAGAAGCGCCGAAATCGGCTGGTAGGACGAGGAAATCTGCTTCGACAGGGTGATCATGTCGGGCTGCAGATTGAACGTCGTCGTGCCGAACATTTCGCCGGTACGGCCGAAACCGCAGATCACCTCGTCGGCAATGAACAGCACGTCGTATTTCTTCAAAACCTTCTGGATCGCCTCCCAGTAACCGGCCGGCGGCACGATCACGCCGCCCGCACCCATCACCGGCTCGCCGATAAAGGCGCCGACAGTATCGGGACCTTCCTTCAGGATCAGGTCTTCGAGGTCCCTGGCACAACGCTCGACGAACTGCGCTTCCGTTTCGCCTTCCGTCTTGAACACCCGGTAATGCGGGCAGCTTGTATGCAGCACCCGCGCCAGCGGCAGGTCGAACGAACGATGGTTGTTCGGCAGGCCGGTGAGGCTCGCCGAGGCGATCGTCACGCCATGATATCCCTTGATGCGCGAGATGATCTTTTTCTTGTCCGGCTTGCCGAGCGCGTTCGACCGGTACCAGACGATCTTCATCGCCGTATCGTTGGCTTCCGATCCCGAATTGGTGAAATAGGCCTTCGACATCGGCACCGGCGCCATCTGGATCAGCTTTTCGGCAAGCTCGACCGAGGGGCTGTGGGTGCGGGCGGTGAACGTGTGGTAATAGGGAAGCTTCGCCATCTGCTTGGCCGCAGCCTCGACCAGCCGGCTTTCGCCGAAGCCGACGCCGACGCTCCACAGGCCCGCCATGCCCTCGATATATTGCTTGCCGGCATTGTCATAGACATAGATGCCTTCGCCGCGCTCGATCACCAGCGCCCCGTCGCGCTCCAGCGCGCGGGCATTGGTGTAGGAGTGCAGATGATAGGCCTTGTCGCGGGCTTCGATGGAATTGGGCTGGATGGTCACTGCAAATCTCCTCTCGCAGTAAAAGCGAATGGAGATTTCATAGGAGGAATTGCGAAGGTTGCACAGTGCCAAAAACAGAGTTGGACGGCGCCAGTCGGTGAAAATAATTGACAGGCGCCATCAATTTTTCTGGTAGGATTATTTCGTCGTCATCGCCGCGATCGGCGGCTCTGCGGAGGCCGGGATCGGGCTCTTGTAGTCCTGCCCCTTGCGGCGGCGCTTCAGATCAGCCCATGCGGCCTCACGCAGCTGTTCGCTCTCGAATGCCGCAAGACCGGTTGCCGCCATCGCCTTGGCGACAGACAGCATGCCCTTGTGCGCAAGCGGGCTCTGGCCCTGCGCCACCACCTGCCAGGTGTGCAACTGCGTGCCGATCGCAAGCGTCGCACCATAAGCCTGTACGGTCGGCACCACCCAGCTGACATCGCCGACATCGGTGGACCCGCCCATCTGGCGCAATTCAGTATGCGCCGGCAGCACGAAATCGGCGAGCGGCACGTCGCGCGGTTCCAGTCGTTCCTGCGCCCAGCTGGCGGCAATATCGTCCGGCGACAGCGTGGCGCGGATCTCTTCGGCAAAGGCGACATCGGCGGCATCGAAGGCCGGCGCACCCATGCTGTCCCAGATATCCTGCATGACATCCATCAGCGGCGTGTTGACGACAAGGTTCGAGACACCGGCAAGCGTGGTGCTTTCAACCGTGGTTTCGGTCATCAAAGCCGCACCCTCGGCCACCTTCTTCACCCGCTCGATCAGCGCGAAAAGCCCCGGCAATTCCGGCGCGCGAATGACGTAGCGCACCTTGGCATGTGCCTGCACGACGTTCGGCGAAATCCCGCCGGCATCGAGAATGGCATAGTGGATGCGGCAATCGGACGGCATATGCTCGCGCATATAATTGACACCGACACTCATCAGCTCGACGGCATCGAGCGCGCTGCGCCCGAGTTCCGGCACGGCAGCGGCATGGGCGGAACGTCCGGTAAAGGTGAAATCGACGCGGCAATTGGCAAGCGAGGTCTCGCGCTGCACGCCTGCAAAATTGCTCGGATGCCAGCTGATGGCGATATCGACGTCGGAAAACGCACCATCGCGCACCATGAAGGCTTTGGCGGCACCACCCTCTTCCGCCGGGCAGCCATAATAGCGAACACGACCCGGCATGCCGGTTTCTTCCAGCCAGTCCTTCAGCGCGGTGGCGGCAAGCAGCGATGCGGAACCAAGCAGGTTGTGGCCGCAGCCGTGACCGTTGGCACCCGCCATCAACGGGTCATGCCGGGTGGCGCCTGCCTTCTGGCTGAGGCCAGCAAGCGCATCATATTCGCCGAGAACGGCAATTACCGGCCCGCCTTCACCGGCCTCGCCCATGACCGCTGTCGGAATGCCGGCAACGGCATCGGTGATGCGGAACCCCTGGGCCTCCAGCATCTCGCGATGCGCTGCCGCCGACTGCGTTTCCATGTAACAGGTCTCGGGCGTCTCCCACACCCGGTCCGAAAGCTCGATGAAGACCTCGCCCTTGCGATCGACCAGGTCCCAGACGAGGGGAAGGTTGGAATTGCCTGAACTCATGAAACACGTGCCTTGAATAATTGATGGAGACGGGTCGAATTCCTATTCCTTTCACGGGCGAGCGCAATGAAAATTGCAACGAATTAAGGCGACGCACACCAATTGGGCAGGATTGCCCCACTTGTGATCGACGGGTGAATCTTACCGTCTCGACAACCGATCGAGAATCGCTATTCTCGCGCGCCACGGGAATGCGGACACGCTAGGCGCGAACTGCTTGACCGTAAAACAAATATGGAGTGAATGAGGAAGGGCCGGGTATGACGTCCTGCATCAGGCGCCGGAAGCGAAAATTTCTTCCTCTGTCGACTGGCTGACACGACAACCTGGCATAGTCCTGCAAATTCACCCGCTTACGGGGATCGACATACGACCGGCACGTTATCGAATGCCGGTCAGGAGGTGAGTTAGACAGGACTTGGCCAAAAGGATGCGGCAAAACGCATCAAAAATCAGGGAAATCAACCGTGCTGGCAAAAGCCGGCACAGGTAGGGAGACTATCAATGAAACGTATGCTTACTCTTGCTGCCGCAGCACTTTTGTCGGCAACCATGTTTGCCGGCGCTGCCAGCGCCAAGACTTTCGTGTTCTGCTCGGAAGGCTCTCCGGAAGGTTTTGATCCAGGCCTCTACACCGCCGGCACGACCTTCGATGCTTCTGCACACCCGATCTACAACCGCCTGCTTGAGTTCAAGCCGGGCACGACGCAGCCGGAAGCCGCGCTCGCCGAGAGCTGGGACATCTCGTCCGACGGCACCGTCTACACCTTCAAGCTGCGCAAGGGCGTCAAGTTCCAGACGACGGACTTCTTCACCCCGAGCCGCGAGCTGAATGCTGACGACGTGGTCTTCTCGATCGGTCGCCAGATCGACGAAAAGAACGCCTGGAACAAGTATATCAACGGCGCTACCTGGGAATATGCCGACGGCATGGGCTTCCCGAAGCTGATCAAGTCGGTCGAGAAGGTCGATGACCTGACCGTCAAGATGACGCTGAACCGTCCGGAAGCACCGTTCCTCGCCAACCTCGCCATGCCGTTCGCATCGATCCTGTCGAAGGAATATGCAGACAGCCTGGACAAGGCCGGCACCAAGGAACAGCTGAACCAGAACCCGGTCGGTACCGGTCCGTTCACCTTCGTCGGTTATCAGCAGGATGCCATCATCCGCTACAAGAAGAACGCCGATTACTGGGGCACCGCTCCGAAGATCGACGATCTGGTTTTCGCCATCACCACCGATGCTGCGGTTCGTTACCAGAAGCTCAAGGCCGGCGAATGCCACCTGATGCCGTATCCGAACGCTGCCGACGTCTCCGCGATGAAGGCCGACACGAACCTCAAGGTCATGGAGCAGGAAGGCCTCAACATCGCCTACCTCGCCTACAACACGACCCAGGCTCCGTTCGACAAGGTTGAAGTCCGCAAGGCGCTCAACATGGCCATCAACAAGAAGGCCATCGTCGATGCCGTCTTCCAGGGCATGGCAACGCCGGCAACCAACCCGATCCCGCCGACCATGTGGTCCTATAACAAGGACATCAAGGACGACGCCTACAATCTTGACGCTGCCAAGAAGATGCTGGCCGATGCCGGCGTCAAGGACCTCTCCATGAAGGTCTGGGCAATGCCGGTTTCGCGTCCCTACATGCTCAACGCCCGCCGCGCTGCCGAAATCATCCAGGACGATTTCGCCAAGATCGGCGTCAAGGTCGAGATCGTCTCCTACGAATGGGCTGAATACCTGCAGCGTTCGAAGGACAAGAACCGTGACGGCGCCGCCATCATGGGCTGGACCGGCGACAACGGCGACCCGGACAACTTCCTCGACACCCTGCTCGGTTGCGAT
The DNA here is from genome assembly GCF_057163345.1 of Aliirhizobium sp. YIM B11859. Classification (NCBI taxonomy): domain Bacteria; kingdom Pseudomonadati; phylum Pseudomonadota; class Alphaproteobacteria; order Hyphomicrobiales; family Rhizobiaceae; genus Aliirhizobium; species Aliirhizobium sp. YIM B11859. The sequence goes on from NZ_JBXHAY010000007.1 coordinate 276,679, forward strand.
GCCGTCGGCGGCAACAACCGTGCGCAGTGGTGCAACAAGGAATTCGACGGTCTGGTGAAGAAGGCCAAGTCGACCTCCGACCAGGGCGAACGCACCAAGCTCTATGAAGAAGCGCAGGTCGTCTTCAAGAAAGACGCTCCTTGGGCAACCATCGACCACTCGCTCGCCGTCGTTCCGATGGCCAAGGGTGTGACCGGCTTTACCCAGAGCCCGCTCGGCGACTTCACCTTCGAAGCTGTCGACATCGCCGAGTAATCGGAAGCCAACACAACTTTTTGCCGCGGGACGCGTTGCGTTTCCCGCGGCATTTTCTTATGAGATGCCCAAAAATGTGGCGGTGACGCCGAGATGGCCCGGTCCATGGCTTGACAAAAGCCGGAATCGGACCAGCCCCTTTCCGCAAAGGTTTAAAATGTTTGGCTTCCTTCTGCGGCGCCTCGCCGTCCTGATCCCGACCTTCATCGGGGTCTCCATCATCGCCTTTTCCTTCATCCGGCTTCTGCCGGGCGATCCCGTCGCTCTTTTGTCCGGCGAACGTGTCATGTCGCCCGAACGCCACGCGCAGATCAGTGCGCAGCTCGGCTTCGACAGGCCGGTCGTCGTACAGTATTTCGATTATCTCGGCGGCGTCCTGACTGGCGATTTCGGCACCTCGATCGTTTCCAAGAAGCCGGTACTCGACCAGTTCCTGACGTTGTTTCCGGCCACGATCGAACTGTCCTTCTGCGCCATCATCATCGCCATCGCGCTCGGCATCCCGGCCGGCATGATCGCCGCCATGAAGCGTGGCTCGATCTTCGACCAGGGGCTGATGGGCATTGCGCTGGTCGGTTATTCGATGCCGATCTTCTGGTGGGGGCTTTTGCTGATCATCCTGTTTTCCGGCATCCTGCAATGGTTCCCGGTTTCGGGCCGCATCTCGCTGATGTTCTTCTTCAAGCCGGTCACCGGCTTCATGCTGATCGATAGTCTCATCTCCGGCCAGAAGGGCGCCTTCTCTTCGGCGCTCAGCCATCTGGTGCTGCCGTCGATCGTGCTTGCCACCATTCCGCTGGCCGTCATCGCCCGCCAGACGCGCTCCGCCATGCTGGAAGTCCTGTCGGAAGATTACGTCCGCACCGCCCGCGCCAAGGGCCTGTCGCCTTTCCGCGTCGTCGGCGTGCATGCCCTGCGCAATGCGATGATCCCGGTCATCACCACGGTCGGCCTGCAGGTCGGCGTCATGCTGGCCGGCGCCATCCTGACGGAGACGATTTTCTCCTGGCCGGGCATCGGCAAATGGATCCTCGATAGCGTCTTCCGCCGCGACTATGCCGTCATCCAGGGCGGGCTGCTGCTGATCGCCGCGATCATCATGACGGTCAATCTCATTGTTGATCTGCTTTACGGCCTGATCAACCCCCGTATCCGACACTGATCCGCCGAGAAGAAGGAGAAAAATCCCATGGCTGATACCACCACCGCCATCAAGAGCGCAGCGGAGCCCGTCTCCAGCGCCCAGATGCGCCGCCAGATGCTCAAGGAGTTCTGGTTCTACTTCTCCGAAAACCGCGGTGCCGTGATCGGCCTGTTCGTTTTCACCTTCCTCGTTCTGGTCGCCGTGCTGGCGCCGATCATCGCGCCGCATTCACCGTTCGAGCAGTATCGCGACGCGGTGCTGAAGCCGCCGGTATGGGCCGAAGGCGGCAGCGCCACCTATCTGCTCGGCACCGATCCGGTCGGCCGCGACATTCTTTCGCGGCTGATCTACGGCGCCCAGTATTCGCTGTTCGTCGGTCTCGTGGTCACCACCCTGTCGCTGGTTTCGGGCATCGTCGTCGGCCTGCTCGCCGGTTATTACCGCGGCTGGCTCGATACGATCATCATGCGCCTGATGGACATGATCCTCGCCGTGCCGTCTTTGCTTCTGGCGCTGGTTCTGGTCACCATCCTCGGCCCGGGCCTCAACAGCGCGATGATCTCGATTGCCGTGACGCTGCAGCCGCATTTCGTCCGCCTGACGCGTGCCGCCGTGATGGCGGAAAAGACCCGCGATTACGTCACCGCCGCCCGTATCGCCGGCGCCGGCCCGTTCCGCCTGATGTTCCGCACCATCTTGCCGAACTGCACCGCACCCTTGATCGTCCAGGCGACCTTGTCATTTTCCAACGCCATTCTCGATGCGGCAGCCCTCGGCTTCCTCGGCATGGGCGCCCAGCCACCGACACCCGAATGGGGCACGATGCTGGCTGAAGCCCGCGAATTCATCCTGCGCGCCTGGTGGGTCGTCACCTTCCCGGGTCTTGCAATTCTCATCACCGTTCTTGCCATCAACCTGATGGGCGACGGCCTGCGCGATGCGCTTGACCCGAAACTGAAGAGGTCCTGATCATGGCACTTCTGCAAATCGACAATCTCACCGTCGAATTCGAAACCGCGACCGGCTGGTTCCGCGCTGTCGACGGCGTTTCGGTCTCGGTCGACAGAGCCGAGGTTCTGGCGATCGTCGGCGAAAGCGGCTCCGGCAAGTCGGTCTCGATGCTGGCCGTCATGGGCCTTCTGCCCTGGACGGCGAAGATCACCGCCGACCGCATGCTGTTCGAAGGCCGCGATATTCAGAAGCTTAGCCCGGCCGAGCGCCGCAAGCTGATCGGCAAGGATATCGCGATGATCTTCCAGGAGCCCGTCGCCAGCCTCAATCCGTGTTTCACCGTCGGTTTCCAGATCGAGGAAGTGCTGCGCATCCATCTGGGCCTCGATAAAAAGGCCCGCCGCGCCCGCGCCATCGAACTGTTCACCCAGGTCGGCCTGCCGAACCCGGCCGAGCGAATGAACAGTTTTCCGCATCAGATGTCCGGCGGCCAGTGCCAGCGCGTGATGATCGCCATCGCGATTGCCTGCAACCCGAAGCTTCTGATCGCCGACGAACCGACCACGGCGCTCGACGTGACGATCCAGAAACAGATCCTCGACCTGATCATGGACCTGCAGGCGCGTACTGGCATGGGCCTGATCATGATCACCCATGACATGGGCGTCGTCGCCGAAACAGCCGACCGCGTCGTCGTGCAATACAAGGGCCGCAAGATGGAGGAGGCCGACGTGCTGACCCTCTTCGAAGACCCGAAAAGCAATTATACCAAGGCGCTTCTGGCGGCCCTGCCGGAAAACGCCACCGGCGACCGCCTGACCACGGTATCGGCCTTTTTCGACGGCAATCCGGAACCGGCACCTTCGGCAGCAACGAGCGGAGCATCCGCATGAGCGACAAGATCACCAAGGCCGAAACCGGCAACACCATGCTCGAAGTCCGCAACATCAAGCGCGACTACGACCTGCCGGCCGGCTTCATGAAGCCGAAAAAGACAGTCCATGCGGTCAAGGGCGTGTCCTTCAAGCTGGAACGCGGCAAGACGCTGGCAATCGTCGGTGAATCGGGCTGCGGCAAGTCCACGCTTGCCCGGATGATCACCTTCATCGACGAACCGACCGCCGGCGAACTCATCATCGACGGCCAGACGATGGATACCCGCCCGGGCCATCTGACGCCGGAAATGCGCCAGAAGGTGCAGATCGTTTTCCAGAACCCTTATGGCTCGCTCAACCCGCGCCAGAAGATCGGTGACGTTCTGGGTGAACCGCTGGCGATCAATACCTCGATGTCGGCCGCGGAGCGCCGCGAGCGCGCCACCGACATGCTGGTCAAGGTCGGCCTCGCGCCGGAACATTACAACCGCTATCCGCACATGTTCTCCGGCGGCCAGCGTCAGCGCATCGCCATTGCCCGCGCGCTGATGATGAACCCGAAGCTTCTCGTCCTCGACGAGCCGGTCTCCGCCCTCGACCTCTCGGTCCAGGCCCAGGTTCTCAATCTCCTGGCCGACCTGCAGGACGAATTCGACCTGACCTACGTCTTCATCAGCCACGACCTTTCGGTCGTGCGTTACATCGCCGACGAAGTGATGGTGATGTATTTCGGCGAGGCGGTCGAATACGGCACCCGCGACGAGGTGTTTTCCGCCCCCAAGCACGAATACACCCAGACCCTGTTCAAGGCGACGCCGAAGGCCGACGTGGACTCGATCCGCGAACGGATCGCAAAGAAAAAGGCGGCTTCCGCGGCTTGAGGCGACGATCTTGACACCACACTGACCGTCATCCTCGGGCTTGTCCCGAGGATCCAAGCACCTAGCGACAGGCCGCAACCTTGGCGGATGCGCGGGACAGGCCGAGCAAAGCGGAACAAACCTGCTGTCTTGCCCGTAGCCGATCCCCTCACCAACAAAATCTAGCACTTAGCTTCGCTAAGATGCTGATTTTGTAACCTCTCCCACAAGGGGAGAGGGAAGGTCCGAGCAAGCCTCCCCGGCATCTCTACCCTTGTGGGAGAGAAAGCGATTTCAACATCTTAGCCAACGGCTAAGTGTTAGAAATCGCAAGTGAGGGGATCCTGCGTTACCCCCCGCCAACCTACTCCACAAACACCCTGACCGTCGCAGCTCTCCCTGCCGCATCGATCACCGTCAGCGTCGAAAACCCCGCCCCTTCCGGCAGCCATTCATTCGTCCGGCGACGCGACAGGTCCGACAGCGGCTTGCCGTTGGCAAGCCACCGGAACGGCGGTCGGCCGCCCTGGAGTTTCAGCACCAGCGGCGAAATCTCCCCAGACAGAGCCCCAAGATCCACCTTGGCCCCTTCCGGCGGATAAACGATCTGCGGCGCCGCCTCGCGGATGCCTCCGCCGAGAGAGGACCGGATCAGCCCGCCCGCCGTCATCGCAAACCGCCTTTGCCCGATCGGCAGGTCGGATTGCGACAGCCGCACAGCCCCCGCTGGTGCAGCCGGATGCGGCGTTATCGGCACGCCGGAACGCGCAAACGCCTCGAACAGGATCGGTGCCGCGGTCATGTAACCGGCAATGCCCGGCACCGCGCCATTATCCGGCCGCCCGACCCAGACACCCAGAACATAACGCCCGTCATAACCGACCGACCAGGCATCCCGGTACCCATAGCTGGTGCCCGTCTTGTAGGCGATGCCAAGTTTGCGGCTGCCGGTTGGCGGCAGCACGTCCGAGAGAATGTCGGTGACGTTCCAGATCGCCTGGGGCTCCAGCAGCGCCTCGTTATCGAGCATGGCAGGTTTCTCATCGATCCCATTGCCGAGCCGCACCGGCTGCCCGCCATTGGCAAGTGCGGCATAACTCTGCACCAGATCTTTCAGCGTGATGCCGACGCCGCCAAGCCCGATCGCCAGCCCCGGCGCCTCGTTCACAGGCAGAACGGGCCGCACATCGGCGCGGCGGAAGCGGATCATCAGCCGCGATGGCCCGACCGCATCGAGCAGCCGCACCGCCGGCACATTGAGCGACAATTGCAGAGCCTGGCGCACCGTCACGTCGCCCTGATAGGTCATGTCGAAATTTTTCGGCCGGTAACCGAAAAAATCCGCCGGCCGGTCCTCGATCATCGTTTCCTGGGAGACCAGCCCCTGTTCGAAGGCAAGCCCGTAGATGAACGGCTTCAACGTCGAACCGGGCGAGCGCAACACCCGCGTCATGTCGATCCAACCGGAACGCCCGGCATCGAAATAATCCGCCGAACCCACCTCGCCGACGATCTGACCGGTCATCGCATCGGCCATCACCATGGCAAGCGAGACTTTCGGCGCAAGCTTGGCGGAAGCCTCCCGCGCCACCTCCTCCAGCTTTTGCTGGATATTGCGCTTCAGCGTGCTGCGATAGTCCTGCGCCTTGGGCTGTTTGCGGATCGCGGCTTCGGCCAGATGCGCCGCATAGGCCGGCAATTGTTGCCTTTGCCTCGGCACCGGATCATTCGCCGCGCGTTCCGCCTCGCCCTCGCCCGTCACCTCGACCACGGCCGGACGGGTCAGAACCCTATCCCGCGCGGCGAGCGCCGGTTGCAGCTTGCGGTCAGGCCGGCGCGTTTCCGGCGATTGCGGCAGGGCGACGAGAAGTGCTGCCTCCGCCACCGTCAGCCGTTTCGGCTCCTTGCCGAACCAGGCAAGGCTTGCCGCCCGCACACCCTCCAGATTGCCGCCATAGGGCGCGTGGGTGAGATAGAGGTCGAGGATCTGCTGCTTGGTCAGCCGCCGCTCGATCTGCATGGCGCGGGCGACCTGCAGGAGTTTTGCCGAAAACGACCGTGTTTCGCGCGGCTCGATCAACCGCGCCACCTGCATGGACAAGGTCGAGGCACCCGACACGATCCGGCCATTGGTGATCAGCTGCAGGGCAGCGCGCCCGATCGCCATCACATCGATGCCGCCATGTTCGTAAAACCGGCGGTCCTCATAGGCGACCAGCATGTTGAGGAATCGCGGATCGACATCCCCGACCGAAGTCTTCAGCCGCCAGCGCCCTTGCGGCGTCGCAAACGCCCGCAGCAATTGCCCATCCGCATCCAGCACCTCGCGCGACGTGATCGTGGCATTCTCAAGCGGCGGCGGATAGGCCCGATCGGCGGCATCAAGACCGACGACGGCGCAAGCTGCCAGAAGAAGGCAGGCGCCAAGTCCGATCGAGATTTTCCACCTGCGCTTCATGCGGGTTCTTTTTGTTGGCCAGAAACTGATTGCTTTGCGAGGAATGCCGAGACCACACGCAAGCTCTGCACGCCCGGCAACGTTAGCCCCTCATCCGCCGGCCGGCACCTTTTCCCCGTAAACGGGGCGAAGGAGATATGCCGCCCCCTCTCCTTAAATCCTCTGCACCGCGTGGGGCACATCCCCTCTCCCCGTTTACGGGGAGAGGGGATGTGCAGCTTGCTGCGCTCTGGGTGAGGGGCAGCGGCTCCCTCAAAGCCGGAGTGAGCACACCCTCACTTCATCCCCACAACCTCCATCTTGCCCATCGCCGTCCGGGCCGAAAACTGCGGGCGGTACATGTCTTCCACCTGCGCCGCCGGATGGTCGTAGACGCCGGGCGTCACGGCGCGCACGACATAGGCGAGCGTGATCTCCCGATTGTCGCCCGCATTGCGGTCGAAGGCCGCGACGAAGCGGTCGTTGCGGAATTCCGTATGCGCCGCCTGCACTTCCTCGATCCAATCGAAATTGGCAAGATTGGCGCTGTTGACGATCGACGGATTGTCGATTTCCAGACCGGCCGGCAAAAGATCCGTCACGATGATCCGCGACGGCCAGTCATTGGTTTCGGTGATTTTCAGCACCGCGACATAACGTTCGTTCTGTTTCGCCTCGCTGACACTCACCTCTTCGCCGGCCATCGTGTAATAGCTGCGCGAAATCTCGAACCCGTCGCCACCGGCCGGCAGCGGCGTGGCGGGGGCGGCAACCGTGGTAATCGCCGCCGATAGCGGGTCGGCGCTGTCATTGCGCACCGTCAGCGGATGGTCGAGCAGCACATCGCCGGCCATCTGCGACATCAGCGTGCCGTTATGGGCGGCACCGTTGACGTTCAGACGCATGCTGTCGTCACCGGTCTGAAGCGCGCGGGCGGCGAGCAGCATCCATGTCTGTTCCTGGGTGCTGGTATATTTCTTCGCCGCCCATTCCCTGGCAACCACATCGGCCAGCGCCGGCACGATCGGCGGCACCGGACGGCTTTCGGCGGCGAGCGCCAGCACCGCGGCACCGTCGCGCAGCGACGAACCGTAATCAGAGCGGGCAAGGCTCACCTTATGGACCTGCGCATTTTCCGACATCTGCAGCGCCGCATTGAAGATCGTCTTCGACCGCTGGCCATCGCCGTAAAGCGATAGCGCTGCTGCGATATGCGCCTTGGCAAGCGGTGTCGGGAAATCGTTGATCAGCGTGTCCGCGTAATAGCGCAGATCGCTGATCGCCGCCTTGCGATTGCGGGACAGAACATAAAGCGCATAAGCGATCTGGTTGCCCTGGTCGCGCACATTGGTTGTGTAGGCGAGCGTGTTCTGCAGATTTTCCAGCGCCTGCACCAGAGGCTGTTCCGGCACGTCGTAACCCTGTTCGCGGGCCCGCGACAGGAAGTCCGTCACATAGGCATCGAGCCACAGATCGTTGCCGGCGCCATCCGGCCCCCAGAGGCCGAAACTGCCGGCTGATGCCTGGAAGGACAGGACACGATAGATCGCATCCTGCACCCGCTTCTTCACCGCGGCATCATCGGTCAGCCCATTCTGCACCGCCATTTCGCTGAGATACAAGAGCGGCAGCGCCCGGCTCGTCGTCTGTTCGGCGCAACCATAGGGGTAACGGTCGAGGCTCATCAACAGCGCCGGAATATCGAACGCGTTGGACCGGCTGACATTGACGCTGACCGAGGCGCCCTGAAGCACGCTGTCGGCGAGAAGATTGCCGTCTATGGTCACGCTCGCCCCCGGTTTCAGATCGACGAGCCGCCGTTCCGTCACCGGCATGGCAGCCGGACGAACCGGGATGGTCAGCACCTGAGTGACCGACAGGCCTGATGTATTCGCAAGCTTGATCGATACCCTGCCGTCGCCGGGTTCGATGCCTACCAGCGGCAGGGTGACGCTGATCTTACCCCCGGCAGTCAATTCCACCGGCTTGATCGCGCTCTGGCCGACGGCCACCGCATCGCTCGTCTCTATGGTGAGATTGTAGCTGCCGGCCGGACCATCGGTATTGGCGATATCGAGCCGCAGGTTGCTGTCGTCGCCCGGCGCCAGAAACCGCGGCAGACTGGAGGTGATGACGATCGGATCGCGGATGATCACATCCTTGACGCCGTGCCCGACGCCGGATTTCGACCAGGCGACGGCCATAACCCGCGCCGTGCCGTTGAACTGCGGAATGTCGAAGGAGACGTTCGCTCTGCCCTGCGCATCCAGTTTCACCGGGCCGGAGAAGAAGGCGACCAGCTTTTCCTTCGGCGGGCTTGCCTGCAGCGCCATGCTGCCGCCATCGCCGCCGGTTCGCAGACGCCCGGTGGCACCCAGCGATCCATCGATCAACCGGCCATAGATATCGCGGATTTCCAGCCCCAGACGGCGCTGGCCAAAATACCAGTCATCGGGTGCGGGCGGCTCGTAACGGGTGAGATTGAGAATGCCGACATCGACGGCGGCAACCGTTACATAGGCATCCTCATTGGCGCCGGCACCGGCCACCTGCAGCGAAAAATCCAGCGGCTGGCGCGGCAAGGTCTTGTCCGGCGCATCGATCGCGACGGAAAGATCACGGGCTTCCGGATCGACCTTCAGCCAGGTAATGCCGATCGCCCGCATCGGCATGCGGCTTTCGCGCGCCTCACCGGGGCGATAAAGCGTTGCCGTGACATAGGACCCGGCACCCCATTCCTTGGTGACGGGAATATCCACCTCGCCGCCGGTCTCGGACAGGCTGGCGGTCTTCACCGAGATCAGTTCCTCGGAACCGGCCATCACCATCAGCTCGCCGGCATAACGCGACGAGATTTTCAGTTTAGCCGTATCGCCGATCTTATAGCTCGATTTGTCCAGCGCGATTTCCAGCGCATCCGGGGTTTCGGTCGAGGTGGCGGTGACGAACCAGCCGGCATCGAATTCGACGCTGGAGGCCGGGCCGCCATTATCCGCCGTCTCAACTTCCAGCCGATAACGGCCCCATTCCACCGGCACGGACACGCGCCCGCCATCCGTCGTCACATCGACGCTGCCGTTGGCAACCTGTTTGGTGCGGGTGATCGGTTCGTAACGCCAGGATGTGCCCTCGCGATACCACTGGTAATCCTGCTCGACCTTGACGAGCTTCCACGGCAGGCCCTTCAACGCCTGTTTGGCGCCGTCCGCATTGACCAGGATGACGTTGAAATTTCCGACAGCCCCTTCCGGCAGGTCGCCGGAAAATTCCGGCTTGATGCCGATCCGCGGACCATCCGCCTTGACCGGCAAAGACAGGTTGCGTTCGATCGCCCGGCCGCCCGTTTCCTGCATGCGCACGACGATATCGGCATTGATCAGCTTGGTGGTGGAGGGAAGCTCGGTGACCTCGGCATCGAACTCGGCCTTGCCCTCTTCGTCCGTCTCGGAAAGTGCATCGAGCGGAAGCCGCACGGTTTCCGTCTCTTCCTCGTCCGCAAGGCCGAACTGATAGCCCGGAAAGGCCGCATTTTCACGCGTCGGCTTCAAAGCTATCTCGCCTTCGAGCCCAAGACCCGCAGCCGGCGCGCCATAGAGAAAACGCCCATCGATGGAAACCTTAGCCGGCTTACCGACAGCGATTTCCGTCGCCGCACTTTTCATGTCGAACTCAATACGGTCGGGCACGAAGTCATCGACCAGAAACGTCTTTTCGCCGATCGCCGAGCCTTTGGGGTCAGTAAACACCTGCATCGTCCAGGTGCCGCGCATCGATGTGTCCTGAAGCGCGAGATCGAGCGTATAGCCGCCAAGCGCGCCGGTCTTCACCATCCGCCGGTCTTCCACGCCATCGGGGCGCAGGAAAACGAAGGTGAGCGGCAGGTTGTCGATCGCGGTGGCATCGACATTGCGGGCCAGCGCGCTCGCATGCACCACCTCGCCCGGCCGGTAGATGCCGCGTTCCGTCCAGGGCAGAAGATCGATCGCGCCGGGTGCCGGACGCCCCGTCACGCCGCGGTCGGAAAGATCGAACCCGGCGCGGGTCATATCGAGGAAGACATAGTCTTGCCCATTGTTTTGCGCCGTCAGCACAGCCGGGACCATTGCCGCGGTGCCGCGCATCAGCCCGGCGGTGAAGGTGGCGCGGCCATCCGCATCGGTCTTGGCGGTGCCGAGCACTTCATTGTTCTTGGCAAGCAGCTGCAGGTCGACGCCGGCAATCGGTTTGGCCGAACCGAGCGAACGGGCAAACACAGTGAGCCCATCCGTGCCGGCATAGGTGGTGAGCCCGATATCGGAAACGACGAACCATTGCGTTGCCTTGTCGTCATATTCCTGCGCGATGGCATTGGCGGCGGAAGCGGTCATCACATAAACGCCCGGCTTGCGCTGCGGCAGCGCTTCATCGACCGGGAAACTGGTGGTGACGTCCTTGTTCAAATCCTGGCCGAGATCGATCGTTCCCTGCCAGACGAGTTCGCCGTTTTCCTGCTCGATCCGGTCTGCAGTATAACCGCTCATCTGGGTGAGGAACTGCGAATTGGTCAGCAGCGGCGCGATGTTGCGGTCGCCGATCCGGTAAAGCTTCAGATTGGCGCGTTCGGTATTGACCGAAACGATCGGAATGCCGCGCCGCGCGGTCGACGGCAGCACGAAACTGTCGCCGGTAAACCGCACCGTCGGCGAACGGTCTTTGACGTAGAGGTCGAGATCCACCTGCGCCGTGAGCGGCTCATCGACCGACGACGGCAGGCCGCGGCGCAGCGACAGCTTGTAGCGCTGGCCATGGGTCAGGCCCTCGACGCAGATCTGGCTGTCCTTGGCCTCCATCGCCTTCGGCGCCTGCCCGTCCAGCGTCACGAAAGGCGCATAATCCGTGCCGGCCTTGATCAGCGGTTCGGAAAACTGCACGCAGGCGCGCGGATTGGCGCTGTCGGCATCGACCGTATTGCCGGTGACGCGAAAACCCTGCCGCTCGCGCAGATCGTTATAGGCAGCCTGCACCGTGCGGGCGCTGGCAAGCGCAAGGCTCTGTTTGTAGGCGGTCAGCGCCTGGCGATAATTCTGCTGCTTGGCAAGCGCTGCCCCCAGCACGCCAAGAGCATCGGCTCTGGTCTGCGTCGTGCGCGACATCAGGTAACCGTTGATCGCCGCAAGCGTGCCTTCGCTGTCGGCGGTGGCATTGTTCTTGGCGATGCCGGCAGCGCGCGACAGCGCGATCCACAGATCGCCGTCATCAGGCGTCAGCGACAGGGCACCCTTGTAATTGTAGATCGCCGTATCGACCCGGCCGGCAAGCAGTTCGCTTTGCGCGATCGTTTTCAGGTTCTCGATCCCGTAACCCTGCTGGTTGTCGCCGAGTGCAAGGCCATCCTTTTGCTCGCGCGCCTGTTGTAAAAGCTCGTCGGACAGGAAGGTCAGGCGCGGCGGTGCGCCGATATCCGGCTGGGCCGCCACCTCGACGATCTTGCCGGCGATAGCACCGGCAAAGCTGTTGAGCTCACCATGGTCGGATTTGAGAAAACACCATTTGGCTTTGACGTTATAGGTGAAGGCGCGGCACTGGTTGTCGCCGATACAGGCAGTCGAGCACTGATCCTGGCTGACATTCTTGACGGTCCTGAGATCGAAGCCGGTATAGTCGCTATCCACGGCCGTCTCGATCCGCCGTTCGGCCGCCAGAATCGGCAGGGCCATCATCAACGATGAGAAAAGCAATGCGGAAAAGCCGAAGATCGCGCGCCTAGACATGGTCAGTCTCCCCCGTGGCAGCCTCGGATGCGCCTTTGTCCAATGTGAGCGCGCGCTTGTCAACGAGAGTTGCAAGCGTCGCAAACGGAGCAATTCAAACCAAAAGTGGCGCGGTGAGAAAACTGCTCACCGAAAAGCTGTGCCAGAAATGCGATCTCGCGCAGCCTGATGTTGGTGGCGGACAGACAGTCTTGTGATGTAGAAGGCAGTCGATATGGCAATTCTGAACGTATTCAAGAACAAGCGCGCCGACGACAGGCCCGAGCCCAGAAGCTTCGGCGGGCTGCTCGGTGGCTATTCCATCGAGGTCATGCCGCGCACGGCGGCCAAGATCGACAGTTTCCGCGAATTCTTAGCTCCCGGCACGCGGGTCTATATCGCCCATATCGACGGCACCCCGATCGAGGACATGGTGGCAACGGCCAGACGCCTGACCGACGAAGGTTATGCCGCCATGCCGCATATCCCGGCCCGCAGCATCCATGGCAAGGCGATGCTGGAAGACTGGATCAGCCGTTATCACAACGAGGCCGGCGTCAGCCAGGCCCTGCTTCTGGCAGGCGGTCTCGCCTCGCCGGCCGGCGATCTGGTCAGTTCGCTGCATCTGATCGAGACCGGCCTTTTCGACCGCTACGGCTTCAAGCGCCTGCATGTCGCCGGCCACCCGGAAGGCAACAAGGATATCGACGCCGACGGCACGACGCTGCTGGTCGACGAGGCGCTGAAGTTCAAGCAGGCCTATTCCGAGCGCAGCGATGCGGAAATGGCGATCGTCACCCAGTTCGCCTTCGACGCAAAGCCGGTCATCCTCTGGACCGAACGGATTGCGGCGGCCGGCGTCAAGCTGCCGATCCATCTTGGCATTACCGGCCCGACCAAGCTGCAGACCCTGATCAAGTTCGCCATCTCCTGCGGCGTCGGCCCGTCGCTCAGCGTGCTGCAAAAGCGGGCGCTGGATCTCAGCAAGCTGCTGACCCCTTACGAGCCCGATGAATTCCTGACCGAGATCGCCGATTACAAGGCCACCCATCCCGACAGCCTGATCGAGCAGATCCACGTTTTCCCGCTCGGCGGTATCCGCACCAGTGCCGACTGGATGAATGACCGGATCGGCGCCAGCCGGACGCTGACTGCCTGATACCTCGGCAGGTGGCGAAACGAAAAACGGCGCGATCCGAAGACCGCGCCGCTCAATTTTTCCGGATAGATCCGATCGTCAGCCTGCGACGTAGGGCATGACCTCATGCGCACCGCGCCAGATCATCTCGGCCGCCACATAAAGGATGACGGCGAGGCCGACATAGGCGATCCAGCGATGTTTGTTGAGCAGGCGGGCAATGAAGCTCGCCGCAATGCCCATCAGCGCAATCGACAGGACCAGGCCGAAGATCAGCACTTCGGGATGTTCATGCGCGGCACCGGCGACGGCCAGCACGTTGTCGAGCGACATCGAAACGTCGGCGATGACGATCTGCCAGGCAGCCTGGGCAAAGGTCTTGCGCGGCGCACCGCCGGCAACAGACCCATCGGCATTGAGATCGCTGTTGGCCAGCGCCTCGTTTGCCTCGTCGTCATGCGCATGCGGCGACCTGAGTTCGCGCCACATTTTCCAGCACACCCAGAGAAGAAGCACGCCGCCGGCAAGCAGCAGGCCGACGATCTGCAGAAGCTGCGTGGTGGCCAGCGCAAAACCGATACGCAGAACGGTGGCGGCGATAATGCCGACCAGAATGGCCTTGGCCCGCTGGTCCTTCGGCAGTCCGGCAGCCGCCAGACCGATGACGATCGCATTGTCGCCAGCCAGAACCAGATCGATCATGATAACCTGCGCGAGGGCGGACAACGCCTCCGGCGTAAAAAATTCCATCATACGACACCCTATCTTAGATGGGGTGCCCCATGTCCTGACGACCCTTGGGCACGGGTTGCGGGACGAAACCACGCAATACGTTCATTCCTGGACCAAAAACCATCACGACAACGGGCACCGATATTGGACAATCCAGTCCGACATCACAGTTCTTCAAGCGAACTGCCAGAGGGGCCCGGTCCTGGTCGACCGAGATTTAGCGCCGCCTTTCATGAAACTCAAGAGGCCAGCTCACGAAAGCGTGGGCGTGCCGTGATCTGCGACGACATCACGGCAGCATGTATCCGCCGGCTTTCAGGCCGCGATGCGTGGTTTCTTCACTTCGGCAGCCGCTTTTGCAAGCTGTCGAGGATTCGTTTGCCGAGCGCCTGATAGTCCTCGTCGAAATGGTGGCCACCGTCGATCGGCACGGTTTCCACACCCGATGCCTTCATCGCCGGGCAAGGATCGTCATCCTCGTCGGTGCCGTAGATACACTGCACCAGGCTGCTTTTGATCTTGGCGATATCGTCCGTGGTCGTGCCACCTTCTCCGGCTCCGGCCATGCCCAGCCAACCGGTGACGGAAATCTCGAAATCGACTTCCTTCGACAGCGCCATCAGCGAAAGCTGCTTCACCTTGCGCTTTTCGGCCTTGGGGAGAAGATTGTAGGAGGCCGGAATGACATCCGCCCCGAACGAATAACCGATCAGCACGACATTCGAGACACCCCACTGGTCGGTATAGGTATCGATGATGCGCTTCAGATCGTCGGCGGTCTGTTGCGGTGTCCGCTTGGTCCAGAAATAGCGCAGCGAGTCGACGCCGATCACCGGCACACCCTGCGTCTGGAGATATTCGCCCAGTTCGCTGTCGAGGTCGCGCCACCCGCCATCGCCGGAATAGATGATCGCCATCGTATCCATCGTCGGCTTCGCCTCCAGCACGGAAAGCGGCAGATCGAGCGCACCCTCGGATTTTCCGGTCGACAGCTGGTCCTGCAGCCAGCTGTCCAGATAGTCCTCGGCGTCGTCGGAGGTTTCCTTGACGACGATATCGCTATGGGCCTGCTTCAGGCTCAGGGCATGGGTCTTGCCCGCCTGATCGGCCTCCGGCGTGAAAGCGACCGTGACCGGTGCCGGCAGGGCACCGTCGGTCAGGCCATAGACAATGCCGGTATCAGTCACCCGCTTATCGGCCGGCGTGCACAATTCCTTCTTCAGCGGAATGATCTCGGTCGGATCGACGGAAATCGCACCGCCGATCGTGGCGAACGGCGACTGCGCGATCATCGCGAGCGCCAGCGCGCCACCTTCTTTCGCACCGGCAAGGATCGGATGCCGGTATTCGCGATTGCCCAGCCGCCGCTGCACTTGCTGCGAAAGATCCTCGATATCCGAGATCATGTAGATGCAGTCGCCATCATCGACCGCAAGCGACTGCATATAGGACGGAAAATCGATGCCGACGACGGCTGCACCGCTATCGACAAGCTCTTTCGCCTCGGTTTCCTCGGCAGCTCCCCAGCCCTTGGCATCGGAGATCAGGAAGACCATGCCGGCAAGATCCTGGCCCTGCGGCAGGTAGATATGCGGCGAGGGAATGAGCCCCGTATGATAATCCTGGCCTGCGGTCGGGGCAGACGTCGGATCGGCGGCCTGGCCTGCAGATGGGGCCTGGACCTGCGCCGGGGTTTGGATCTGCGGCTGGCTTTTGGCCGGATCCTGCGTCTGGGCCTGGCTGGTCGACGTGGCAGCGGCGCTGAGGCCGAGCGCAAGAACCATGGAAAGACGTAGTTTCATTTACCGACCACTCCTCTTAATCCGCCGCCGATCAGAAGCGTTGCATCCATCATCGCCACGGCCGGGCCGATGCCCGATACGGCAAGATAACGCGGTTCCCATCGCGGCTGGAACTTCGACTTGAAGGCCTTGAGGCCCTTGAAATTATAAAACCGCTCGCCGTGCTCGAAGATCACGCTGCCGATCCGGTCCCAGGCGGGTGCCGACTCGCGCTGCGCCATGCCCGAGAGCGGTGCCATGCCGAGATTGAACTGGCTGAAACCGGTATCCCTCAGATATTCCATGATCTTGACGAAAAGAAAGTCCATCGACCCTTTCGGCGCGTCCGGGGCAAACCGCATCAGATCGACGGTCCCTTCCTGCTTCGTGCCGGTCACCGCAAGCGTGGCAAAGGCAACGATCCGGCCTTCCTTCTTGAGCATGGCAACCGGCTGGGACAGCACGTAATCATCCCGGAAGGCACCGAGCGAAAAGGTCTTTTCGCGCGTATTGTGCTCATCAAGCCATCCGTCGGACACGGCTCTGAGATCATCAATATAGGGCGGGACTTCCTCCGGCTGCAGCATCTCGAATTCGAGGCCTTCGCGCACCCCCTTGTTGATCGCCTGACGCAATGCGGCAAGACGGCTGCCCTTCAGGTCGAAACCGGAGAGATCCACGACCGCCAGCTCGCCGAGCCGGAAGGCGCGCATGCCGGCATCCGTACAGTGGGCAAGCAGGTCAGGCGAGATCTGGTAAAATACAGCCCGGCCGCCGCCGGTTCTGGCTTCCTCGACGAAACGCCAGACCAGTTCACCGACTTCACTGCTCGGCCCGACCGGGTCGAACAGGGCAATCCACGACCGCCCCTGGATGCCATACATGATGAAGGCCTTGCCGCTTTCGGAAAACATCAGCCGCTTGTCGCCCATCCGCACCAGATTGGCATCGGCAAAATCCTGCGCCATGGCGATATCGGTAGCCTGCACCAGTTCATCGGCGGTGGAGGGCTGCGACCGCTGGACTGCCGGCCGCAACAGGCTGAAGATCGATACTGCTGCCGCGACGATGGCGATGCCGAGCGTTGCACGCAGGCCGCGCGGCGCCTCAGCCGAAAACTCGAACTGCCACCACAATTCGCGACTGTAATCGACCTCGCGATAGACGAAGAACAGGATGGTCGTTGCAGCCGCAACCAGGATCAGCATCGCGACGATCCAGGGCGGCGTCAGCGCCTGGCGCAGCATCGAGGCCGGTCGGTTGAACTGGCGCGCGCTGAGCAGCAATCCGGCAAGCAGCACGGCAAGGAAGATCGCCTCGAACAAGGCCAAAGCCTTGACCAGCGAAAACAGCAGGCCGAGCGCCGTACAGACGAGCGCCGTCCACCAGGCTCCGTCGAGCCGCTGGGCAATGCCGCGTGCCGATATGAACAGCAGGATGCCGACGACGCTGGAGAGGAAATGCGCCCCTTCGACCAGCGGCAGCGGCATGAAGTCGCCGAGAATATCGAGATTGAAGTCAGGGGTCGGTGTCACGCTCGACAGAACCAGCATCGCACCGGCAATCAGCGAGAACGCGGACAGCAACAGCGGCGCCAGCCGGAATTCGAGCTTGCGCAAGGTCGAGGCGACCGGATGGTTGGACAGCTGCCGTGCTTCGAGAAAGATGACGAACAGCGTGGCGATGACCAGCGGCAGAACGTGATAGATCACCCGGTAGAGAACGAGACTGCCGAGAACCTGGTCGATATCGACCGTATTGCCGAGCGCTGCCACGATGACGGTTTCGAACACCCCGAGACCCGCCGGGACATGGCTGAGCACGCCGGCGCCGACGGCCGTTGCATAGATGGCGAGGAAGGACGGCCAGCCGAGATCGGTATGCGGCAGGAGAACGTAGAGAACCGATGCCGAGGCGGCGATATCGAGTGCCGTCACCAGAAACTGCTGCGACGACGTGCGGCTGTCCGGCAGGCGCAGATGCACCTTGCCGAGCGTGATCACCCGTCCATCGCGGCCGATGAACACCAGAACGCTCAAGCCGATGATGATGACGAGGGCAACCGCGCGGATGATATTTTCGTCGATGCCGATGATCTCGCCCATCCTCGGCGCGGTCACCATGCAGGCAAGTGCCGTGACCGCCAGAAGGCCGATGCCGAAGGCGAAGGTGACGAAGGCAATGACGCGGCCGATATCTTCGGGAGACAGGCCCAGCCGTGAATAACCGCGAAAGCGGATGGCGCCGCCGCTCAGCGCACCGAAGCCCGCCGTATTGCCGACCGCATAGGCGCTGAACGCCGTCATTGCCACGGGCACGGGCGGCAGCTTGCGGCCGATATAGTCGAGCGCATTGAGATCATAGCCGATCAACGCCGCGAAGCTCAGTCCGGTAAAGAAGATCGCCAGCGCGATCGACGACCATTGCGTCGACACCAGCGCCGCGATGACGTCGTCATAACTGACCTCGGTCGTCAGCGCATAGATCGCAAACGAGGTGAAGCCGAACACCATGAGCACGACAAGGGGAACGACGATGCCGCGATGGTCCTGAAAAAACTCTCGAACGCGACTGTAGCGACTATTGGACGTCATATGCTGCTTTGCCTCAAAGACAAGCTGGGTGATCGGGAAGTGGAAATTGCGCAGGGAAAAGCAGTTCGATCAAGGCTTAAGTGTGTCATTCGGCTGCCGTAGTTACCGATAGCACCACCACTGCCCGAAGAAATGCACGCTGCCGCTGTAGCAAAATCCTGCCGCTGCCGGGAGCTGAAATAAAAGCTTACCTCGAGACGAATGTGATCCAGCGGGCCGGCACCATGGTCGGAAAAGCCGGCTCGACGTCAATGCCTTCCATAAACGGCCAAGGGGCGCTTGCGCGCCCCTTGGCTGATTTCAGTCGGATCGGTGGCGGTTAGCGGCGCTGGTTGTAGACGTCGACGCAGACCGCACCAAGCAGGACCAGGCCCTTGATCACCTGCTGGTAATCGATGCCGATGCCGAGGATCGACATGCCGTTGTTCATCACGCCCATCAGGAAGGCGCCGATGACCGCACCCGTCACCTTGCCGACGCCGCCATAGGCAGACGCGCCGCCGATGAAGCAGGCCGCAATGACGTCAAGCTCGAAGCCGGTACCGGCCTTCGGCGTGGCGCTGTTGAGACGCGCGGCAACGACGAGACCGGCGAGAGCCGCCAGCACGCCCATGTTGACGAAGGTCCAGAACACCAGGCGCGTGGTCTTGATACCCGAAAGCTCGGCTGCGCGGGCATTGCCGCCGACGGCATAGATCTGCCGGCCAAGGATGGTGCGGTTGGTGAAGAACCCGTAGGCGACGATCAGCACCGCCATGATGATCATCACATTCGGCAGGCCGCGATGCGAGGCAATCAGATAGGCGACAAAGGCGATGGCGGCAAAGACGACGACATTCTTGCCGATGAAGAAGCCCATCGGTTCGCTTTCGACGCCATGCGACACGCGCCGCGCGCGGCTGCGGAAATTCTGCCAGACCATCAGCACCGCAAGCAGGATACCGATGATGAAGGAGGTCAGATAGATGCCGCCATCCGACGAGATGAGCTCGACCAGATAACCGGAAGACAGTTTCTGGAAGATCGGCGGGAACGGACCGATCGCCTGGCTACCGAGGATGGCGATCATCAGGCCGCGGAACACCAGCATGCCGGCAAGCGTGACGATAAAGGACGGTATCTTGAAATAGGCGACGAAATAACCCTGGATACCGCCGATAATGCCGCCGACCACCAGGCAGGCGATGATCGCAAGCCAGATATCGATACCCCAGCGCACCATCAAAAGACCGGCCAGACCGCCGATAAAGCCGGCAACCGAGCCGACCGAAAGATCGATATGGCCGGTGACGATGACCATCAGCATGCCGAGCGCCATGATGACGATATAGGCATTCTGCAGCACGATATTGGTGACGTTGAGCGGCTTCAGAAGAATGCCGTCGGTCATGACCTGGAAGAAAATGACGATGACGACCAGCGAAATCAGCATGCCGTAATCGCGAAGATTGTCCTTCCAGAACCCGGTGCCCGCCTTGGGAGCGACAACTGCTTCCTGTGGAGTACTCATGGATTATCTCCCCTTGCGGCGCATGATGGCGCGCATGATATTTTCCTGCGTTGCCTCTTCGCCGGCCACTTCGCCGACGAATTCGCCTTCGTGCATCACCATGATCCTGTCGCATGTGCCGATCAGTTCCGGCATTTCCGACGAGATCACGACGACCGCCTTACCGGCATCCGCAAGTTCGTTGATGATCGAATAGATTTCGTATTTCGCCCCGACATCGATGCCGCGCGTCGGCTCGTCGAGGATCAGGATATCGGGGCTGGTGAACAGCCATTTCGACAGCACCACCTTCTGCTGATTGCCGCCGGAAAGTTTTCCCGTTTCCTGATAGACATTGTGGCTGCGGATCCGCATCCGGGCGCGGAACTCCTGCGCCACCTTCATTTCCTTGATATCGTCGATCACACCGGAAGACGAAACGCCGCCGAGATGCGCCAAAGACACGTTCTTGCGGATGTCTTCGGCAAGGATCAGGCCGAGATGTTTGCGGTCTTCCGTGACATAGGCGAGACCCGCCTTGATCGCCTTGTGGACGTCGGACGTATCGGCGGCCTTGCCGTGGATCTTCACAGTACCGGTAATGTCGCGGCCATAGGTACGGCCGAACACGCTCATCGCAAATTCCGTGCGACCGGCGCCCATCAGGCCGGAAATGCCGACGACTTCGCCGGCCCGCACCTTCATCGACACGTTCTTGACCATCTGCCGGCTGGAATGCTGCGGATGGAAGACCGACCAGTTTTCAACTTCGAAGATCACCTCGCCGATTTTCGGCGTGCGTGCCGGATAACGGCTTTCGAGATCGCGGTCGACCATGCGGCGAACGATCTCATCCTCGTCGACCGCACCTTCGTGGCAGTCGAGCGTGCCGACGGTGCGGCCGTCGCGCAGAACCGTAATGCGGTCGGCGACTTCGGTGATCTCGTTCAGCTTGTGGCTGATCATGATCGAGGTGATGCCGTTGCGGCGGAATTCCTTGAGCAGCTCGAGCAGGGCCGCGCTGTCGGTCTCGTTGAGCGACGCCGTCGGCTCATCGAGGATCAGCAGGCGCACATCCTTCGACAGCGCCTTGGCAATTTCGACGAGCTGCTGCTTGCCGACGCCCAGATTGGTGATCAGCGTTTCCGGCACCTCGTTGACGAGGCCCACCTTGGCGAGCAGCGCCTTCGTCCGCCTGTAGCGTTCGTCCCGGTCGATGACGCCGAATTTCGACGGCGCGTTGGCGAGAAAAATATTCTCGGCAATCGACATCAGCGGAATGAGCGCAAGCTCCTGATGAATGATGATGATGCCCAGCTTTTCGGAATCATTGATGTCGCGGAAATGCCGCTCCTCGCCGTCGAACAGGATCGATCCCTCGTAGGAACCGTGCGGGTAGACACCCGACAACACCTTCATCAACGTTGATTTGCCGGCGCCGTTTTCGCCGACAAGCGCGTGGATTTCGCCTTCCCGGACGGCAAAGCTGACATCGGAAAGCGCCCTGACGGCGCCAAAGCTTTTGGAAATGCCGCGCATTTCAAGGATCGGCGGTTTTTCCGCCGTGGACAATACGGGATCAAGCATGACAACTCCCAATATAATGAGGCCGCGCGACGGGTTCGCCGCGCGGCCGTATCGAATTACTTGAGCTGTGCTTCTGTGTAATAACCGCTCTTGATCAGGAGATCGACATTGGTCTTGTCGATCGCGACCGGCTTCAGAAGGTACGACGGCACGATCTTGTTGCCGTTATTGTAGGTCTTGGTGTCGTTGACCTGCGGTTCCTTGCCGTTCATGGCAGCATCGACCATGTCGACGGTGACCTTGGCGAGATCGCGGGTATCCTTGAAGATCGTCGAATACTGTTCGCCGGCAATGATCGACTTGACCGAAGGAACTTCGGCGTCCTGACCGGAAACGAACGGCATCGGCATGTCGCCGGAGCCGTAACCGACGCCCTTGACCGACGACAGGATGCCGATCGAGATACCGTCATAAGGCGACAGGACGGCGTTCAGCTTCTTGTCGGAATAGGTCGACGAGAGGATGGCGTCCATACGCGACTGCGCGGTTGCCGGGTCCCAGCGAAGGGTGGCGACCTTGTCCATGCCGGTCTGTCCGGATCCGACGACCAGCGTGCCCTTGTCGATCAAAGGCTGCAGTACGCTCATTGCGCCGTCATAGAAGAAGTAGGCGTTGTTGTCGTCCGGCGAACCACCGAAAAGCTCGATGTTGAACGGGCCCTTTTCGGTGTCGGCCTTGAGTGCCTTTACCAGCGTGGTGGCCTGCAGAACGCCGACCTGGAAGTTGTCGAAGGTCGCGTAATAATCGACATTCGGCGTATCGCGGATCAGGCGGTCATAAGCGATGACCTTGATGCCGGCAGTGTGGGCCTGGGCGAGAACGTCCGACAGCGTCGTGCCGTCGATCGAGGCGACCACGAGCACCTTGGCGCCCTTGGTGATCATGTTTTCGATCTGCGCCAGCTGGTTCGGAATGTCGTCTTCCGCATACTGAAGATCGGTATCGTAACCGCGCTCTTTCAGGACCTTGATCATGTTGTCGCCGTCGGCGATCCAGCGTGCCGAGGACTTGGTCGGCATGGCAACGCCGACGAGACCCTTGTCAGCCGACCATGCGGGAGCGGCAACGGCCATCGAGGCCAGCATTGCCGCGGTTGTCAGAAGCTTCAAAATTTTCATAAGTACACTCCTCCAAAAAGGCGGGCTCCCAACGAGCCGCCGATCTCATCCCCTGTTGTCGGACGGCCTCCTGCCGTCCGACACTGACCGCGCGCGTCAGTGGTTGTCGCGCGGCAGTCCTTCGGTCTGCGCAATGCGCTGATATTTGACGGCCGGTTCCAGAACCGCGCCGGTTTCCATCTGCCCGACAATGCCGCGCTGGATTTCCTGCCATGGCGTCTGGTGCTTCGGGTATTTGAAGCCGCCATCGGCATCCAACTGGCTACGACGCGTCGCAAGCTCGTCGTCGGAGATCAGGATATTCGCTTCGCCGCGGCCAAGGTCGATACGCACCCGGTCGCCGGTCTTCAGGATGGCAAGGCCACCGCCGGCGGCCGCTTCCGGAGACGCGTTGAGGATCGACGGGCTGCCGGACGTGCCGGACTGGCGACCGTCGCCGATGCAGGCAAGCGAGCTGATGCCACGCTTCAGAAGATAATCCGGTGCCCGCATGTTGACCACTTCGGCAGCACCCGGATAACCGATCGGGCCGGCACCGCGCATGAAGAGCACCGTATGTTCGTCGATGCCGAGCGACGGGTCATCGATCCGGTGATGGTAATCCTCTGGACCGTCGAACACCACGGCCTTGCCTTCGAACGCCATCGGGTCCTTCGGGTTGGACAGATAACGCTCACGGAATTCCGGCGAGATGACGCTGGTCTTCATGATTGCCGACGAGAAGAGGTTGCCGCGCAGCACGCGGAAACCGGCGCGCTCCTTGAGCGGCTCTTCGTAACGCTTGATGACCTTTTCGTCCTCGATGATCGCGCCACGGCAGTTTTCGCCGATCGTCTTGCCGTTGACGGTCATCGCGTCTTCGTTGATCAGGCCCTGGCCCATCAGCTGGTTGACGACGGCCGGAACGCCACCGGCATGATAATAGTCTTCGCCGAGATATTCGCCGGCCGGCTGCAGGTTGACGAGCAGCGGCACTTCCTCGCCATAGGTCTGCCAGTCGTCGACCGTCAGTTCCACGCCGATATGACGGGCAAGCGCGTTCAGGTGGATCGGCGCATTGGTCGAGCCGCCGATCGCCGAGTTGACACGGATGGCGTTGACGAAAGCGTCCTTGGTCAGGATGTCGGACGGCTTCAGGTCTTCCTTGACCATTTCGACGATGCGAAGGCCGGTCAGATAGGAAATTTCCTGGCGGTCACGGTAAGGTGCCGGAATGGCGGCCGAACCGGGAAGCTGCATGCCGAGTGCTTCGGCAAGCGAGTTCATCGTCGTCGCCGTGCCCATCGTGTTGCAATAACCGGTAGACGGAGCAGACGAGGCAACCAGCTTGACGAAACCGGCATAGTCGATTTCGCCCTTGGCCAGAAGTTCGCGCGCCTTCCAGACAATCGTGCCCGATCCGGTGCGCTCGCCGCGGAACCAGCCGTTCAGCATCGGGCCGACCGACAGGGCGATCGACGGGATGTTGACGGTTGCCGCGGCCATAAGACAGGCTGGCGTGGTCTTGTCGCAGCCGATCGTCAGAACGACGGCATCGAGCGGATAACCGTAGAGCACCTCGACAAGGCCGAGATAGGCAAGGTTACGGTCGAGACCGGCGGTCGGGCGCTTGCCGGTTTCCTGGATCGGATGGACCGGGAATTCGATGGCGATGCCGCCGGCTTCGCGAATGCCTTCGCGCAGGCGCGTCGCCAGTTCGAGATGGTGACGATTGCACGGCGAAAGATCCGAGCCCGTCTGCGCGATGCCGATGATCGGACGGTCGGACTGCAGCTCGGCCTGGCTGAGGCCGAAATTCATATAGCGCTCGAGATAGAGCGCGGTCATGTCGATATTGTCCGGATTGTCGAACCAGGCGCGCGAGCGAAGGCGGCTTTTCAGGTTGCTCTTGCCGTCAGCGTGGGCGACATCGGTGGACGGAGTTTTTCCGTTACTTGTCATTTTCAGTCCTCGAATGCTTCAGTTTCGATGCGTCGGCCGAGCAGGAAGGCATCGGCCACATGCACCAACGGCGAAAAATCTGTGTCGCTGGCGCCTTCGTTCACGAGCGAGACGAAATCCCGATAGAGATTGCGATATTCGCGATCTTCCTCGACGATCTGCGCCTCACCATCGACGATGAGCCTGCTGCCGCCATGGGTCAATACGACCGAACCCTCTTCGGTCTCGACCCGGATATCCCAGGTCTGCGGCCCGGTCTGGCGCCAGTCGAATTCGGCACCGACGGGGAGACCCGACGCCGTTTCGAACGTCAGGCTGGCGGCGATCGGTGCGGCCCGATTGGCCGGGAAGGACAGGTCTGACCGGGTCAGATGAAACGGTTCCGGCATGATGCGGGTAACGATCGACAGCGCGTTGATGCCCGGATCGAACACGCCAAGACCGCCCGGCTCCCAGATCCAGGCTTGGCCCGGATGCCAGTGGCGGACATCTTCCTTCCATTCGACGGAAGCGCTTTTGATCTTACGCTTTGCAAGCAGCGCCCGCGCC
This sequence comes from Aliirhizobium sp. YIM B11859, assembly GCF_057163345.1. Classification (NCBI taxonomy): domain Bacteria; kingdom Pseudomonadati; phylum Pseudomonadota; class Alphaproteobacteria; order Hyphomicrobiales; family Rhizobiaceae; genus Aliirhizobium; species Aliirhizobium sp. YIM B11859. Next base: position 301,859 of record NZ_JBXHAY010000007.1, read on the forward strand.
GGCTCGACGGCCGCGGCAGCCCGCGAATGCCAGGTCGAAAACAGCGTCAGGCCCTTGGCCTTCGCCAGTGCCTCGAGCGCAAACACTTCCGAAAGCGTTGCACCCGGCGGCTTTTCCAGCATCACATGTTTGCCGGCTTCAAGTGCTGCCTTTGCCTGTTCGAAACGGCCCTGCGGCGGCGTGCAGAGAGACACGGCGTCGATCTCGACATCCGAGGCAAGCAAGTCAGCAATGTCGTGAAAACAGTGAACGCCGTCGAGTTGGGCGCTACGGCTGGCGACGGCAACGAGATCGATGCCGTCGGTCGCTTCGATCGCGCCGAGATGCTGGTCCCTGGCGATCTTGCCCAAACCGACGATTGCGAGACGGATGGCTGCCATGGTCGCCTCAGAGCTTGTTGATCGTCACGGGACGCTCGGCGGCAAGCGCCAGCGTATTGACGAGCGGCAGCTTGAAGGGCGCTGCATCGATCTCGAACACGTCGCCGGCCTGCGTCTTGATCCCATGCGAGACCGACAGCGTCGCCGTGCCGAAGAAATGTACATGCAGATCGCCCGGCGCGCGGAAGATGTCGTATTTGAAATTGTGATATTCGAGATTGGCGATCGTGTGGGACATGTTCGCTTCGCCCGACAGGAACGGCTTTTCGAAGATCACTTCGTTGCCGCGGCGGATGCGCGACGTGCCTTCGACGTGATCCGGCAGATCGCCGACCAGCAGTTCCGGACCGAGCGAAGCTTCACGCAGCTTGGAATGGGCAAGCCACAGATAGTTGCCCTTCTCGGTCACATGGTCGGAAAACTCGTTGGCGAGACAGAAACCGACGCGGAACGGGTTGCCGTCCGGACCGACCAGATAGATGCCGGCAAGTTCCGGTTCTTCGCCGCCATCAAGCGCGAAGGACGGCGAAACGAGCTCCGAACCGGTGGATTTGAGCTGCGAACCGTTGCCCTTGTAGAACCATTCCGGCTGCGCGCCGACTTCGCCGGCTTTCGGCTTGCCGCCTTCGACGCCGAGCAGGAACATCCGCATCGAATCGGTCGGCTTGTCTTCCGCCTGGGCCGCCTTGTGCATCTTGTCGCGACCATCGGCCGAGCCGAGATGGGTAAGGCCTGTGCCGGCAACAACGAAATGGGCCGGATCCGGATGGGAAATCGGCAGGCCGATGCGACCTTCGCGGGCGGCCGCCTCGATATCGACGTCTGCACCATAACCCAGCGCCTCGATCTGGGCAGCCAGGCTGCGGCCGGCGGCGATCGCCTGCATGGCCAGATCATAGGTGGACGAAACGCCGTTTACGGCGTGACCGGCCCCCTCACCCTCCCATGCGACAACCTTGATCGTACCCGTACCATCGGCAACCTGCAGAAGTCTCAGCATCGATTTCTTCATCCAATTGTATGATTTGACATGGCGCCTCCACAGGCCATGCCGTCCCCCTGCCAGATCGCAGACCTGACATTCTTCAAAAATACGACTATTGGATTTTCTCGGGCGCTGTCAAGAATGTCTTTTTCCGTAAGCGTAAATCAGCTTTGGTCAATTTTTAGGCTATCAGCACAGGGGCAGCACGGAATTCATCAGAAATTCCGATGACTTGATCGATTTTTCCGCAGGCATCGAATTTTTCAGTTGTAAAAGTATTATTATATGCCAATCCTTTGCCTGCCAGTTTGCTTCATCTCTGGGAGGATTAAGATGAAAAAAGCTATTGTCGCGGCAACTGCTGCCGCTATGTTCGCATGCCTTGCTTCAGGCGTTTCCGCAAAATCACTGACAGTCGGCTTCTCGCAGATCGGATCTGAATCCGGTTGGCGCGCCGCCGAAACCACGCTGACCAAGCAGCAGGCCGAAAAGCGTGGCATCACGCTTAAATTTGCCGATGCGCAGCAGAAACAGGAAAACCAGATCAAGGCGATCCGCGGCTTCATCGCTCAGGGCGTCGATGCGATCCTGATCGCACCGGTGGTTGCCACCGGCTGGGATGCGGTTTTGAAGGAAGCCAAGGAAGAGAAGATCCCGGTCATTCTGCTCGACCGCGAAATCGACGCTCCGAAGGACCTTTTCCTGACGGCCGTCACGTCCGACCAGGTCTATGAAGGCAAGGTCGCCGGCGAATTCCTCGCCAAGGATGTCGGTTCGAAGGACTGTAAGGTCGTCGAACTTCAGGGCACCACCGGCTCTTCCCCGGCGATCAACCGCAAGAAGGGTTTTGAAGAGGCGATCGCATCGCATTCCAACATCAAGATCGTCCGCTCGCAGACAGGCGACTTTACCCGCACCAAGGGTAAGGAAGTCATGGAAAGCTTCATCAAGGCGGAAGGCGGCGGCAAGGATATCTGCGCCGTTTACGCCCACAATGACGACATGGCAGTCGGCGCCATCCAGGCGATCAAGGAAGCCGGCCTGAAACCGGGCACCGACATCAAGGTCGTCTCGATCGATGCCGTGCCGGATATCTTCCAGGCCATGGCCAAGGGCGAGGCCAATGCCACCGTCGAACTGACGCCGAACATGGCCGGCCCCGCCTTCGATGCGCTCGACGCGTATCTGAAGGACAAGAAGGAGCCGAAGAAGTGGATCCAGACCGAGTCCAAGCTCTACACCCAGAAGGACGACCCGATGAAGGTCTACGAAGCCAAGAAGAGCCTCGGCTACTGATCTGACGTCATCCGGCAATCTGAGCCGTACACCATCAATGACCGAAGCGGCCAGGCGCCGCTTCGGATCCTTTTCGCGCAACCTTTTTTCACAACGGAATGCGCAGACTTCGAGAAATTGCAGCACCCTTCCGACGCCCTATCCGGCGCATGGCGCTGTAAGATGTGGGATGCACACATGTCAGGACAAAACGCGCTTCTGGAAGCCAGAGGCATCGGCAAATCCTTTTTCGGCATTTCGGCGCTCGATGACGTCGACTTCACCCTGAGAAGCGGCGAAATTCACGCCCTGCTCGGCGAAAATGGTGCCGGCAAATCGACGCTGATCAAGATCCTGACAGGCGTCTATCGCCGCGACCGGGGAACCGTTGCGCTCGACGGCCAGGAAATCCATCCGGAAAACGTTGGTGAAGCCCAGGCGCTCGGCATCGGCACCGTTTATCAGGAGGTCAATCTTCTCGAAAACCTGACGGTCGCCGAAAATCTCTTTCTCGGTCGCCAGCCGCGCCGTTTCGGCATGATTGACCGCCGCGCCATGCGCGAACGCTCGAAAACCCTGCTGGCAAGATATGGGCTCGACATCGATGTCGATGCTCTCCTGTCATCCTATTCCGTCGCCATTCGCCAGCTCATCGCGATTGCCCGCGCCGTCGATCTCTCCGGCAAGGTTCTCGTGCTCGACGAACCGACGGCAAGCCTTGATGCCAACGAGGTGAAGGGGCTTTTTGCCGTGTTGCGCCAGCTGCGCGCCGACGGCCTCGGCATCGTCATCATCACCCATTTCCTCGATCAGGTTTACGAGATCGCCGATCGCGTCACCGTTTTGCGCAACGGCCGCCTCGTCGGCAGCCGGGCGATCTCGGAACTCCCGCGCCTCGACCTGATCTCGATGATGCTCGGCCGCGAGCTGCAGCACATCACCCGCGACCATCAGGCCGAACCCGAAACCGTCGACGACCGCGGCCCGCCCTCGATCAGCTTTAACGGCTATGGCAAGAAGGGCAGCGTCGCGCCCTTCGACCTCGATATCAGGCCCGGCGAAGTGGTCGGCATTGCCGGCCTTCTCGGCTCCGGCCGCTCGGAAACCGCCTTCCTTCTTTTCGGCATAGACCGCGCCGACAGCGGCACGGCGACGATCGATGGAAAAGAAGTGGTGATCTCCTCGCCGGAAACGGCGATCGCCAACGGTTTCGGTTTCTGTCCCGAAGAACGCAAGACCGACGGCATCGTCGGTGATCTGTCTGTAGCCGACAATATCGTGCTGGCGCTGCAGGCCCGCCGCGGCTGGATGCGGCCGATCTCGTCGGCGCAGAAGCGCGAGCTTGCCGACACATTCATCAAGTCGCTCGACATCCGTCCCGCCGATCGTGAGCGGCCGATAAAATTCCTGTCCGGCGGCAACCAGCAGAAGGCGATCCTCGCCCGCTGGCTGGTAACCGAACCGCGGCTTCTCATCCTCGACGAGCCGACACGCGGCATCGATATCGGCGCCCATGCGGAAATCCTCAAAATGATCGAAAAACTGTGTTCCGAGGGCATGTCGCTCGTAGTCATCTCGTCCGAGCTGGAAGAGCTGACCGCCGTTGCCCATCGTGTCGTCGTGCTCTCCGACCGTCGCCATGTGGCCGAACTCTCCGGCAGCAGGCTCACCACCGATGCGATCATCGAGGCGATCGCCGGCACTGGCGCGACGGAGGCCGCATGATGACCATGATCACCCGCCGCCTGCGCCGCCTTGCCCCACAGCTGATCGCGCTTGCCATCATCCTCGGCGCAATCAGCCTTGTAGCGCCCGGCTTCCTGACGATCTCCTTCCAGAACGGCCGGCTTTACGGCAGCCTGATCGACATCCTGGTGCGTGCCGCGCCCGTAGCACTCCTGACCGTCGGCATGACGCTGGTCATCGCCACCCGCGGCATTGATCTGTCGATCGGTGCCGTCATCGCCATTTGCGGCGCGGTTGCGGCGACGCTGATCTCGAGCGATTACCCGCTCCCGGTCGTCATCCTCGTTTCGCTCGGCGTCGGCGTCGTCTGCGGCCTGTGGAATGGCGTGCTGGTCGCCATGCTCGATATCCAGCCGATCATCGCCACCCTGATCCTGATGGTCGCCGGCCGCGGCATCGCCCAGCTGATCACCGAGGGCGTCATCCTCACCTTTAACGACGACACCTTCTCCGCGCTTGGCTCCGGGGCGCTGGCCGGCATTCCGATCCCGATCTATCTCTGGGTCATCACCGCACTGATCATCGGCCTCTTGATGCGCCGCACCGCGCTCGGTTTCCTGATCGAGGCGACCGGCATCAACCGCCGCGCCGCAAGCCTTGCCGGCGTGCGCGCCCGTTTCCTTCTGTTTGCGGCCTATGCGATTTCCGGCCTTTGCGCCGCCATTGCCGGCCTGATCGTCACCGCCGATATCCGCGGCGCCGACGCCAACAATGCCGGGCTCTGGCTGGAACTCGACGCGATCCTGGCGGTCGTCGTCGGCGGCACGTCGCTGAATGGCGGCCGTTTCTCGATCACCGCCTCGCTGATCGGTGCGCTGATCATCCAGTCGATCAATACCGGCATCCTGGTCGCCGGTTTCCCGCCGGAATTTAACCTGATCATCAAGGCCGGCATCATCATCGTTGTTCTGACTTTGCAGTCACCAGCCGTCATCACCTTCCTCGGCTTCCTCAAACAGTCCCGCAAGCGCGAGGCGCTCACCCACGGCACGAAGGAGGCGACCCGATGATCCACGCCCGCAACCTGCCCTTCTTCGCAACGCTTGCGATCTTCGTCATCGCCTATGCGCTGTGTGTCGCGCAGTTCCCCAACATGCTGTCGACCCGGGTGATCGGCAATCTTCTGACCGACAACGCCTTTCTCGGCATTGCCGCGGTCGGCATGACCTTCGTTATCCTCTCTGGCGGCATCGATCTGTCGGTCGGTTCGGTGATTGCCTTTACCAGCGTTTTCGTCGCCGTTCTGGTTGGCTCCTTCGGCATCCATCCGCTGGTCGCCTTCATCGCGGCGCTTGCCATCTCCACCCTGTTCGGCTGCCTGATGGGGGCGATGATCCGTTATCTCGGCATCCCGCCCTTCGTTGTTACGCTCGCCGGCATGTTTCTCGCCCGCGGTGCCGCCTATCTCGTTTCGACCCAATCGGTGCCGATCACCCACGACTTCATCGACGCGATGATGGGCTTCTACATCCGCTTTCCCGGCGGCGGACGGCTGACCTTGCTGGCCATGATCATGCTCGCGGTTTTTGCAGCCGGCATTTTCATCGCAGCCCGCACCCGCTTCGGCGCCAACGTCTACGCGATCGGCGGCAATATCCAGTCGGCCGAACTGATGGGCGTACCGGTCGGCGCAACCACGATCCGCATCTACGCGCTATCCGGTTTCCTCTCCGGCCTCGCCGGCATCGTCTACACGCTCTACACCTCCTCGGGGTATTCGCTGGCAACCGTCGGTGTCGAACTGGATGCGATCGCCGCCGTGGTCATCGGTGGCACGCTTCTGACCGGCGGCGTCGGGCTGATTGCCGGCACCTTCGTCGGCATCATGCTGCAGGGCCTGATCCAGACCTACATCGTCTTTGATGGCACGCTGTCCTCCTGGTGGACGAAAATCGTCATCGGCATCCTGTTGTTTATATTCATCGTGTTGCAGCGCACCATCATCTGGTATTCAGACCGCCGACTGGCAGTCCGGCAATTGAAAGAGGTGTGATTTTGGGTCTTCTGGAAACGACGATCAGCGGCAGAAAGAGGGGAGGCAACCACGCCCATGTGGTGGCTGAACTCGGTCGCAGCATCGTGGCCGGAAAAATCCCCGAAGGTGCGCTTTTGCCCGGCGACGTAGAGCTTTCCGCCCGTTTCGGCGTGTCGCGCACGGTGTTGCGCGAGGCGATGAAGACGCTCTCGGCCAAACGCCTGATCGAAGCGAAAGCCAAGGTCGGAACGCGGGTGCTGCCACGTGAAAGCTGGAACTTCTTTGATTCGGACGTTCTCGGCTGGCGTTTCCAGGCGGGCCTCGATTTCGACTTCATCGAACATCTGGCCGAAATCCGCCTGGCGCTCGAACCGGCAGCAGCGGCAGCCGCCGCCGCCCGCGCCACTAGCGACGATATCGTCGCGCTTTATGCGATCGCCGCCCGTTTCGACAATCTCAACCACACGCCGGAAACCGTCGCCCAGGTCGATCTGGAATTCCATCTGGCCATTGCCCGCATGTCCGGCAATCCGTTCATGCGCTCGGCAAGCGCGCTGATCGAGGCCGCACTGGCGATCTCCTTCCAGCTGTCATCGCCTGCCGCCTCGCCGGAAACGATCGACGAAGTGGCGACCAATCACCTGCGCATCGTCCATGCCATCGCCTCGCGCGATCCGGCCAAGGCAATGTCGGCGATGCGCCATGTCATCGAGGTCGGAAAAAGCCGCATACGCGGCTCGATCCGGGGTCTCGAACGGGAAGCGCTTGAGGCGCGTCAGGCCGTCGGCATCGACGAGAGCTGATCCCTCAGGCCGCAGTCACCAGATCCGAGACGACCTTGCGGAACCGCGAGGAAATTTCCTCCCGGCCTTCATGGCGCCCGCCGGATACGAGCTTGCGGCCACGCACCCATGCGCAATCGACAGTGATCCCCGCGCCAAAAAACCATTGATCGAGCGCGGTTTTACCCGACCACGGCACGTTGGACAGATCGAGCGTGAAGAGGTCGGCCGACACCCCGGCAACGATCCCCGCCGGCGACTTGAGCGCCGCAGCACCGCCATCGAGCGCCTTGGAAAACAACGACACCCCGGTCGACTGGCCGGGGGCAGCGATGACATTGCGCGACCGCTCGGCGAGACGCTGCGAATATTCGAGAATCTGCAGCTCTTCCCGGAGTGAAATCGAAACGTTGGAATCCGATCCCACACCGAACCGCCCGCCATGACCGAGAAAGGCGGAAACCGGGAAAATCCCGTCACCGAGATTGGCTTCAGTAACCGGGCAGAGACCGGCGATCGCCCCCGATTTCGCCATACCCTCGACCTCGCTTCCCGTCACATGCGTGGCATGGATGAAGCACCAGCGATCATCGACGGGCATATGGTCGAGCAGCCACTCGACCGGCCGCTGGCCGCTCCAGGCGATGCAATCCTCGACTTCCTTCACCTGTTCGGCGACATGGATATGGATCGGTCCGGACGTCATGCCGATCAGCGCGGCAAGCTCATCTGGTGTCGCGGCCCGCAGGCTGTGCGGTGCAAGGCCCAGATTGGCGCCGGGCAGATCGCGGGCGATCTCAGCCCCCCGCGCCATCAGCACCGAGAACTGGTCGAGATCATGGATGAAACGCCTCTGCCCCTCGACCGGCGGCGTGCCGCCGAAACCGGAATGGGCGTAAAACACCGGCAGCATGGTAAGCCCGATGCCGGTCTCGACCGACGCGGCGGCGATCCGCTCCAGATGTTCGGCCGGATTGGCATAAAACGAACCGTCGCGGTCGTGATGGAGATAATGGAACTCGCCGACACGCGAAAAACCCTGCTCGACCATTTCCATGAACGCCTGCGCGGCGATCGCTTCCAGCTGGTCGGGGTTCATCGACAGCCCGAACTGGTACATCACCGTGCGCCAGCTCCAGAAACTGTCGGCACCCGGGCCGCGGATTTCGGCAAGCCCCGCCATTGCGCGCTGGAACGTGTGGCTGTGCAGGTTCGGCATGCCGGGCAGCAGAAAGCCGTGACGCTCGTCGCCGGCTGACGCTGTCGCTGTCGCTCCAGTCTCGATCTTTTCGATATGCCCATCGACAATCGTCAGACGAACGTCAGATTTGATCTCGTCCCCGATCAGGGCATGGTCGGCAAATATCACGGTCACGGCACTTCCCTTTTATCTCGATACCGGCTTGCCTCGCCGTTCATTAAGTATATACATATAGCCCATCTAAGCCATTCACAAGACGCGAAAGAGGGAGCGCAATGGCTGCAGCACATAAGATCTGGCAAAATGCCAGGATCGCAACACTTGATCCGCAAAGCCCCGGCCTCGGCATCATCGAGGACGGAGCCGTGGTCGCCGATGGCGCAACGATTACCTTCGTCGGCAACCGCTCCGACATTCCGGCCGAGCTGCTTGCTTCGGCGGACATCATCGATTGCGGCGGCCGCTGGATCACCCCTTCGCTCATCGATTGCCACACCCATCTCGTTTTTGGCGGCGATCGGGCGATGGAATTCGAGATGCGGCTTGCCGGCGCAAGTTATGAGGACGTCGCCCGCGCTGGCGGCGGCATCGTCTCCTCCGTCAAGGCGACCAATGGGCTTTCCGTCGAAGGCCTCGTCGAGGCAACCCTGCCGCGGCTCGACACGCTTCTGGCCGAAGGCATTTCCACCGTCGAGATCAAGTCAGGTTACGGGCTGAATATCGAAGGCGAACTCAACATGCTGCGCGCCGCCCGCGCGCTGGAAAAGGTCCGCCCCGTCCGGATCGTCACCTCCTATCTCGCAGCCCATGCCACCCCGGTTGAATACAAGGGTCGCAACGCCGACTATATTACCGATGTCGTGCTGCCAGGCATGGACAAGGCCCATGCGGAAGGCCTGGTCGATGCGGTCGACGGCTTTTGCGAGGGCATCGCCTTCTCGGTCGAGGAGATGCGCCGGGTCTTCGATCACGCAACGTCGCTCGGCCTTCCGGTGAAACTTCACGCCGAACAACTCTCCAATCTCGGTGGAGCGAAGATGGCGGCCTCCTATGGCGCGCTGTCGGCCGATCATGTCGAATATCTTGACGCGGAAGGTGCCGAAGCTATGGCCAAGGCCGGCACGGTCGCCGTCCTTCTGCCAGGCGCCTTCTACGCCATCAACGAAACGCAGAAACCGCCGGTCCAGGTGCTGCGCGATGCCGGCGCCCATATCGCCATCTCCACCGACTGCAATCCCGGCACCTCGCCGCTCACCTCGCTGCTTCTGACCATGAACATGGCAGCGACCTTGTTCCGCCTCACCGTCGATGAATGTGTGGCCGGCGCTACCCGTGAGGCAGCCCGGGCGCTCGGTCTGCTCGACAGCATAGGCACGCTGGAGGCCGGAAAATCGGCCGATCTCGCCATCTGGGATATCGAGCGGCCGGCGGAGCTGGTCTACCGCATCGGTTTCAATCCTCTCCATTCCCGCATCTTCAAGGGCCAAAAGGTATCGGCATGACGATCATTCTTCACCCGGGCAGCGTGCCCCTCAAGGATCTCGCCGAGATCTACTGGACCAACGGTTCGGCCAAGCTCGATCCGTCCTTCGATGCCGGCATCTTGAAGGCGGCCGGCCGGATTGCCGAGATCGCCGCCGGCAATGCGCCGGTCTACGGCATCAATACCGGTTTCGGAAAGCTCGCCTCGATCAAGATCGACGCGGCCGATCTCGCCACCCTGCAGCGCAATCTCATCCTGTCGCATTGCTGCGGCATCGGCTCTGCCCTGCCGGAAAATGTCGTGCGGCTGATCATGGCGCTGAAGCTGATTTCGCTCGGCCGCGGCGCATCCGGCGTGCGTCTCGATCTCATCCGGCTGATCGAGGCGATGCTGGAAAAGGGCGTCATTCCCGTCATCCCGGAAAAGGGTTCGGTCGGCGCCTCCGGCGATCTCGCCCCGCTTGCCCATATGGCCGCCGCGATGATGGGTGAAGGCGAAGCATTTTTCGCCGGCGAAAAACTGCCTGCCGCCGATGCGCTGGCCAAGGCCGGCCTTAAGCCCGTCGTGCTGGCCGCCAAGGAAGGCCTGGCGCTGATCAATGGCACCCAGACCTCGACCGCGCTGGCGCTGGCCGGCCTGTTCCGCGCCCATCGCGCCGCACAAACAGCGCTCGTCACCGGCGCCCTGTCCACCGATGCAGCCATGGGTTCGTCCGCCCCCTTCCATCCCGACATCCATACGTTGCGTGGCCACAAGGGCCAGATCGATGCGGGTGCGGCCTTGCGCACCCTGCTCGAAGGCTCCGAAATCCGTCAAAGCCATATCGAAGGCGACGAGCGCGTGCAGGACCCTTACTGCATCCGCTGCCAGCCGCAGGTGGATGGCGCCTGCCTCGATCTTCTGCGCCAGGTGGCCCGGACGCTGGAAATCGAAGCCAACGCAGTCACCGACAACCCGCTGGTCCTCTCCGATAACGAAGTCGTCTCCGGCGGCAATTTCCACGCCGAGCCGGTGGCCTTTGCCGCCGACCAGACGGCGCTCGCTATCTGCGAGATCGGAGCCATCGCCCAGCGCCGCGTCGCACTTCTGGTCGATCCGGCCCTTTCCTACGGCCTGCCGGCCTTCCTGTCGAAAAAGCCCGGCCTCAACTCCGGCCTGATGATCGCCGAAGTCACCTCGGCCGCTCTGATGAGCGAAAACAAGCAGATGTCGCATCCGGCCTCGGTGGATTCGACTCCGACTTCGGCCAATCAGGAAGACCATGTGTCTATGGCCTGCCACGGCGCCCGCCGCCTGCTCGCCATGACCGAAAACCTCTTCGGCATCCTCGGCATCGAGGCGCTGGCCGCAGTCCAGGGCGTCGAGCTGCGCGGTCCGCTGAAAACCAGCCCCGAACTGGAAAAGGCAGTCGCGATGCTGCGTGCCTCCGTGCCGAGCCTCGAGGATGACCGCTATATGGCGCCCGATCTCGCCGCCGCCGCCGGCCTCGTCGCCTCCGGCGCCCTCGCCGCCGCAATCTCCCCCGGCATCCTGCCGGTCCTCGACATCTGACAAAGACATTTGAACACGTCTGACCAACAAAAACCGGGAACCTCGTCATGACCGACAATCCGCGCCACAACATTCGCGACGTCCGCGCCCCCCGCGGTAACGAACTCAATGCCAAGAGCTGGATGACCGAAGCGCCGCTTCGCATGCTGATGAACAATCTCGATCCGGATGTGGCGGAAAACCCGCATGAACTGGTCGTCTATGGCGGCATCGGCCGCGCCGCACGCACCTGGGACGATTTCGACAGGATCGTCGCGACGCTGAAGACGCTGACCGAGGAAGAAACGTTGCTCGTCCAGTCCGGCAAGCCGGTCGGCGTGTTCCGCACCCACAAAGATGCGCCGCGCGTGTTGATCGCCAATTCCAACCTCGTGCCGCATTGGGCGACCTGGGACCATTTTAACGAACTGGATAAGAAGGGCCTGGCCATGTACGGCCAGATGACCGCCGGCTCGTGGATCTATATCGGCGCCCAGGGCATTGTTCAGGGCACCTATGAAACCTTCGTGGAAGCTGGCCGCCAACATTATGACGGCAACCTCAAGGGCAAGTGGATCCTGACCGGCGGCCTCGGTGGCATGGGCGGCGCCCAGCCGCTCGCAGCCGTCATGGCCGGCGCCTGCTGCCTGGCCGTCGAAAGCGACGAGACCCGCGCCGATTTCCGCCTGCGCACCCGGTATGTCGACGAAAAGACCCATGACCTCGACGAGGCGCTGGCGAGAATCGACCAATGGACCAAGGCCGGCGAGGCAAAATCGATCGCGCTGATCGGCAATGCCGCCGAGATTTTCCCGGAACTCGTGGCCCGCATGAAGGCCGGCGGCCCGCGCCCCGACATCGTCACCGACCAGACCTCGGCGCACGATCCCCGCAACGGCTACCTGCCGATCGGCTGGACGGTTGCCGAAGCCAAGGCCAAGCGCGAAAGCGACCCGAAATCCGTCGAAGCCGCTGCCCGCGCCTCGATGAAGATCCATGTCGAAGCCATGGTCGCCTTCTGGGATGCCGGCGTGCCGACCCTCGATTACGGCAACAACATCCGCCAGATGGCCAAGGAAGAAGGCCTCGAAAACGCCTTCGCCTTCCCCGGCTTCGTGCCGGCCTATATCCGCCCGCTCTTCTGCCGCGGCGTCGGCCCGTTCCGTTGGGCGGCCCTTTCCGGCGATCCGGAGGACATCTACAAGACCGACGCCAAGGTGAAGGAACTGCTGCCGGACAACAAGCACCTGCACAACTGGCTGGACATGGCGCGCGAACGCATCGCCTTCCAGGGCCTGCCGGCGCGCATTTGCTGGGTCGGCCTCGGCGACCGCCACAAGCTCGGCCTCGCCTTCAACGAAATGGTCCGCACCGGCGAACTTTCCGCCCCCATCGTCATCGGCCGCGACCATCTCGACAGTGGCTCGGTCGCCTCGCCCAACCGCGAGACGGAAGCGATGAAGGACGGATCGGATGCCGTTTCCGACTGGCCGCTCCTGAACGCCCTGCTCAACACCGCATCGGGCGCCACCTGGGTGTCGCTGCATCACGGTGGCGGTGTCGGCATGGGCTTCTCGCAGCATTCCGGCATGGTCATCTGCTGCGATGGTTCGGAAGATGCCGACCGCCGTCTCGAGCGCGTGTTGTGGAACGACCCGGCCACCGGCGTCATGCGCCATGCCGATGCCGGCTACGACATCGCCATCGACTGCGCCAAGGAAAAGGGCCTGCGGTTACCGGGTATTTTGGGGAACTGAGTTGGCACGAACTGCCCGCTGATCAAAGTCCCCCTCTGGCCTGCCGGCCATCTCCCCCACAAGGGGGGAGAAAATCTGCGGCAACCGCTTTGCCTCGATTGAGGTTCGGCGGAGTGACTGGGTTAAGCCCTCCCCCTTGTGGGGGTCCGAAGGACGGGTTGAAACCCGTGGCTCAACCCCGGCATGGTTGGGAGGGGTCTTTCCTTATTTTAAACGCAGCCCAATCTCTTGCGGAGCTCCAAAACAATGAAAATCCTGCGGGCCTCGGACCACAGACGCATGCCCTGGAAGAACGGACGTGGCGAAACCGTTGAGATTGCCGTATTTCCGCAAGGCGCGACCGTCGACACATTCGACTGGCGCATCAGCATGGCAACCGTTGCCGAAGACGGACCGTTTTCGGTTTTCAACGAGATCGATCGCACACTATCGATCCTCGAAGGCAACGGCATGGAACTGGCGATCGAGGGCCGCGAACCGATCCTTCTCACCCAGATCTCTGCACCTTATCCCTTCCCGGCCGATGCTACGACCACGGCGAAACTGGTCGATGGAACGATCACCGACCTCAACGTCATGACCCGCCGTACCCGATTTTCGCATTCCGTCGAGGCGATCCAGACACCGGCAGAACTCGAACCCGCAGCAACGCTGACGCTTATCCTGTGCCATCGCGGGGATATCCACCTCGACTGCGACGGAGTGGCCGAAACACTGGCGCCGCTCGACTGCGCCATTCTCAATGCCGGTGAAGCCGCCAGTCTTTCGGGTGACGCCTCCGGTTTCGTCATTCGCCTCGACAAATTGCCCTGATCGGCCCCTACAGACGGGTTGATCACCCATCCGTCAAAAATCTTGACTTCAACAGTCATGAATGATCTTAGTCCGGCAGACAGACTGATATGCCGGACGATCACCATGCTCCACCAGACCCGAGGCCGCATCACCCGTGACAACGGCGCAGCCGTCGATGCGCTGAAAAAGCGCGCCGCTGAATGGGACGTGCCGCTGACCCAGGAAGCCTCCGGCTTCTGTTTCCATGTCTGGAATTCCACAGCCACGCTTGTGCCCGACGCGACCGGCGTGACCATCGAGATCTCCTCGCCCGAACAGCGCCTGCTGCAGACCTTGCAGGGCAGCCTGACCGAATTATTCGAGGAATGCCTGCTCTGCCCGAAATGGGACGAGGTGGCCGAAGGCGCGCTGGCGCCCGGCATGTCGCTGATGCAGGTCGCCTCGGTGACACGGCGCTCGCCGGGCTTCACCCGCGTGCGGCTGGAGGGCCATGACGCCGAACGTTTCGGCACCGGCAGTTATCATTTCCGCCTTCTCATTCCCCGCCGTGGACGCCCCCCCTGCTGGCCGCGCATTGCCGCATCCGGCCGCACCGTCTGGCCGGAAGGCGACGACAGCCTGCACCGGCCCTGCTACACGACCGTCGCCTATGGCGAGAACTGGCTGGAATTCGACATCTTCCACCACGCCGGCAGCCCGACCTCCACCTGGGTGGCCGAAGATCCGACCGGCCGCACCATCGGCATCATCGGACCGGGTGGCGGCGCATGCCCCGAAGGCGATGACCTTGTGCTTTTCGGTGATGAAACCGCCCTGCCGGCAATCATCCGCATGCTGCAGGATGCGCCGGGCAAGGTGCGCGCTTTCGTAAAAGTGAGCCCGGACGATCTCTGCGAACTGGCAGGAGATCATCGAGTCACCGCGGTCACCGATCTGATGGATGCACTGTCGGCTATGGATATCGCTCCGGGTGCCTATGTCTGGTTTGCCGGACATGCGGATCAGGCCAAGGCCGCGCGTGCTCACCTCCTGGAACGCGGCCTCAACAAGCGCGATTTCACCTCTGCCGCCTACTGGAGCTGATCGGCTAACCTACGGGTACTGTGAGAGAAAAGGTACAAGAATACCTTTTCTACCCTGGGGTGCGGATTTTCACTGCAACAATTGATCGAATTAACGTTACCGCGTAACCTCGCTTACCTTTCGCGCTTGCTCAAAAGCAGAAAATGCGCACTTTTCTCCTCATGAGAGTGCCTGCGAAGGTGATACCCGTGTTAATCGGACACATCACAGCAATGTCGCGGTCGCGCTCTAGTGTGTATTTCGTAATCGAATGCTGGAGATGCGGGCATGACGTATGAATCCGCCAGACTGATGTCTGAGGCCATGACGCTTTCTTCCGCGGCGTTGCTTTCGTCCTTGATCGATACTTTGATCGAAAAGGGCATATTGAGCGCCGAGGAGGAGAAGGAAATTTTTCTGACCGCGATCGACAAGATCACGGAGGCTGCCGGAGACGATGAGGAAGGCACGCACGAACTGGCGCGTGAGCTGATCGAACAGCAGCTTGAGGACCGCTCTGCCTGAACGGTTGCCTGAAGGCTTTGCCGCTAGGATCGTTCCGATCCGCTAGCTGCGGTACATATCCTTTTGGATACTAGAGATACGAAATGGCCAGGACGAGCAGAAGCGAGCTCGCCATGACCGTCAGGGCAAACGCGCCGTTCCACTTCAGCACGATCGTCGTCGCCGAGGTGGATGTCAGGCGTGCCATGGTGATTGTCATGGCACTGATCGGTGAAAGTGCGATACCGGCAGCCCAGCCGAGCGAAAGCGCAAGCGCAAGCAGCATCGGGTGTGCATTGCCGAATGCGGCAGCACCGAACAGCTGCGCCAGAAATACCACCACGATCGAATGCGGAATGAACAGAACCGCGCTCGCCGCAATCGCGACGATGCAGGCGCCTGCCAGAAGCGCGGGCGGCAGCTGGTTGAGATCGGCAAGGAAACTGCCACGGTCCGACAGGAAGGCGACGGCTGCAGCCCCGATCACGCTGGCCGACAGGTAGATGGCGCTTTCGGTGCGCATCACCGCCATATTGCCGATCATCGACTTGATCTCGTGGCCCATGCGCCTTGCCGGCACGCGTTGCTCGTAAGCGACCCAGCCGATCGCAAACAGCGGCAGGAGGATCAGCGAGGCGACAAGCGGGCTGATATCGATCGTCGCATGGATCGCCATCGTGCCGGCAAACAGGCCGAAACAGGCGCAGAGCGTGATCACCAGCGGCACCGCCGAGGGCTGGTCGGCCACGGTGTCGGCTCCGACGACGACGAGCTTGCCCGTGGCCTCGGTGTGAAACAATGTCGTGATCACGATCAGCGCGATGGCTGTTGCAAAGGCCGCGATCACGAAGGCCGTCGGGGCAAGGTTCGGGATCGATTGGGTGATGATGGCAAACCCGACGCCGAGCGGTGACCA
Organism: Aliirhizobium sp. YIM B11859; assembly: GCF_057163345.1. NCBI lineage: Bacteria > Pseudomonadati > Pseudomonadota > Alphaproteobacteria > Hyphomicrobiales > Rhizobiaceae > Aliirhizobium > Aliirhizobium sp. YIM B11859. Next base: position 318,250 of record NZ_JBXHAY010000007.1, read on the forward strand.
GATCGTCATCAGCACCGTGCCGCGCATGGCGGCAAGCAGGATCGAGCGGCGCTCGCCCTGGCGGTCGCTGCCTTCGGTGGCGCGCGCCACCATCTGGCCGATCAGCGATATGATGCCGATATTGAACAGGAGGCTCAGGAGATGGCTGCCGACCTTGACCGCCTGATAACGCCGGCGGCCCGGCATGCTCATCAGATATTCCGCCGCATTGCGGATGATTTCGGACCGGCCGACGGCATAACGCAGCATGCCGAGCACCGACAGGAACGAGGAAAAACCGACGCCCTGATAGAGCGCCTTTTCAACGAGGACCGACTTGTCGGCGGGGAGCAGCAGTTCGGATACGGCAAGCAGCACGAAGGCGGCCGTCACGAATGTCTTGGCAATGATCGCAAGCCGGGTCCAGCCCGATAACACCGCCACGATCGCCATGGCGGATGCGATCTGCAGCAGCAATGTCGGTCCGGCGGTGACCTGCGCGATGGTATAGAGAATGGCAGCGGCAAAGGTCAGCCCGTCGGCCAAAGTCATGACCTGTGTCTTTTGCAGTGCGGCAACTGCCGGAACCTTGCTCATGCGCCAACTCATCCGAAACCGGGCTTGGCCCGGTTCGGCCTTTCGATTGAATGACTGCCTCCCAGCATGCTGCAATGCAGCATAAACAGGGCCTTGTCCAGCGGCGACGGCGGCAGGGCTGCCATCGAAAAACGCATGTCTCGCAGCGCTTTTCAGCCTTTGGGATCTCAGATTCCTGTTTGCCGACTAATAACCTGCAGCGCGGTCCACGAGTCCATCCGGCAGATCGCCGCGCTCCAGGGCGGCGATCGCGCGCAGTACATGGCCCGTGCCGGCAACCGGATCGACCCAGCTGGCGATATGCGGCGTCACCGTGACGTTTTTTTCCGTCCAGAACGGATGATCCGCAGCCAAAGGCTCCTTGCGGAAGACATCGAGCGTAGCACCGGAAAGGTGGCCGCTGCGAAGCGCCTGCAGCAGGTCTTCCTCGATCAGCTGCTCGCCGCGCCCGGCATTGATGACATAGGCGCCCTGCGGCAGGGCAGCAAAGGTGTCGCCATCAAGGATGCCGATCGTCTCCTCGGTATGCGGCAGAAGGCTGATCAGGATATCGGTTCCGGCAAGGAAGGGCTTTAAGCCGTCCATGCCACTAAAGATTTCGACGCCATCGACCGACCGTCCGCTCCTGTTCCAGCCGCGCACCCGGTAGCCCATGGAAAGCAGCGCCCTGGCGCAGGCCTGGCCAAGACCGCCCATGCCCATGATGCCGATCTGCGGACTGACAAGATCAAGCTTCTGCCAGATCTTCGCCTTCTGGTTCTCGCGCATCCCGTCCATCCGGCGATGATGGTTGATCACCGCCATCACCACATACTGCACCATGCCATGGGTGATCGACCGGTCGACCATCCGCACGATCGGCAGATGCTGCGGGATCGTCTCGTCGGTGAGCAGATGATCGACCCCGGCGCCCAGCGAAAACACGCATCTGAGATTGGGGTAACGGGCGATCTCGCCGGCACCGGGCGCCCAGCAGAGAACATAGTCCACCTCGTCCAGCGGGCCGGTCTGCGGCCAGGCATGCACCTCAAGATCGGGGGCCTGACTGGCGAATGCCTGCTGCCAGGGCGCGGTCGGGGCGGTTTTTCTGATGATGACGAGGCTCACGCGGCACTCCGTAGGGATATTGCAAAAAATCGCCGGAAAGCGCCTGCGGAGATCGAGAAATTCCGCGGACGCATCCCGGCGATAGGGCTGTCAGGTTGGGATGGAGCCTATTATTGCTCGATCATCTTGTTCCAGCGGCTGTTCCATTCGGCCCGCTTGGCATTGATCGCATCCCAGTCCAGCACCACGGCGGTCTTCATATAGGTCTGGAAGGCCGCAAGCTTCGCCTTGCCTTCCGGCGTCGAGGAAGCCGCATTCGGGTTGGACGGATAGACGTCGCCGGCATCGAGTGCCTTGGACTGCGCATCGGCAGACAGAAGATAGGCGGCAAGCTTCTGCGTCAGCTCCGGCTCATTGTTCGTGGCGATGGTGCAGGCAGTGTACATCAGCACCACCGAACCCTCTTTCGGCTGCACGTACTCGACCGGAATATTCTGCGCCTTCAGCGTGTTGACCGCCGTCGGCGTCAGCGGGAAGATCGCCGCTTCACCGGTCTGGGTCATTTCCGAGATCTTGGCCGAGCTCGGAATATATTCGAGCACGTTCTTGCCGATCATCTCGCCGAACTTGGAAAAGCCCGGCTCGACATTGGTCTCGTCGCCGCCCTGGATGCGGTTGAACATCAGGAAACCGTGCAGGCCGAAGGACGAGGCCGATGCCGACTGGAAGACCACCTTGTCGGCAAATTTCGGATCGGCAAAATCCATCCAGGATGTCGGCGCCGCCCAGCCGTTATCGGCAAACACCTTGGTGTTATAGGCAATGCCCGTCATGCCCATATTGACGCCGACAGCCATGTCGTCCTTCATCCGCGCGGCCTTATCGACCTGGCCGAGTTCCGGACTGTCCTTCAGCTTTTCGCACAAACCGAGGCCGATAGCGCGAACCATGATGCCGTCGTCGAGGAACATCAGGTTCATCTGCGGCGCATCCTTGGCGGCAGTCGCCTTGGCAAGGATATCGCTGGACGTGCCCGGCACCACGACGATCTTCACGTCATTGGCCTTCTCAAAAGCCGGAAACACCGCTTGCGTGAAGGTGCGCTCCAGATTGCCGCCGTTCATCCCGACATAGAGCGTTTTCGTTTCGGCATGGGCGGCACCTGCCACGGTCAGGCAGGCGATGCTTCCGGCAAGTGCCGCATGGATGGATTTCATCATTCACATTCCCCTTGATTGAAGGCTCTGAAGTGAGGCGCCGGCGCCCGAGCCCTGGGCAGCACCGACGGAAAAACGGGTGATCGAGAAGGCATCGATCGGCGTTATGGTGTCGCCATCGGTGATCAGTTCGGCAACCACCTCGCCGACCCCCGGCGCGATCTGGAAACCGGCACCGGAAAAACCGAAGGCATGGATCAGGCCGGATGTGGTTCGGCTTTTACCGATCACCGGGTTCTTGTCCGGCATCGCGCCTTCCGTGCCTGACCAGAAACGGATCGCATGGGCATTTTTGAGCGAAGGAAACAGAAGCGCTGCACGCTGCATCACCGTCGTCACGCCGATATCCGTCGGGCGCGAGAAATCCGCATCGTCGGCACGGGCAAGCCCTCGCTCGCCGCCAATGATGCAATTGCCGCGCTCCACCTGCCGGGCATAGACATTGCCGCCTTCGACCCCGGTATTGACGCTCATGAAAACCTTCATCGGCTCCGTCACGATCATCGACGGATAGATACGCCCGAGCGGCACGCTTTCCCCGAAAGCATCCGCAAACGGCCCGGCCCAGGCACCCGCCGCATTGACCACATGCGTAGCCCGGATCTCCGGCAGGCCCTGTGCCTCGACGACGAAACCGTCAACTTCTCTGGAAACGCCAAGAACCGCCGTCTGCTCGAAAACCGCGACGCCCGCCCGTTTGGCGGCGGCGGCAAACCCGGCAGACACCAGGCGCGGATTGGCCTGCCCGTCATCGGCCGAATAGGAGGCGCCGACAACGACGCTGCGGTCGATCCACGGAAACCGCTCCGCAAGCGCATTCGCGCCGAGCAATTCGAGCTTCAGGTCGGTGGACGCAGCGGTCCTCGCATAAGCCTCCAGCGACGCCATTTCTTCTTCGCTGCGGGCAAGCTTCAACTGGCCGGTGCGGCGAAACTCCCCGTCGATGCCGATCAGCTGTTTGAGCCTTGGCCAGACCGCATGGGCGCGTTGCGCCAGCGGCAATTGCTGCACCGGCCGCCCCTGACGGCGCACGCCGCCATAATTGACGCCGCTCGCCTGCGCGCCGCAGAAGCCACGCTCCAGAAGAATGACCGACAGGCCCTTCTGCCTCAGCGCAAGCGCAGCCGAGCAACCGACAAGCCCACCACCGATAATCGCGACATCGGCCCTCATTCCGCAGCCTCCCCGGCAAGCGTCGGCGCGATCGCCGGCAGCGACATCGGCAAAGGCTTCACCGGCGCCTGCCCGCGCAGACGCCCGACCGCATCGATGCCACGCCCGGTCGAGGCAGCAAGCAGTTCCGCCGCGGCAGCCCCGCAAACCCGACCCTGGCAACGCCCCATGCCGACGCGGCTTACCGCCTTCAGCCGGTTCATCTCGATGATGCCGAACTGATCGGTCGCATCGCGAATGGTCGCGACATCGATTTCCTCGCAGCGACAGACCATGGTCTCGCCCGGCAGATCGGCGATCCAATGCGCCGGAAACGGAAAGGACTGTTCGAGCACGTTGCGGAAGGCAACGATTTTTCGGAGCCCTTTTTCGAGCACGCCTGCCCGGCCGGTATCGACGGCAAGGCCGCGATCCTCGATCAGCGAAAGTGCTGCCCGCTCACCCGACATTTCCGCCGCATCGGCCCCGGCAATACCGGACCCGTCACCGGCGAGATAAACGCCGGCAACACTCGACCGGCGGCCGGCATCCACCTCCGGCAGGAAAACGCGATCCCGCGCGCTGAAGGCAAAACGGCAGCCGGCGAGATCGGCAAGCTGCGTTTCCGGTTTCAGCCCGAGGCCAAAACCCGCCCCGTCGCAGCTCAAATGACGCCGCTTGCCACGCACCTCGAAGGAGACGCCTTCGACACGGTTTTCGCCCTCGAAACGCAGCTTGTTGACGCCGTAGTGGAAGGCGACGCCCTTCATCATCATCTCGGCAACGAAACGTGTGCCGCGCAACACGACGGCGGGAAAGCTCGTCATCGCCTTCATCATCGCCATCTGCGCCGTAAACGGTGCGGCGTCGAGAACGGCGACAACCTTCACGCCCGCCTTCATATATTGCCAGGCGACCAGATAGAGCAGCGGCCCGGTGCCTGCGAAGATGACCCGCGAGCCGATGACACAGCCCTGCGCCTTCAAGGCGATCTGCGACCCGCCGAGCGAAAACACGCCCGGCAGCGTCCAGCCCGGCACCGGCAGGATCCGGTCCATCGCACCGGTGGCAAGGATCAGCCCGTTATGGGCAAGCCGTCGATGGCCGCCGGCCGTCGCGACATCGGCAAAACCTTCGGACAGGTTCCACACCAGCGTGTTCGGAAGATAGTCTAACCGGCCCTTTAGCGCCTCGAACTGCCGATGCAGCCGTTCGGCCTTCGGCGCTTCCGATCCGTAACGCGCCCTGGCGTCACGCCCATCCGGCACGAAGGGCTGGCGATAGATCTGCCCGCCACAGGCCGGCGCCTCGTCGACCACGATCGGCCGAAGCCCCGCCTCGATCAGCGTCGCCGCAGCTCGGATACCGGCCGGCCCGGCGCCAACGATCAGGGGTTGATTTCTATGGCTGGGAACGTCACTCATGCGACCTCTCCCGCACCGGTCACCACCTGCATTCCCTCGGCAAGCGGGGTCGAACAGGCCCGCACCCGCTCGCCGTTTGCCAGCCTCACCCAACAATCCTGGCAGGCCGACATCTGGCAGAAGCCGGCGCGTGGCTCATGGGAAAAATCGCTGGGCCTGAGCATTTCGTCCACCGTGAGGATGGCGCTGAGCAGCGTGTCGCCGCGCCGTCCCTCGCAGGGTTTTCCGTTCAGGAGAAAGGACAGCGGCTTTTCATTCTGTCGCACGATGCGATGCAGCAATGGCATTTTCGTTCATTTCTGCCCGACGAGGATACGGTCCAGTCCGAACGCCCGGTCGAGCACGAGCATGGCGATACCGGTCAGGGCGATCATCAGCGCGGATACGGCAGCCATCATCGGATCGATGGATTCCGTCGCGTACATGTACATCCTGACCGGCAGCGTGACGGTCTGGGGTGAAGTGACGAAGATCGACATGGTCAATTCGTCGAAACTGTTGATGAAGGCGAGCAGCCAGCCGCCGGTAATGCCGGGCAGGATCATCGGCACGGTGATCCGCCGGAATACGGTGAGCGGTCCGGCCCCCAGCGTCAGCGCCGCCTGTTCGGCATTGCGGTCTATTCCCGTCAGGGCCGCCATCACGAGCCGCAGCACATAGGGCGTCACGACCACGACATGGCTTGCCACCAGCCAGCCGAAACTGCCCGTCGCGCCGATCAGCGAAAAGAGATGCAGCAGCGCGACGCCCAGCACCAGATGCGGAATGATCAGCGGCGAGAGAAACAAGCCGTTGAGAAACCCGCGGCCGGGAAATTCGTAACGCGAGATGGCAATCCCCGCCGGAAGCGAGATCAGCACCGCGATCGTCGCGGATAGCGTCGCGAGCCACAGGCTGTTGTAGAACGACGCCATGAAATCCGGATGGACGAACACCGCCTTGAACCAGCGCAGCGAAAATTCGGTGGTCGGGATGGTGAGCGTGCTGTCGGGCGTGAACGCCACCAGACAGATGATCACCAGCGGCGCCAGCACGAAGCAGACGACCAGCGTGTGGAAGATGAGGGCGATGGGTCCGTTGCGTTCCATATCCGTCCCCTCAGCCCAGAACCTTGCGGGCGCGCGCCTCGATCATCCGGTTATAGGCCAGCATGATCAGCAGGTTGGCGGCAAGCACGATGAAGGCGATGGCCGCACCAAGCGGCCAGTTCAGCTCATGCATGTATTCGTCATAGACGACGGTTGCCGCCATCTTCAGCCGTCGCCCGCCCAGCAGGCCGGGAATGGCAAAAGAGCTTGCCGACAGGCCGAACACGATCAGGCTGCCCGACAGGACGCCGAGCGAGATCTGCGGCAGGATGATCCGCCGCATCGCCGTCAGCCGCGAGGCGCCGAGCGACCATGCAGCAGGCTCAAGACCGGGATCGAGCTTCTGGATTGCCGTCCAGACGGGAATGATCATGAACGGCAGCATCACATGCACCAGCGCGATCACGATTGCCGCCTCGCTGTAGAGAATGCGCAGCGGGCCAAACCCCAGCAGGATGCTGACCTTGGAAATCAGACCGGTCGAGCCGAGCAGCATGCTCCAGCCGAAGGACCGCACGACGACCGAAACCAAAAGCGGGCCGATGATGACCAGCAGGAAGATCGATCGCCACGGGTTCCACATCCGCGACAAGATATAGGCTTCCGGCACGCCGATCACGACGCAGATGAGCGTGGTAATGAAAGCGATCCTCAGCGTGCGCCAGAAGATCGACAGGAAATACGGGTCGGTGAGCACGGTCGTGTAATTGGACACCGTGTAGCTGTCGAGAACGCCCTTGTTATAGTCAAAGGCGTGGAAGGACAGCACCGCCGTCAGCACCAGCGGCAGCACGACCATGCCGAGAAAGAAGATCAGGCCGGGAGACGACAGCAGCCACCGCGTCGACGATGTCCGCCCCGTCATGCGCCGGCCTCCGCCGCAGCTCCGCTTCTGGCCGAAACCCGTGCGCTTTCCGCCGACCACGACAAGCCGACCGGCTGGCCTTCGGATACCGGCAGGGCGCCGTCGCTGTTCGGCCAGGACACGACGATGGGGCCGACCGGCGTATCGATATTGTAAAGCCAATGACTGCCGAAAAAGAACCGGCCTTTCACCACGCCATTGAGATGTCCATTGCCCGCCGGCAGGATGGCGATCCGCTCGGGCCGCAGCGACAGGACCGCCGGCTCGCCCTCGGCGGCGGAACAGTCTTTCGCCGGCAGGATGACGCCGGATGCCTCGATGCCCAGCTTGCGGGCGATGCCATGAATGCTGTTCATCTTGCCGATGAAGGAGGAGATGAATTCGGTTGCCGGGTGATCGTAGACGGCCGACGGCACATCGGCCTGGGTCATCTTCCCGTGTTCCATGACGACGACCCGGTCGCTGATCGACAGCGCCTCGCCCTGGTCATGCGTCACCATGATCGTTGTCGTGCCGACCGTCTGCTGGATGCGCCGAAGCTCGAACTGCATCTCTTCACGCAGCTTGGCGTCGAGGTTGGACAACGGTTCGTCGAGCAGAAGCACAGGCGGCGAAATCACCAGCGCGCGGGCAATCGCCACACGCTGCCTTTGACCGCCCGAAAGCTGGCGCGGATAACGATCAACGAAACGGTCGAGCTTCACCAGCGCCAGAACATCCGCCACAAGGCGATCGCGCTCGGCCCTGCCGACCTTGCGCATTTCCAGCCCGAACGAGACATTCTGCGCCACCGTCATATGCGGAAACAGTGCATAGGTCTGGAACACGATGCCAAGCCCGCGCCTGTTCGGCTTTTCACCGGTAATGTCGCGGCCGTCCAGCGTGATGGAACCGTTCGTCGGCTCCACGAGGCCGGCAATCATCTGCAGGGTCGTCGTCTTGCCGCAGCCGGAAGGCCCGAGAAGCGAAACGAACTCGCCCTTGCTGACGTTAAGATCGACCGCATCGACGGCGGTGAAATTCCCATAAATCTTCGACAGCGAATTGAGCGTCAGAAAGCTCATGTCCACTCCAGTTGCGCCGTTTTTGCGCTTTTCTAATTTCGTTCCCGGAGAGGAGGAGACAGCAGGAAACTGCGAATGGTCAACAAAAAATTCCATATGGAAAAATTATCGTTGAAATATTCCGCCATATGGAATTTATGAAAATAATTATCGATTTGGATTACATTAAATGGATGATGACATCCCGCCGATCTCCAGTGCAAGGCGCACGCTGATCGTCTTGAAGGCGCTGGGCGCCGCCGATGGCGCCGGCATGCGGCTGATCGACGTGGCAAAAATCGTCGGCTGCAATCAGCCGACGGCCCATCGCGCCATGCAGGATCTGGTGGCGGAAGGCTTCGTCGAACAGGTGGCGGGCGGCAAGCGATACCGCCTCAGCCTCGATTTTTTCGTGCTGGCGGCGCGTGCCGGCCGATCCGACGGATTGCGGGAACTGGCCCGGCCGGCGCTTCTTCGCCTGTCCTCCACACTCACCGACACCATCTTTCTTCTGGTCCGCAGCGGTTATGATGCCGTCTGCCTGGACCGGGTGGAAGGCCCTTTCCCGATCCGTTCCTTCACCGGCGATATCGGCGGCAAGGTGCCGCTCGGCATCGGCCAGGGCAGCACGGCAATCCTCGCCCATCTGCCGGAGGCCGAGCGCGAGGCGGTGATCCGGTTCAACATGCCGCGGCTGCTCGATCGTAGTCATCTCGACGAAACGAGCTTCCGCCTTGTGCTCGTTAAGGCCAGGGAACAGGGTTTCGTCAGCTTTAATGCCGGCCTCATTCCGGGCATGGCGGGCGTTGCGGTGCCCGTTTGCGACGCGAGCGGCACGGCGGTCGCAGCACTCAGCGTCGGCACGCTTGCCGACCGCGTAGAGGGCGACAGGCTGCAGGTCATGGTCGATATTCTGATTGCCGAAGCGCGCGAACTGGGCCGGCAGATCAACCCTTTCGACCCGGCAACCCGCTCGCCGTCACGCAGCCTGAGTTATGTTCAGGCGCCGAACCGGCCGCTCTGAAATGGCCTATTCCGCGTCTTCGCTGCGCGGACGTTCCTCCGGGCCGACCCATTTTCGCGGCACACCTTCGCTGCGGGCCGCACGATCGCGGTGCAGGGCCGCGCGCGACAACAGCATGAAGGTGATCGGCGTCGTCACCGTGACGAAAATGCCGATCAGGATTTCATGGATGACGATCCGCGACGAGGCGACGGTGAAATAGATCATCGATGCCAGCATGATCCCGCCGATGCCCCAGCTGGTGCCGAGCGTCGGCGCATGCAACCGCTCGTAGAAGGTCGGCAGGCGCAGGAAACCGATGGCGCCGATCAGCGCCAGCGTCGCACCGACAAGCAGGAAAAAGGCAACAATCAAAGCAACCGAAAGCGGCAGGTCTGCTGCAGGATGGATCATTCGATCACCTCCCCGCGCATCAGGAATTTTGCGAGCGCGATCGTCGAGACAAAGCCGAGCAACCCGATCACCAGCGCCGCCTCGAAATAGATTTCGCGGCCCGTACCGATGCCGAAGGTGACGAGCAAAAGCATGGCGTTGATATAAAGCGTATCGAGCCCGATGATCCGGTCCTGCGCTCTGGGTCCGCGAAACATCCGGATCGTGGCGATCGCCATGGCGATGACAAGCATGAACTGGGCGATCGCCACTGCGGTGTAGATGATGACGGCACTCATGCGAATATCTCCATCAGCAGCTTCTCGTAACGGTTCTTGATCGTGTCGATCCACTGTTCCTCATCGGCAAGATCGAGCACATGCATGAGAATGGACTTGTCGTAGCTGTCATATTCCAGCCAGGCGGAACCGGGCGTGCTGGTCAGCACCACCGCCAGAATGGCAAGCGAGGTGCGATCCTCGATTTCGAGCGGGATCGTCAGGAAACCCGGCTTGCGGCCGCTCTTTCGACCCCTCAGGATCAGCCAGGCGACCTGGATATTCGACTTGGCGACATCGTAAAGCACGATGAAGAACAGTTTCGGCAGCAGATACCACTTCCTCAGCTTCGGCTTTTCCGGCCGAAGCGACGCCATCGCCCAGGAGGCGAAGATCGCCACCAGAATGCCCAGCACGAGATGACCGAGCGTGAAGCCGTTAAGCAACATCCACATGAGGACCAGCGAGACGGCGAGGATCGGATAGGGAAACATCAGTGATCCTCCCCCACCGCGCCGTTCAAGTCCGTGTCGCTTACGCCCGGGATGATCGTCGCCTTACGCACCGCCTCGATATAGACATCCGGGTTGCCGAGCGTGCGGATCGTGGTGTCCATATATTGCAGGGCCGAGCTTGCCTGGATGGTCAGCACCAGCGTCAGCGCCAACAGCACCATCACGGGCACGATCTCGATCACCAGCACGCGCGGCACGGTGCCCTCAAGCGAGGTCCAGAAGGTGCGGATGCCGACGCGCGTCATCGAGATCAGCGCCGCAACGCCCGACAGGATGACGAGGCTGATCAGCCCCCAGACGGCCGCCGTCGGCGGCACGCCGATCGAGCCTGTCCCCATCATCGCCGACAGCATGGCGAACTTGGCGATGAAACCCGATAGCGGCGGCAGGCCGGAGAGAAGAATGCCGCACATCGCAAAACAGGTGCCGAGGATCGCCATCGTGCCGGGCATGGCCACGCCATCGCCCTCTTCCGGCTCGTCCTCGTCGGCGTCACCATAGGCTTCCATGGTAACGGCCAGAACGTTGGCACCCGCATCCTGGCTGCGCTCGACAAGTTCGATCAGCATGAAAAAGGCACTGATCGTCAGCGTCGAGCTGACCAGATAAAGCAGCGCACCGGCCGAGACCGCCCCGTCATTGATGCCGAGAACCATCAGCAGCGTGCCCGAGGACACCAGCACCGAAAACCCGGCGAGCCGTCCAAGCGCCTGCGACGCCAGCACCCCGATCGTACCGAAGATCATCGTCGCAATGCCACCATAAAGCAGCACCGAGGAACCGAAACCGGCTGACGGCCCGGTTTCGAACAAAAGCATGGTCAGCCGCAGGATGACATAGATGCCGAGCTTGCTGAGAATGGCGAAGATCCCGGCAACCGGCGCCGAAGCCGCGCTATAGGCCGTCGGCAGCCAGAAGCAGAGCGGCCACATGCCGGCCTTGATCAGGAACGCGATCCCGAGGACGCCGGCGCCGGCCTCCATCAGCATCCGCCGGTCCGGCTCGATGTCGGGAATGCGGGCCGCAAGATCGGCCATGTTGAGCGTGCCGGTCGTGCCATAGATCAGGCTGACCCCGATCAGGAAGAGAAGCGCCGCCGCCAGATTGACCGCGATGTAATGCAGCCCGGCCTTGACCCTGAGCGGGCCGGACCCGTGCAGCAACAGGCCGTAGGATGCGGCCAGCATCACCTCGAAAAACACGAAGAGATTGAACAGGTCGCCGGTCAGGAACGCACCGTTGACGCCCATCAGCAGCAGCTGGAACATCGAATGGAAATGCGCGCCCATGCCGTGCCAGCGCGCCATCGAATAAACGAGGGCAGCAGCAGCCACGATCGCCGTCAAAAGCAGCATCAGCGCCGACAAGCCATCCACGACAAGAACGATGCCGAAGGGTGCCGCCCAGTTGCCAAGCAGATAGACCCCTTCGAAACCGTTCGGGCCCGCCTCGATGCGAAACAGGATGAACGAGACGAACAGCAGCAGAAGGGCCGAGACGAGGCTGACCATCGCCTTGGTGACACGCCGGCGCTCGTCGATGAATAGCATGATTGCCGCCGCCGCCAGCGGAATAAGGATCGGCGCAATGATCAGGTGATGCGACCAGCCGTTCATCGCTTGTCCCCCCTGCCATCGACATGGTCGGTGCCGGTGAGGCCCCGCGAGGCGAGCAGCACGACGAGGAAAAGCGCCGTCGTCGCAAAGCCGATGACGATCGCCGTCAGCACCAGCGCCTGCGGCACCGGATCGGCCAGCACACCGCCCGTCCCGTGTTCCGACAGGATCGGCGGCACGTTGGTCTTCACCCCGCCGACGCCGAAGATGAACAGGTTGACCGCATAGGAGAGCAGAGAAAGGCCGATGATCACCTGATAGGTGCGCGGACGCAGGATCAGCCACACGCCGCAGCTCGTCATCACCCCGATCGCGATCGAAAGAACGATTTCCATATCAGCCCTCCTTCGCCCGTTCGGTGACTTTGTCGGCTTCGATCGTGCGAAGCCGGTTGATGCGGATCGACTGGTGGGCAAGCGCCACAAGGATCAGCACCGTTGACCCCACGACAAGCATGAACACGCCGAGATCGAACAGCAGCGCCGTCGCCGCCGGCACCTTGCCGATCAGCGGCACCGTCACATACTGGAAATGCGAGGTCAGGAACGGATAACCGAGGAACCATGCACCGATCCCGGTCGCGGTCGCGGTCAGGATACCGACCCCCATCCAGCGCAAGGGCAGGATGCGGATGCGATCCTCCGCCCAGCGGGTGCCGCCGGCCAGATATTGCAGCAGGAAGGCGATCGACAGCGTCAGGCCGGCCGAGAACCCGCCGCCCGGCATGTCGTGCCCGCGCATGAAGATATAGGCGGCGAATGTGATGATCACCGGGAACATCCACTGCATGATCACAGATGGCACCAGCAGATAGTCGCGTATCGTGTCGCCCGCATTGCGTTCCGGCCGTTCCTCGTCGAACCGGTTCTGGATCCGCTGTTGTTCGGGCATGGCCATGCTGTCGGGTGCCGGACGGAAACGTCTCAGCAGCGAATAGACGGTGAGCGCCACGATGCCGAGCACGGTGATTTCGCCCAGCGTATCGAAGCCGCGGAAATCCACCAGGATGACGTTGACGACATTGCGCCCGCCACCTTCCGAATAGGCATTGGCGAGGAAATAGTTGGCGATCGTATCCGGCACCGGCATGGTCATCACCGCATAGGCGATGAAGGTCATGCCGATACCGCAGCCGATGGCGATCAACAGGTCACGGAAACGCCGGAAACGGGCGCGGAAGGTCACCGATTCATCCATCTTCTCGGTGCGCTTCGGCAACCAGCGCAAGCCCAGAAGGATAAGAACCGTAGTGACGATCTCGACCAGAAGCTGGGTGATGGCAAGGTCGGGAGCCGACAGCCAGACGAAGGTGATGCAGACGATCAGCCCGATGCCGCCGAGCATGACGAGCGCCGCCAGCCGGTGATATTTCGCCGTATAAGCAGTGCCGAGCGCCAGGCAGATGCCGATCAGCCAGATGCCGGCAAACGGCTTGTCGACACCGGAAAACACGAAATTGCGCGGCTCGAAACCGGAAAGCCAGAGCGGCAACAGGCCGGCGGCAAAACCGGTAACGACCACCCAGCGCAGCTGCGGCTGCAGGTTACGCGTGCCGATCCGCTGTTCGGCCATACGCGCCCAGCGCCAAGAAACCTCGACGAGGATACGTTCGAAGATACGCTGGCCCCTTAAGCGCCGGATCAGCGGCGGGCCGTCTTCGCAGGTGGCAAGATAGTGGCGCAGCACGAAATAAAGCGCCGTGCCACCGGCAAGCGCGATCAGGCTCATGATCAGCGGCAAATTGAAACCGTGCCAGATCGCCAGGCTGTATTCCGGCATGGTGGTGCCGAGCACACTGACCGCCGCCGTATGCAGGAACGGTCCGACCGAGAAAGCCGGCGCGATGCCGACGACGAGGCAGATCACCACCAAGAGCTCGATCGGGAACCGCATCCAGCGCGGCGGCTCATGCGGCGTGTCTTTCGGCAGGCTGGTCGGCGAACGGCCGAAAAAGACGGTATGGATGAAGCGGACCGAATAGGCGACGCTGAACGCTCCGGACAGGGTCGCGACATAGGGCAGTATCCGGTCGAGGATCGAATCCGCATGGGTTTCCACCGCCTCGGCAAAGAACATTTCCTTGGAGAGAAAACCGTTCAAGAGCGGCACACCGGCCATCGCCGCACTCGCCACCATGGCAAGCGTCGCGGTGATCGGCATATAGCGGAACAGCCCGCTCAATCGCCGCATGTCGCGTGTGCCGGTCTCGTGGTCGATGATCCCCGCCGCCATGAACAGTGAGGCCTTGAAGGTCGCGTGGTTGAGCATGTGGAAGATCGCAGCGACCGTTGCCAGCGGGCTGCCGAGGCTGAGCAGCGTCGTGATCAGCCCGAGATGGCTGATCGTCGAATAGGCGAGCAGTCCTTTGAGATCCTGCTGGAAGATGGCGAAAAACGCGCCGATCAGCAGTGTGATGATGCCGGCAGCGCCGACCAGCCAGAACCATTCGGGTGTCCCCGAAAGAACCGGCCAGAAGCGCGCCAGGAGAAATACCCCGGCTTTCACCATCGTCGCCGAATGCAGATAGGCAGAAACCGGCGTCGGCGCCGCCATCGCATTGGGCAGCCAGAAATGGAACGGGAACTGCGCGCTCTTGGTCAAGGCGCCGAGCAGGATGAAGACCAGTGCTGGCACGTAAAGCGAATGGCCGCGGATAATGTCGCCGGACGCGAGAATCTTGTCGAGATCGTAGCTGCCGACGATATTGCCGATCAGAAGCAGGCCGATCAGCAGGCAGAAACCGCCAATGCCGGTGATCGTCAGTGCCATACGGGCGCCGTCGCGGGCTGCAGCCGCATTGTGCCAGTAGCTGATCAAAAGGAAGGACGAGATGCTCGTCAGCTCCCAGAAGATCGACAGCAGGATGACATTGCCCGAAAGCACGATCCCAAGCATCGCGCCCATGAAGGCGAGGAAGAAGGAGAAGAACCGCGGAACCGGGTCATCTTCCGACATGTAATAACGGGCGTAGACGGTGACGAGGAAACCGATGCCGGTGATCAGTACGCAGAACATCCAGGCGAAACCGTCTAGACGCAGCGTGAAATTCAGCCCGAGCTGGGGGATCCAGTCGAGATTGTAGCGCATCACATTACCATCGGTGACCTGCGGATAGGCAAGCACCACGATGAGGAAGCAGAGGAAGGCGACGAGGGAGGCGAGACGCGACGGCAGCACCGCCGAGCGGGTATTCAGGAGCAGGACGGAAACGATGCTTCCGAGGAACGGCGAGGCCAGCAAAACAACAAGAAACTGCGGCGCAAGCGTTATCCCAATGTCCCATCCCTTCATTTTTTCGGCATTTTAGTCTTATCTGATGAAGTGGAAAGCCCCACTAGCCAATCGGATGAAACTGCCATATATGATTGATTCTGACCAATATGGGCAATTTGGAACGATGGGTCAACCAGATCAGGGAAAGTTTCTGACACCCGCTCTCTGTCGGGCAGGTCGCGGTTTCCTCGATTGGACACAATGCGATCTGGCGGACCGCTCGGGCGTGTCGCGCAGTACCATTCGCGATTATGAAGGTGACCGCCACGAGGTCCACCGTTCGACCGAAGCACAGCTTCGCAAGGCCTTCGAGGAAGGCGGACTGACATTCGCGTCGGTCGAAGGCGAAGGCACCTGCATATTCCCGAAAGACAAACCTTCATCGGAAGATTGACTGCCCTCTCCGGCAGATCCCAAACTGCTATGGAAGCGCCTTGAGCGACCGCGCAAGCTTTTCCGCCACCATGTCCAGATAGGCGTCGTCGCAGCCTCGGGCGGTGATGAACTGCGTGCCGACGCGAAGTGCGTGATGGCCGGGCTTGATCGGGTTCCGGCAGGTCCCGACGAGAATACCGGCCTTTTCCAGGCTCCTCATCACCTGGACGGGAGACTGATGTGCGGCAAGCGGCGCCAGGATCTGGTGGGTGAATTGCTCACCTTCGGATGGCGCAATCACCTCCACGCCCCATTCCCTGAGCCCGCGGGCAAGCGCTTGCGAATTGTGGCAGACCTTCGCGGCATAGGCCGCAGCACCGGCACCGGCCTCCTGCAGGGTGACGAGGAAAGACGGCAGCTTGCCGGCATCGTAATTGGCAAGCAGTTTCCTGTCGATGAAATCGGCAAGATGCTCGCCGTCTTCCTTCTTCAGGCCAGCAATGATGCTGTGCGGCCGGCCGGCAATCGTCTTGTAGGTCGAGCTGGTCATCACGTCGACGCCGAGGGAGAGCGGGTTTGGGAAAGTGCCGCCCGCAATCAGTCCCGAGACATGCGAGGCATCGAACACGGTCTTTGCACCCACCGCCTTCGCCGCGGCAACGACAGGCGCGAGCTCATCGGGTTTGATCATCACCGACCGGCCGAGCATGACCATCGCCGGCGATAGCTTGCGGATCATCGCGGCCGCCGCCTCCGCATCCAGCTGGCACCGCTCCATGTCGAAAGGCAGGTCCTGCACCTCGAGGCCGGCAAGATCCGGCGTGCCGCCGCGTCGCTGGCTTAAGTGACCGCCATGATCGGCGGCAGGCGCCAGCAGCAGATCGCCCGGTCTGGTGAAGGCATGGAAGACCGCCATGTTGGCGATCGTGCAGCTCGGCAGCCGTGGCTCCGCCCATTCGGCAGAAAACAACGCGCAGATCTGCGACCTGACGGCGACCTCCAGCCGTGAGACGAGATCGGTTTCCGGCTGCTCCTTGTCGAAGCTTGGGCCCATCGCCGGATAGGCGCTAAGCCCTGCCGCATAGGCAGCCTGCGCTGCCTCGCTCGGCAGGTTTGCCCCGGCATAAAGCACGATGCGGTCGTGCGACAACACTTCGCTGCGTGCCGCCGCGGCATGCAGCAGCCCGTTTTCGTTCCAGACGTCGATATCCATGTTCAAGCCAGTCAGTCAGTCGTTCAGTGCACGAGGATTTTGGAGAGGAATTGCTGCGCCCGCTCGCTGCGCGGTTTGCCGAAGAAATCATCCTTGTCGGCATCCTCGACGATCTCGCCGCGATCCATGAAGATCACCCGGTTCGCCACCTTGCGGGCAAAGCCCATTTCGTGGGTGACGACCATCATCGTCATGCCGTCGCGGGCAAGTTCGACCATCACGTCGAGTACCTCGTTGATCATTTCCGGATCGAGCGCCGAGGTCGGTTCGTCAAACAGCATGGCGATCGGATCCATGGCAAGCGCCCGCGCGATCGCTACACGCTGCTGCTGGCCGCCGGAAAGCTGGCCCGGAAATTTCTCCGCATGGGCGATAAGGCCGACGCGCTCCAGAAGAGCCATCCCCTTTTCCATCGCCTTGTCGCGCGACCGCTTCAGCACCTTGACCTGCGCCAGCGCCAGGTTTTCGCGGATGCTGAGATGCGGGAAAAGCTCGAAATGCTGAAACACCATGCCGACCTTCGATCGCAGTTGAGGAAGATTGGTAGCCGGCGAAGAAACGGTTATGCCGTCAACGACAATATCGCCATTATCGATCGGCTCCAGCCCGTTGATCGTCTTGATCAGCGTCGACTTGCCCGACCCGGAGGGGCCGCAGACAACGACGACCTCCCCCTTGGAGACAGATGTCGAGCAATGCGACAGGACCTTGAAATCTCCATAGGTCTTGCTGATGTCTCGAAGTGTAATCATGCTCATGGAATGCCCCTGGCGGTGCCCTTAACGGATAATCGCGACACGCTTTTGCAGTCGTTTGACTGCAAGCGATGCGATGAGGGAAATGACGAAATAGACGAGTGCCGCAAACACATACATTTCCAAGAGCCGGCCATCGCGCTGGGCGATCTTGGCAGCCGCTCCGAGAAAGTCGGTGATCGACAATACATAGACGAGCGACGTGTCCTGAAAGAGGATGATCGTCTGCGTCAGGATCAGCGGCAGCATGTTCCTGAGCGCCTGCGGCAGGATCACATAGATCATCGCCTGCCGGCCGGTCATGCCGAGCGCATTTGCCGCAAGCGTCTGCCCGCGCGGCAAAGACTGGATGCCGGAGCGCACGATCTCGCAGAAATAGCAGGCCTCAAACAGGGTGAAGGTGATCACCGACGACCAGAACGGATCAATCCTGACCGGGCTCGACGCACCGGTCAGCCACTGCGCCAGGAACGGCACGAGGAAATAGAACCAGAAAATGACCAGCACCAGTGGCAACGACCGCAGAAGGTTCACATAACCCGCAGCGACGCCCGAGAGAATGCGATTGTCGGAAAGCCGCATGATCGCCAGTAACGTGCCGAACAGCATGCCGAAAATGGTGGCGCAGATGGTCAGCGTCAGCGTGAATGTCATGCCTGTCAGGAACAGGTAGGGCAGCGCATTGATGATGGTCTGAAAATCGAAACCGGACAGCATGTCAGGCACCCTTTCCCGGCTTGGCCGCAGCTCGGTTGCCGAAGCCCGGTATGACAGCCGCCTTTTCGACCGCGCGCATGGCAAACACGATGACCATGTTGAGCCCGAGATAGAGCACGGTCGCGGCGGCAAAGGCCTCGAAGACCTGAAAGGTGTTTTCCTGAATGGCGCGGGCAGTTCCCGTCAGCTCCACCAGGCCGATGGCCATGCCGACGGATGTATTCTTGGTGCAGCTGAGGAATTCCGAGGTGATGGCCGGGATCACGATACGATAGGCGACCGGCAGCAGCACGTAACGATAGGTCTGCGGCAAGGTGAGGCCGAGCGCCTGCCCCGCCATCCTCTTCCCCTTGGACAGGCTGAGCAATCCGGCGCGCACGACCTCGGCCATGCGGGCGGCGTGATAGAAGCCGAGACAGACAGCCGCCGTATAAAATTGCGCATTGGGCAGCTGCTTCAGCCACATCCCCGCATCATGCGGCAGAATTTCGGGAAGCACGAAATACCAGAGGAACATCTGCACCAAGAGCGGCACGTTGCGGAAGATCTCGACAAAAACCGTGCCCGCCCGCTGCATCCAGGCGACCGGCGCGGTGCGCGCCACGCCGACGATCGAGCCGAGCAGAAGCGCAATGGCAAAGGCGACGACGGCAGTTGCCGCCGTCCAGCCGAGCCCCCAGAAGAGCGTGGTGAGATACGTATTGGTGCCGTCGAGCGAAGGCTCGAAGAAGATCCACCAATTCCAGTTGTAATTCATGGGATCGCCCGTCGAATACGAAATCCTCCCGATTGCCGCTGCGGCTTGCGCCGACAAAGGCAATCGGGAGGAGGGATTTGGAGATTAGCGATAAAGATCCGGGTTCGGATCGTCGGTCGGGTTGGCGACGACCTTCTTCAGCTGCGCCGACATCGGGAAAGTCATGTTGATGCCCTTCGGCGGAATAGGCTGGGTGAACCACTTTTCATACATGCCGTTGATCTCGCCGCTCTTGTAGAGCCCCTCGATCGTGCCGTTGACCAGAGCCTTGAAGCCCGGATCTTCGCGACGCAGCATGATGCCATAGGGCTCGACCGACAGCGGATCGGTCGACATCTGGTAGTCCTGCGGCGCCTTGGACGTCGCAGCAGCACCGGCAATCGACACGTCGTCGAAGATCAGCGCCACGGCGCGGTCGGTTTCCAGCGTCAGCATGCCTTCGGCCAGATCCTTGGCGGACAGGATGGTGAGGCCGAGGTTTTCAGCAGTGTTGGCGGCATTGATAAGCTTGACGCTGGTCGTGCCCGAAAGCGTCACGATCGTCTTGCCCTTGGCATCGGCCATTGAAGCGATCGGCGCGCTCTTCTTGGAGAGAATACGGATACCGGCGACAAAATTGGTGGTCGAGAACGTCACCTGCTTCTGCCGGTCGGCGTTGTTGGTCGTCGTGCCGCATTCCATATCGATCGTGCCATTCACCAGAAGCGGGATACGGGTCGTGCCCGTAACCGCCATATAGCTGACCTTGAGATCCGGCTTGCCGAGCTTGGCCTTCACCGCATCGACAATGCGTGCGCAGATGTCCATCGCATAACCGATCGGCTTCTGCTGGTCGTCATAATAGGAAAATGGCACCGCGCCGTCCCGGTGGCCGACGGTGATTTCGCCGCGCTCGGCGATCTTGGCAAGAGTGGCGCTCTCTTCGGCGGCATGCGCAGGCAAAGCGGCAAGCACCAGCGTCAGCAGCGGAGCTGCGAGCAGTTTCAGCTTCATGAATGTTCCCCGGTTTGTTGGCCATTTGCCGGGCGGCAAATGAAGAGGTCAGTTGAATGAGACCCCCATGCTTGGCCAAGCAGCCACGCCCGTCAACCGAAAACGAAATAATGCATAATGAATTTATTTTTATGCACACAGCAGCAGCAAAATCATCAGGATTGAGCTGATTTTAGGCGCCATATGCCTGTTTATGCGTCGATTTTTCCGGCGTTATTTTCACCCTGCAGATCGCCCACCGAATGGCGAACCGCCTCCGCCGTATTCATCACATGCTGCTTCATGATGGCCGAAAGCCGGATCTTGTCGCGGGCGGCAAGCGCGTCGAGCATCTGGTGATGATCGTCGAGCGCCTGCTTCCAGTCGCCGGGATGCTGGCGCATCGTGTGGCGGATGTTGCGGATCTTGAGCTCCATATTGCGATAAAGAGCAAGCAGAGCCGCATTACCGGCCGCATCAAAGATCGCCATGTGGATGGCGCGGTTGAGCGCTGCATATTCCAGCCGGTCCGATTGCTCGAACGCCAGCACCATCCGCTCGTGCATCTGCCGGATTGCTTCGATCTGAGGGCCGGTTATCTTGTCGCAGGCAAGTTCACCGGCAAGCGCTTCCGTCATCGCGATGATCGGGAACAACTCGACCAGTTCCTCCTCGCCGAGAACGGCGACCCTTGCACCTCGCTGCGGCAAAAGCTCGATCATCCCTTCGACGGCCAGCGCCTTCAGCGCCTCCCTGAGGGGCGTCCGCGAAATGTCGAACTGGTCGCATAGCTCCTTTTCCGGGATCTTCTGCCCCGGCTCCAGATGACCGTCGACAA
Source organism: Aliirhizobium sp. YIM B11859 (assembly GCF_057163345.1). Lineage (NCBI taxonomy): Bacteria > Pseudomonadati > Pseudomonadota > Alphaproteobacteria > Hyphomicrobiales > Rhizobiaceae > Aliirhizobium > Aliirhizobium sp. YIM B11859. Next base: position 339,367 of record NZ_JBXHAY010000007.1, read on the forward strand.
TCATGTCCCGGATAGCGTCGACGATCTCGCTATGCAGCGTCCGGCGCCGTATTTTTGCTGGCTCGATCAAATGGGCCTCGTGAGCGATCTCTTGTCCACGACCATATACCGCCGGCGCCGTGATTTGCCTGCGCGCCAGACTGATCGAGGTTCATTCGCCAAAACGAACTGGTGTCACAACGCGATGACTGCGCGAACGTTCTTTACATCGTCCGCTGCAAACGGTGAAGCGCTGTTTTTGCAGACGACCGGCAACAGCAGGCCGGCACCGGCGTCACGGAGATGGGAGGAACTGGACTGCACGCTGCAACCGGGCCTGAGCCGCTTTGGTGAAAAACCCAAGGCGGCCCTGTTTGCGAGACAAGATCCGCGCTTATTCTGCGGCGATTGCCTTTTCACCGGCGTTGAGCGCCATCAGACGCTTGGCGCGTTCGAGGCTTGCCGGCTGTTCTGCGTGGTAACGGCGGCCGATTTCCATCATCAGCACCGTGCCCGGCAGGAAGGTCAGTTCCGAGAAGATGTCTTCCCAGTCCATGTCACCCCAGCCGAGCGGCATATGCAGGTCGCCGATGCCGAGCGCGGTGTTTTCCTGGACGTGGTAAGGTTTGTAGAAAGCCTGCGGGCGGCCAAAACTGTCATGCACATGCAGATGGCCGGCAACCGGCGCCATGGCGCGCAGCTCGTTGCGGAAGTCGAGACCCCGATAGGTGGATTCGAGATAGGCATGGCTGAAATCGATCAGCGCCACGAGATTGGCATGACCGACGGCCTTGACCGTTTCGGCAATTTGCGTCGGCGTCTGGCGATACTGGCCGATCTCGGTGGTGAAGATGTTCTCGAATGCGATCCGCACGCCATAGGGCTTGCAGAATTCGGCAAGCTCGAACAGCGCCTCGCGTTCCCGCTTATCGGCCTCGGCACGTTCGACCAGCTGTTCGGCACGCAGGTTGCCGCCATGCTGCACCAGGATGCGAGCGCCGATCCGGTCACAGACCACGGCCAGCGCCTTGGCGGCGTCGATCTGGTAGCGGCAGGTGTCCGGGTCCATGAAGTTGGACGACACAAGGCCATGCACGGTGTAGCGGAAATCGAACTGTTTCGTGATCGCGACCAGCCGCTCGGCACGTTCTTCGATGATCCGGCCGCCGGCGATCAGGTCGAGGCTGGTGAGGCCCAGCTCGACGGTATCGACGCCGATCTCGGCAAGCACGCGCAGTTCCTGTTCGAGGCTTGCCAGTTCGCCGTTGGTGGAGCCGGCGTTAAAGCCGGTGCCGATGATATTGCCCATGGTCTCTCTTCCTTCTTCAGGCAGGTTCGGATTGGGATTGGATTTCGCCGCGCAGCTGCAAGGCAAGGTCCGGGCTATCGGAGGTCAGGTGGCCGATACCGCGCTCCAGCCATGGCCGGATCAGCGCCTCGTCGTTCAGCGTCCAGACGCAGAGACGCTCGAGCGGCAACTTTTCAGTGATCAGCGCCCATTCGGCCGCCATCAGCTCGTGATGAACGGCAACGATATCGGCAAGCCCGTCGACATTGCCGAGAAAACGTTCGAGACCGCCCTGCTTGGCGGCCCATTCCGCATTGACCGACACGAGACGGGCAACGCTCGGCGCCGTACGACGGCACTCTTCCAGCACAGAAACATCGAACGAGGTCAGGTGGCAGCGTTCGGCAAGACCGAAACGCTCGATCTCGGCGACCACCTTCTCGGTAATGCTGGGATAGGGCCGCTTTACCTCATCCGACTTGATCTCGACATGCAGCTGCTTGCCTTCGGATTGCGCCAGAATGGCCAGCACTTCGGTCAGTGTCGGCACGCAGTCGGCCGTCCCTTCCAGATGCGCCTGCACCCGCATCTCCGGCGTGAGCGCGCGAACGAGACCGGTTCTGTCGGTGGTGCGCTCAAGCGTCGCGTCATGGATGACGACGAGTTCGCCGGCATCGGTCAGATGCACGTCGAATTCGATCGCATCGACGCCGAGCGCCAGCACGTTGCGAAAGCCGGTCAGCGAGTTTTCCGGCCACAGATTGCGGGCGCCACGATGGCCGGTGATGTTCGTCTTGGTCATGGACTATACCTTTTGGGACAAATCGAATTAGCGAAGCGTCGGGTCGAGCTTGTCGCGCAGCCAGTCGCCGACCAGCGAGATGGAAAGCGTCGTCATCATGATCACGAAGGCCGGGGCCAGCATGATCCACGGTGCGCGCGTCAGATACTCGCGGCCGAAACCGACCATGTTGCCAAGGCTGGTTTCCGGCGGCTGCACGCCGAGACCGAGGAAGGACAACCCGCTTTCCATCAAGATGATTTCCGGAAAGGTCAGCGTCATCGACACGATCAGTGTCGCGGCGACATTGGGCAGGATGTGATGCAGGTAGACGCGGGCCGGCGTTGCACCGAGCTGCACGACGGCCGCGGCATATCCTTGCGCGCTGGCTGAAATCGCCAGACCGCGGGCGATACGGGCATAACGTTCCCAGCCGTAGAACCCCATCAGCCCGATCAGAAGCGGCATCGACGAGCCGAAAAAGGCAAGCACCGCCAGCGACATGATGAGAAACGGAAGTGCCGCCTGGAAATCGGCCAGAACCAGAACGAGATGTTCGATGACCCCGCGAAACTTCGCCGCAGCAAAACCGAGCGCCGTGCCGAACACAGCCGAAATGATCGTCGCCCCGAAAGCGATCGCCAGCGATACCCGGATCGACTGCAGCAGACGCGAAAGCACGTCGCGGCCCAGTTCGTCGGTGCCCAGCAGATGCGCCGGATTGCCCGGCAGAGAAAGGCGGGCGCGCAGGTCCATGGCGGTAATGCCATACGGCCGGATCGTATCGGCAAAAAAGGCGACGAAGACCATGGCCGCAAGCCAGGCGATCCCGAAGGCAACCGAAAACGGCACCTTGCGCACCTGCCTGATCAGGCGAGTGAGGATCGGCGTCTCGGACGATGGCTGGCGGGATGTATCGACGATTGTCATATCCGCACTCCTCAATGGGCACTTTGGGCGCGAAGCCGGGGATCGAGCCAGCCGTAGAGCAGGTCGACGATCAGGTTCGACACGACCATGGTCGCGGCGATCATCAGCAGGATGCATTGGACGACGGCGAGATCCCGGTTGGTGACGGAAACGACCAGAAGGCGGCCGATGCCGGGCCAGGAAAAGATCGATTCCACCACGACGGCACCGGCAATCAGCGAACCGACCATGAAGCCGACAATGGTAACGATCGGCACCGCCGCATTCGGCAGCGCATGGCGCCACACGACGTCCTGCCACGCCATGCCCTTGGCGGATGCCGTGCGGATATAGGGTTGGTTCATCACCTCGATCATCGCGCTGCGCGAAAAGCGGGCAAGAATGCCGATACCGCCAATGCTCATCGTCAAGGTCGGCAGGATGCCGTGCTGCCAAGTATCCTGGCCGCCGGAGGGAAGCAGGCCGAGCGTGATCGAGAAGATCAGCACTAGCAACAGGCCCATAACGAAGGAGGGAATGGTGAAGCCGAAGATCGCCGCCAGAATGACGCCGCGATCGACCGCGCTTTGGCGATGCAGCGCCGCATAGACACCGGCCGGAATGCCGATCACCACTTTGAGAAACAGCGCCGGGATCGTCAGCTGCAGGGTCGCCGGGATACGGTCGATCACCAGCTGCATGGCCGAGGCCTTGTCGCGCATGGAGACGCCGAAATCGCCGCTGAAGATCGATCTGATATAGGCGAGATACTGGATCCACAGCGGCTGATCGAGCCCCCAGGCCTTGCGGAACGCATCGACCGCTTCCTGAGGAACATCCGGACCGAGCATGACCTGCGCCGGATCGCCCGACATGCGCAGCACGACGAAAGCGAAGGTCAAAACTGCGAGAATGGTGATGAGAGCGCGTAAAAAGCGGATGGAAACGAAACGAAGCATGGTCTGGCGCTCCTATGCGGCAACGGGCTGGTCGGCGCCGTCCACGAGATGGCAGGCGGCCGTGCGGCCTTCGGCGACGGGGCGCAGTGAAGGTATGCTGGTGCGGCAGATATCCGTCGCCAGCGGGCAGCGCGGATGAAAGGCGCAGCCGGACGGACGATTGGCCGGGTTCGGCGGCTCGCCCTGCAGGATCATGCGGCCCTTGAGCGGCTTGCCCGGAACCGGCACGCTGGAGACCAGCGCCTTGGTATAGGGATGCAGCGGCGACGCGAAGATGACGTCGGACGACGCCTCCTCGACGATCCGCCCGAGATACATGACGGCCACCCGGTCTGCCATATTGCGCACCACCTTCAGGTCGTGGCTGATGAACACCATGGCGATGCCGTTCTTTTCCTGCAGGTCGCGCAGCATGTTGACGACCTGCGCCTGGATCGACACGTCGAGCGCCGAGACGGGTTCGTCGCAGACAAGAAGCTTGGGCCGCGAGGCAAGCGCGCGGGCAATCACCGCGCGCTGCCTTTGGCCGCCTGAAAGCTCGTGCGGATAGCGGTCCGCCTGATCGGGCCGCAGACCCACCGAGACCATCAGTTCCGCCACGCGCGTCGCCCGATGTTCCTTCGGCACCAGCTTGTGGATGGCGAGCGGTTCGCCGATCTGTTCGGCAATCGTCAAACGCCGGTCGAGCGCCGCCAGCGGATCCTGATAAACGAGCTGCATCCGGGCGCGCAGCGCCCGCCATTCCGGCGTACCGAGCTTCGGCATCGGTACGCCGTCAAAGAAGGTCTCACCCTCCTGCGGCGGATCGATGCCGAGCAGCATACGTCCGAGCGTCGATTTTCCGGACCCGGATTCCCCGACCACGCCAAGCGTCTCGCCCGGCATGACGGTGAGGTCGATACCATCGACGGCGCGAACATGCGTCACCTTGCCGAACATGCCCTGGCGAACCTCATAAGTCCGAACCAAATCTTTCGCCTCAATCAGCGGAGCATTGGCGACAGGCGCGCTCACGATACGACCTCCACAACGCGGCTTGGGGAGCCATGCACTGCCTCGACGGTTTCACCGACCGGGTGGAAACAGGACAGCAGGCGGCCATCGTCCATCTCGGAAAGATTGGGCCGGCGGCTGCGACAGTCCGGCCCCGCATGCGAACAGCGTGGCGAAAATGCGCAGCCTTCCGGCAGGTCGCGCGGATGCGGAACCGTGCCGGGAATGGGGATCAGCCTTTCGCGCGGACCGTCGAGCCGCGGAATGGCATCGAATAGGCCGCGCGTATAGGGATGGCGCGGATTGTCGAACAAAGCCTCGATCGTGCCCTGCTCGACGATGCGGCCGGCATACATGACGCAGGCGCGCTCGCAGACCTGGGAAACGGCACCGAGATCGTGGCTGATGAAGATCGTCGCCATGCCGGTCTCGCGGCGAAGATCGATCAATAGATCGAGGATCTGCGCCTGGATCGTCGCATCGAGCGCCGTGGTCGGTTCGTCGGCGACAAGCAGGTCCGGTTCGCCGGCAAGCGCCATGGCAATCATCAGGCGCTGGCACTGGCCGCCGGAAAACTCATGCGGAAAATGGTCGAAACGCCGACGCGCACCGGGAATGCCGACCAGGTCCATCAGGCGCAGGGCTTCCGCCTTTGCCGTCTGGCCGCTCAATGCGCGGTGGATCACAAGCGCCTCGGTAATCTGCCGACCGATGCTGAGCACCGGATTGAGCGAACTGGACGGATCCTGGAAGATCATCGCGATACGCTTGCCGCGCACGCCTTCGAGAACGGTGCGCGGTCCGCCGAGAATTTCCTGTCCATCAACGAGCACCGAGCCGGCAACCGTCGCCTTGCCTGGCAAAAGCCCAAGGGCCGCAAGCCATGTGACCGACTTGCCGCAACCGGATTCACCGACAAGGCCGATCGCCTCGCCACGGCCAACCTTCAGATCGATGCCATGCAGAACCTGGACACCATCGAAAGCGACCGTCAGGCCGCGCAATTCCACGAGGTTGTTGGAAACCATCGGAGCGCATCTCCATTTCAAAAAATAGAAGACGCCGGCCGCGAGAGGCGGCCGGCGCGGGAGTGTCTAAGGTCAGGCGTTCCAGTTGCCGTTGCGGAAGTCCATGGCAAAGGCCGGAGCAGCCTTCCACTTCAGCGACTTCTTCATGCCGGTAAACACGGCATTCTGATGCAGGACCTGATAGGCCGGGTCTTCGCGCTCGGCGATTTCCAGCATGCGGGTGACGGCCTTCTTGCGCAGGTCACGATCGGTGGAGGTTTCCATGATCACGGAAAGCTTGTTCAGCTCCTCGTTGCTCCAGTCCTTCTTCTGCTGGGCTTCGCCGTTCGGGCCGAACTGCACGACGAGAGGCGTGATCGGGTCGTTGATCGTGTTGGAGGCCGACCAGTCGCGCACGCCCTTGACGCCTGCCGGATCGTGGATCTGCGCCCAGTTTTCCTTCATCTGGATCTCGACATTGAGACCGACCTGCTTCCACATCTCGACCATGATCTGCGCATTGGCAGTCTGGTTGGTGTAATAGTTGTTGAGCAGGCGATACGGGATCGCGTCACCCTTGTAATTGGCTTCCTTGAGCAGCTTCTTGGCGAGATCCGGATTGAATTCCGGAGCGGCCCAGCCCTCGACGAACATGTTCGAGGTCTTGAAGGATTCAAACTGCAGACCGGCCGGAACAGCCGTCTGGCCGGCCCAGAGCGCCTCGACGATCGCCTGGCGATCGATCGAATGGGTCATGGCACGGCGAACCAGCGGATTGGCAAGGATCGGGTTCTGCGTGTTGAAGGTCGAGATGCGGTGGTTCCAGATCGTCGAGCTCTGCACTTCGAGCCCGGGAGCTGCCTTGACGGCAGAAATCTGGTCCGGCGGCAGGTCGCAGGCGAAATCATATTCGCCCGACAGAAGGCCGTTGACGCGAGATGCGACTTCCGGAACCTCGACGAAGCGGATCTGCTGCAGCGGCGGGCGGCCGCCCCAATATTCATCGAAGGCAACCAGCGTCAGCGACACGTCCGGCTTGTATTCGCCGACCATGTAGGGGCCGGTGGTGATCGGCTTGCGGGCCCAATCGGTATAGCTTGCGGCGGCATCCCAGGCGCGGCGGCTGGTGATCTGGCTGCCGAAGGAATAGAGGCGGCCTTCAAGCGTCACGTCCGGCGTCGTGTTGTGGAAACGGACGGTATATTTGTCGACCACTTCGACACCGGCCAGGGCCGGCCACAGGCGGCGGGCAACGCCCGGCACGATCGCCGGCAGTTCCTTGGCGGTGGCCGGCTTGTTGTCGGCCTCGAAAATCGTCTTGCCGCCCTTCGGTTCGGTATTGCCGAACAGACGTTCCTTGGAGAAGGAGAAGGCCACGTCTTCGGCCGTCAGCTCGTCGCCATTGTGGAACTTGACGCCCTGGCGCAGCTTCAGTTCCAGCGTCTTGTCGTCGATCCGCTTCCATTCGGTGGCAAGGCTGGCCACCGGGCCCTGATCGCCCATCCAGTTGCGATCGATCAGGCCTTCCCACAGGTTCGGGAAGAACACCCGCTCGCCAACATTCGACTGCTCGTTCCAGACGTCGAGCGTGTTGTTATTGGTGATCTTCTGAACGGCGATGGTCACCGATGGGCGCGCACCCTGGCTGAATGACATGCGCGGCAGAATGATGCTGCCGGCAGCGGCCGACATCAGCCCCAGTGCGTGGCGGCGGTTCAAAGAAAGCATGAATCTCTCCTGTTGGAACGATGAACGATACGGGCACGCGACAGCCTTCGCCGGGCGCAAGGGGCCTTGGCGTCGGGCGTCGCAGGAAATCGACAAACAAATTTTGGTCGGCAGATCGGGAGTGATGAAAGCCGCTTTACCGCCTCACCGACTTCGCGTAGGTCTAGGTTACAAATGTTACGTCGATGTGACATTTGCGCAGGAGGGGTCTTGTCGAACCAGCAGCTTATGGTGCGAGCCTCATGGCTCTATCACGTGGAAGGCCTGACCCAGGCGCAGATTGCCGAGCGCATGCTTCTGACGCGGCGCAAGGTCAACGAACTTCTGGCGGCGGCCCTCGACCAGGGGGTAGTCAGGATCAGCTTTGCCTCACCGCTGGCGGAAAATGTCGAGCTTGAGGCGCAGCTGCGCCAGCTTTACGGCCTTCGCGATGCCGTGGTCGTTCCGACGCCGACGGACAATGACCACATGCCGGTCGCACTTGGCCGGGCAACGGCAATGCTTCTCGACCGCCTCATCACGACAAGCGAACCGGCATCGATCGGGGTGGGCTGGGGAGCAACCCTTGCCCAGACCGCGCATCACATGAGTTCCGCCAGCGCGCAATCGATCAAGATCCGCTCGATGATGGGTGGTCTGACACGCGGGTCCGAAATCAACACGTTCGAGATCGTCCGGCGGTTCGCACGGGTACTGAACGCCCAGTGTCACTATTTCGCAGCCCCGATCTATGCCGATGACCCGGCCTCGCGCGAGACGATCGTGTCGCAAACGGTCTTCCGAAATCTTCTTCGCGATGCAGCGACGGTCGATATCTCGGTGCTAAGCGTCGGCGACATCTCGCCCCGCTCGCTCCAGGTACGATACGGCCTGCCAACCGGAACCGACATCGGTGATCTGGTTGCAGCCGGCGCGGTTGGCGACCTGCTCGGCCGCTATCTCGATCGACAGGGCAGCGAGATCGACCATCCGCTCAACCGGCAGGTCATTTCTCCGTCGCTTGACGAGTATTGCCGCATTCCGATGCGGATCATCGCTTCGGGCGGACCTCACAAATACCAGATCCTGCGCGCGACACTTGCCGCAGGCCTGGCGTCCGTCCTGATCACCGACGCTGAAAGCGCTCGCTGGCTGATCGACAATCCCGTGGCCGGACGAGCTCGACCCGCACTGGACTCAGCAATGTGAGCTGTACGCGTCAGCCGATCGTCCAGCTCTCGTGCCCATTTGCGAATAAGGAAGCCGACCACGCTTACCTCGAGAGTAACCGCCCTCAAGATCGGAGCGGACGAATTCACGCCCCTGAACCGACACTAGGGCAAGATCAGATCGATCTGTTATCGCCGCTCGACAGAAGCGAACTGCCTTCCGACTCGTCTTCAGACGTTGCAAGGCAATCCAGAAGCTGCTCGCGCAAATCGTAGAGGGCATCGGAGAAGATATCCCCGCCGTTACGATAGGAGGTGGCGAGATCGGCCACCTCGCTATAGGCGGCAGCTTCCGCCACGCATTGCGCCACTGCAAAAACGCCATCCGCACCGATACGGGGAGCACTTTGCCCAGCCGCCATGGCGGCAATTGGAAAAGCACCAAAGCCGAGCGCAATTGCCGGCAGGATGAAGAAAGCGACGGTCATCCGCATCAGGTCATCTCCTTTGATGATTGCCGATCACTCCATGACGAAGTGACCGGCGTCCACATCAGTTGTCGCGCTTGGCCATCAGATCGGCGATGGTCGCCGAGCATTGCGGAGACAGCTTGTCCTTCTGCTGTTTGATACAGGCCATCAGTTTCCCGTCACCCGGTTTTATGCCGGGGCAAAGCTGCTGGATGTCCTGCTTGCAATTGTCCCGCAAGGCGAGCTTGTCCGACATCGACAGCTGCTGGGCAGAGACGACACTTGCGCTCGCGAGAAAGGCAACAGCGAGATATTTGAACATGATCTTTTCCTTCAAGGTCTATCGTAAAACGGTGTCGGGCCGGAGCGGCCTGACGGCAGGGACAGGAACCTCGATTTGGCTATCCGTTCCCGAGACGGGTTTTCGCATCGCCACGTGGCATGTTGATTTCCGGATTATTTCCGTTCGTTGCAGGCCGACGGACTTGCGCGGGAACCGATGTTTTCGGCAAGCGGCAGCGACACGACGACCTTCAGGCCGGACCGATCGCCAAGGTTGGAAAGCTCGATCATGCCACCCTGGGCATCGATAATCTGCTTCACGATCGAAAGACCGAGACCTGTTCCCCCATGCGCGCGGTTGCGGGACGGCTCGCCCCGGAAAAAGGGTTCGAAGACCAGCCCGAGATCCTCGTCGCGAACGCCCGGCCCGTCATCCTCGATGACCAGGACTGCCGTTTCGCCGTCCCGCGTCGTTGTGATACGGGCATGCTCTCCATAGCGATCGGCATTGGAAAGGAGGTTGTCGATAACTCTGCTGAGAGCGGTCGGCGGCACTCTGACGGGCAGCGTGGCCGCGGAGGCCATGAACTCGGTCCATCGACCATCCGGGTCCATGTCGGCGACGCAGCGCATAACGGCTTCGTTGAGGTCCACGACTTCTGCCTCGGAATTCACCGAGGATTCGCTTGCGAACAGCAGCACGTCGCCGAGCAGGCGCTCCATCGCCTCCACATCGCCGATCGCCTTGTCCCTGTGGCCACTGGCCGGCATCAGCTCGAGCCGCAGGCGAAAGCGCGTCAGATAGGTCTTGAGGTCATGGGATATCGCACCGAGAAACAGGGTCCTGTTGTTGAGAAGCCCGAGTATCCTGCCCTGCATGTTGTTGATCGCCCTGATCAGGCTACGCAGTTCGCGCGCCCCCCTCTCCTTCACCTCGACCGGCTCGACACTATTGCCAAGTTCATCGATGCTTTGCGCCAACTGGGCAAGCGGCCGCGTTTCGCGCGCCACAGCCAGGATTGCCAGCAGCGCCACGGCGATGCCGAAGAAACCCGCGATGAAGCCGATCGGCATGCTCCACACCCGCAGCGTCGTGGCATCCGATACGTTGAAGACGATGAATTCGCCGGTTTTCAGTTCGGCGACAAAGGTGATGATCATGAATCCCGGCTTGTCGCCACCGCCCTCGATCGTACCGACCCGAACGGTGCTGCCCGGCCTGTAGTCGTCGAGCATTGCCTGGGCCAGCACGCGCATACGGGTAAAGTTGAGCCCGTCGACAAAGCCACCGGGAACAGCCGGCACAATTTCCGCATTAAAACCGCTGACGTCAGACACCGCGAGCGCACGGGCCCGGAGGTCTTCTGGTGTGTCGTCGAGCAGGCGCACGACATTCACGATGCGATCGGCGATGGCATAGGGAGGAAGAGGCGAGCGATCCGCCTGCCACATATAGGATGCGACGACGGCGATCTGGCCGAGAAACAGCGCCGCGGTGACGATCAGTGCTATCCGGGCGACGATACCGAGCTGGCTCATGATGTCTCAGCCATTGGTGATCCTCGGATTGAAGAGATAACCGGCATTGCGCACGGTGGTGATGATCTGCACGTCTGCCGGCAGGCAGGCGGCAAGCTTGGTCCGCAATCGTGAGATCGTCACGTCGATCGTCCGGTCATAGGCGTCGGTGGTCGAACCACGCGTGTAATCCAGCAGTTGGTCGCGGGAAAGCACGCGCCGGGGCCTTTCGAGGAAACAGGCAAGAAGATCGAATTCCGCCGTGGTCAACGGTACCGAAGAACCATCCTCCATGGTGATGCTGCGCGCCTCGGGATCGACGACAAGGCCCGCGAACCGTTTGATGCCGCTGCCACCCGCCGGCTGGGCCACGGCATTGGTTCGCCGCAGCACTGCGCGGATACGGGCAAGCAGCTCGCGTGGATTGAATGGCTTGCCGATATAGTCGTCGGCGCCGAATTCAAGCCCGACGATCCGGTCGATCTCGGCGGACTTCGCCGTCAGCATGATGATCGGGACCTGCGATCGTGCCCGGATGCGCCGGCAGAAGGACAGGCCGTCCTCGCGCGGCATCATCAGGTCGAGAATGACCAGATCGGCCCACCTGCGTTCGATCAGTCTATCTGCAGATGCAGGACCGTCCGCGGTATGGACCAGATAACCCTCACCGGTCAGGAACTCGTCGAGAAGATCCCGGATTTCGGGATCGTCCTCGACGACCAGAATTTTCAACGTCTCGTCCATCTTCATTGCTCCCTTTTTCCGGGCCGCGACCATGTCGCAACATTCCGTCACACGGACGGCATCATCGCGCAAACTTGAATGCCGACAGTCATTGCGACCTATCCATTTCGGAACGCATCATGACCGTGCAGACTAGCGACCCCGCCCACTCTCGCCCGATCGCCCTGCTGAAACGACGTCAGGGCAATCTCCTTGTTGCAGGCATCCTGTTTGCAGCAGCAGGCTTCATGTTCTTCTGCAACATCGTCGCGGTGTCGGGCATATCCTGGCCGATGATCGGTCTGATGTTATTGGCCACCGGATTGCTGCAACTCTATGCCGCCTGCCAGATCAGGGAACATGTCGCGTTTGTCATGTGGGTTCTCGCCGTCGGTTTCTACATCCTCTTTGGTTTCATCGCATTGACCAGTCCGAGCAGCCGCTTCGCGGCTCTGAGCTTGATATTCTTCATCGGCCTGATCATCATCGGTGTCATGCGCTGCCATTGCGGCTACGTGTTTCGCTTTGCCGGTCGCGGATGGCGGTGGCTGTCGGCGACGGCCATGGTGACGATACTAGGCGGCAGCTTTCTTATCGCCGGCTGGCCGTCCAACGATCTGTCGCTCGCCGCCCAGTTGCTGGCCGTTGACCTTGCCGCCTACGGTCTGGGCTTGATCGGCTTCTCCGTTGAACTTGGTCGTCCTGTCGCTCCCATGGATGGCGGAAGAAAATAAACGAACCAACATCACCATTGCCTCGCTTCACGTTGCCGCCTTCGACGTCATCAGCGATTTCAACGATGCCGCCGTTGTCGATGCCCCGCGGTCGATGCCGGCCTTTGCCGCATCGAGCGGCAGGATGCTCGCCGTAATATTCAGCGCATTCGGATATTGCCGCGTGACAAAGGCATAGACCAGCCTGCCGTCGACGGAATTGAACAGCTCGACCGCATAGATCACCGAGCCGTTGAAATTGCCTTCCTTGTCCGCCGCAACCCGGACACCGCTGAGCGCAAATCCGACAGGCGTGACCTTCGTCGCGGTGCTCAGAACCGGCACGCTCTTGTCGGCACCGGTAATCGTCACCCGCATGCGAAGGACATTGCTGCCGCCGGCATTTGCCAGCAACTGACGCCGTAGCAGTTCTTGCCGAAATTTCAGCTCTGCATGACGCGCCAGTTGCCACTTTTGATCTTCGACGAGATTGCCGAACTGGTGATCACGGCCGCGATAGACCTGTACCGGCTCAAGCAGGATCGCCGAATATGATTTGAGCGCGACGGGATCGAGATCCGTATTGAAAACGACGCGCCGGTCGCCACCAGCGGTGCTGGCATGAAGTTCAGCCGCAGAAGTCAGATCCTGATAATGCGCCGGACGCGTGGCACACGACGTGCAGACAACGGCCGCGCCAATGAGCAGCGCCCCCCGCAATGCCGTGACCGCCGTCAGTTGAACCATGATAGCCGGCCTCCCTTGATCGCCATCGCCAGAATTGCGCCCGAATGGCTTGCTCATGGCGGCCTGCTATAAGCGGACACGCGATTTTCGGGCGAATTTCAGAAATGTTACGATTTGTTGCAGCCAGGCCGGCGGCACGCCCTGCAAACTTCTGTATCAAATCTGAAACAGGCTATCAAAACCGGCCATGGATCATCCGGCATCTTCAACAAGAGGAGCCGAAAAGCCCATGGTCCTTCATCATTCCCAGGCAGACGCCGCGACACGGCGCCTGCTTCACATCTTGCCTTCCGTCGCGCAGATTGGCAGGCCGGTTGCAGCCTTCCTGCTCGCGCTTTCCATGATCCTGTCTTTCGGCGGGCTGAGCCAGGCCTCGGCCGCCGTCGGCGGTGTTGCCATGACCAGCGTCAATCTGCGCGCCGGGCCGAGCACCGGCTATCCGGTCGTACTCACCATGCCGCAAAGTGCTTCGCTGGCGGTTTATGGGTGCATAGCCGACAAATCCTGGTGCGATGTCAGCTGGAGCGGCAGCCGTGGCTGGGTCGCGGCCGGCTATATCCAGGTCTATTACAACGGCCGCCCCACCGTTCTCACGGCGGCAATCGTGCCCGCAGTCGGTATCGCCACCGTCGCCTTCAGCGTTGCCTATTGGGATAGCCATTACCATTCGCAGCCATGGTACGGGCATTGGAACCGCTATTATGTTGGCGGCGGATCGAGAACGGTTGTGGGTGGTTGCGGTGATCACGGCTGCGGTGGTGCGGCGGTAACCCGCGGTCCTTATGGCGGTGGCCGGGCAGCAGCCGGTGGATGCCATGACGGCAATTGCGGCGGCGCGGCGGTGACCCGCGGCCCGAATGGCGGCGGCCGCGCATCGGTCGGCGGCTGCAACGACGAACGTTGCGGTGGCGCCTCCGTCACCCGCAGACCGAACGGCAACACCGTCATCCGTCATGGTGGCTTCGATCGCCCCTGATCCTTGACTGGATCCTTGCCATTTCTTTTAACCGAAAGATGTCCCGCCGCCGGTTCGGCCGCGGGACAAGTGGCAATGTCCTTGCCGGCTCAGTCGGCCTCGAATCCATCCAGCACGACCTTGCCCCTGGTCTTTCCGCTTTCAATCGCCACGTGCGCCTTTATGAGGTTGGCGGCGTTGATCGGCGACAGCGTCTCGGTAACGGTCGTGCGGATCACGCCCTCGTCGATCAGCTGCGATACCTCGTTGAGCAGCTTTCCCTGTTCGGCAATATCTGCGGTCTCGAAGATAGAGCGGGTAAACATCAGCTCCCAATGAATGGACACGGCCTTGCGTTTGAAGCCGACGACATCAAGACTGTCCGGATCGTCGATCAACCCGAACCGACCCTGCGGCGCGATCAGTTCGATAATCTCCTTCAGATGCCCATGGGTTTCCGTGGTGGAAAAGACGAAGGCCGGCGCACCGATGCCAAGAGCCGCCACCTGCGCTGCAATCGGCTTGGAATGATCAATCACGTGATGGGCACCGAGCGTCTTTACCCAGTCCTGCGTTTCCGGCCGCGAGGCAGTGGCGATGACCGTGACATCGGTCAGAGCGCGCGCCAGCTGGATGGCGATCGATCCGACACCGCCTGCACCGCCGATGATGACGATCGCATTGGCGGCACCGGGTACGGGCTTGGCGATGTTGAGCCGATCGAACAGCATTTCCCATGCCGTGATCGTTGTCAGCGGCAAGGCTGCAGCCTCGGCATTCGACAGCGTCTTCGGCTTCTTTCCGACGATACGCTCATCCACCAGATGGAATTGGCTGTTGGCACCGGGACGGATCAGTGAGCCGGCATAAAAGACCTCGTCACCGACCTTGAAATCGTTCACCTCGGGTCCGGTCTCGGCCACTTTGCCCACGGCATCCCAGCCGAGGATTTTCCATTGGCCCGCTTCGGGGCTGGCGCCCTTCCTGATCTTGACATCGACCGGGTTGACCGAGATCGCCCCAACCTCGACGAGAATGTCCCGGCCCGACGGTACCGGCCGCGCAAGCTCGATATCCTGGAGGGCGTCTTGGCGCTCGATCGCGCCGGCTGTCTTGTAACCGATGGCTTTCATGGTTTGCTCCCTGCATGAATGACTGGGCATTGGATATGGAGCTAAATTGGCCTATATTCGCTTGAGTGCAATACGCACAAAAACAGCATGTAGTATCAAAAAGGATACTGTGATGGCCAAGGCTCGCCACACGCGTTTCGACTGCTCGCCCGGCTGCTCGGTCGAGGCCGCAATCGGTCTGATCGACGGCAAGTGGAAATCGGTGGTGCTTTATCACCTGATGTCGGGAACGCTGCGCTTCAACGAAATCCGCAAGCATATAGCCAATGTCACGCCGCGCATGCTGACCAACCAGCTGCGCGAACTGGAGGATGACGGCCTGATCCAACGCAAGGTTTATGCGCAGGTCCCGCCCAAGGTCGAATACAGCCTTTCCGAACTCGGCCGCAGCATGGAGCCGATCCTGCTCGCGCTGAAATATTGGGGCGACGCCAATATCAGCCTTTACGGCAAGCCCCTCGGCATCGATCCGCGGGAGGCCGCAGCCGACGCTGTGACCGGCAAACGGGCACAGATAGACACCTGAGGCACTCCGCTGATTGGCTCGGTCATCGAGTTCCGCCTCCGAAACCGATCCTAGCCGTCATGCTCGCGGATGACATCGAGAAAGGCATCGCCATAACGCTCCAGTTTCGCCTGCCCGACGCCGGAAATATCGAGTAGCGCGTCATGGCTTGTCGGGCGCTGGGTCGCGAAGGCGACGAGCGTCGTATCGGCAAACACGACATAGGGCGGAATGGACAATTCCTTGGCGATCGCCATACGCGTTCTGCGCAGGGCTTCGAACAGGACGGCATCCGCCTCGTCCAGTTGGGACCTGGCGTTTTTCGAACTCGCAGACAGGTTTTTGTCCGCCTTGCGGCCAGCAGGCCGGTCCTTGCGAAAGCGGACCTCCCTTTCGTGCCTGAACACCGCCCGTGCCTCCGGTTCCAGCTTCAGCGCCCCGAAAGCGTCGTGATCGACCTTCACCATGCCGGCAGCGAGAAGCTGGCGGTAAACCGATTGCCATGTTTTGGACGGCAGATCGCTACCGGCACCGAAGACGGGCATCTCCGTATGCCCGAAACGACGTGTCTTTTCATTGTCGGTGCCGAGCAGCACATCGATCAGATGGCCGGTGCCGAAACGTTCGCCGGTCCGATAGATGGCTGCAAGGGCCTTGATCGCCGCCTCCGTGCCATCCCATGTGTCGACGGGCTTGAGGCAGGTATCGCAATTGCCGCAATGCCCCGCATGCGCCTCGCCGAAATGGGCAAGGATCGCCTGGCGGCGGCAACCCGCAGTCTCGCAGATGCCGAGCAGCGCATTCAGCTTCGCACGTTCGACCCGCTTCACGTCATCGGCGGAATTGCCGCTGTCTATCATCCGGCCGCGCTGGATGACATCGGCCATGCCGTAAGCCATCCAGACCTCGGAAGGCAGGCCATCGCGCCCGGCACGGCCCGTCTCCTGATAATAGGCCTCGACCGACCCCGGCAGATCGAGATGGGCGACATAACGGACATTGGGTTTGTCGATCCCCATGCCGAAAGCGACGGTAGCGACGAGGCAGAGCTCGTCCTCCTTGAGAAACGCATCCTGGTTGGCATCGCGAATATGCCGCTCCATGCCGGCATGGTAGGGCAGTGACCGGATACCCTGGGTCTCGAGCCATTCGGCCGTCTCCTCCACCTTTGCCCGTGACAGGCAATAAACGATCCCGCTCGATCCCTTGTGACGCGACAGGAAATGCAGAAGCTGCTGGCGCGGCTGGTTCCGTTCGACGATCTCATAGGCGATATTGGGACGATCGAACGACGAGGTGAACACCCGGGCACCGTCAAGCCCCAGCCTCTCGATAATGTCGTCACGCGTATGGGGATCGGCCGTTGCGGTCAGCGCCATTCTAGGCACGCCCGGATAGAGACTGGCCAATTCGCCGAGCTGGCGGTATTCGGGCCGGAAATCATGCCCCCATTGAGAAACGCAATGGGCCTCGTCGATGGCGAACACGGCAATCCTTGCATCTCCGAGGACGCTCCGGAACCCCGGTGTAGTGATGCGCTCCGGCGTTACATAGAGCAGGTCGAGATTGCCCGCAGCCAGATCCCGCCGCACATCCTCGAACCCTTCGTGCGACAGGGACGAATTCAGTGCCGCCGCCCGCACACCCACCTGTTTCAGCGCTTCCACCTGGTCGCGCATCAGCGCGATAAGAGGCGACACGACGATGCCGACGCCGTCGCGGCAGAGTGCCGGGATCTGGAAACACAGGGATTTTCCGGCCCCGGTCGGAAACAGTACGACCGCATCGCCACCCGAGATGACATGATCGATCACACTGCCCTGTTGCCCGCGAAACGATGAATAGCCGTAGACCTTCTGCAGCACCTTTGCCGGATCTTTCGCCTCATCCCTGCCCGAGGGTGCAACTGAACTGTTTGGTTTTCCGTACATGGACATCCCCGCCGATCAATGCCGGGACTATGGCACAGGAAGCACCTCGACCGCGAGTGCCTGTCGCCTCCGCAGACCGGAGAAGGCACTCGACACGACGGACTATTTCTTGAATAGCCGACTAATCAGGCGCACCGGGTCGCCGGCCATCGTCAGTTTCCTGTTACCGCCTGCCCAGCATGAACATCAGGAAAGGCGCACCGAGAAGAGCCGACACCAGCCCCGCCGGTATCTGATACGGCGATACGATCGTACGGCCGATAAAATCTGCCGCCACCATCATCCCACCACCGATGAGGGCTGCACCGATCATCTGCGGCAGCGCGCGGGTCAGGCCGGCCTCACGCGCGAGATGGGGTCCCATCAGGCCGACAAATGACAGCGGACCGACCGTAAGTGTTGCTACCGCAGTCATAAATCCGGCAAGCCCGAACAGCGCCAGTCTCGATCTTCCAAGCGGTATGCCGACGGCTGCCGAAGCAGCGGGCCCGAGCGGCAGGATGTCCAGCCACCGGCGCGCTGCAAGTGCTGTCGAAATCAGCACGACCGCCATCGCCACTTCCACGATCGCCGTCGTTCCATCCACCAGATAGGTCGAGCCGCTCATCCAGCGCATTAGCAGAAATGCTCTCGGATCCCCTGACGAACTCAACACGCCGACGACCGCATCGACCATGGCGCTGAGCGCGATACCGGCAAGCAGAACCCTCTCCGGCGCAAAGCTTGCGCGGCGCGAACTGAGCAGGATCACCGCCAGAACTGCGATTGCGCCGATAACCGCAAAGGCGAACTGTCCGGAAAATCCCGGAGCAATGGCAAAAAGGGCAATTGCAACGCCGAATGTCGCACCGGCGCTGATCCCGAGAACCTCAGGGCTTGCCATATGGTTTCCGGTCAGCTTCTGGAGGATCGAACCCGCAACGGCGAGCATCGCACCGGATGCCAGAACCGCAAACACCTTCGGTGCACGGATCGCAAGGATATCGCCGGAGAATTCGCCGTTAAGCACAGCCCAGCCGCCGCCGGGCCCACGTCCGACAAGAATGCTGAGAGCCAGCACAAGCAGCAGACTGCCAAGAACGATGACAACGGGACGTTTTGCATCCCACCGGCGCGACTTCTGTCGCGCCACCGCCTGCTCGATCCGGTGACGGATCTTCAGCCGCGGCAGAAGCGCAAGCAGCAGCGGCGAGCCGAAAATCGCGGTCACGGCACCGGTCGGCAGAAAGTCACCGAGACCACCGGCAACGAGCTGCAGCACGGAATCGGCAAGAAACAGCAGTCCGGCGCCGATAAGCGGAGACCAGAAGATCAATTGAGCAGGCCGACGCGCGCCGCAGAGCCGGGCAAGCGTCGGTGCGACCAACCCGATGAAACCGATGACGCCGACGGCACTGGTGACGAAGGCAGAAAGCGCAACGGCGCAGGCAATGATCACGACACGCAGGCGAGCCAGCTTAACTCCAAGCGCCGCCGAGCCGCTATCGCCCAGATCAAGCAGCGCAAGCGGCCTGATCGTCAGGGCGCAGACAATCGCGACGATCGCCATTTTCCACAGCAGCGACAACGGAATGACCCAACTCTGCTGTGCCAGCGAACCCGCGCCCCAGATGAACAGGCTCGCGAGATAACGCTGGTTCAGATAGGTCAGTATGGCCGCAAGCCCGCCGCACCAGAGACTGAGGACAAGGCCGGAAAGAACCAGCGAATAGGGCGAGAAACCGCGTCGGGCACCAAGTCCGACGACGATCGCGGCGGCGACCGCACTCCCTGACATGGCAACGACGTCACGGCCGGCGCCAAGCAGGTCGGGCAGGAACAGCGATACGATCACGATCGCAAGGTTTGCTCCGGCCGAAACGCCGAGCGTCGTCGGATCTGCAAGCGGATTTCGCAGGACCTGTTGGAACAGCGCGCCTGACAAGGCGAGCGCTGCACCGGCAAGCAGTGCCGTTGCCAGCCGAGGCAGGGTCGAATAATAAACGACCATGCGCTGGATATCGTATTGCGCACCCGCCGGTCCGGACAGGACAGGCGCAACCAGAAGCCATGAGGCCGCGCAGCCTGCGCCGATCAGCAAAAGAACGGCGAGCGCCGGCCCGAGATTGTCACGTCGGGCTAGGGTCATACATCTTGTTCCAGGAGATCGGTCACCAGGCCGGCGAACCGCATTGCCTCGTTGACCATGCCGAACATCAGCGCCGGCGCAACGACGGAAAGATGGCCCGGTCGCGCGAACGGCAGCCGCTGCCATAAAGGGCTGTCTGCCAGTTTGGGCAGCACATCCGGCGGGATCGGATCGAATGCGATCAACCGCGCGTCCGGATCGGTGATCCTGGAGAGGTCCTCGATACCGATCGTCTCGAAACCCCAATAGTTCGATTTTTGCGTCCAGGCATTGCGCACGCCGATCCGTTCGAGCGCATTGTGAAACAGACCCGGTGCCGAATAGATGCGGGCATGGCGCGCATCCATGAACGTCACCAGCGCGACCGGCGCAATGGCCTTGCCGGCCAGACGCGCACGGCATGTGTCGAAAAATCCATCGGATTGTGCCAGAAACTGCTCCGCCGCCGTTTCACGTCCGAGTTCGGCGGCGAGCTTGCGCGTCGCGGCGATGGCGGAAGGCAGAACCGGGCCGGAATCGGGCGTAAAAATCTCCATCCGCAGAACTTTGGCGATCGGCTTGAGCCTCGGCATAAGGTCGTCGAGATAAGGTGTCGTCAGGATGATGTCGGGCTTCAGCTGGATAAGGATCTCGAAGTCGACCTCGTAGGAACTGCCAATATCGATGACGGACGGCGGCATGGCCGGCTCGACCACCCATTTGCCCCAGTCGGCGAGATCAGAAATTCCGACGGGCGCAACTCCGAGCGACAGAAGCGTAGAGGCCAGCCCATAGTCGAGGCTGACGATCCTTTGTCCATCGACCTCGGCCAGCAAGGGTTTGGGAATGGAAACGGCTGCCGCTGCAGCGGTTTGGAGAAATGAGCGTCGTGACATCTTCATCGCAGCCGAACCTCAGCAAGCATAGGCAAGCGGATGCGAAAGGCTCGGAACAGAAATCACCTCCATGTCGATCCCGTAGATGGCACGAAGCGTCGCGGGGGCCAGAATTTCGCCCGGCACTCCGCTGGCGACAACCCGCCCGCCCTTCAGAGCATGGATCCGATCGCAAAAACGCGCCGCCATGTTGATGTCGTGGAGAACGATGACGACACTTCTGCCGCCCTCATGGGCCAGTCGCCGCACGAGAGACAGGACTTCGACCTGATGAGAGATATCCAGCGCAGCCGTCGGTTCGTCGAGCAAAAGGCACCGTGCATCCTGCGCGATCAGCATCGCGATCCAGGCACGTTGCCGCTCTCCCCCGGAAAGCGTCCCGACCACGCGATCGGCAAATGGCCTTATATGCGTCGCGTCTATGGCAGACTCGACCCTTTCCCGATCGACATCGGAGAAGCGACCCAATGCCCCGTGCCATGGGTAACGACCGCAGCCGACGAGTTCGCGGATCGTCATGTCCGATCCGGTGCTCAGATCCTGCGGCAGATAGGCGACCGAGCGGGCAAAGTCGCGGCCGTGATAGTGTTTGAGGTCGCGATCACCGTAACGGACAGATCCGGTTGTCGGAAAATGTTGCCGCGCCAGGATTTTAAGGAGGCTGGATTTGCCGGAACCGTTATGTCCGACAAGAGCAACGACCTCTCCTGCCGGAAAGTCGAGACTGACATCCGACAGGATCGCATTTCCATCGATAGAGAGGCCGACCTTGTCTGCCGCGAAGGCTTTCGTTGTATCTGGCGCATCCTGCGCAAGCTGAACCGAGGCCACGCTACCTCCTATGCTGAGACTGAATTCCGGTGTCTGACCCGCAAGTGTTACCACTTGTATTTCAGCGAACCCAGCACCGTGCGGCCCTGGCCGAAATAGCAATAACCGCCATTGCAGACCTGTTCCTCGAGATTGGCGAGATTGGTTGCACTGACCGCCAGCGAAAGCCCCTTCAGGTCAGGCGACTTTGCACCGAAATCATAGGAAATCGAAGCGTCGAAATAGACCACGCCTGCATTCCTGGCCGTATTGTAGTCGTCGGTAAACGACTTGCTCGTCGCACGGACACCGCCGCCAATGCTGAGACCGCCAATCGCCATATCCTCGGGCGCATCGTAATTGACCCACAGTGACGCGACATGCCGGGGCGTCGTTGTCGGTGTATTGCCGATGATGGACGTATCGAGATTGCCGGTGATTTCGCCATGCGCATAGGTATAGGCAGCAATCAGGCTGATGCCGTTGTCGAAAGTTTTGCGACCCTCGATCTCGAAGCCGGTGAACGTGTTCTCGCCGGAATTCTCATAGATATAAACCGGGCCGGCCGCACCTGCGTATTGCGGCTTTCCGGTTTCCACAAGCCGGTAGACGGCCGTGCTCAACGAGAGATTCTCGCCTTCAGGCTGATATTTGATACCGGCCTCGATCTGGCGTCCTTTCGTCGGGTCGAGCACTGCAAGCGAGGCCGAACGTTCGGTCGAAGGCACGAACGAAGTTCCGTAACTCACGTAAGGGGCAAGGCCGTTGTCGAAAAGATAGAGAAGGCCGACCTGCCCCGACAACGCGCCCTCATTCTTCTCGGCGCCGGTACCGGCAACCTTGTCGGCGGTCTCCTGATGCAGCCAGTCGTAACGCAAGCCGCCGACGAAACGCCAGTTGCCGATTTCCGCCTGTTCCTGAGCATAAAGCCCTGTCTGGCGGAGGTCGTTGCTGGTGAAGCCCGTAAGTTCCGGGCTAGGTGCGCTGCGGATATCGCCAGGCAAAGTGGATCCATACCCGTCGGCAAAATCGGAATTGACGCCGGTATAGTCCAGCCCGACAAGGAAGGTATGGGAGACAGCGCCGGTATCGAATTTGGCCTGGAGCTGGTTGTCGATCTGATAGGCACGCATTTTATCCGTAACCGCTGCGGTTCCCCAGGCCGCGGTCGGATCGCTGAACATTGTCGTGCGATCGACATAACGTGCCTTGAGGTGCAGGTCGCTGACGCGGGCGTTTTGCCGGAAGGTCAGGCCGTTGTCGAATTCGTGCTCGAACTGGTAGCCCAACTGGTACTGCCGAATTCTCTGATAGTCGTAATCGGGGTCGCTGACACGATAGATCTGGCCGTCGTTTTTGAACGTCCAGGCGCTCGAATCGGTTTCCGTGTTCTGTGCCAGACCGTAGACCGTGAGCTTGGTGCTATCGTCGGGCTTCCATGTGAACGAGGGTTGCAGCAGGTAGCGGTCGTCTGCGATGTCGTAATTGGTCTCACCCTGCCGCACGAGGCCGACGACACGGTAGAAAAGATCGTCGCTCTCACCCACCGGCCCGCCGAAATCGAATGCAGCCTGCTTGCGCCCGATTGTGCCATATTGAAGTTCGACCTCGTGGTGAGCCTCTTCCTGTGGCAGCTTGGAGATCCGGTTGACGATGCCGGCAGCACTTGCTGCGCCGTACATGACGGATACGGGCCCCTTCAACACTTCCACGCGGTCGAGCGTGTAGACTTCGGTCGTAAACGCACCATAGGTCATAACCGGCTGGCGCAGGCCATCGCGAAAATCGCCGCCCATGGTCGTCTCGATGCCACGGATATATATCTGGTCGAATCGCGGGTCGTATCCGAAGCCACCGGTTCCGATGCCGGAGCTATAGCGGGCTGCCTGGATCATGTCGCTGGCACCACGCTGCTCCATTTC
Organism: Aliirhizobium sp. YIM B11859; assembly: GCF_057163345.1. Taxonomy (NCBI): domain Bacteria; kingdom Pseudomonadati; phylum Pseudomonadota; class Alphaproteobacteria; order Hyphomicrobiales; family Rhizobiaceae; genus Aliirhizobium; species Aliirhizobium sp. YIM B11859. The sequence continues at coordinate 362,871 of NZ_JBXHAY010000007.1, forward strand.
CTTGCGGGTAATGACGGCGACCGAGCGCGGTGTCTCGACGAGTGGCGTGTCGGTCTTCAAGGCAGAAATAGCGCGCTCGGGAACGATCGTATCATTGTCTTCGCTGATCGTTTTGGCTCCGGACCCGCTGATAACGATCGGTGCAAGCTGCGTCGCATCACCAGTTGCATCCTGCGCAAATGCCGTCATGGGCATCAATGCTGCGGCCATCGCACCAACCATTATAGTCGAGCTGAGCAGGTGGCGGTGCGCAGGGAACTGATTGAAAGATAACGTCATTGCCCGATCCTTTTCGGCAAGCGGCAAACTGCGATGAATGATCCGGAGAGATCATGAATGTGAGGAAGCGGCGAGAGAATGCCGGGCGAGGTGGCTCACCGAGCGCAGCTATAAGTGCTAAACTTATGGCGATCAATAAAATATGATTTTTGTTGTCATATTTAGGCGGGAAATTGTCATATTTGCCACGCCACCCCGGCAAAACGTGTCCTGCCAATTGGCCGCCCAATCGCCGCCATCTGCCAGATCGTCAGTGCAAAACAGCGCCGAAGCCGCCGCTTGATGGCAACAGGCCTGTAAGCAGCCATTGATGAAACGGCCGGCAGAAGCGTAACGGGATGCCGTGGCGATTGCGGCGGAAGACTTAAGCTCAGGACCTGACCGCGAAGGCGACGGCAATCGCTCGGTTGACGGCTGGCCCGAGTACCGACATGTGGGTCTCACCGGCGAAAAGCTCGAATTCGGTGCGAATGCCGTCCGCAGAACCGTTCAGTCGCACCGCCATCTCCTCCGCCAGGGCAACTGTGCGTTCCATCTTTCTTTTCTCCAGGCGCGATGCGGCATCCTCGTTGCGATACTGGAAGGGTGCAAGCTCGTCCCCCTCATATTCGCCGGCCGACAGATGTAGAAACGGCGCGTTGCCCGGTGCGCGCGCGCGACGCGCCTCATTGTTCAGGATTTCGCTGCCTTCCCAATAGATTGTCGGGCTGGCCGCGATCCAGTTGCGGAACAGGCCGGGTCGCTCGAACAAAGCATAAAGGGCAAACAGGCCACCGAAGGAATGCCCGAAAAGCGATCGCCGCGCCGGATCAATCCGCACCATGTCGGAAAGTTGCGGAATGAGTTGCGTCTCGATGAAGGCAAGCAGTTCGCCGGTTCCGCCGATCATAACGGGAGGACCGCCCTCGAAATAAGGCGGATAGGATTTGACCGGCGGCGGCCCCAGATCCCAGGCCCTGCGCTGTGCATTATAGGGTTCGTCGGACGGATAACCGATCGCCGCGACCACACCCCAGCCGACATTGGTTGCTGTCGGGTAAGGTGCCTGCGTCACAAGGCTTGCAGCGGCAAAAGGAAAGGTGGCATTGCCGTCGGTCATCACCAGCAGCGGCCAACCCGCAGCAGGCGGCTCCCCGACAGGTATCGAAAGAAAGATGCGATAAGGCTCGCCACCCGCAGCCGGTGCCAGATCGAAAAATACCATTCCCGGCATCGTGTAAGGCTTTTGGCTCGTCATTCCCGCGCATCCCCGACAGAGTGAAACACGGTGCTAGGCGACAATGACGCACCTCGCAATCGGATGAGCTCGTATTTTTCAAAAATCGGATCACCACGACCTTGAGCGGATAAAATCAGGTGACCGGATGTCGCAATAGATCCGATCCCCGCGTCGCTTTTGAACATAACGAGATTGTTCTATCGCTCCCGCTTCGCGATATTTTGCCACCGTATATATCGATCAATTTCAGATCCTTGACGTCAGATCGACACAGGAAGCCGGCTTTCGAGTGCGCTTCCGCTTGACGCGATCCTCTATCTGGTTGACAACTCTCATCAGCAAGACAGACCGGTCTTGCTTCTGTCATATGATCGAAGCCCGTCGATCATGCCATGTTGAAACGACCAGTTCGAAGCGATCCAATGAGAGAATCCATACCAGACCAGATCCTCACCGCAGCCGGAGCACTGTTTTATCGCGAGGGCATAAGGGCCGTCGGCATCGACCGCATCATCGAAGAGGCAGATGTGGCCAAGGCAACCCTCTACCGGCATTTTCCATCGAAGGACCATCTCGTCGCTGCCTATCTGCAGACCCGGCATGAACGGGTGATCCGCGCGTTGCAGGAGGTCGTGGATGCGGCAATGGCGCCGAGGGAGCAGATCGAGCTGATTTTCGAGCGCCTGTATGAAAAGGCCGACAGCCCCGAATTCCGCGGCTGCGCTTTTGCCCTGGCGGTCGCCGAGCATGGCGATTCCGAACGGGTCGTATCCGTCGCGCGCACCCACAAGGCGATGGTTCGCGACATCTTCGCTGCCATTATTGCAAAAGACGGCAGCCATGCAGAACAGGCGGCCGCGCATCTTTCCCTTCTCTATGAGGGTGCGCTGGCAACGGTCGCCGTCGGACGCGATCCGAAAACGGTCCTCGTCGCTCGCGACTGTGCCCTGTCCGTCTTCGACATGACGGCCCGCAACAAGCCCACCTGAAAGCATCAGACAATGACAAAGACCATCGATTATTTCTTCAGCATCGGCTCGCCCTGGGCCTATATCGGCCTGGGGCCTTTCGCGGCGCTGGCGAGCGAGCACAATGCCACGATCCGCCCGCATGTCATTCCGCTGATCGAGGACAATGGCGGCATCTATTCGCGCAACCGGCCGGAGCCGCGCCGGGCCTATTGGACCAGAGACCTGAAGCGCTGGGCCGCGTTGCGGGGCAAGCCGCTCAGTTTCGAAAACCGCGCCGCCCTTTCCGATCCCGCGCCGGCAGGCCTGATGGTCACCGCCGCAATCGAAGCGGGCGAAGACTGGCTGACGCTGACGAGCGCGCTTCAGGATGCTTTCTGGGGTCGTGGCGAAGACATCGGCAAAACCGAGATCCGCCATGCGATCGCGAATGCCGCAGGCTTCGATGGCGCGGCACTGGACGAGCGGGGCGGAAGCGATGCCGTACAGGCGATCCGCAAATCAAGCTACGAGACGGCAAAGGCAGCCGGCGTCTTCGGCCTCCCGACCTTCCGCTACGAAGATGAACTCTATTGGGGGCAGGACAGCCTGCCCTTCCTCGAACGCCATCTCAAGGGCGAAAAGCTGGTCGCCTGATTTCATTGCCAGCGTTCAGACTTGCGCCGCATCCAAACGCCGGGGCGGGACAAGTCAGAGCGTGAAAGATATATTTCCGGAGTTTTCCATGTCCCTTTCCCTTCCCGGTTCCCTCGTTTCCACCGAATGGCTGGCCGCGCATCTTGGCGATGCGGATCTCGTCATCCTCGACGGCTCCTTCAAGCTGCCAGGCGTCAAGCCCATCGCTGCCGAGGACTTTGCCACACGCCACATCACGGGTGCGCGTTTCTTCGATATCGACACGATCGCCGATCACGACACATCCTTGCCGCATATGCTGCCCTCGCCTGAAGCCTTCGAGGGCTATGCGGCCGATCTCGGCGTCTCGAACGACAGCACCGTCGTCGTCTATGACACACCCGGCCTGATGTCGGCCGGCAGGGTCTGGTGGACCTTGCGGATCTTCGGCCACGACAAGGTCGCGGTACTCGATGGCGGTCTTCGTAAATGGCTGGCGGAAGAACGCCCGGTGACGGATGCACTGCCCTCCGTTGCCAAGGGAAATTTTGTCGCAAACTTCGATCCTTCCGCCGTCCGCTCCAAGGCAGAGGTTCTCGGCAATATCGGCACTTGCGCCGAACAGGTCATCGATGCACGTTCCGCCGCACGATTTGCCGCCGACGAGAAGGAAGCGCGCCCGGGCCTGCGCTCCGGCCATATTCCGGGCAGCCTCAACCTTCCCTTCAACGCGCTCACCAATCCCGAGACCGGGGAAATTCTCGATACGGCGAAAATCCGAAAGGCGTTCGAGACGGCAGGCCTCGATTTCTCCAGGCCCGTCATCGCAAGCTGCGGTTCCGGCGTCACGGCCGCAGCGCTCGCCTTCGGCCTGCATCTCGCCGGCAAGGATGACGTCGCCATCTATGACGGCGCCTGGACCGAATGGGGCCAGCCGGGTGACACGCCCGTGGACACAGGGCCGGCCCTCAAGGGAGAGAGCAAATGAGCGAGCTGTCGACCGCGCTAGCCGAAACCCTGAAAACCCGGTTCGAGGAGAGGTTTTCGACATCCCAAGCGCTCCGTGAGCAGCATGGCCGCGGTGAATCCCATCACACGCCGGCAATCCCCGATGCCGTCATCTTCGCCGAGACGACCGAGGACGTCGCCGAGATCGTCCGCCTCTGCGCCGCGGAAAGCGTTCCCGTCATCGCCTTCGGCGCCGGTACCTCTCTCGAGGGCCATCTGACCGCCGTGCGCGGTGGCGTCTCGATCGATCTGTCCCGCATGTCAAAGATCACCCGCATTAGCGCCGAGGATCTCGACTGCACGGTGGAAGCCGGCGTCACGCGCGAGCAGTTGAACACGCATCTGCGCGACCTCGGCCTGTTCTTCCCGATCGATCCGGGTGCCAATGCCTCGCTTGGCGGCATGGCGGCCACCCGTGCATCCGGTACCAACGCGGTTCGCTACGGTACCATGCGCGAAAACGTGCTGGGCCTGACAGTGGTGTTGCCGAACGGAAATATCATCCGCACCGGCGGCCGGGCGCGCAAATCCTCGGCGGGTTATGATCTCACCCGGCTTTTCGTCGGCTCGGAAGGCACACTTGGCATCATCACCGAAGTGACGCTGAGGCTCTACGGCATTCCGGAGACGATCTCGGCGGCGCTCTGCTCGTTTGAAAGTGTCGAACAGGCGGTTGCCGCGGCAATCCAGGTCGTCCAGCTCGGCATTCCGGTCGCCCGCATGGAGCTAATGGACCGCGGCCTGATCAAGGCGGTGAACGCCTATTCCGGACTGTCGCTGAAGATTGAGGACACGCTCGCCTTCGAATTTCACGGCTCGCCCGCCGGCGTGCAGGAGCAGGTGGAGATGGTGGCGGCAATCGTCGAGGAAAACGGCGGCAAGGATTTCGAATGGGCGAATGCAGCGGAGGAACGCAACAGGCTATGGAAGGCGCGCCACAACGCTTTTTACGCCGTCGTCTCGCAGCGTGAAAACGCCAAGGGCTGGTCGTCCGATGTCTGCGTGCCGGTCTCGCAGCTGAGCGGCTGCATTTTGAAGACGCGTGAATTTCTGGCAGGCTGCAGCGTGCCGGCAGCCATTCTCGGGCATGTCGGCGACGGCAATTATCATGTCGTCTTCGCCGTCGATCCGGCCAATCAGGCCGAACTCGATGAAGTCGCGGCAATCAACAAGAAGATGGTGCAATATGCGATCTCGGTCGGCGGTACGTCGACGGGCGAGCACGGCGTCGGCACCGGCAAGATCGCCTATCTGCGGGCCGAACATGGCGACGCCGTGGATCTGATGGCGGTCATCAAGAACGCTATAGATCCCGCCGGCATCATGAACCCGGGCAAGGTCTTGCCAAACTAGACCTTGCCCGCAGAAAACGACATGGATTGCCGAGGATCGATTGCGATGAATTCACTCAAGCCGCACAGCTCCCACTGGGGTGCCTTTTCCGGCCGTTATGAAAACGGCAAGCTTGAAATAGTCCCGCATCCCGATGATCCGCATCCGTCACCCTTGCTCGGCAACATCCCGGCGATCGCCGATAGCACCGCGCGCATCAAGCGGCCGGCGATCCGGCGTGGCTGGCTCGAAGGCGCGCCCGGCAATGCCGGCAGGCGCGGCGCAGACGACTATGTCGAAGTCAGCTGGCAGGAAGCGATAGAAAGGGTCGGTGGTGAACTGCAGCGCCTATATGCCCAACATGGCCCGACAGCCGTGTTCGGCGGGTCGTACGGCTGGTCGAGCGCCGGCCGTTTCCATCATGCGCAGAGCCAGATCCATCGTTTTCTGAACGTGCTGGGCGGTTATGTCCGATCGGTCAACACCTACAGTTCCGGCGCCGCCTCGGTGATCATCCCGCATGTTCTCGGGCCGTATGACACGTTCGACCGCAAGAGCGTCACCTGGGATGCGATCGAGCGAAGCACCGAGCTTGTTGTTGCCTTCGGCGGCATGGCGATCAAGAACGCCGATGTGCATGGCGGCGGCATCGGCGCGCATATCGTGCGGCCGAAGCTTTCGGGTGCCCGCGCCCGTGGTGCCCGGTTCATTTCCGTCAGCCCGCTGAAAGATGATTTTCCCGCTGAGGTGAATTCGGAGTGGCAGCCGGTCATTCCCGGCACCGATGTGGCGCTGATGCTCGGCCTTGCCCATCTTCTGGTAACCGAAGGCATGCATGACCGCGCTTTCCTCGATCGCTACACGGTCGGTTACCAGCGTTTCGAGGATTATCTGCTCGGCCGCACCGACGGAGTGCCGAAAACCGCCGAATGGGCCGCGGATATCTGCGGCATCGATGCCGCGACCATCAAGGATCTGGCACGTGCCATGGCGCGCTCCAGAACCCTGATCACCGTCAGCCATTCGCTGCAGCGGGCCGATTATGGCGAACAGCCTGTATGGATGGGCATCGTGCTTGCTGCCATGCTTGGCCAGATGGGGCTCGATGGCGGCGGTTATTCCTATTCGCTCGGCGCGCTTGGCAATATCGGCAAGCGCCAGCTGGCCGTGCCGCTGCCGACGCTCAACCAGTTCAGGAACCCCGTGACGGACTTCATCCCCGTTGCCCGGATCGCCGACCTGCTGCTTAATCCGGGTGGCGAATGCCATTACAACGGCAAGGCCCTGCGATATCCCGACGTCCGCCTCGTCTATTGGGCGGGCGGAAACCCGTTTCACCATCATCAGGATCTCAATCGCCTGCGAGCCGCCTTCAGGCGTCCCGAAACGATCATCGTCCACGAAACTGCCTGGACCTCGACCGCCCGCCACGCCGATATCGTTCTGCCGGCAACGACGACGCTCGAGCGCGACGATATTGGTGCCGCCGACCGCGACGACCTGATGGTTGCAATGAAAAAGCTGATCGAGCCGGTCGGCGAGGCGCGCGACGATTACGAGATATTTTCCGAAATCGCCCGGCATCTCGGCAAGTTCGACGCCTTCACCGAGAACCGGACATCCGGAGAATGGCTTTCCTTCCTGTTCGAGACCACCCGCAAGGCGCTCGAAGCCGGTGGCCACGATGCCCCGGATTTCGAAACATTCTGGGCGCGGGGCGAATTGCGGCTGCCTTTGCGGTCCGACGAAGGCGGGCCGGCAACTGCCTTCCGCAACGACCCGTCCACCTCGCCGTTGCAGACACCATCCGGCAAGATCGAGATCTTTTCGCAGACGATCGAGGGTTTCGGTTATGACGACTGCCGCGGCCATCCGCACTGGTATCCTGCCAGGTCGGCAGCAGAGCCTGAACACGAAGACTATCCGCTGCATCTGGTCTGCAATCAGCCGCACCAGCGCCTGCATAGCCAGCTCGACTATGGCGATTTCAGCCGTTCGACAAAGATCAGGGACCGGGAGCCGGTCCGCATCAATCCGGCCGATGCGGCGGCACGCGGCATAAAGGATGGCGAGATCGTTCGACTGTTCAATATCCGCGGCAGCTGCCTTGCAGCCGCCGTGTTGAGCGAGGATGTGCGGCAAGGCGTGATGCAGCTTTCGACCGGCGCATGGTTCGAGCCACACGATCGCCAGGCGGAAAATGCCACCTGCATCCATGGCAATCCGAATATCCTTACCCGTGATATCGGAACCTCGAAGCTGGCGCAGGGTTGCACCGGGCAGATTACCAGAGTGGACGTCGAGCGCTTTTCGGGTGACCTGCCGCCGGTGCGGATTTTCGACGAGATGGTGTTTGCCGAATTGCGATAATCGGTTCGGCGGCTCCCGCTGAGCCGCCGAAGACGATCAAAAGCCCGGTGAAACACGAAACCCCGCCAAGCCAACAATTGCGACAAAATAATCCATAAAATCGATAGAAAAAGAATAGTCAGTCTTTCTCATTCGAGCCGCCCTGCTAGGCTGAGTGTCATGACATTCATCAAAAGCAAGAGGGACGCGACATGACCGGAAAGTGTACAAGCCAGCGCGCTCCACGCTCGAAACGGCCGTCTCTGGCTGTTCGATAACGGCCGAGCCGCAAGTGCTTCCCGCCACTGAGGCGCTCTGAGAAAAGCATCTTTCATCATCAGGCAGCTGCTCCGCCCACCCGGCGAAACCGTCGGGCGGAAACGGCGAGTCGTGTCCTTTTTCCCATTCTCCGCGGCAAGCGAAACAGCACCGGCCCGGAACCAACACAACCCCAATCATCAGGATCACCCCATGACCGAACGTTCCTCCCTGCTTTCCCTCTCCCGACGGCGCCTGCTCATCACCACCTCCGTGGCGGCCGCAGCAGCACTTGTCGCTCCATTGGGGTTCACCCCGGCACAGGCCGCGGAAAATCCGCGCGATGGCGGCGACATCACTTTCCTGATCGATTCCCTCGGTGACACCTGGATCCCCAATAACAGCGCCATTTCCAGTTTTCAGGGCCATATCTGGGGTCATGTGACCGACAAGCTTCTTTATGTCGATGCCGACGGCAAGGTCAGCCCCTGGCTTGCCGAACGCTGGGAACAGAACGACAAGGCGACCGAATTTACACTTCATCTTAAAAGCGGCGTGACCTTCTCGGATGGGGTGCCGCTCGATGCGGCCGCGGTCGTTGCCAATCTCGACATCTGGTATGCCGGCCGCAAGAACGAGGGCATCAACCCGATCGGGCTTTTCCCGAAAACCTACGAGCGCGCCGAGGCTATCGATGCCTCGACCGTCAAGGTCTTCTTCAAGAAGCCGACACTCGGTTTCCTGCCGACGCTGGGCTACCACGGCTCCATCCTTGTTTCCCCCAGGAGCATTGCGCAACCGGCCTCGCAGCAAGCCGATCTCAGCAAGACCGCCGGCAGCGGGCCTTACGTGGTCGATAGTTGGAAGGAGGGCGATTTCGTCAAGCTGGTCAAACGCAAGGACTATAACTGGGGGCCTGCGGCCGTCGGCCATACCGGCCCTGCATTCCTGGATTCGATCACCTACAAGCTGGTTTCCGAACCCTCGCTCCGGGTCGCATCGGTGCAGTCCGGCCAGGCCGATATCGCCTACAATGCCTCCCCTCAGGAGTTGAAATCCCTGAAGGAGGAAGGTTTCAGCATCTCGACGCCGCGTTATCTCGGTTTCGTCAATGGCTGGGCGGTCAATACCAAGCTTGCACCCTATGACGATGTGAAGGTCCGTCAGGCACTCCAGGCCGGCATCAATCGCCAGGAAATCATCGACACCGTCTATACGCCGGACTGGCAGCTCGCGACGTCGTTCATCCAGAGCAATGTCCCCGGCGCCACCGATCAGAGCGCGCTTCTTGCCTACAATCCGGAAAGGGCGGAAAAGCTGCTTGACGAAGCAGGCTGGGTAAAGGGTGCGAACGGCCTCCGCACCAAGGACGGCAAGCCGCTTGCGATCACGCTTCATTCCAATCCCTATCTCGCTACCTCCAAGTCGGTTGACGAACTGATTGCCCAGCAACTGGGTAAACTCGGCTGGAAAGTGGATATCCGGGCGTATGACGTCGTCACCTATGGCGAAAAGGTCAAATATGCGGCTCCGAATGTCCCGACCTATGAGGTCACCCGAAGCTTCATCGACGCGGGAACCGTTGCCGGCATCCTGACCAATGCCAACAACGGCGAGAACTGGTTCGGGCTTGGAGAAAGCGATGCGAAGCTCAACGATCTGCGCGACAGGATCGCAGGCGCCGGCTCTTTCGAAGAGCGCAGCCCGCTTCTCAACGATCTTCAGCATTATGTCCTCGACCAGGGGTATTTCATCCCGCGTACGCAGATCGTCCAACGCATCTACGTGCAGTCGCCGACGCTGAAGGGCGAAGTCTATAACGGCGTCGCCTATGCCAGCTATTACACGGCCTTCCTTGCCGACTGATCCCGAAACAAACCGAGCAATGCAAGGAGGGAACGGCATGAGCAATGCCTACCTAAACTACGCAGCAAAGCGGCTCGGCCAGGCGGTTATCGTCATTCTTCTGGCCTATGTCTTCACCTTCGTGGTTGTCAGCATCCTGCCTGGCGACCCGATCACCAGCGTGCTGCGCAACCCGCAGAACGGCTTTTCCGAAGAAGAGATTGCCGAGATCATCGCCGCGCAGGGACTCGACAAGCCGATCGTCGTGCAGCTGTGGAACGCTTTGTCCGGCTTCCTCACCGGCGATCTCGGCATGTCGATGCGATCCACTCGTCCCGTCTCGACCCTGATTGCCGAGGTTCTTCCCTCGACGCTGATCCTCGCATCGGCAGGCCTGGCCGTCGCGCTGATCCTTGCGTTCGCGGTCGCCTATGGCACCCGCTTCGTTCCCAAGCGCTACGGTCAAGGGCTGCTGCGAGGGTTTCCGTCGCTGTTCCTCTCGGTACCCAATTTCGTCATTGGCCTGGTGCTGATCCATCTCTTCGGTTTCCAGCTGGGGCTCTTCCGCGTCATCAACCCGGACAGTTTCTGGGCAACCCTGTTTGCAGCGATCGCGCTCGGCATCCCGGTTTCCGCCCAGATCGCCGAAGTCCTGATCGCCAATCTCGACCGGGAAGCCGAGCAGGAATATGCCGCGGTCGCCCGCAGCCGTGGGATCGGACAGGCCAGGCTTTTCGTCAAACACCTGTTGAAGCCTGCCTCGCTGCCCGTCGTCACGGTCGTGGCACTCACGATCGGCGAACTTCTCGGCGGTTCGCTGATCACCGAGACCGTCTTCGGCAGAACGGGTGTCGGCAGCCTCGTGCAGCGCTCCGTCAGCACCCAGGACCTGCCGGTTCTGCAGGCGGTTGTTTCGCTCGGCGCCGTGGTCTTCGTGCTCGTCAACCTGATCGCCGACCTTCTCTACCCGTTGCTCGACCCGCGCGTAAAAATCCTCGGCGGTGTGAAGCGCCGGCCAACCACTGCGGACGAACCTTCGATCGGTGCGACCAAGGCGGTGACCCCATGACCTTTACCTTCAGCTCGGCCCCATCCGCGACGACCCCGATAAACTGGCTTGCCAGCCTTCGCATGCCGCCGATCGTTGCAGTCTCCTTTGCTGTGGTCGCGATCGTGATTGCCTGGTCGGTTGCCCCCGGCCTCTTCACCAGCCACAACCCGGCCATCGGCGTGCCCACCGACAAGCTGCTCGGCCCGAGCCTGGCGCATTGGTTCGGCACCGATCATCTCGGCCGCGATGTCTATACCCGCGTGGTCTATGGCACCGCTTCGTCGGTATCGAGCGCACTGGTCGCTGTCGTGATCGGGGTGGTTGTCGGGGGGCTGATCGGTCTTTTGGCCGGCTTCCTCGGCGGATGGGTCGATATCGTCTTCGCCCGGCTCGTCGACGTGCTCTTGTCCATCCCGAAATTCCTGCTCGCGGTCATCGTCGTCACCGCGATCGGTTTCGAGACGATCAACGCCGCGATCGCAACCGGCGTCTCAGCGGTGGCGATCTTCGCTCGTGTCACCCGTGCCGAAGTGTTGAAAACGCGGCAGGCGACCTTTGTCGAGGCGGCCTTCCTGTCGGGCGGTTCGCGCTGGTACATCCTCTGGCGCCACATCCTTCCCAATGCGTCACGCTCGGTGCTGCCGCTCGCCGTGCTGCAGTTCGGCGAGTCGATCCTGGTGATCGCCAGCCTTGCCTTCCTCGGCTATGGCGACCCGCCGCCTGCCTCCGACTGGGGCCTGCTGATCTCGATCGGCAAGGACTATCTCAAATGGCCGTGGCTGGTATACGCCCCCGCCTTTGTCACCATCTTAACCGTCCTCTCAGTGAACAGGATCAGCCGATGGCTTCGCAAAACAGACTGACCGCCACCCTCATCGAAGCCATCACGGTGGCGCCCGGACCGCAACCCGTGACCCGACCTCTGCTCAAAGTCGATGACCTTTCGGTTTCCTATGGCAAGCAGGAGGTCGTGCGCAATGTCGGCTTCGAACTTGGGCGAGGCAAAAGCCTCGCACTGATCGGTGAATCCGGATCCGGCAAATCGACCATCGCCCGTGCCATTCTGCGGCTGCTGCCCGCAGGGGCCGAAGCGCGCGGACATGTCGGCTTCGGCGGGCAGGATCTGCTTGCGCTCCCCGAGCGCCGGTTTCGCCCTTTGCGTGGCCGTGCCATCGGCTTTGTCCCGCAGGATCCCGGCAATGCCCTCAATCCGGTGAGAACGATCGGCGTGCAGGCGATGGAGGCGGCGGCCCTGACCGACGAGCCGAACACGGCGATCCGCAAGGCGCTCGTCCTTGAAACCTTCGCGCAGGTCGGGCTCGACAATCCGCAGCGTGTCTACGATTCCTATCCGCATCAGCTTTCCGGCGGCATGCTGCAGCGGGTGTTGATCGGCCTCGCCGTCCTGCCGCGCCCGGCGCTGCTGGTGGCGGACGAACCGACCTCCGCGCTCGACGTGACGATCCAGAAACGGATCCTCGACCTTCTGTCGCGCCTCCAGCACGATCTCGATATCAGCTTGCTTCTCATCACCCATGACCTCGCCATTGCAGCAGAACGAACGGATAGTCTCGTCGTGCTGAAGAACGGCGTGGTACAGGAGGCAGGCCGGACCTCCTCCGTCTTCTCCGCGCCGAGCTCGGCCTATGCCAGAAAACTGCATGCCGATGTACCGGCCCTCAATCCGGATCGTTATGCCCGGCTGCGCGAAACCGGCTTGCGCCTGCGCAATGCCGATGAAGTGCCGAAGATCGAGGTTCAGGCCGTCACCAAGCGGTTTGCCGTCGACGGCAAGATCCTCACCGCCGTTGATGACGTGTCTTTCTCCGTCCCGGCCGGCACCACCCATGCGCTGGTCGGAGAATCCGGCTCCGGCAAGACGACGACGATCCGCCTGCTTCTTGGACTGGACCAACCGGATGACGGAACAATTTCCGTTGCCGGCGAGCAGGTTTCGGGCCGCTCACCGACATCCCTGCGCGCCGTCTGGCGGCATCTCCAGCTGGTCTATCAGAACCCGTTCACCTCGCTCGACCCGACCTGGACAGTCGAAAATCTGGTTCGCGAACCGCTCGACCGGTTCCGGATCGGGCCCCCGCAGGAACGCGCCGAACAGGTCCGCGAGGCGCTGAGCAATGTCGGACTTGGCGACCATCTGCTGGCCCGCAAGCCGAGCGCCCTGTCGGGCGGCCAACGGCAACGCGTGGCAATTGCACGGTCGCTGGTGCTGAAACCCGACGTCATCGTCCTCGATGAACCGACATCCGCACTCGATGTCAGCGTTCAGGCCGATATCGTGGAGGTTCTGCTGTCGCTGCAGGCGAAGCTCGGCCTCACCTACATTTTTGTCTCCCATGACTTGGCGCTGGTGCGCCAGCTTGCCCACACGGTCTCCGTCATGCAGCGGGGAAAAATCGTCGAGCACGGCAACGTCACGGATATCTTCGGCAATCCGCAGCACGCCTACACAGCCTCGCTGCTGGAATCGATCCCATCCGGCATCACTGAACATGCCCGCAAGCCGCAACCAACATCCCGGCAAAATCTGAGACAGGAGCAGCTCGCATGACCATCGCGGCACCGGCAGGCACGCTGCCCGCATCCTTCCGCCCGAAACAGCGGCTCGGCTTCAACACCCGCGTATCGTTCAATGACGATGCCGGGCCGGCACAGGGCCTGCGCGACGGGATCGACCTGTTCAGGGAAGCCGAAAGGCTGGGCTACCAGTCAGGCTGGGCCTATCAGCGGCATTTCGATCACTATCTTTCGTCTCCGCTGCCCTTCTTCGCAGCTGTCGGCCAGCATACGCAACACATCACGCTCGGCTCGGCGGTCATCCCGATGCGGTATCAGGAACCGATCCTGCTCGCCGAGGCCGCCGGCACGACGGACCTCCTGATCGGCGGCCGACTTGAGCTCGCCATAGCAACCGGAGCGAACGGCGCCTTCGACGCAGTGTTCGGCACAGTCGATACCGACGCCCGCGCGGAAGCAAAACGCCGACAGGCCCGTTTCCTCTCTGCGATTTCCGGCGAAGTCCTGCACACCGTCACCGAACCGGTCCCGGGCGCAGCGCTGGGTGCCGAGCTGCGTGTCACACCGCATAGCCCGACATTGCGAAGCCGCATCCGGCAGGGCTCGGCCAGCCTTGCCTCGGCCGTACAGGCAGCCGAACTCGGGATCGGACTTATTACCGGCACCGTCCTGCATGACCATGAAGAAGGCGAAGGTTTCGGCCAGTACCAGGCCCGGCTCATCGAAGCCTATCGCAATACCTGGCGCCGGATCTGGAAAACGGATCCGCCATCGGTCGCCGTCGCCGCCTCCATTCTGGTCGGCACCACGCCCGATCTCCGGGAAAAATACGCGGCCTATGATCTCGACCGCCGGACCAACGGCATCGCCGCATCGCGTCCGAAAGGCGCGCTTGCACCTCCGGGCCAGCCCGCCGGCGCGCAGATCTCACCGGTCTTCCAGGGCACGCCCGATCAGGTGATCGATGCGGTGTTCAATGATCCGGGCCTCGCGGCCGCCGACGAGATCGTGCTTTTCCTGCCCCCGGCCTTCGGGCTCGCCGACAATGTACGGCTGCTGACAGATCTCGCCGGCACGGTCGCACCACTGCTTGGCTGGTCGCCCGCCCCGGCATCCTGAGAAGGCAAAACCGCAGTCGCGGTCTCCCAGTCTATTTCACAACAAGCGGCAGAGAATATTTTCTACATAATCCATAGAAAAAGAAAGACCTGTCTTCCTGACCTCGCTGCCGCCGCTTAACCTTCCCTCATTGTTTGAAAACCTCAAGGAGCGACCATGGCTGCGGAATTCATCAGCGTAAGTTTTCCCAACGCATCGAACGACCTGAACCCCATTCCCGATGCGCCCGTGGATCCGAACTATCTGGAGCGTTATTCCCGCTCGCTGGATGATTATGGTTTCAACTACACGCTGATCCCCTATTCCTCGTCGTCCTTCGATCCGTTTACGCTCGGAGCGACGGTGCTGGCCCACACGAAGAACATCAAGATCATCGTGGCACTGCGGCCGAACACCGTCTATCCGACGGTTGCCGCCAAGTCGCTTGCAACCCTCGACCAGCTGAGCGGCGGCCGCGTCGTCGTCCACTTCATTGCCGGTGGCAGCGACGAGGAACAGGCACGCGAAGGTGACTTCCTCAACAAGGAAGAACGCTACGAGCGGCAGGAAGAATATATCCGAATCCTGCGCCTCGCCTGGACGTCGAAGGAACCCTTCGATTTCGACGGCAAATATTACCAGTTCAAGCAGTTCCGCAGCGCCGTGCGCCCGACCAACGGGCTCATTCCGATCTCGCTCGGCGGCTCGTCGGATGCCGCCTATCGCATCGGCGGTTCCCTCTGCGATATCTTCGGTCTCTGGGGCGAACCTCTGGCTGAAACGAAACAGCAGATCGAACGCGTTTATGCCGAGGCAGCCAAGGCCGGCCGCACCGATCGCCCGCGCATCTGGGTGACCTTCCGCCCGATTGTCGCTGAAACCGATGAACTGGCCTGGGAAAAGGCGCACAAGGTTCTCGATCGCCTGACCGAAAACCGCCAGAAGGGCCTTCACCGGGCTCCGGTCAATGCGCCGGCGCCGGCCAATGTCGGTTCGCAGCGGTTGCTGGAAATCGCCAAGCGCGGCGACGTGCATGACCGGGCGCTCTGGTATCCGACCGTGACGGCCACCAATGCAAGCGGTGCCACCACCGCACTGGTTGGATCACCGCGCACGATCGCCGATTCCATCCTCGACTATATCGATCTCGGTGCCGACCTGATTTCCATCCGCGGTTACGACAATTACAACGATGCCGTCGATTACGGGCGTTATATCCTGCCGCTCGTGCGTGAAGGCATCCGTGAACGGGAAGAGGCAAAAAGAAAGGCTGCGGCCTGATTTAGACTGGTCCGGCCCTTTTTGCCGGACCTTTCCCCTCTCCCCTTTCGAAATGCAGCAGGGTCGTCCGTCTCTTTATGCTTGATGCGCTCGCCCGACAGCCACAAGGCCCAGAACTTCATGTCCTATGATCCGACCGCCCTCGACGCTGCCGTGCGTATTCTCTCCGAAGCCGCCCCCGAAGCGGACCAGACCGGCCAGTTTCCCTGGACCGGCATTCGCGCCGTCCATCAGGCTGGCCTCCTCGAGAGCACCGTAGCCACCCGTTATGGCGGCCCAGGTGGCACATTGAGCAGCGCTGCGCATATCCTTGCCGCACTCGGGCGTGGCGATCCGTCCGTGGCGCTCATCAGCGCGATGACGATCTTCAACCACCTGGGACAAGCGACGAAGAGCCATTGGCCGGAAGGCCTCTACCGGCATCTGCTTGGGCAGGCCCGCCAACAGCCGCTGCTGCTCAACGCCGCGCGTGTCGAACCTGAACTCGGCTCGCCGGCACGCGGCGGCCTGCCGGCAACACGCGCCCGCCGCACGGCGAACGGCTGGTCGATCACGGGTCGCAAGCGGTTCGTCACCGGCGCCCATGGCCTCACCCATTTCCTTGTCTGGGCCCACACGGACGAGGTGCAGGCGCGGGTCGGAACCTTCGTCGTGCCGAACGGCCTGCCCGGCATCAAGGTGATAGAGAACTGGAAGAGCCTCGGCATGCGCGCCACCGGCTCCCATGACGTCGAATATACCGAAGTCGAGATCCCGGCGGAAAACGTGCTGGAATTGGTAGATCCATCCGTCGCCCAGCAGGACAATCGCGGCCATGCGGCGATCACGCTGGCGCTGACCGCAATCTATCTGGGTGCGGCTGAAGCAGCACAAGAGGCCTTCATCCGCTTTGCCCATGAACGGGTCCCTGCCAATCTGGGTCATCCCATTGCACGCACCGAGCGCTTCATCACGCTGTCAGGCGAGATCGACCTTCTGGTGTCCGGCGCCCGCCAGATCATTTTTGGCGCGCTCGACAATAATCTCGGCGATGCGGAAAGACTGATCAGGGCGCGGCTGCTGGCCGGCCGGCAGATCCGCGATGCCGTACAGATCGCGGTGCGCGGCATCGGCAATCCCGGCCTCAATGGCGACCTGGGTCTTGAGCGGCATTTCCGCGATATCCAGTCCGTGCTCGTCCATGCGCCGCAGGAAGATACGTCCGTCGCCATCCTTGGCCGCGCCGCTTTCGACCGCTGGAACAACGCCGAGGCAGGCGATCCGGCAAGAGTGCCCCTCCTCAAGACAGCCTGACGGGCAAGCAAGTCCTCCTCTCACCATGACTGCCGAAAGCATTTTTTCGAAAGGAAACCGAATGAGCAACAACCTGATCGTAGGCTTCTCAGGCAATATCTCCCGTCCGTCGAGCACATTACGCTTTGTCGAGAGTGTGACGGAGGCTTTGGCGCGGCAGGCCGGGCTGCAATATGTGGTCTTCGACGTGGAAGATCTCGGACTATCGCTCAGCGCCGCAAGATCTGTCAGCGACCTCGATCCTGCGGCACGCAGGGTGATCCGCACGATCGTCGAAGCGGAAGCGCTTGTCATCGGCTCGCCGACTTACAAGGGAAGTTATACCGGATTGTTCAAGCATGTCATCGATCTCCTCGATCCGTCCGATCTGCGCGGTAAGCCGATCATTCTGACGGCAACGGGCGGTGGCGATCGGCATTCGCTTGTCGTCGAACATCAGCTGCGTCCGCTTTTTGCCTTCTTCGAGGCCTTTGTTCTGCCGACGGCGATCTATACATCGAGCCGCGACTTTACCGACGGCAGTCCCTCTGCAGCGATCTCCGGCCGCATCAACCAGGTGCTTGCCGAGGCCGCTCTCCTCATCAAGACGCGCGAGACTGTTGCGCAGGTGGCGGCGGAATAGCAGTCGGGCATAGGCCGATTTTACGCCAAACCAGTCTCAAAACAGAAAAAAATCACAAGAGCATACGGTGCAATCGCACCTCTGTTGCTTTCTTTCTGTCCGCCGCGATGGCTGAATGGGACGGATGAACCGGCATGGCTCGGAGGGCGGCATGAGCAGCGTTATCCGCTTGGCGGAAAAGATCAGAACGGTGCCGCCTCATCTCGCGACGGAGGATGAGGCCATTGACGCCGCGAAGGCACTTGCGGCCCATCTTGCCATAGAGGCGGGTTTGCGCGACCGGCAGCGTATCCTTCCCTTCAGGGAGATGGAGCTTCTGTCGCAATCCGGTCTGTTGGCGATCACCGTTCCGTCCGAATACGGCGGCGCGGATATCTCCAATCCCTTTCTGGCGGAGGTGATCGCACATCTGTCAGAGGCCGATGCCTCGATCGGTCAGATACCGCAAAACCACTTTTACATTCTGGAAGTGTTGCGGCTCGCGGGCACCGATGCGCAGCAGCATTATTTCTTCTCGCGCGCACTGGTGGGAGATCATTTCGCCAATGCTCTTGCCGAAAACGGCACGAAGACCGCGGGCGAGGTCACTACGCGCATTGTGCGCGATGGTGTCGGTTTCCGGATCAGCGGGCAAAAATACTATTCCACCGGCGCTCTCTTCTGCGACTGGATGGCGATCTTTGCGCTTGATCCCGATGGCAGTATGGTGATGGCGATTGTGCCGCGGGATGCGAGTGGTGTGACCATCATCGACGATTGGGCAGGGTTCGGCCAGCGAACGACAGCCAGCGGCACTGTGTCGATCGAGAACGTCTATGTGCCGGCAGATGCCGTCATACGTCATAAGGACCTGTTCCAACGTGCAAATACACTGGGTTCGCTCGGGCAACTGCTGCACGCTGCTGTCGATCTCGGCATCGCACGGGCCGCATTTGCGGACATGACCGCTTTCATCCGCACGAAATCGCGCGGCAATCAGGCGCTTGGCGTCAACGTCGCCAGCGACGATCCGTTGGCGATTGCCCGGACCGGCACGATTGCCGTCAAGATCGAAGCTGCAAGTGCCATGCTGGAACGTGCCGGGCGAAAGGTCGATTCGGCACAGATCAGCCCCTCGCCGGAGACGGCAGCCGAGGCATCGCTTGCGGTTGCCGCCGCAAAAATCCTGACGACGGAAGCGGCCCTGGCGGCTTCGAACACGCTGTTCGAGCTCGCGGGAACGTCATCGACAGACGAAGGCCTGAACCTCGACCGCCACTGGCGCAATGCCAGAACCCACACGGTGCATGATCCGGTCCGTTGGAAGCATTACGCAATCGGCGATTATCATCTCAACGGCCGACTACCTGCACCGAGCGGAATTTTCTGATCTGTTCAGCACAGGATCGAAAGCCCCTCGGATCAACCGGCGATGCCGGCCTTTTCGCCAAGTCCGGGAGAGCGGCGCAACACCATGTCCTCGAGCGTCATCGTGTCCAGTACGGCCGAAATCGCATCGCGCACTTCGCTCATGGAATGGCGGATCTGACAGTCCTCGGGAAAATGACAGTCGTCACAGGCTTCGTACGCCGTCTTGCTTGCGCAGCGGATCGGCGCCAGCGGACCATCCAGAATGCGCACCGCATGCCCGATATAGATTTCGGATGCAGGTTTCGACAGAGCGTAACCGCCACCCGGCCCTTTTTTCGATCGAAGGATGCCGCCCTTGCGCAATTCAAGCAGAATGGCGTCGAGAAATTTTTTGGATATGTTGTTCTGTACGGCGATCTCGCTGACGAAAGCCGTGGTCCCGGGTTCTAGCTGTGCCAGGTGAACCAGGGCTTTCAGCCCGTATTTGCCTTTTTTGGTCAGCATGGCGTGTCCAAGCGCTCGCACTCTGCGTGAATTGCGGTTGATGCGACCGTTACAGGACAGTTGGCAGCGCTTCAACGCCTGATGCCTGGCATTTTTTCAGATTATCCCGGACGGCAGCCTCCTCAGATCATGTCTGCCAGCCTGATCCCTGTCTTAAGCTCTCGATCGATTTCGAATGAAACCGATCGAGCAAGTCGTAAAGTCGATGTGACCTGCATTGGTTAGCGGTCGAACGGCCCGCCCTTCATCTTGTGGCGGAAGCAGTATCGATACGGTCAATGCAGGTCAGACCCGGCGTCAGCCACCCAGAACGAAGCGCGAGAAGGCGAGCGCGTTTTTCGCGTCCTCATCCATCTTCGCCTCGTCTGCACCATTGCTCAGGTCGCGCCAGACCCTGATGTCGGACCCGATGGTTCCGCCGGTCTTGACGAAGGGTTCCATAACGACCGCGCCGGTATAGTTGATCTCGCGCAGTGCAAGACCGATCTCATGCCAGGGCATTCTGCCGACGCCCGGCACGCGGCGATTGCTTTCGCCGGTGTGGAAATGACCGAGCAGCGGGCCGGCCGTGCGGATCGCCTCGCCGAAACTGTCTTCCTCGATGTTCATATGGAACGTGTCGAGCATGACCTTGACATTCGGCTTGCCGACTTCGGTGACGAAAGCGACACCTTCGGCGGCGGTATTGAGAACGTGGTTCTCGAAGCGGTTGAGGACTTCGATGCAGAGGTTGATGCCGAGATTACCGGCGAAATCGGCAATGCCGTGGATGCCTTCGACGCCACGGGCGCGATCACCTTCCTTGTCGACCGGCTTGGAATAGTCCACCGGCCAGTAGGAATGAAGCGCACCGCCGATCGTCTTGATGTCGAGCTTGGCGACATTGGTCAGCGTCTGTTCGAAGAAGGCCTTGCCGGCCTTGCGCACGTCGGCGTCGGGGGACGACAGGTTCTTCGTCTTCGACGGGCCGATACCGGCAGTCAGGATGATGCCGTTATCCTTGGCGCTCTGCTTGATCGCGGCGAGATCCGCCTCGCTGTATTCGTTGATGTGATGGGCCGCGACCTCGATGATGTCGAAGCCGAGCTTGGCAACCTTTTCGACATAAGAGCCGAACTTGGCGCTCCACTCATGTTCCCAGTAGGAGTAATAGATGCCGTGTTTCATGGGAGCCTCTCTGATTGTCCAGCTGTCGCTGTCTGGGTTTCGCTAAAGCGGCCAAGGGCTTGCCTTTTTCGGCATCTCCTCCCTCAGACCGGGGTAGAATGTGTTTGGGACGTCAGTCCTGTTTCTGACTGTTCCCCGGATTTTTCACCCGAAGGTCGGGTTCGCTGCTATTGGCGATGATCGAAAGACCGTTGGGAAGGTCGTTTTCCTCGACCTTCCTGGTGATCTCGGCCTCGTCCAGACCGAAGCCGCGCCAGCGATCCTGCAACCTGCTGCGCAGATCGTCCTCATCGACATCGACGAAAACGGTGAAGTCGAAGATCGGCTTCAGGCGATCCCAGGGCGACTGGCTGGCGAGCAGATAATTGCCCTCGCAGACGATGATATCGACGGATTGCGGGATCAGGCGTCCGCCGGCGCGGGCGATTTCGATCGAACGGTCGAAGACCGGCACGGCGATCACATCGTCCTCATTGGCCGTGAGGCGCGTCAGCATATGCCGCAGCCCATGCGCGTCGAACGTGTCGATTGCGCCCTTGAACGGGCGGCGACCCATATCTTCCAGCACGGCGTCATCGTAGTGATAACCGTCCATCGGGAAGAGCGCGGCCGAAATGTCGCCTTTGCCGTTCAACTGATCCACGACCAGCTCGGCGATGGTCGATTTTCCCGATCCCGGCGCCCCGGCAATCGCGATCATCACCCGTCGCGCTTTCTCCTGGCCGAAGCGCTGGAGGGCTCGTGCGGCGATCTCGCGCGCATTGTCTTCTATCTTGCTCAAGGTGGTCCTCACCACGGTCATTGAAGAAAAGCCGGTCCGCCCGTAAGGGCGCACAGGCATTCAGAAAATCCGGTACTGCTCTGCCTTGTTGCGCAGGAATGACAGGCCGTTGTCCAGCACCTCATCGACATCGCGGGCGACGGGACGCCAGGTCGAGATATCGCCGGCCATCAGGGGCTGCATGGTGACGAAGCTTTCAAGCGTCAGCAGGCCTTTGAAGCCGATCGCCGCAAGCGCACCAAAGAGCTCGTCCCAGGCAATGTTGCCGTACCCCGGAGTGCCGCGATCGCTTTCCGACATATGCATGCATTTCAGATGGTCACGCGCGGCGATGATGCCGGAGGCTAAGCCCTTTTCCTCCATGTTCATATGGAATGTGTCGAGATGGACGAAGACATTGTCGAGACCGATCCGCTCGACCATCGCAACCGCCTGCTCGGCGGAATTGATCAGATGGCTCTCGTAGCGGTTGACCGCCTCGATGCCGAATTCCAACCCGATCGTCTTGGCGTGTTTGGCGGCGGCGCCGAGCGCACGGGTGAGGTTGTCGTATTCGCCCTCAGTCGGCGGAAACCCGGTCCGCTCGTTGGTTCCACCGAAAGTCACGCCGGTAAGCGCCTCGGCACCGATCTCTTTTGCCTTGTCGAGCGCCGCCGTCAGATGCTCGATCGCCGCATCGGGACGGACCGAGGCCCAGGCTCTTTCCGGCAGAACGAGCGAGCAGACCGAACGGAGCTTATGCTTTTCGAGCAGCGCACGGGTATGGCCGGCATCGACCGACGGAATGTCGATCATCGGGATCTCGATATAGTCCTGGCCGTATTGGGCAGCGCCCGCGATGGCGCGCTCGGCACCGGCATGGTCCCAGACAGTGGACCAGACCATTGCGTGAATACCAAAACCTTGCATGTCAGATCTTCTTTCTGCGGGATGCGAAATAGGCGGAAACGAGAGTGCGGGCCGCCATCACCACGATCATCAGCACGCCCCAGAGTGCCGTCGCCAGATGCTGGTTTGCACCCATCAGGTTGAGGCCCGAAGACAGAAGCTGCAGCACGACGAGCGCCACAAAGACCGGCAGCACGCGTCCGAAACCGCCGAACGGATTGATACCGCCGAGAAATGCCGCAAGCACGGTGATCAGCAGATAGGATTCGCCGTGACCGATACGGACCGAGTTGAACCGGGCGAGCATGATGATGCCCGCGACCGCACACATGATACCCGACAGCGTGTAGACCAGCATGATGATGCGGCGGGTGTTGAGGCCCGAATATTGCCCGGCCTCGACATTGGAACCGATCATCAGCAGCCCGAAGCCGAGCTTGCTGCGGGTCAGAAGAACCTGCCAGACACCGACGCAGGCGATGAAGATCAGAAGCGGGATCGGCAGGCCGAAAATCGATCCGTGGCCGATCGGTTCCATGTAGCTCGGGAAGCCCGAGACATCACCGCCGCGCGTCAGAAATTCGCCAAGACCGCGCAGGAAGATCATCATCGACAGGGTGACAAGGATCGGATGGGCGCGGGTATAGGCAATCGCCGCCCCGGTCATCAGGCCGGCCGCACCACCGGTGACGACAGCCGCGACCACGGCAAGCGCAAAAGCGCCGCCCGGCGCATCGACGCCGCCATAGGCCTGCAGAACGCTTGCGGCCGCCAGGCCGGCAAGATTGGCCGTGAAGGTCACAGACAGGTTGATGCCACCGGTCAGGAGCGGCAGCAGCATGGCAAGCGTCAGCAGACCAAGTTCGGGCAGCTGGAAGGCAACCGAGCCGAATGTGCCAAGCGACAGAAAGTTGTCGGCACCGATACCGAAGATCACCATGACAGCGACGAAGGCGATGACCGGACCGGTCATGTCGGCACCGAAGGTGTTGTTGAACTTGCGGATAAGCGGCATCATCAGTTTGCGCCCCTCTTCTTGACATTGCCCTTGGCAAAGAACGGCAGAAGCTTGTCGATCCGTGCAGAGGAAAGCGTGATGGCGACGAGAATGATTGCGCCGACGATCATCTTGAAGGCGAAGGGCGACACGCCCATCAGGTTGAGGCCGTTCTGGGTGACCGATACCATCAGCACACCAAGTACGCAGCCGATGACCGAACCCTTGCCGCCGCCAAGTCGGGCACCGCCCAGAACGGTCGCAGCGAGGACATCGAGTTCGCGGCCATAAAGCGCATTGGGCACGACTTCCTGGGCATAATGGGCCTGCATCAGCCCGCCGATACCGGCCATCAGGCCAAGCCATCCGAAGGAAATATAGTGCATGGCTCCGATATTGATGCCGAAGCGCCGCGCGCCTTCCGGATTGTCACCGAACGCATAGAGCTGGCGACCGATCGTCGTGCGGGACATCATGAACCAGGTCGCGACGCAGCAGAGGATCATCACCACCACCGGCAGCGTCAGCTCCAGCCAGGAACCGTCCGACATTTCCCGCTCATAGAACACGACCCGCGTGCCAAGCCATTCTGGCAGGTCGTAGATCGACACGCCCTTGGTGAAGAACATCAAGAGGCCGAAGAAGATGTTGAAGGTCGAGATGGTGGCGACGATCGAGATGATCTGCAGCTTGTAAACGAGTGCCGCATTGATCAGGCCTAGCCCGATCCCCACAGCGCCCGCGATGATGAAGCCCTCGGCCCAGTTACCGCCGCCGAGCGCAGTCAGCGCCAATACCGTCACATATTGCACCACCGAGGCGGCGACCGCGAAGGAGATGTCAATGCCGCCGGAGATCAGCACGACGAGCAGGCCGACCGCGAAGATGATGTTGACGGCCGAGACATTGAGAACGTCGAAGGCGTTGGAAATGGTGAAGAACCGGTCGGTCGCAAACGAAAGCGCGACGCACAGGACGATCATCACCGCAAACAGCGTGAACTCGGTCGTGTGGCCAAGCATCAACCTACGCATAGACTTTTCCTTCCAGGTCGGTCAGCGACATCTGCCGCGGATCATAGGTCGCCTTGATCCGGCCCTCGGCCATATGGATGATGCGATCAGCATTGAAATAGACTTCCGGCGGTTCGTCGGAGATCAGGATGATCGACAGGCCTTCGGCGGCGAGCTTGCGCACAATGTCGAAAATGCCTGCCCGGGCACCGACATCGACGCCGACCGTCGGTGCATCGAGAATGAGGATCTTGGGTCCGATCGCCAGCCATTTGGCGATCGCGACACGCTGCTGGTTACCGCCGGACAGCGTGCGGATCGGATCTTCCGGCTTGCCGATCTTGACGCCGAGCGCGGAGATCCAGTGTGCGACGACGTTTTCCTTCTTGGAAGGCGAGATCAGGCCGCCGGACAAAATGCGGTCAAGCGAGGCCATCACGAGATTGTCGGCGATCGATTGCGGCTGGTTGAGGCCGAGCGACAGACGATCTTCCGAAAGATAGGCGACACCGGCGCGGATCGCTTCCCGGTTGGAGCCGAAGCGGACCGTTTCTCCATCGAGCACGATCTCGCCTTGATGCGGCTGGCGCATGCCGAACAGCGTGAGCGCCAGTTCGGTGCGGCCGGCGCCAAGCAGCCCGGTCACGCCGAGCGTTTCACCACGGCGCAGATCGAAGGAGATGTCTTCGAATTCATTGGTACGGGAAAGGTTCTTCACCGATAGCACGACCGGTTTGTCGTCATGGTCGGCTGCGATGACGGCGCTGTCGAAATTGCGGCCGGTCATCAACTCGGTCACACGCGACTGGGTCATGCCTTCGACCGGAAAGACGCCGACCAGCGCGCCGTCGCGCAGGACCGTCATCCGGTGGGAGATCTCCAGCACTTCGGCCAGGCGATGCGAGACGAAGACGACCGCAACGCCGGATGCCGAAAGGTTGCGGACGATCTCGATCAGGTAATCGGTTTCGGACTGCGTCAGCGAGGCCGTCGGTTCGTCCATGAAGACCAGCCGCGCTTCGCCGACCAATGCACGGGCAATGGCGACGATCTGGCGCTGGGCGATCGGCAGCTCCTTCAGTGGCAGATGCAGGTCGAGTTCGACGCCGAGACGGGCCAGCGCTTTTTCGGCCGCCTTCTCCATCGCACGCTTGTTGACAAGGCCGTATTTGCCGCTGACCGCATATTGAAAGCCGATATTCTCGGCGACGGTCATCTCGCCGAACAGCGCCAGATCCTGCCAGATCACCTGGATGCCGAGCGACTGCGCCAGGCTTGGCGTCATCGCTGTGATCGGCTGTCCGTCGAAGAAGAACTCCGCGCCCTCTTCGGGTTTGTAGACACCGGTAATGATCTTGATCAGGGTGCTCTTGCCGCAGCCATTTTCGCCGGCAAGGCAATGTACTTCCCCAGGATTGACCTCGAACGACACGCCTTTCAGGGCGCGAACGCCGCCGAATGTGATCTTGAGGTTCTTGAGGGACAGGAGCGGTTCGGCGCTCATCATGGCAAATCTCTTCGCTCAGCCGCCTTTTGGGCGGATGCTGTGGACGACGGAATTGTCGAGGATGGGGCGCGCCAGGCATGCCCGGCGCGCCCCCTGGGCTTGTGGAGGATCAGAGGCCCATGGAAACCAGCTTGTCGATGCTGTCCTTGTCGATCGTCAGCAACTGATCGACGATGATCGTGTTGCCGTCAGGATTGATCGTGCCGAGGCCCGGAATATCGTCGCCAGCCTTGGGGTCCTGACCCTTGGAGATGCGATCGGCAAGCGTGATGAAGACTTCGCCGGCCAGTTTGGGGTTCCACATGAACCCACCGGTCAAGGCGCCGGACTTGATCAGCTTTGCGCCCTGCCCCGGCGAGAACGGACCGATGACGAAGACCTTGCCGTCCTTGCGGCGCTCTTCGACTGCGCGGCCTGCACCGATCGGGCCCTGAGAACCGAACGCCAGGAAGCCTTTCAGGTCAGCATTGGCAGACATGAGGTCGAGCGCCGTCGAACGGCTCTTGTCCAGATCCTCGGCCACGCCGTAGCGGTCGCCAATCAGCTTCATGTCCGGATAATTGGCTTTGATATAGGAGATGGCGCCATCGGCCCAGGCATTGTGGAGCGGTACGGTAAGCGAGCCGACGAACACGGCGTAGGAACCCTTGCCGCCCATCTTCTCGGCAAGCATCTTGCCATGCGCCTCGCCAAAGCCCTTGGCGGATGCAAGTTCGAAATCCCAGGTGGCGCCGGCCTGCTTGGGCGATTCATGGGTGATGACCTTGATACCGGCATCCTGCGCCTTTTTCAGCACCGGCTCCAGCACCTTGGCATCGTTCGGCACGACGCCGATGAAATCAACCTTCTGGGCGATCAGGTCCTCGATGGCACGCACCTGCAGGGCAGGATCGGCACTGGTCGGGCCGACCATGAAGCCCTGGACGCCGAGCTTGGCGCTCTGCTCCTTGATACCGGCTTCCATGGCATTGAACCACGGAATGCCACCGATCTTCACGACGACGCCAACCTTCGGCCCATCGGCAAATGCCGCTGATGAAAGCAGGGCGAGCGACAGGCCGACAGCGGCCGCGATTATTTTCTTCATGGATGTTCCTCCTCCAAAGATACTGGGCAAGCAGATCAGCACGCAGCGGCTCTTCCCTGCCGCGCCCTTATCTCCCGTCTCGCCTATTCGAGACGCTCCCTTGCCACTCCCATAGCAACCAACATAGGCACAATCGATATTGCTTTTGTGCACAATCGATGGTGCAATAACAATAGCACGAAGATGCCTTTCGTCAAGAGGACTAATATTCTACCAATCAGAATCGTTGAGGAGACGATGATGACGGACCAGAGCGCTAAGAAAGCAACGATCTATGACCTGTCAGTCCTTTCGGGTGCGTCCGCCTCGACGGTCAGCGCAGTGCTGAACGGATCCTGGCGCAAGCGGCGGATTTCCAAGGAGACGGCCGAGAAGATACTTTCGCTCGCCAAGGCCCAGCGCTACACAACCAACCTTCAGGCACGCGGATTGAGAAGCTCGAAATCCGGCCTCGTCGGGCTGCTGGTGCCGGTCTATGACAACCGCTTCTTTTCTTCGATGGCGCAGACATTCGAGGCCCAGGCCCGCACGCGCGGCCTGTCGCCGATGGTCGTCTCCGGGCGCCGCGATCCCGACGAGGAACGGCGTACCGTGGAAACGCTGATCGCCTATTCGATCGATGCCCTGTTCATTGCCGGCGTCACAGACCCGGACGGCGTTCACCAGGTCTGCGCCCGCGCCGGCCTTCCGCATGTGAATATCGATCTTCCCGGCAAACTGGCATCCTCGGTGATTTCCGACAACAGGAATGGCGCGGAAGTCTTGACCTCGGCGATCCTGGCCCACGCATCACAGGACGGCCCCCTTCGCCCGGATGATGTCGTCCTGTTCGGTGGCCATGACGACCATGCAAGCCGAGAACGTATCGCGGGTTTTCACGCGGCAAAGAATGCCTTTTTCGGCATCGAAAGCAGCGGCGACATCGAAATCACCGGTTATTCGCCGCGCATGACGGAACTCGCCTTCGAGCGATTCTTCGAACGCGAAGCCCGCCTGCCGCGCTGTCTTTTCATCAACTCGTCGATCAATTTCGAAGGTCTGCTCCGTTTCATGGGACGACATGACGGAGAGGCGTTCACCGACATCGTGGCCGGCTGTTTCGACTACGACCCGTTTGCGTCCTTTCTGCCTTTTCCGGTCTATATGGCCAAACCGAATATTTCCGAGATGCTTGAGCGAGGTTTCGACCTGCTGGAGGCCGCCCCCGCTCACCCGGTGGTGACGATTGTCGAGCCGCAACTGATACCCCCACGAACGGCACTTGAGGGTCCGCTCGATGACATCAGGGACCCCATGCCACTGCCGAGCATTCTCTAGCAAAATATCTGGCAGGCATCATTGACGACCTGAACTCTGCCGGCGTTTTCTGGTTGATTTATCGCGGCAGAGTGGTCAGACGGCGCATCTTGGTGTTCTTGACGGAGTGCATGGGATCTATATCGACAAGG
>NZ_JBXHAY010000008.1:0-285261 GCF_057163345.1 Aliirhizobium sp. YIM B11859
CAACACTAGCAGACAGCGCAAACGCCGACACTGCGTTCAAAAACTTTGAACCAGCCTTCATTTTCAATTCTTACCTTTTCCCGTTGTCCCTCGGCGGATGGAGCCCGACTCCGGCCACGTGTGTCGTTTTTGATTGGGGAGGAACGTTGGCGAACAGAACGTTCTGCGGCTGGAAGCTGCTGTTGAGCAACAAGGCGCATTCGCGCCCGTTAGCGGCGATAGCGCCACTTCACTCAGCCAGAATCCCGCAAAAAACAATCAGCACGAATGTTCAGCGTGCTCCGAAAAGACGCCAGCGCAAAAGCCTGCCGGAGCGGGCAAGGAAGCGCCCGCACTCCATCCGGGTCCGGTGTAACCATACACTGGGAGGTCTGCGTGCTTTCAACCTGTATTGCGAAAGCCTGGCCTGGATGTATGAACGCGGCTCGGCATCCTGTGTTACCAGAAGCGGCGTGACGAAACACGCCTTCAGACCCGCTTCATGTTCAAGATCGAATGCCAAGTCGAATGGGAGCTTCATCGGAAGCAATTGCTCACACATCCATCGCGCCGCCTTGCGATTGATGACATAGGCGCCCGAGCCTTTTTCTCGCGTCAGGGCAATCGCCAGCGAATGGGTCGCCAGCGACAGGGTTTCGAACTTCCTCCCGGAACTGACAGTGGACAGTCTGAGGATATCCCAATGCCGGTGTTCGTTCAGCGCAGCGTCCAGCACAATCGCAAGCCGGTCGTCGAGATGGAGGTCGTCTTCGAGGATAAGCGCATGTTCCACTGGCGTTGCGAGAAAACGCCGGGCGCACTCGATATGGCTTAGATAACAACCAATCTCGAATGGATTGGGGTGCCGTCCGTGATGATGGAAGTAGGCCGACGGGTCAAAGACACCGTCCGAAAAAACGGCATGGGCACCATCGACGGCAGTGACACGCTCGAATTCAAAACCACTTCGCGTCAGCAGCCAGTTCATGCGTTTTCTCCGCTCTGGCGCTCGATCCAGGTTGATGAGGTATGTCACCAGGCGGGAATTGACGGGGTGGATCGGAATACTCAGTGCGGTGGAACTGACATTTACATTCATCGAGGCGCTCATGGTTGCGATTGCAGCCCGCGCACCATTCCACCTGAACTTTTCCCACCCTGTTCCACAACTATACGGTTTTGTAAGATATGCCGCATGGCAGCGTCATGAGAAGGCGCATCCTCTCACGGCGCGTCACGGCCAGTCCGATATCGACGGATCGCAGACTGATTGCACCGTGCAGGATTGCCGATGTATTTTCGCGATGGCCTGCCGGTCAGGTCCGCATCGAAATGCTGATCGAAAGTCCGGGGGCGCAATCTGCGACCGAGACCTGCGCATGATGGAGATCAGCTATCGCCTTCACCAGGCTGAGGCCAAGCCCGCTGCCGGGTGTGGTGCGGCTCTTGTCGAGGCGATAAAGTCTGCGAAAGATATTGTCGCTTTCGCTGGGCGGAATTCCGGGCCCGTTATCCATCACGATCAGCGTTGCATGACCCTGACTGTTCGTGAGCATACATTTAATTGTCGTGCCTGCCGGACAATGCGTCAGCGAGTTTTCGACCAGATTGACGACCATCTGGATAAGCAGTTCCCGGTCACCCTGCACCAGAGCAGTCTCGGCAGCGACAAGAACCAACATCTGCCCCCGGTCTTCGGCGACGCTCTCATAGATTTCATTGACCAATTCGAGGATTTCGCGAAGATCGATCTCGCTGAACCTGTCACGTCTTGCGCCGGCCTCGATCTGCGAAATACGCAGCAGCGCCTCGAACGTCGCATTGATACGATCGATTTCCACTCTGGCTTCGGCCAGATCGGTCGAGATGTCTTGCCCCGTTGCGATACCTGCGCATGCTTCGTCGATGGTCATTCGAAGCCGGTTGAGCGGTGTCTTCAACTCGTGAGCAATATCGGCACTGACCTGCCGCATGCCTTCGACCAAGCCCGCTAGTCTTCCCAATGCATCATTGATCTGCCGCGCAACGATATCCAGATCATCATTGGCAGCAAGCAGCGGAATGCGCGCATCGAGACGGCCATTGGAAACATCCAGCATCGTACTCGCGACAGCGTCAAGGCGGGTCTGAGCACGTGCGGCGAGAAATACGCCGCCTCCAAGTGCTGCGGCAACGCCCAACCCCGCGGCCCATCCCAGGCTAACAAGGATGATCCTCAACAAGCCATTGGTATCGGAAAAGCTCTCTCCCACCACAAGTGTATTTGGTCCGAGCCTGGAGATCTGAATGCGGTAACGTTCGTCTCCGGACAATCCCAGCGCACGGCGTGTCATCGTTCGTCTTCCGACATCCAAGGCGGGAGAGGTGAAATTCCCCGCGAGACGTTTTCCCTGCCCATCAACCAGCGAATAAAGACCGTCGCTGGTCGATTGCATGGTTGCATAGCTGTTGAGCGTCGAAACGAGGTCTTCCATGTCGTCGGAAGCGTAAGTCGACACGATAACCGAATTCATCTCGCCCAGAGCGGCATCCATCTGCGCCGCAAGCCCGCTGCGCAGCATATGATACATGATCGCTCCGCAGACCGCGAAGCAGACCACGAACAGCACGCCAAATGTCAGCGCCAACCGGAACGGCGTGCTGCGGCGCAGATTAGCGAGGCGCATGAAGGCTGTATCCGGTGTTGCGTATCGTGTGGAGCAGCTGGAGATCGAATGGCTTGTCGACCTTTGACCTCAGCCGGCTGATATGCGTTTCGACAACACTTGTCTTGGGATCGAAATGAAAGTCCCAGACCCGCTCCAGCAGCATGGTCTTGGTAAGCACGCGGCCTTCACCGCGCATCAGGACCTCAAGAAGCATGAATTCGCGAGGCTGCAACTCGATCACCTGCCCCGCCCGCCGGGCTTCGCGCCGGATCAGATCGAGTTCGAGGTCTGCCACCTGGAGTACCGTCTTCTGCTCCTGGACGGGAGGTCGCCGCGCCACCGCATTGACGCGTGCCATCAGTTCGGAAAAGGCAAAGGGCTTCACCAGATAATCGTCACCGCCAGCCTCCAGCCCTTCGACGCGATCATCGACACCGCTGACTGCCGTTAGAAAGAGGACCGGTGTCTGGATTTTCGCGGCTCTGAGCGAACGCACCAGGGAAAGACCGTCAAGCCCGGGAAGCATCCGGTCGACCACGACGATGTCATAGGGTTCGCGTTGGGCTTGAAACAGACCGTCGCGGCCGTCCCCGACGGTATCACACACATGCCCCGCCTCAAGCATGCCCTTGCGAACATAATCCGCCGTACGTTGATCATCTTCGACAAGCAGAAGGCGCATGTTTCAACCAGACAATGAAAACCAGAAGTGGGTGATGGATGCCAAAGGAGCGCACTTGGTCGAGCCTCCAACTGCGCCCCTATGGGGTGTGGATATGTCGTCCTGCATTGATCGCCCCTTTACGGTTCGGCAACGCGATCTCTGGAGCGAAATTTCTCTTCGATCGCCATCAGCCCGCAGAACACCGTCACGGATAGCAGCCATCCTAAAAGCACATCCGAGAGAAAATGGGCTCCAACGGCCACCCGCAGGAACACCGTGACGATGGAAGCAACAACCAGCGGCGGCCCGGCCCATTCGCGCAGGCGCTCCGGAAGTAGCATGACGAGACAGATAACCCATCCGGCGCCCGAAGCCTCGCCGGATATGAAGGAGCAATTTCCCTGACAGGCTCCATTGAATGACCCGGCCGGCATGAACTCCATTGTCCCGCCAAAGAGATCTGCATGGACGGGACGCGGTCGACCCGAATGGGTTTTCAGGACCAGGTTGGTCAACAGCCCCGTACTGATGCAGAGGCTTGCAAGCGAAAGCCACAGTCTCGGCAATGGCAGCCGTGCCTTCCACCTGGGCTCCAGGTAACAAATGACGATTGCAGCCACAATCGCCGCTGCCGCGAGGTAAGGCAGGTTATAGAGAGCCGATCGCAGGGCCTGGACTGCATCCAACTCGCTCAAGCCGAAACGTCCGCATGTTACCTTAACCGCTTCCGGAAGGCAGGCCGCCTGCGTGAAGAACAGCGACGAAGTGTTGATATCGAGCAATGGCAGCCGGTTGAATATCAACAGAAGGGCGATCCAAAGCGTCGAAAAAACAACGAATGCAGAGAAGAATGTCTTGCGCGAAGTATCTGTACTGGGCGTCATAACCATTCACAATTCGCGTGCCGGGATAGTCGGCGTGGGGCCTTGATTTCCCTCGCATCGCTCACTGACCTGACCAGAACCTGAAAGCTCGAAAAAGACCTGTTTCCCTGCCGGCGACAACGACGGCAGAGTTTCCGGTCCGTGTCGGGACATACGCCACAAGGCGCAGGTCAACCCGCAACATCCGTGACAGCCGTGTTCTGCCGGTGAGACATCAGCGCGACGAGGATAAGGATGGCAAGCAGGAACCCCAGGCTCGTGTAGATCGTCCCGAAGCCGGCACCACCGTATTCATTCGGCTGGGAGAGAAGATCCCCGATAGACGCACCAAGTGGACGGGTGAAGATGTAGGCCAGCCAGAACGAGGTGATTGCGTCCAGATGCAGGACATAATGCAAGGCGGCGATGACCACGATAACCATGGCAAAAATGGCCGCCGTCGTCAGATAGCCGAATGAGAAGCTTTCCGCGACAAGATCACCAGCGGCGGTTCCGAGAGCAAAGGTCAGCAAAACCGCGAGCCAGTAGAAAACCTCCCGTCGATCTATGAATATCGTATGGATCGACAACGTTCCCTCAACTGATTTCCAGCAGAGGAAAACAACGATCAGGCCTGCGGAGAAAACCATCGTCGATACCGCCAGCGGTATTCCGAGATTGTCCGTCAGATTATCAGTCACGAGGGTTCCGACAATACTGACAAGCACGACCGCCGCCCAATAGACGGCCGGAACGTATCGCTTCTGCGCGAACTGGATAGCGATTGCGCCGATAAGAACCACGGTCATGATGGTCGAGGTCACCGCAAGCCCCAGTCCCAGGTTGACGGCCAGATAGTCTGCTGCCGTTTCTCCCATCGTGACGGCCATCAGTTTGATGAGCCAAAAGGAAGCCGTGACGTCAGGGACGCGGTTCGCTGCGGATTTATTGAAGGTCATCGGACTGCTCCCTGTCATTTGCCAAGGAGCTTCATGGCGTCGGCCAGGAACGCGTCAGAGCGGACATCGTCGTCGGCATTGCACCGCTCCACGGCCTTTGCCTCGAGCTCGTCGACCTTCTGCCTGTCGGCCGCAGTGAGGTTTGCTGACGCCTTTGCCTGACGCATGGATTTCAGCATGTCCTCGCAGGGAGCCGCGGCATGGACAGGCAGCGAGACCGCGATCAGCCCCACGGCAATGACCGCATTGAGAATTGCAGCTGCAACGATGGTTCGCATTTTTCTTCCTCCATCTGGAATTACGATGCGGAAGAAATGCATGCTCAAGAATACGGTGGTCTGGCCGCAGCTTTACAATTTCGTAATATCCAGATGGGCGATCTCAGCAAGATCATTCTGGTGCGGGTTTCATTCGATGCGGTCACCGGCATGGTCGAAGAGGTGAAGGCCCGACGGAGCGACCGTGACATGCACATCCTGGCCTTGCCGCCAGCCATTGTCCGGCTTTTCCTCGACAACAACCACGGTACCGTTACCGAGTTCAGCGCGGATGTAGGTGACGTTGCCGAGATATTCCATTCCGACGATCGTCGCTGGAAAACTAGTTTCTCCCGGTACATCGAGCAAAGTGACCGCAGCAGGGCGGAATGCCAGCGTGCCAGGGCCATCATGACCGGATGCCACCTTGAGTTCGCCGATACCATCCATTCTGAAACGGCCGGCCGCGAACGCGCCGTTCAGCATGTTGATCTTTGGCGAGCCGATAAAACCCGCGACAAAGAGGTTGCATGGCTTGCGATAGAGTTCCGCCGGCGTGCCCAGTTGCTGGACGACACCGCCGTTCATGACGACAATCCGGTCCGCCAGCGTCATGGCCTCGATCTGATCATGGGTGACGTAGATCATCGTGGCGCCGAGCCGTTTGTGAAGATCGGCGATTTCTACGCGCACCTGATTGCGGAGCGCGGCATCGAGGTTCGATAACGGCTCATCGAACAGGAATACGTCCGGATGGCGGGTGATCGCCCGCCCGATCGCGACACGCTGGCGCTGGCCGCCCGACAATTGCGCCGGTCGACGCTTGAGATAGGGGCCGAGTTCGAGAATACGGGCCGCCTCCGCAACCCGGTCGGCGATCACGCTCTTGGCAGTACGGGCCTGTTTCAGTCCCAGTGTCATGTTGCCCTCGACCGTCAGATGCGGATAGAGCGCGTAACTCTGGAACACCATGGCGATGCCGCGCCTGGCCGGCGGCAGCATGCCGACATCCCTGCCGCCGATGAGGATCTCGCCATTGGTCTGGCTCTCGAGGCCGGCAATGATCCTGAGTAGGGTCGATTTTCCGCAGCCGGAAGGACCGACGATGACCACGAATTCGCCGTTCTGCACCTCGAAATCGACATGCTTCAGAACCTCCGTCTTCTGGAAGCTCTTGTTGATATTGCGCAGAACGAGATTTCCCATTGGATCTTTCCTGAAGAGATTATTTCACGGCGCCGGATGTGATACCGCTGATCACCTGGCGAGAGAAAATCAGATAGAGAACGATCATCGGCAGCATGGCGAGCGTCAGCCCGGCGAGCACCGCATTCCAGTCTGTGACGAACTGGCCGATGAAGTTCTGGACGCCCATGGTGATGGTTCGGGTATTGTCACCGGGTGCAAGCACCAGTGGAAACCACAGATCGTTCCAGATCGGGATCATGGTGAAGACCGCGATCGTGGCGATGGCCGGCCGCATCACCGGCATGACCAGCAGGAACAGGATCTTGAATTCCGAAAGGCCATCGACCCGAGCGGCGCTCTTGAGGTCGTCGGAGACCTGCCGCATCAATTCCGACATGACGAAAACGGCCATGGGCAGGTGCTGGGCGGTGTAAACCAGGATGAGCGCCGTCAGCGTATTGCTCAGGCCCGCCTCGGCCATCAGCTTGAGGATCGACACCGTGCCGAGCCGGATTGGGATCATGATGCCGAGAATGAGGTAGAGACTGACCAGCTCGCGGCCGCGATATCGGTATTCCGACACGGCGAAGGCTGCCATGGCACCGAACACCACTGTCAGCACCAGCGACACGATCGTCACGATGAAACTGTTCTGGAAATAGAGCGGGAAGTCGCCGATGCTGAAGACGGTGTCATAACCGACCGTACTGAAGGCCTTGCCAACAGGCAGTCCGAGCGGATCGTTGAAGATGAAACGCCGCGACTTGAAGGAGTTCATCACGATCAGCAGGATCGGCATCACGCAGATCAATGCATAGACGATCAGCGCCGCGTGAATGGGGCCAGTGACGCGCAGGCGGTTGCTGGAAACGCTCATGGCTGTCTCCTCAAAGCTTGTAATAGGTGAGCCGGCGCTGCACGCCGAACAGATAAAGCACGACGCCGATGAGAATGACGCCGAACATCACGCTTGCGATCGTCGCTCCCATGTAGGGATTGCCGAGCTGTGAGGTGTTGCCGAAGAACGTCCGAAACAGCAGCGTGCCGAGCAGTTCCGTCGAGCCGTCCGGTCCGGCAAAAATCCCCTGCGAGACGTAGACAAGGTCGAAGGCGTTAAAATTGCCGACGAAAGTGAGAATTGAAATGATGCCGATCGAAGGCCACAGCAACGGCAGCTTGATCTTGAAAAATTGCGCAAATCCGGTCACGCCGTCGCATTCGGCGGCTTCCAGTAACTCGTCGGGAATGGACAGGATGGCGGCATAGATCAGCATCATCGGGATGCCAACGAACTGCCAGACGGAGATCAGCGACAGCGTGATCAGCGCGGTTTCCTGCATGCCGAGCCAGGGACCGAAATAGGCACCGAGGCCGATCGCGTTCATCAGCGAACCGGCAATCCCCCAGGTGGGGCTCAGAATGAGCCGCCAGGCGAAACCGACGATGACAAAGGACAGAATGGCCGGCACGAAATAGATCGTCCGGTAGATGGCCTTGCCCTTCAGCCAGGGAAGCGAAAGGAGAGCAGCCAGCGCGATGCCGATCGGGTTCTGCACCAGCATATGCACGGCGAAAAAGATGAAATTGTTGTAGAGAGCATTCCAGAACTGGCCGGACCAGAAGACATCGCCGAACAGCAGGCGGTAATTGTCCACTCCGACATATTCCTGGCCGACACCGTCGGGAGAGGCGTAGAGCGACATCCACAGGCTGTCGGCCAGCGGCCAGACCATCACAAGCGAATAGATCACAAGGGTCGGCAGCAGCAAAAGCGGGATGTGCCAGCGGAAGGGCCGGCGGGCCTGAATGGTCATCGCGACGTCTCCGGAGAGGGAGGTCGGCTGATGCCGTCCTCCCGTTGCGCCGTTTTATGGCTTGTACCAGCTGATGGCGTCCTGCATCCGCTTGGCGGCGTCTTCAGGTGTAACCGAGCCGTTGATGACTGCGGCGGAGACAATCTTGTTCAACTCCTCCGCACTTTGCGAACCGCGCGACAGGATCTGGTAGAACGGGCGGATGGTCGGCTCGCATTCTGAGCGCATCTTCAGGAAGTCCTGCGCCAGCGGATCGTCAACCTTCACCGCAGCCTTCGACAGCGGGAAGAAACCCGGCAACGCGCTGGCGTAAAGCTGGGCGAACTCGGGCGACGCCACCCAGGAGAGGAAAGTCTTGGTTGCTTCCGGATTTTTCGTCTTGGCATTCATGCCGAGCGCGATATCGGGGTGATCGGTCACATAACATTTGCCGTTCTCGTCGACAGGCGGCGGGAAGGCACCCATCGGAAAATCAGCACCCTGCGCCTTGAAGGGACCGATTTCCCACGAGCCGCCGGGATAGATTGCCGCGCGGCCGAGCGTGAACATGTTCTGACTGTCGGAATACGACTGCGACTGATACCCCGGTCCCATATAGGGACCCCAGCGCTTCAAAGCGGCAAAGGCTGCGACCCATGGGGCATCCGTCAGTTTCTGCGTACCGGCGAGGATTGCCTTGCGACCAGCCTCACCCTTCCAGAAGGTCGGGCCGATATTCTGGTAGCCCATTGAGGCCGTGCCCCATTCGGATGCCGTACCGATCGCCAGCGGCACGTAACTTCCATTGGCCTTGATCTTGTCGAGCAGAGCGAAAAATTCGGCCTGTGTCTTCGGCGGCGTCAGACCCATCTCTTCAAAGGCGTCCTTGTTGTAGATGAAGCCGTGCAGAACGGCTGCCATCGGGACGCAGAAGGTTTGGGCGCCATTATCGGTGGACCACGCCGTTTTCGAAAGTGGGGTGAAATTGTCCATCCCCGGCAGCGCGGTCAGATCGGCAAGCTGTCCCTTCTTGAACATGTTGAGCGAAAGATCGAAGGGCCGGCATGTGATGAGATCTCCGGCGGTGGCGGAATCGAGTTTGGCGTTGAGGCCGGCATTGTATTCAGTGGAAACCGTCGGGCTGAACGTCACCTTGATGTCGGGATGTGCCTTGTTGAACACCGGCAGGATCTTCTGTTGCCAGATCAGCAAATCGTCGTTGCGCCAGCTCTCGATCTTCAGTTCCACCGGCTGGGCCAATGCGCTTGCGGCAGACGCGAGAAGTGCAATACCGGAAGCAGCAAGGCCTATCGATCTCTTCATCATTTCGTTCGATCCCCTTTAAACGATATTCTTACGATACCAATAATACCGATTTAATACCGAAAAAAACAAACAAGCAAGTCTTCACATGCCGTTTTGTTGTGCCCGCCGCTTTTTTGACCAGCGACGGGCAAGGAGATCACGACAGAACCGGGACACCGTTGATATGGACCTGCGTCAGGTCATGGTTTTCGTTGAGGGTGACGAGCGAGGCCTTCTTGCCGGGCATGATCCGGCCTAGATCGGACGCGCCGATATAATCGGCGGCGCGGGTGGAGGTCATCTGCGACACCATCTCGATCGGAAGGCCAAGCGAAAGCAGGCTCTTGAAAACCAGATGCATCGTGGCACCGCTGCCGCCGCGCGTGGCTGGCCTGTCTTTCAAAAAGATGTCGATGCCGGTTTTTATGATCGTGCGGCGGCCACCGCGAGTAACATGTTCACCATCCGGCAGCCCTGCGACGCCGACAGCGTCGGTGACGGCATAAAGGAGCGGAATAGCGCGATATGCCGCCATGACGACCGTGGGGTGGACATGCCGCAGATCACCGACCACTTCGGCATGGGTAGCAAAGGCCAAGGCAAAAGCTGCGATGCCGGAAAGCTTGTGATCCACCGGCGTCATTGCATTGAACAGGTGGGTATAACCGGTAAAGCCGGCTGCGAAGGCTTCCCGCAGGACATCCTCGCTCGCCACGCTATGGCCGACCTGCACACGCGCACCAGCCTTCGCTAGCGCGCGACCGACCTCGAGGCCATTGACGATTTCAGGCGCAACGGTCGCGACGACGATCGGGCAGATTTTCGCCCATTCCAGAGCTAGCGCCACATCACCATCCAGCGGACGAGCCTCCTGCGCGCCCAGACGGTGCTCGCTGAGGAAGGGGCCTTCCAGATGAGCGCCAAGCACTTCGGCACCGTAAGCCTCCTGATCTGCCAAAACGGTGGCGATATTGCGCAGTGAGCTCTCCACGATTTCGGCAGGTGCCGTGGACGTCGTGGGCAGGATGGCGACCGTTCCGTGCTGCGCATGAAAGCGAACCATCCCGCGCGTCGCCTCGACGCCTTCAAGGCAATCGAAGCCACCACCGCCATGAACGTGAGGATCAACGAAACCAGGCAATATAAAGGGCGCCTTTGGTTTCTCGCCTGGCGCAAGCAGCGCGCCATGGACGGCTGCGACCCTGCCCCCCTCGATACTGACACGTCCCGCGACCCAGCCTGCGGGCGTGAGTATGGACCCTTCGAGGGAGAAATTACCTGACATTAAACATCGAGCTCCGTTGAGATGAAGAAGCGATCGCCTCGGAAATGTGACCGCGTGAATTCGACTGCCCGCCCCTGGGCTGAAAAGCCCAGACGCTGCAGGATGAGCATCGGATCGCCGGGTGCGACACCGAGATGACGGGCCTGATCCTCCGTCGCGAGCGAAGCGCCATAACGCTGCACGATCTTGATCGGCTGCGCACCGAGCGTCGTCATGGCGGCGTAAAGCGAGCTGCTGCCGTCATAATCTGCCGGAATGGCATCCACCGGAATGACAGAGGATTCAATCGACACCGGGTTCTGGTCGGCAAAACGCAGGCGCTCGAGGCGC
This sequence comes from Aliirhizobium sp. YIM B11859, assembly GCF_057163345.1. NCBI lineage: Bacteria > Pseudomonadati > Pseudomonadota > Alphaproteobacteria > Hyphomicrobiales > Rhizobiaceae > Aliirhizobium > Aliirhizobium sp. YIM B11859. The sequence continues at coordinate 11,272 of NZ_JBXHAY010000008.1, forward strand.
AACACGCGAGCGCCGGGAGCAAGTCCGAGATTGAAGGATTCGTCCGGCTGAACAAGGCCCCGCCGACTGTTCAGAATGATCGAATGCGCACGCATGCCGCGGCTTTCGATATCCTGGGTGAAACCCATTAGCGGCGCCTTGGGCGCCATGACGCGCGGGGAGATGAACGTACCGGCACCAAGGCGCCGGTCGATGACGCCCGCCTCCTCCAGAAATGCCAATGCCCGCCTCAATGTCGTGCGCGACACGTCGAAGACCTCGCATAACAAGCGCTCAGCCGGCAGCATCTCGCCGGGGACCAGATGTCCGCTGCGGACGGCCTCTTCGATGATCTTCGCCACAATGGCGCTGCGCAGCCCTTTCGGCTGCGCCACCATGCGTGATTTGAAAAGTTCGACAAGCTCATTGCTGGTCATGTTTTCTGGCCCCAATCCGCGCGCGCGCTGAGCGCAATGTCATGCACCTGCCCTGCACCGGTTGCGATCAGATAGCAACCATGAAGCGCATCGGTCTTGGGACTGAAAATCTCGCGAGAAAGGCGGCGCGCGAGCCGTGGCGCAAGCTCCACAGACATGCCGCCAGCCATGAAAATCGGCAGGCCTGGCTCGATGTCGAGCAATGAAACCAGATTGGCGAAGTGCTCTACAGCGCGGTCGACCAGCGCCACAGCGATCTCATCACCCTGGCTGGCCCCCTGGAAGACAAGACGCGCATAGGCGGCGATTTCATGAGGGCGGATGCCTGCAAGCGCAGAAGCAATGCCTCCCTTGGGTTCGAATTCGGCAAGGACTGCCAAACCAAGCGACGTGGGCGGGCAAAGACCGTCCGAGACATCCACCGCATGCCGGATTGCCTTGCGGCCGATCCATGCGCCGCCGCCGCGGTCGCCACCGATCCAGCCCCAGCCGTCCCTTCGGATCGATCGACCGTCCGAATAGAGCCCGTGCCCGACCGCTCCGGTGCCTGCCACAAGCAGAAGGCAGGGCCGTCCAAGGCCCGCACCGATCATCGCAGAGTGCCCGTCCATGACGAGATCAAGCACGCTGAACTCCGGCAAGGCCTGCAGGAAAATCTTCCTCGTCGCAAACGGCAAAGTCCCGGCAGCGCCAATCACGGCACGAACGGCGCCCGGCACACCCGCATCGCATCCGGCATCCGCGGCACAGCGGAGCCAAACGGCAACGACGTTCGAGGCCGATGTTGCCGGATCCGAAGAAATGTTGCAGGGCCCGGCCTGCGCCTCTGCAAGAACGGTACCGTCGGACGCATACAACCTCGCCCGTGTATTGGTGCCACCGCCATCGACGCAAAATATCATACCGCTTGTCATACCGATATAATACCAATATGGAATTTTTGGTCAACCTGCCCGCAGATAAGGTGAGCACGAATGAACCAGCCGATTTCCCGACAAACAGCGAGCGTGATTTACTCAGGAAACGTACGCGTTTTTGACACTGCGGCAGAGGTCGCCAAAGCCGTCGCAAAGCATATTGTGTCTCAACTCAAGGCAGCGCCGGCATCCGTGCTTGGTTTTGCCACCGGCGAGACGCCCAAACCTGTTTACGAAGCGCTTGTGACAGCGCATCGCGCTGATGGTATTTCGTTCGCCGAGGCAACGACCTTCAATCTCGACGAATATGTCAGCCTCCCACAAGACCACCCAGACGCATTCGCGGCCTATATGAGGCGCGAGCTGTTTGACCACACTGACTTTAGCCCGGATCGTATCCATCTCCTGAATGGGGATGCCGCCGACATCGAACGGGAGGCTGCGGCCTATGAGGCTGCGATTGCCGCAGCAGGTGGGATCGACATCCAGCTGCTCGGAATAGGCGGCAACGGCCATATAGGCTTCAACGAGCCAGGATCAGACATCGGCAGCCAGACACGGCGCGTCCAGCTTTCGCCAGCCACTTGTGCAGCCAATCTTGCCTCGATGGCTTCGTGCGAAACAGTTCCGTCATTCTCGATTACGATGGGTATTGCCACAATATTGGCGGCGCGTCAGATAATCGTCATGGCAACGGGCGCCCGCAAAGCGGAAGCAGTCAGGCGCGCCTTGCTGGAGGCGCCCGACATCGCATGCCCGGCATCGTTCCTGGCAAACCACCCTGATGTGACTTGGGCTCTTGATCGCGATGCAGCCTCATTGCTGATCTAGGCATAATCGTGAGACAAGATACGAAATGCGGTCTTGATGGGTGCAGAGAGCCGTCTCACAGCTTGGTCTTCTTCGGTCAAGCGCACCCGTCCAACCACTTGGCTAGGTTTTCCAATATTTCCCGGTAGAAAATTTCGTAAGATTTTTCGGTCACGAATCCCACATGTGGTGTCGCGATCACATTAGGGAAAGACCTCAGTCTATGAACTGACGGAAGCGGCTCGACGTCAAACACATCCAAGGCGGCACCACCGATGGAATGCTGTTCAAGGGCGTCGATCAAGGCGGCTTCATTGACGAGCGGGCCTCGCGATGTATTCACAAGCCAGGCAGTTGGCTTCATCAAAGCAAGGTCGTTTCGCCCGATTATCCCTTCCGATCGTTCGGAAAGGACAAGGTGCAGCGTCACCCAGTCAGCGTCGCGAAGAAGAACATCTTTGTCGACCCGCCTGACGCCTGCAGCATTCGCAGCGTCTTCGGTCAGGTTCTGGCTCCAGGCGATCACGTCCATTCCGAACGCGATACCGACCTTCGCCACCTGACGGCCGATACGACCCAGCCCGACAATGCCGAGCGTGCTTCCGGACAGGTCGCGTCCAACGGTGGTCTGCCAGCCTCCATTGCGGAACGAAGCAACTTCCGCGGGGATGTGGCGCGCGGCGGCAAGGATAAGCGCCCAGGTCATTTCAGGAGCGCCCGAGCCATTCGCGCCGGTGGTCGATACCTTTATCCCGAGGTCGTGCGCCGCCGTAAGATCGATCGAGGCGTTACGCGCTCCGGTAGACGCGATGAACCGGAGGTTTGGCAAACGTTCCAGTAACCGCCGCGGCAACGGCGTTCGCTCTCGCATGACGCACACGGCATCGAAAGGCAGGAGCCTGTCTACAAGTCGATCTTCATCGTTGACATGATCGTTGAAGACCGTGATTTCCCCGCGCCCGTCCAATATCGTCCAATCGGCGCTTTTCAGGGCGACGCCCTGGTAGTCGTCCAGCACCGCAACCTTCTTCATGTCGAGACCTCTTCAATCAGGCGGCGCTGTCGACCTTAACAACGAGCTTGCCGAAATTCCTGCCCTTGAGCATGCCGATGAATGCCTCAGGAGCGTTCTCCAGTCCATCGACGATGTCCTCACAATACCTTACCTCGCCGCTGGCCACCTTCGGGCCGATATCGGCAAGGAAGGTGTCGAAATATTCCGCGGCGAATTCGGTCTGGATAAATCCTCTGATGAGAAGACTCCGTCTCAGGATGGCGGACATGGTCGCTGGAAGATGATCTACCTCCGACGGGGTTGCTCCATTGTATTGCGCAACCAGACCGCAAACGGGCACACGCGCGAACTGGTTTAGAAGCGGAAGTACAGCCTCCCAAACGTGGCCGCCGACATTTTCGAAATAGACGTCGATCCCATTCGGCGAGGCGACCAGGAGATCGTTGGCAAGGTCCTTTGATCGATGATCTATAACCGCGTCGAAGCCGAGTTCACCCTTGACGAAGGCGCACTTCTCGGGACCGCCAGCTATGCCGACCGCTCTCGCACCGGCGAGCTTTGCGAGTTGTCCGACCATAGACCCGACCGGTCCCGATGCTGCCGCAACAGCAACAGTTTCACCTGCCTTCGGCTTGCCTATGAACTGCAGACCGCTCCATGCGGTGAAACCCGGCATGCCCAGCACGCCAATCGCAGTGGTAATCGGAGCACCATGTGTATCGACCTTACGCAGTCCGTCGCCGTTGATGACGGCGCCCGTACACCAACCCGTCCTGCCTCGAACGATGTCCCCCGGCGCGAAACCGTTGTGCCTGGACTTGATGACTTCGCAGATCGTCTCGCCTTCCATGATGCCTCCGATCGGAACCGGTGCGGCATAAGACTTGGCGTCGCTCATTCGTCCGCGCATGTAAGGGTCGAGCGAGAGATAGAGAACGCGAACGGTCACCTCACCTTCGTTCGCATCCTCAAGATTGGTTTCTTCCAGTCTGAAGTTCTCGGCCGTCGGCTCACCAGTTGGCCTGCTCACCAGAACGATACGTTTGATCGTCGTCATATGGGTGATCCCTGTCGGTTTCTGATTAAATTTGGGGCTAGCATGACGCCCCCAAATAGAATGAAGCATCTCAACCGATTAAATCCGGGATGAGATGCGTAACAAATCCTTCAAAGATGATCGTGAGCCAGAAAAGTCCCTCCTCGTCTAGTCTGATTGTCGTGTCTGACGTCGGGGCTTGCTTAGCCCCTTCATAGCTGACCCTTAGTTGTGCGTCAGGCAAGGCCTGCGGCGAAGAGCAGGCCGAGAAACGCACTGCCGATCCCGGCAATGCGACCGACAAGGTGGGGCCGGCTGCTGTAGCGCACTACGCCGAACCATAGGGCGATGCCCGCAGCATGCAATACAAAGGTTGCGGCGACGAACCCGATAGCAAAGGTCATCGCGTCAGCCGCAACAGGCATTTCTACGCCGTGAGCATAACCATGAAACAAGGCGAACCCACCGGTTGCCAAAGACAAGACGAAGAGTGGAATTCGAAGGCTGGTAGCAGCAGCTGCACCGAACGCCACCAATGAAGCAGCGATGACGAGTTCGAGATGATCGAGAGCCATGCCGCTTGCACCCAAAACACCTCCCGCAATCATCATGCAGACGAAGCTTGCGGGCAGAAGCCACAGGGCCTGGCCGCCGATACGCGCTGCAATCAGTCCGACGAGCAGCATCGCCAATACGTGATCGATACCGAATACGGGATGAAGGAAACCTGCCGTGAAACCGCTGTCCCCGTGACCCGGATGGGCGAAGGCAAGTGTCGGAACAAGGAGCAGGACGACGGTCGATCCGGAAAGTGATGCGAGGGGTCTGGGCATGGTGTGTTCTCTGTTGAAAGTGACGGCTGGATGACGACGGGCGACTATTTTGCGTCCGGATGTTTGTGGATGGGATCGACCCAGTAGACGGCTTCAGGCTGTTCCACAGGATCGACATCGCTGATGTTCACGACCACCGCCTCGTTGTCCGAGCGGACAAGGACACATTCCAGCACATTGTTCGGATCAGCGTTGATCTCCTGATGAGGCACGTAAGGCGGCACGAAAATAAAATCCCCAGGACCTGCCTCTGCAACATATTCGAGACGATCGCCCCAGCGCATCCGAGCCTTGCCACGGATGACGAAAATCACGCTTTCGAGCGCGCCGTGATGGTGTACGCCAGTTTTCGCATTGGGTTCGATAGCAACCGTGCCGGCCCAGATTTTCTGGGCGCCGACGCGTGCATGGTTGATCGCAGCCTGCCGGAACATGCCGGGTGTCTGTGCCGTATTGGCGTCGAGTTGGTCACCTTTGATGACGCGCACGCCATTGTGCTTCCAGCGGTCGGGGTCGTGTTCGTGCGAATGATCATGGCCGTGCTCGTGGTCATGGTGATGATGGTCGGACATGGTGTGCTCCTTGAAATTTCTTCAGGCTGGCAAGCTGTGGCGAGACTGGACGATGCTTTCGCTTTTTTCGAACTTTGCAAGCCAGCCAGCTAGATTGGTGTGGGAACTGCGCCAGTCGAACGTTGTGAAACGGAAGTCCAGATAACCTAGCGCGCATGCGATCGAGATCAGGCCGATATCTGGTTCTCGTGAGAAGGATGCCACCCTGGCCTCCAGCGCATCAAGCGCGCAGGTGAGCTTCTCCCACTGTCCGACTTTCCAGGGTGCCGACTGGAGATCGGACGCCCGCAACGTCTCTTCATAACGGATCAACAGCGCCGCATCCAGAATGCCGTCGGACAGGGCCTGTATCGAAAGTGCCTCCCAGCGCCCCACACCGGTCGGCGGAAAGATCCGCGTATCGCCGGAGATCGAGGCGAGATATTCGCAGATGACCCGGCTGTCGAACAGCACGTCCCCATCATCGGTGACGAGCGTCGGGACCTTGCCCAACGGATTTTTCCGAACGACGGCCCGGTCGCGCTCTATCGGATGCGGTTTTGCATCGATCTTCTCGATGCGGTCGGCAAGGCCAGTTTCGATCGCGACGATGATCACCTTGCGCGCGTAAGGCGAGGTGGGAGAAAAGAATAATTGCATCATGTCTTTCCGGGCCGGGTTACGCGGCCTCGTTTCTGCGGGCAGCGCGTTCGGCTATGAGCTTTCGGGTCGCAGGAATGAGTTCGCGCCCGTATTGCGTGGTGTCGGCGACGGGATCGAAGCCCCGCAACAGGAAGTGGTCGACGCCGAGGTCGTGGTAATCGGCCAGCGCGTCCGCGACCTGATCCGGCGTCCCGACCAGCGCGGTGGAATTGCCCTTGGCACCGGTCAGGGCTGCAATGCCGGTCCACAGGCATTTGTCGAGGCGCGGTCCCTTGGCTGCGGCTTCGAGTAGTCGTCGCGATCCCTCGTTCTGCGGGGCCGGTGCGACGCCGGTCGTCTGGCGCACGTTATTGGGTGCTCGGCCGTCGCCACCGCTACTGCGCAAGAGCTTTGCTCGCTCAAGGATGGCATCGGCTTTGGCCCAGGCCTTTTCCTCGGTGTCTGCGAGGATCGGCCGGAACGATACGCTGAAGGCCGGTTTGCGGCCAAACGGGGCGGCGGCAGCATTGACGCGTCCCAGAAGCTCAGCAACCTGATCATAGGTCTCGCCCCACAGGGCATAAACGTCGGCATGCTGCCCGGCGACGGCGATCGCGGCATCGGATGCTCCGCCAAAGAACACGGGTATGCCTTTCGGATCGACGGGCTTCACATCGCCGAAACCGCCATTCACCTTGTAATAGGTGCCCTCAAAATCGAACGGCGCGGAGGCGGTCCATTCCTGTCGCAACACTTCGATATATTCCGATGAACGCGCATAGCGCTCGTCCTTGGTGAGCAGGTTGCCATCCTGCGCCAGCTCCGCATCGTTGCCACCGGTGATGATGTGGACAGCAGTGCGGCCCTTGGAAAACTGGTCGAGAGTGGCAAGCTGACGCGCGGCAAGTGTGGGCGCGGTAAAGCCCGGGCGATGCGCGATCATCAGCTTCAGTCGCTCGGTCACCTGTGCGGCACGCTGACCGATGAGGATGCTGTCGGCGGATGTGGAATGAAAGGCGACAAGCGCGCGGTCGAACCCGACATATTCGTTGAGCTTTGCCGTTGTTTCGATGTGGTCGATATCTAGCGCAGGCCCTGTACGCCGCATCGTTTCAGACGAATTGAAATGACCGATATAGCCGATGAATTCGATGCTCATGATGAGTTTCCTTTAAATCGTCTCAGGCTGCTGCAATCGAGGGCGGGGCGGCGTCTCGATCACGCTCGGCGACAAGCGCCCGAACACGCGGAAGCAGTTCACGCCCATACTGGATTGCATCGACGAGCGGATCAAAACCGCGCACAAGGAAGGTCTCGACGCCCAGTTCATAATAACCGAGGATGGCATCGGCCACCTGGTCCGGCGTTCCGACCAGTGCCGTCGAATTGCCCTGTGCGGAGGTCAGTTTGGCCATGCCCGTCCACAGGCACTTGTCGAGACGCTCGCCTTTTTCGGCGGCCGCAAGCAACCGGCGCGAGCCTTCATTCGGCGGCACCTCGCCTTCTTTACGTTTGCGACGGATGTTGTGCGGCGACTGGCTGTTGCCGCCCGCCTGGCGAAGCGCAGATGCTTGCTCAAGGATCGTGCCGGCCTTCTGCCAAGCCTTTTCCTCGGTATCGGCGAGGATCACCCGCAGCGAAACGCTGAACTTAGGTGTGCGGCCAAACGGGGCAGCAGCAGTCCTTACCCGCGCCGTCAGTTCCTCGACCTGTTCGTAGGTCTCGCCATATAGCGCGTAGATATCGGCATGTGCACCGGCAACGACCAAGGCTGCATCGGAGGCGCCGCCGAAAAAGATCGGGATGCTGGAACCGTTATGGGGTTTGACATCGCCGAAACCTTTTTTGACCTGATAGTAGTGACCATCAAAATCAAAGGGTTGCGCCTCGCGCCATTCGCGGCGCAGAACCTCTATATATTCGCCTGTGCGGGCATAACGCTCGTCCTTGGTCAGATGGTCGCCATCCTGTGCAAGCTCCGCGTCATTGCCGCCGGTGATGATATGGACGCCGATGCGTCCCTTCGAAAACTGGTCGAGTGTTGCCAACTGGCGGGCGGCAAGCGTCGGCGCCGTGAAACCGGGGCGATGCGCGATCATCAGCTTCAGGTGCTCCGTCACGGCCGCCACATGATGGCCGATCATGATGCTTTCGGCGGAATTCGAATTGAAGGCCACGAGAACCCGATCGAACCCGACATATTCATGGGCTTTGGCAACGGACTCGATATGGCCGACATCAAGTGCGGAACTTTGTCGCTTCATGGTCTCCGATGAATTGAAATGCCCGACATAGCCGGTGAATTCGACTGGCATGATGCTCTCCTGAATACCTAAGATTTGATACTGAGCGCGCGTCCGGCCGCCGTCCAAACGGCATCCTGTTGCGGCGTATGGATCCGGCCGCAAAGCACGTTCCGGTGATGCCTCTCCAGCGGATTGTCGAGGCTGATCCCGTTGTTGCCGGTGAGTTTCAGCGCCTCCTCGACCACGGCAATCGCGTTTTCAGTCACGATGCTTTTGAGAAAGCCGGGATGGCTGGGCGGGAGCACATCGCCTTCATCGACGCGTTGCCCGAGGCGCGCGAGCAGTTGCTCATTGCAAAACAGTTTCTCCTCGATACGGCCAAGCGCCTCCTGCACCCGCGGCAAGGAAGAGAGAGGCGCACCGAGGTTGGAAGGTTTCCGGCTGTTCAGAAAACCGACCAGCCAATCGCGGGCAGAGAGCGCGATGCCGTGATAGACAGAGCCGAGCAGGCAGGCGCTCCAGGCGCTTTCCAGCGGCTCCTTGCCACGCTGTTCGGCTGCAGGACTGATATCGACAGCCGCATCGAAGGCAAGCTCGACGTCCCGGAAGGTTACCGCATGACTGACCGTCGCGCGCATTCCCAGCGTGTTCCAGCTTGGCTTGATGGAAATTCCGGCCGCGTTGGCGGGTACCAGGAAACGGCCGACGCGGATTTCCGGCTCATCCGTTCGGGCCCAGACCAGCATCCAGGTCAGTCCCGTGCTGCCTGTCGAGTAGATCTTGGTGCCAGAAAGGCGCCAGCCATGTTCCGTTCGCCGCGCGGTCGTCTCCGGCAATCCGCCGCGTGCGGGGCTGCCGAGATCGGGCTCGACCCTCAGCGAGTTTATCAGGGAGCCCGAGGCGACGGCATCACCGACGATTTGCCGGGCGATATGCTCGGGCGCCCTTCCCCTCGGCAGCAGTGCGAGATTTACATATTGCATGAAAAGGATGAGCGCGGTTGACGGTTCGCCCTTGGCGATTTCGATGATGACCCGTGATGCATCCGACAGGCCAGCCCCACCGCCACCCCATGCAGACGGCGCCGTCAACGCGAGAAGGCCATGATCCCTCAGGCGGGAGAAGTTTTCTGTAGGGAAGACCGCTGCACGATCAACCAGGGCCGCGCCTTCAGCAAACGTCTGCGACAATTCCCTTGCCCGCGAAAGCCAATCAGCTCCATCGTGCGGATCGCCAGCATGTTGCTTGAACCGTACGAGATCAGACATCGCCGGCTCCTTCCGCAAGAACCGAACGGGATTCACGTCCGAGAAACAGCGGCATCAATGTGGAGATGGCAAGCGCACCAACGCTGAGCACCAGGAAGAAGACGGCGATCCCCGTGCTGAGGAAAATCGACGGATCGGCCCCGGATATCGTCATCGACTGGCGGAACGACTGTTCCATCGATCCACCCAGGACAAGCGCCAGCACCATGGGCGCGACGGGAACGTCGATTTTCTTGAAGATATAACCGAGAATACCGAACCCGAGGACCAGATAGAGGTCGAAAGCGCTGGTATTGGTGGCATAGACGCCGATCGTGGCGATGGCGATGATCAGCGGCAGAAGCACGCCGGCAGGGATATAGAGCAGCCGAACGAAGATGAAGATCAGCGGCAGGTTGAGCAAAAAGAGCACGACATTGCCGATATACATGCTGCTGACCATGCTCCAGAACACGTCCGGGCGCTGGCTCATCATCAGTGGCCCGGGCTGTATCCCGAGAATGACAAAGGCTCCGAGAAGCACGGCCGTGGCACCGGATCCCGGGATACCCAGCGCGAGCAAAGGAACCATCGACCCGGAGCTCGCCGCATTGTTTGCCGCTTCAGGCCCGGCGACGCCCTCGATCATACCGGTGCCGAATTCCTTGCGGCGTGGCGACAGCGAACGTTCGAGATTGTACGAGATGACCGTGGAGATCGTCGCACCGCCGCCCGGCAAAACGCCCTTGACGAAACCGATCGCCGTTCCGCGCAGGATCGGCCAGATCGAACGGGACCATTCTTCCCGGCTGAGCCAGAGACGGCCCTTGATGCCGATCAGCTCGGCGGGGCTTCGGATATGCGATTCCAGACTGAGAAAAACTTCCGACAAGGCAAACATGCCGACGGCTGCCAGGACAAAATCCACCCCGTCGAGAAGATTGACATTACCACCGGTGAAACGCGGAAGCCCGCTCTGAAGGTCGATGCCGATTGTCGCGATGGCAAGGCCGAGCAGCATCGACAACATTCCGCGCGCCACTGACTTGCCGCCCAGCGAGGCAACGGACGTCATCGAAAAGACCATCAGGGTGAAATATTCCGGTGGGCCGAACTTGAGCGCAAGCAGGGACAGCGGCTTGGCAAGCAGGCCGAGCAACAGGATCCCGACCGTGCCCGCGATGAAAGAACCGATTGCGGATACCGCAAGCGCGGCGCCGGCGCGGCCATTCTTGGCCATCTGATAGCCATCGAGAGTCGTCATCACCGATGACGACTCGCCCGGCGTGTTCAACAGGATCGACGTCGCGGAGCCGCCATACATCGCCCCGTAATAGATGGCCGCGACCATCATCAGCGCGCCGGCCGGATCCATGCCGTAGATGACGGGGATCAGCAGCGCCATGCCCGCCGACGGACCAAGCCCGGGCAGGATGCCGACGATCGTGCCCATGAGGCACCCGATGACGGTATAGGCGAGATTGTGCGGCTGGATGGCGATCGCAAGGCCATCGAAAAAGGTAGCGCCGAGTTCCATCAGAGCACGCCTCCGAAAAATGGTCCCGGCGGTAGAACAACCTCGAAGAACCGCGTGAAAAGCACGTAGCTCACAATCGCAAATCCGACCGAAACAAGCAGGTTGGTGATGTGGAAGCCGCGATAAAAGACACTCATCAGGCCAAGCAGAAACACCGCCGTCGAGACAACGTAACCGACCCGATCAAACGCTGCGAAATAGATCAGCGTCCAGACAATCGTTCCGACACTGACGAGATAGTCAGAGATCGGCTTTTTCTCGCGAACATCTTGCGGCGGGAGCTGCCCCCGTCCTTTCGACACACCTTCGAAGACCAGTCCGGCAGCGCAGAGCAAAAGGCATATGCCGATCAGGTAGGGGAAGGTGGCCGGGCCTACCGGATCGACCATCTCGGGCACATGCAGGAGGCTTGTGCTGTAAAGGTAGGCTGCGGCCACCACGCAGGTGATCCCCGCAAGTGCGATGCTGAGCCGGGCTTCCGGCGGCAGCCTGCCGATCCATTGCTTCGAGCCTGAAGTGCTCGATTTGCGGGGTGACACATTCATGACCGGATCACTTCGCTGCCTGCGCTTCCAGCCCAAGGCCCTGATAGACCTTGCTGTAGCGTTCGGTCTCGCTCTTGAAGAACGCACCGGTCTTTTCATTGTCGAGATAGCGGACATTTCCGCCGGTATCGGCCAGTTCCTTCGCCCATTCCGGCGAAGTGGACAGTTCCGCGAGCGTGTCGTTCCAGAACTTCACCTGCTCGGGTTTCAGCCCCTTTGGAGCGACGAAAGCACGCCAGGCCGTGATGCGGGAATCGACGCCCAGCTCTTTCCAGGTCGGAACATCCTTGAGGAAACCCTTGCCGCGCTCTTCGCTGGCAACGGCGATGACTCGCATGTCGCCGGATTCGACGAACGGGCGAACGGGTAACGGGGAAGACACAACCACATCGATACGACCGCCAAGCGCCGCCGTGATTGCCTCGGCATTGCCGGAGGAAAAGTTGACCGTCTTCAGCTGGCCCGAATGAAGGTCGACGCCAGCGCTCTTCGCCACCGCAAGCGTTGCGATATGCTGCACGGTTCCAAGACCGGTCGCTGTCGAAAACACGACCGAACCCGGATCGGCCTTCAATCTCGCCAGAAGGTCTTGCGCATCCTTGATCTTTGAATCCTTGGCAACGGTGAAGGTCACTTCCTCGTCGTAGAGAAGCGCCAGCGGCGTAAACTGCTCATAGGTGATGGGGCTGCGACCGAGGATGTTGTTGGTGATGAGCGGCGTGTTGACGAGCTGAATATATTCAGCCGAGCCTTCATGGCTTGCGGTGTAGGCCAGCGCCAGCGCGTGGCCACCACCTGGCTTGTTCAGAACGATACTGCTTTCCGGTATCTTGCCCTTGCTGACCAGCCATTCGCGCAGGAACCGGGCGGTGCGGTTGAGTCCGCCTTCACCGGCACCGGTACCCAGAACGATTTCTACTCGCCGTTCAGGCTTCCAGTCTGCTGCCGCCGATGAAACGGCAATGCCGGAAACAGACGCCGCGACCGCAGCTGCGAGACCGATCGATCTGATAATAATGCGCATGAAGCTCTCACTCCGCTTGTTGAAGTCGCCACTGCGGCGAACTGAATGTCGATAAACTCTATCGACAAACTACGGATCGAGGCACGCACAAACTTTTCAAATATCAAACGATTTATAAAAAACAATTTGCTTTGGCAAAACTCCCAAAAAGCGTAGTATCAGACCATCACAAGTTGAGTTGACGGACCATTGCAGTGGCAGAGATTGAAACGAACTTCGACGTCGATGTGTTGAGAACCTTTATCGAGAGCATGCGCGAACAGAGCCTGGCAAAGGCAGCGGTCATCCGCGGGAAAAGCCCCTCGACCGTCACGCTTCAGATTCAGCGGCTTGAGCTAATGCTTGGCGTGAAGATGTTCAGTCGTGCGGGTCGCGGAGTGGTGCCGACGGAGCACGCGCGCAAGCTGCTCCCCTATGCCGAAAGGATCGTGTCGGCAAACGACGAGGGATTGCGTATCATAGCCGGCGCGATGGCCGACCAGACAATCAAGCTTGCCGTGCCTGCGGACCTGGCTGAAACATGGCTGCCGCCCTTGTTGTCGTCCTTCATGTCTGCTCATCCCGGAATTTCGACCGAAACGCAGGTCCTGCGCAACAGCGAGATAATCGAAAAGGTCGAGGCTGCCGAAGTGGACATCGCACTGCACTGGATAGCGAGTACAGAAACTGCGTCTCCAGAGCCGATCGCGACATTCCCGATTGAATGGATGGCGGCAAAGTCATTTACAAGCGATCCGAAGCTGTCTTTGCCGATTGTCGTTTTGCAGTCTCCCTGTCTGTTTCGCGACCTCGGCATCGATGAGCTTTCCAAGGCGCGGGAGGCTACGCGGATCACAGTCGCGACAACAAGTGTGACCGGTCTTTGGTCCGCCGTTGCAGCAGGACTGGGCGTCACCTGCAGAGTGCCTATTGCCGCACCTGAAGGTGTTGTCCGGTATAAGGATTCAAGGCTCCCGAAACTGGGGAAAATTGGTCTCGCCTTGCGTACATCCGATGGCGCCAACCAATTTGTCGAGATCTTGCAGGGGTACTTGGGCAACGCAGTGCGATCGTTGGTGCGATCCTAGCATCAGCCAAAATCGGCGTTTATGAAATGGAAACGATTGCATCTAACCTTAGCCAGATTGCGTCTCTCACATTACTCGTGGTGGAAGCAGGATCATCGACCCGCCTTGCATAGTTTCATGAGTTGCCGGTGAACGGTCTGCGCAGAGAATGTTCACGGCTAGATACCGCCATCGTCAGCTGGAATGTGCGGAATGGCTGGTTAACCGGGGCGATTGTCGGCATGTCGCCCTCGCCACAATGGACAAGCAACCAGTTTTTGAGATGACGTCGCCAATGCCAATATTTACAGCGAAAGCCGGCCATCGCACGATTTCGAGCGAGGTACCGGGATTCTGCTAGCGGCGGATCACAGCGACCCCGCCTCCAAGTGAGTTCTGGAGAATATGCGGCCCTACTTGGCCAAGTTGATTATCTACTGGAAACTGCCACCGATTGTGAATGGGCATGTGGGCTGGACTACGACCTGACAGGCCTACGGATGAAGGCTCAGTCAGCGGCAGGGCGGACTGGCGGAATGCAGCCCGTTACGCGATGGAGCGTTTTGCTTCTCGTCCGGCTCTGCCGGGCTTCTCGCTCGCGCATCCTCATTCTCATCGATGCCGGCCCGCCAGCGTCTAGAACACGGTTCGCAGCAGGACGAAAATCGCAGCGACAGCGACAATGACCAGCAATAGCCGGCGAAGAAGAAGGTCGTTGATCCGCGTCACGATCAACGAGGAAGAGAATAGTCCGATCATCGATGCGGGGACCAGCGCCGATGCCCGCACCAGATCCTGTGACCCGATATTGCCGAACAGGAACAGCATGATCAGCGAGAAGGCGCAGCCCACCACGATATTGATCGCCAGCGTTCCGCGGACGGTGCTGCTCTTCTGATGCTGATAGATTAGCGCCAGCGGCGGTGCGCCGATCGATGTCACCGTCCCGAAGAAGCCCGCAAGCCCACCGGTAATAAGGAGCGCCAGCGGACTGGGCTCGATCCTCAAACGGGTGAGGCTGAGCGCGACACCGGTCAGAACGAAGATCGCAAAGACGATCGTCGTCATGTCCCGTGAGACATAACCCATCACGAGGACCGCCAGTAGCGTGAAGGGCAACCGACCGGCCAGTATCCAGCATAGGCCTGACCAGTCGACATTCTTCCACTCGCGGCGGATGACCCCCATCGTGAAGATGAGGGTCAGGAGCAGCACAGGGCCCGGAACCAGATCGGGCGAGATGGCTGCCAGCAATGGTGCGGCAAACATCGCGAACCCGAAACCCGTTACGGCTTGCAGCATCGAGCCGACGAAGACGACCATGCAGGCAAGGGCGAAACCCCAGCTTGCTAAAAGGCTGGCATCAAACATCTGAGGTCGATGCGATCGCTTCGATCTGAACGAGCGCTTCTGCGACGGGGCCAGGACCGTGAACGATAACGCAGTCGAACGCTGGCAGATCGTCATTGATGAAGCAGGAGCGAACAGCTTCGTAGATGACGAGATCTTCCGCATCACGCAGATAGACCGTGGTCTTCGTCAGTGCGGTGAGCGGCATATCGGCATTTTTCATCGTGTCGCGGAGCAACGCCCAAGAAGCCCAGCACTGGGCCGCGAGACCCGGAACCCGTTCCCGTGCTTCGAGATCAGCAACGATCCGCTGCCCGGATTCATCCTCGATATCGCGTGCGTCGCGAACCAGATGCCCCTCGACGTCCAATCCGAGCATGCCGGCAAAGAAGGCGACATTGCCGCCAATGACCGCCGCCGGACCAGCGAAGGGGGCTACGATCGGCCATTCCACCGATTTCGGCCTGATCTTGTGTTCCGGGTCGAGCGCCGTTGGCTCGATCTCGATCAGCGTGCCGCGATGGCCGACCTCGTCGAAGCCGGTCACGGTCATCGCAGGGCCGCCTTCCGGGAAGAAATGACGGTGAACCTTGTGGAAAGCACCGAAATCGCGGATGTCCTGCAGGAAGATCGTCACCTGGATGATATCGTCCATCGACAGGCCCTGGGCCGCCAGGTTCTTGCGGATCTGGTCATAAGTGTACCAGGTCTGGGCAGCGATGGGGCCGTGACGGCTGTCCGGGTGGCTGCGACCCGTCATCAGGATCTGGCCTTCGGCCGGCACGTCGTCATAGGAGCGAACCAGCGGCTTGCCGGGCTTGTCCGTCTGGATCGGAATATGACCGGCAAGGAAGATCAGGGGACCGCAGCGAACTGCCTGCGAATAATAGGATGCGCTCGGCAGATCCTTGTTATCGAAGGTCCGGACGGTTGCGCGTTCCGGGTAAAGCTCGTTCTTGCCCGGCACGACGCCCAGCGCATCGATGCCATAATATCGGCCGAACCGGCCAGCGATATCCGCGACGCCGAGGCCGGAGCTTGGCGACGGCACTTTCTGCCACTCGATCCGAACCCGCTCATATTGCGGGAAAAAGCGCTTGTCCTTCTGCCAGACATGCTGGCGCAGCACCTGGCTGCCATCACTGCCAGCAGCGACCATGACCTTTTCGAGGTTTTCATGCACCGTCCAGGCATCGGCGGAAAATGCGCCTTCCATGGCGTCTGCCATGGTGAAGCCCTGCGCCTGCGTCTGGAAGGAGGCGGGAAGTTCGTCGAACCGTGTCGGCGTCGCATCCGGCCGTCCGCCGCGCAGACCGCTGATATAGAGAAGCCCGTCGGCTTCAACTGCAATCGGATATGC
The DNA here is from genome assembly GCF_057163345.1 of Aliirhizobium sp. YIM B11859. NCBI lineage: Bacteria > Pseudomonadati > Pseudomonadota > Alphaproteobacteria > Hyphomicrobiales > Rhizobiaceae > Aliirhizobium > Aliirhizobium sp. YIM B11859. The sequence continues at coordinate 27,847 of NZ_JBXHAY010000008.1, forward strand.
CTCGAAAGAAGGCAAAACATCTCCCACAGCGATTGCTCGCTTTGCCATGGTCTATACTCCTGTTGATCAAATTTCAGGTAATCTGTTGAGCGTGGGAGCATTCCCCCACGCGGATAATCGCGGGTTCAGGCCTTCCGATCCCAGCTGATAAGTCTGTTCTTCGCCTGCACGACCAGTCCGTGCATCGCAACGCCGAGCAATGACAGAACGATCAGCACCGCCCACATGCCTGCCGAATTCATTCGCGCATCGTAGATCTTGATCAGCGTACCAAGTCCCACAAGCGTTCCCGAGCCAAGAAGTTCGGCCACCACCGCGGCCGTCAGCGCGAGAACCAGACTGACTTCGAACGCAGCGAAGATATAGGGCAAGGCGACATAGATCTTGAGGCGCATCAGCATCTGCCAACGTGTCGCGCCATAGGCCCGCATCAGTTCGATCTGGTCTTCGCTCGTGCTCGCCAACCCCGCCATCGTGTTGACCAGGACAGGGAAGAACAGAATGCTGATGACAAGGGCAACCTTCGATTCCAGACCGAAGCCGAACCAGATCAGAAACAATGGTGTCACTGCCACTTTTGGCACGGCCTGGAGTGCGACGATATAGGGCTGCAGCAGTCTCCTCAGAATGTCTATTTCAGACAGAAGAACGGCGAGTGCGATCCCGAGCACCGAACCGATGACGAAGCCGATGACGGTCTCCTGCAGCGTGATCCAGCCTGCCTGGATAATTGCGCCACTGGTGATCTGGGCCCACAGCATCAAGGCGACGGCGTCGGGCGGCGGAAGGATACGCGGATCGACCGCAAGCGCCGTCACGATGAACTGCCAGACGATGACAGCCGCGGCAACCTGGGCGAATTTCGCTGCGATGAAAAGGGCAGCTGCTTTCATGGACACAACAATTCTCTTCACTGTTTGCGACCCGGCGGGCCGTCAGGCGACTGCCGTTAATGGGGAATGAGCTCTCGGATCGCGGCGCTCATGCGAGCAAACTCGGGATCTCCCCTCAAATCGGGACGACGCGGTCGCGGCAGATTGATCTTGATGTCGGCAATCACCCGGCCAGGTTTTGCGGCCATGACGAGAACCCGATCGGAGAGATAGACCGCCTCCGTTATGTCATGGGTGATGAACACGACGGTCGAGCTGTTCTGACCCCAGATCGCCAAAAGTTCGTCATGCATATGCTCGCGCGTCAAAGCATCGAGCGCACCGAACGGCTCGTCCATCAGAAGAACCGAGGGTTCCGCCATCAGCGCTCTGGCAATCGACACTCTCTGCTGCATGCCGCCGGACAGCTCTGACGGATACCGGCTCCCGCTGCCCGGCAGCTTGATGATTTCCAGCAGCAGCTTGACCCGCTCGTCGATCGCCGCCTTCGGCATTTTGCCCGCCAGTTCTGCAGGCAAGGCGATGTTCTTCGCGACCGACAGCCATGGCAGAAGAACCGGGCGCTGGAACGCGATCCCGACATTCTGCGATGGGCCGTCAATGACGCTTCCGTTGAGGAAAACGCCACCCTTGGTCGGCTCGATCAGGCCCGCGATGATGCGCATGACGGTTGACTTGCCGCATCCGCTCGGGCCGACGATGGAGACGAATTCGCCTTGCTGCAGTTTGAAATCGGTGTCGGAGAGGGCAATGACCTCCTCTCCGTTCCGGGACTTGAAGGTCTTCGATATGGCGGAGACATTGATCGCCGCGATCGCCGACCCGTTTTCACCTATGGGGCTGATGGCACTCATGATTTACTTGGACTTGGCCTTCTCGACGATCGCAGCATGATCGAATTCATTATACTTGGCGCTGAATTCATTGGTAAAATACTTGGTCACATCGATGTCGTTCTTCAGCTGCCCCGTTCTTTTCAGAAGCGCTACGTGGCGTTCCCAGGTCTCCTTGTCCTGAGACCCCCATTTGAAATCGTCCGGCAGCTGATCGATCCGCATCTGATTCATCGTCGCTGCAAGCACGTTGATTTCCTGCTTGCGGCGCGTATCGGAATCTTCACCGGGAAGCGGCGCGCGGGCCGGATAACTCTGCCAGAAAGTATCGACAACGCTCGGAGCATTATGCTTCAGAAACACGGCGGACTGTGCCAGGCCGCGACCGATCTTCTCGACGAGATCTGGATTTTTCTCGATGAAATCGGCGCGGGCAACGAGGCCGATACCGTAATATTGCGACTGCCAGTCGGCTTCCGGCAGGACCCGGAATTTATATCCGGCATTCTGGTAGGCCGCAAAGAGCCCCGGCCACGCGACGAAACCGTCGACGGTGCCGGATTTCAGCGCTTCCATGGCGGTGACGCCATACCCTGCGTCGACTTCCTTGGTATCCTTGGAAGAACTGCCGAATTCGGACATGCGATTGTCGATATAGGAGACCAGCGACGGCAGGTAGGCGGGATAGCCGATCGTCTTGCCCTTGAAGTCGCCGTAGGTCTGGATCTTGGAGTCGGGCAGAACCGCCGCTGAATAGATCATTTTGCGGATCAGGACATAGACCATCTTGAGCGGGACATCCCCATGGTCTGCCGTCAGAAGCAGCGCATCGGGAGAAACCTGACCGAACTGCGCCTTGCCGGACAGCAACAACTGGATCACCTGCCCGGTCGTATTGGCCGTCTCGACATTCACATCAAGACCCTGGTCCTTGTAGAAGCCGAGCTGCGCCGGCAGCGGTCCATAGGGCTCGTAGGAAATATCCTGGTCGGTCGTGCTGAGGACGATCGTAACCTTCTTGTCCTCCTGGGCATGCGTCACGCCACAAAGTCCCAGCCATGTGGCGGCACTTACTCCCATCATCATCCTGCGGGTTATTTTCACGACCTGTTCCCTTTATTGTTTTAGATCCGACTTATCGGTCACCGGGCATCGTTATCGAGAAGAGCGGGATGCGGGGCAAAACCACGCATCCCCCAAGAGGCCGATCCATCCTCGAACCACCCCGATATTCGCCGGTTCCGATAACTGATATGAAAGTTAGAGGCATTCAGAAGCGCTGGCCAAGACATTCCCGTTATAAGACTTATGCCGGGAGTTCTTCGAGTTTGCCGACGACGGCGCGATTTGCAGAAAGATTGAAGCGTGGCTCTCTACCGTCAAATTCGGGCGAGACCAGCTCACTTCGGACTGGCCCGAGAAGAACATCCCGAACAGCCCGAATGGCGGATGAAGTCGCCAGGCGTGGATGTGCGCCAATGAACAGGCTGCGCTTCGGGCGCGAGCCCATGCTTCGCACCCTGATCCCGGCATCGAAATCTATGTCGGTAATCAGCGAGCGAGGAAGGATGGTGGCGTAGTAGCCGGAGGCGACGATTTTCTTGATCGCCGGAATGCTGTCTATTTCCATCGCACAGCGCAGCTGCTGAACGTCGATGCCCAACTGTTCGGCGACGCCGAGACGAAAGGCCTTGGCCATGATGAGATTAAGAGCACAAAGGTCTTCGGTGCCGATCTCCGCTGCATCGTTGCCGATCGTCTTTGCAGGTCCGGCCAGCACGAGCTCCTCCTCTGCAAATGCGGAATAAAGCGTCGAAGGCTTCATCGGAATGCCCGAAAGGATTGCCATATCGATGCGTCCCGAACCAAGCCAGTCTTCAAGGAAAACCGTCAGCCCCTCGATGATGCGAAGTTCCACATCCGGCAACTCGATCTGGCATTGGCTGACGATCAGCGGCGCCAGCAATTCCGAACAGGAGGGAGGAATGCCAATCGATACTTTTCCATGCAACCGGCCTGCCCGGGAACGCAGTGAACGGGTCAGTTGATCGACGCTCTCGATTATTTCCATTCCCTGACGATAGAGTTCCTCACCTGCTGGCGTCAGCTCTACGCCCCTTGTCGTTCTGAAGAGGACCTTTACCCCAAGTTCTTCCTCAAGAAGCTGTATCTGGCGGCTGATGGCAGGTTGGGCGATCGAGAGTTCCGTGGCGGCTTTGCTGAAGCTCTTGTGTCGGGCCACGGTGACGAAATACCGGATGGGCTTGATTTCCACTGAAATTCCTTTCGATGGAAACAGAGACGCAATTGTCATGCCAGGCCCATAATGGCCCGAGGACCACATCCCGCGTCGAGATGAACCACGCTTCGATCGAGCGGATAAATCTGAAGCCGATCGACACCGGTATGTAGGCCGTGCCCGAGGTGAAGATATGCCGACGGAACGCAAACGATGATCGCCTTGTCATCACTGGACAGCGCCGTTGACTTCGGCCCTTTCGGATCAGCCGGCAGATCCGCCACCGAAGCTCGTATCTTCCATTTGGCGACGATTTTCTGAGTGATGTTGCCGCGCCCGGCCTACACTCAGGCTCCATTGACTATGTTGTATCGCTCGGCGAACCGCCTGTGTCGCGGTGCAGCTTCCGGGAAAAACCCGACCCATAGTGCTTCCCTTCCATTGAATGGATAAGATTGCACCAAAGCTCGGGATCAAGCTCCTGGCCTAATATGGAAGGAACTGATCTGTTGAGCACGCAGTCGGGTCTTGGCCTTTTTCCGGTATCACGGACTTACGCCCCTTTTCTCCGAGAATGTGCGACACAGAACGCATTTCATGCCCAATGCTTGCGAACAAACCTGCCATTTGAACGAGCAAACCGCGATTCCACTTCACGTGGCCTTTTTCCATTCAGACCTGTCCCTTCAAGCTTCAAGCCAATACTGTATCAAGCGCTGAAATCCGGTTCTTTTGGCGGCCTCCTGTCGCGACGCGCATCCTAGGCCAGCCCCACATGTGCGACGTATTCTGAAGAGCCGTTGTGGTCAGGTTGTCAGTATGTCCTCGCCAAAAGCTCGGTCAAATCTGCGCCCGCGGAAGGAATTGATGTTGGTGTCAACGCAACTTCGTCTGAAAGCGCCTGGATGATCGGTTGGATATTCGATTGCGGAAGACCGCGCCATTTTAGGAGCCTTATGATCGCCTCTTGAAGCGTCATCTGCTGCTTGGCAAAGCAAAAGCGGGCCAAGGTTTTGACGGCACATGTACTGTAGAACGCCGACACCGGGATTGCCGTCACCCCTGCCTCAGTCGTTAGACGGGTACAGAACGTAAAATCATCCTGCTGTTCGCCGCCGCTTAAATCGACGGTGACGAAATAGGTCGCCGCTGACCCAAGTGCATCAAATCCCGCAGCCCGCAATCCATTGGTCAGAAAATTTCGCCGGTTCTGCAATGATTGGCGCAGTTCATTGAAATAGGAACCGGGCAATTGAAGCCCCACGGCAACGGCAGCCTGCAGCGCGGGCGGCGTTGAGAAGTTGATGTATTGATGGGCCCGCGTGATCGGCTGCAGCAACTTGGCATCCGCGGTAACATAGCCGACCTTCCAGCCAGTCAAGGAGAATGACTTTCCTGCCGATCCTATCCGGACAACCCTGTCTCTTATGCCAGGTATCGAAAAAAGCGAGATATGGCGACGGTCGTCAAACACGAGATGCTCATAGACCTCGTCCGAGATCGCGATCAGATCGTTTTCTTCCATCAACTCAGCAAGAAAGGTGAGTTCATCGGCAGAGAAGACCTTGCCGGTTGGGTTCATCGGGTTATTGAGAAGAACGGCTCGCGTTTTTCCGGTTATTGCCGAGAGCAATTCTTCGCGTGGCATATCCCATGTGGGCGGCAGAAGTCGGACAGGTACGGGTATGGCACCGGCCCGCCTGATGATCGGTGCATAACTGTCATAAGCGGGCTCGAAAATGATCACTTCATCTCCGGCGTTGAGCAGCGCCAGGAGTGAAGCGGCCAACGCTTCGGTTGCTCCGGACGTGATCAGGACTTCCTTTTCCCAGTCGACTTCCAGACCGAAAAATCGACGCGCGTTTTCCGTGACCGCCTGACGTAAGGCGGGCAGTCCCATCATCGGTGGATATTGATGTGGACCATCTCTCAAGGCCTGGATGGCGGCCTCTATCAACGGTGCGGGCTCCAACCCCTCCGGAAATCCCTGACCGAGATTGATGCTTCGATGCTGCGATGCGAGCCGGGACATTGTTTCGAAGATCGATATCTCCGAGTTGCTGAAAACAGGATTTGGCATCGTCGCTCCTTTTCTTGATCGCATTTTTCGGCAGGTTTTTTGCTCTCTCCGGTCTGACCGACCGGAGCCATGTGGCCAGCCGTCAGCGCACCTTGAACTTCATGACCGCATCGAACAGGGATGCCCCGGCATCCATATGAGCCTGCATTTCCCGCTCTGTTCCGATCAGTTCCGCCGACTTTCGGGCGATATCGGCCGCGTGTTCCGGCGCGATGACGATGACGCCGTCACGATCACCGAGAATGATGTCGTCGGGCCGGATATGGACCCCGCCGCAAATGACCGGCTTGTTCGCCACCGTGGTCGCAAAACGATGCTGGCCGGCACGAACCGAAGTGCCCTGTGCGAAGATCGTAAGCTCGTATCCCTCCATTTCCTCCACATCGCGCAGCGCGCCGTCCGTCACCAGGCCGACGGCACCGAGATGGCTTGCACGGTGGGCCATGTTGCCGCCCCAGTTGGCATGGGAGGCGATGCCCTGCGTGGCGATCACGATGATGCTGCCAGGCGTGCAGCCATCGATCACCTGCTGGATCGCAAAACCGTAGTCTGCAGCAAGCTCGGTCTGACCGGCATTTGCGGTGATCGGCGTGCGCCCGATTGTGCGGGCACGGCCGAGAATGCGCTTGCCCGAAAGCAGACGGACGGATGAATCGATCGCGCTATCCTTCAAGCCGAGCGAAAACATTGCGTCGGAGACCGTGGCGGGCTGAATTCCGTCGAAGGCCTGAAGCAGCCGGTCGTCCGGCGAGATGGATTTCCTGGTGGTAGTCATGAGGTTTCCTTGGATGTAGGAGAAGAGATCAAAGGGCGGGCTCTAACCGGCGTTCGACAAGCGGCGGCGGGTCGAACGCGCGCACCGGAGGCAACGGCCCTGCGAACCGCTCGACCTCGACGAGACAGGACTGGGCGCTTGGCCCCTGCGCGAGACGAGAGGTGCCGATGTCGGCTGTCAGAACATTCGGATTCCCGTGGATTTCAAGGGGCAAGGGATCATCGCGACCGGACAGAGGATCGTACCAGGCGCCGGTGGCGAGTTGCACGACACCGGGCAACAGATCGTCACTTGTCTCGACAGCGGCGAGGCAGGCGCCCCGATCGTTGAAAATCCGTACCATGTCGCCGCTCACCAGCCCGCGCGCATCTGCGTCTCCGGGGTTCATGCGCATCACCTCGCGACCGCCGACCTTTCCGTCTCGGGAATGGGATGCAACATCGTACTGGCTGTGCAGGCGACGCTTCGGCTGATTGCTCAAGAGGTGAAGCGGATAGCGCTCGGCAAGCCCGGCCCCGAGCCACTCGCGAGGCTCGAACCAAGCCGGATGTCCGAGGCAATCGTCATAACCAAAACCCGCAACTGTTCGGGAATAAAGCTCGATCAGGCCCGACGGCGTCTCAAGCGGATGCCTATCCGGGTCATGGCGGAAATCTGTCAGAAGATCCTGCTGCTCGGCCTCCGGGGTCGATGGCAGCATCGCCACGCCCTCGGACCAGAAACGCTCAAATTCCGGCAGTTCCTCACCAAGGCCCGCCACCATCTGACGGGCGTTTGAATACATCTGGCGAAGCCATGATTCGGTGTTGCGGCCTTCGGTGAATTCCTCTGCAGCGCCGAGCCGATCGGCAAGCGCTGCAAAGATCGCGTGGTCGTCGCGGGCATCACCGGCCGGTGCCAGCACGGCGTGCGATGCCGCGATGAACCTATCGCGTGCCGATGACGCAATATCATTGCGCTCCAGCGTCGTCGTCGCCGGGAAGACGATATCGGCATGGCGCGCAAGCGGGTTCCACCAGCTGTCGTGGATGATGATGGTTTCGGGCCTCTGCCAGGCGCGGCGCAGCCTGTTGAGGTCCTGATGGTGATGGAAGGGATTGCCGCCAGCCCAATAGATCAGCTTGAGATCGGGATAACGGCGGCTTTCGCCGTTGAAATCATAGTGCCCACCGGGATCGAGCAGCGCATCGGCAATGCGAGCGACAGGGATATAGTCGGAGATGGCGTTGGTCCCTTGTGGTAAGGACGGCCATTTCACATCGGGAATGGCATTTCCCACACCGTTTGCTGAAGCATAACCAAAGCCGAAACCGCCGCCGGGCAGACCGATCTGCCCCAACATTGCCGCAAGTGCCACGGTTGCCCAATAGGGCTGCTCGCCAAAATCGGCCCGCTGCAACGACCAGGACATCATCAGGAAACTGCGTGTCTCGGCGAGCGCCAGTGCGAGATCTCTGATCGTTGCAGCCGGCACGCCGCAGATCACGGCTGCCCATTGCGGCGTCTTTTCCTCGCCGTCGGTTACACCGCGAATGTAGTCAGCAAGCTGCTCGTAGCCGACGGTAAAACGCTTCAGGAACGCCAGGTCCGCCCGGTCTTCTGCGATGAGGACATGCATCATGGCGAGCAGCATCGCAGTATCGGTGCCCGGTCGTATCGGCAGCCATTCGACATTGTCACCGACCGTATCGTCGCGGATCGGCGATATCGAGACAATCCGCATGCCCTGTCTCCGCGAACGCTCCATCGCGCCAGGGACGATATGGGACGCGACGCCGCCGGATCCGACCTGCGCATTGCGCAAAGGCGTCCCGCCGAACATGACGACGAGCTTGGCATGGGTTACCACACGCTGCCAGGGCGTGTGGCCGTTGATCAGACCTTTCCGGCTGCCGATCACATGCGGAAGGATCATGTCGGCGGCAGCAAAGCTGTAGTTCTGCACCGAGCGCGTGTAACCGCCGATGCTGTTGAGGAAACGATGCACCTGGCTTTGTGCATGATGAAACCGCCCCGCAGAACTCCAGCCATAAGAACCGCCGAAGATCGTCTGATTGCCCCATTGACGGCGAACGTAGTCGAGTTCTCCTGCGGCCAGATCAAGAGCCTCATCCCACGGCAATTCGACATAAGGCTCGTAGCCCCTTCCCTCGCCGTCACCAGCTCCGCGACGCCCCGCTTCCCGTGCGGCGAGAAACGACTGGCGCACGGCCGGACGCAGGATGCGGGAAGGCGCCGAATGCGCCTCGATCAGCCCCTCGCCCAACGGTGCCGGATCGGCATCGAGTTCGAACGGATCGAGTTTTTCGACGGCTCCATCAACCATGCGCGCACGATAGAGGCCCCAATGGGTGGCAACCGTCGGCTTTTCCGGAATTGGCAACATCGAAGATCATTCCTGTTGAGGCAAGCAAGCCCGATTGTCCGGGCTTGCTTATCGGGTTGGAGGTCATTCGGATCGGCGCCATCTTTTCATGCGTCGTTCCGATGGATTAACTCAGCTCCCCTGGGTTTGCGTGATCGGGCCGGCAAAGACCTCGGTCCAGGCCTGCGGCACCTGCTTGAGATCGCCCAGCTCTTTCATCAGGCCGGCGACTTTCATCAGCCCGTTCGGAACGGTTGCATAATCATCACGGCTTGCCGTGATGACGCTGGCCAGTTCCTCTGCCGACAGCGGCGTTTTCTCAGCCGCCGAATAAAGCCTGGTGGCCTGGGCCGGATCGTCGAGGATCAGCTTGTTGGCGCGGTTCAGTGTTTCGATGATAACAGCAGCGATATCGGGATTTTTCGAATAGACCGGCTCTATGGCGCCGATGAAGGCATTGGTCGTGGCCGGCTCAGCGAAATCCCGCGAGGTTGCCAGCAGATGGACGCGTGGCGATTTTTCGACGAATTCCGAATAGGGCGAAATGCCCATATAGACTTGGATCGCATCGGATTTCGTCAGCGCGGTCACAGCTTCCGTATGCGGCAGCAACACAAGCTGCTTGTCGAAGCGATGCGCCTGATCCGCGCCGAAATAGTGGATCGCCGCCAGTTTGACGTAGAGTGCCTGGGCGCTCTTCGGCCCCTGAACCGCGATCTTGTCGTCAGGTCCGATATCGGCAAAGCTCTTGATCCGGTCGGTATTGGAGAAGACCGAGAACTTGCCCTTCCAGTATGCCGAGATGCCGCGGAAATTGACGTTGCCGCGGGTTTTTTCCCAGGTATTGAGCAATGCCTGATTCCCCATCGTGCCGAACTGCACATTCTGGCTGAGGATGGCATCGATCAGTGTGGTCGCGACGTTGATGCGAACAATCTTGAAGCTCGCATCGGTGACGCCCAGTTCCTTTGCTGTCTGGGTGAAAAGGTCGAGCTGCTCGGCTACGGCATAGGGAAGAAATGGCAGGCCGGTATTGATGCCGATATTGATCTCGCGCGTGGCGGCTAGCGCCGGCAGGCCGAGCCCGGCCGAAAGAGCCGTGCCGACGCCGGCAGCAAGAAGGCTGCGGCGGTTCATTGTGAACGCATGTGTCATCGTGAGTTCCCTCCAGGAACAGTGGTGATGGGATGGCCCGGAAGCCGGACCTTTCGTCTGGTATGCCCGACGGATCAGATCGAAAGTGTTTCGATCGAACCGATCTTGCCGGGGTTCATGATGCCGTTAGGATCAAAGGCCTGCTTCAGCGCGACCATGCTTTCGAGTGCAGGGCCATGTTCGCTGCGCAGGAATTTCAGTTTGCCGATGCCGATACCGTGCTCGCCGCTGGCAGTGCCTCCACTTGCCAGCGCCCGCTCGACAACCCTTGCGGCAAGGCGTTCGGCCTCGACGATTTCTTCCTCGATACCGGGCATGACGAGGTAGTTGACATGGAAATTGCCGTCCCCGACATGCCCGTTGATCTTGGTGCGCAGAAATGACTGATCAGCGTCTGCTCTGGCCGCCAGGATGTTGTCCGCAAGCGCCGAGATCGGCACGCAGGCATCGGTGACGAAGTTTGCGGAGCCGGGACGAAGCGCACGTGTGGCGGGATTGGAATCATGGCGCGCCTGCCAGAGACGGTTGCGATCCTCGGCGCGCGTCGCCCAGTCGAACCCCTCGCAGCCATTCTCGAAGGCGATCGCCTCAACGATCTCCGCCTGCTCCTTGATGCCGGCGTCGGTACCGTGAAATTCGAGAAACAGCGTCGGAGCGACCTTGAGGCTGAGCTTGGAATAGTTGTTCGATGCCTCGATGGCGACCTCGTCGAGGAATTCGATACGCGCCATCGGCACGCCCGACTGCATGGTCGCGATGACCGTGTCGACGGCGCCCTTGAGTGACGAGAAGGTGCATACGGCAGATGAAATCGCTGCCGGAATGGGATGGAGCTTGACGGTCACCTCGGTGATGATGCCGAGCGTGCCTTCCGATCCGACGAAGAGCTTGGTAAGATCATAGCCGGTGGAGGATTTTCGGGCGCGCGTGCCCGTCCTGATCACCTTGCCATCGGGCAGAACGACTTCCAGTGCCAGCACATTTTCCCGCATGGTTCCGTATCGCACTGCGTTGGTGCCGGATGCGCGGGTGGCAGCCATGCCGGCGATCGACGCATCCGAACCCGGATCGACCGGAAAGCTCAGGCCGGTCGCCCGTATGTATTCGTTGAGCTGCTTGCGGCGGACGCCCGGCTGCACCACGGCATCGAAGTCTTCCTCATGGATCGCAATGATCCGGTCCATGCCGGAGACATCGATCGAGATCCCGCCCTTCGGCGCATGGATCTGCCCCTCGATCGAGGTCCCCGTTCCGAAAGGAATGACGGGTGTGCGATTGGCATTGCAGATCGCAAGCGCCTGACTGACTTCCTTCGTGTTTTCCGCAAAGAACACGGCATCCGGCAACATCGCCGGGATGTAGGATAGGTCGTCGCCATGATGCTTGCGCACCGCATCGGCGCGCGACACGCGCGCGCCGAACAGGGCTTCAAGCTGAGTGATCGTCTGGTCGATAGTGGACATGCCGTGCCGCCCTCGCCTTAAAGGCGGAAGGCGCTCCCCTTCTTTTCCATCAGAGTGTTGAGGTTCAGCATTTCCCAGGTCGTATTTCCCTGCAGCAGGGCCTCACGGAAACGCGTTTCCTTCTTTTCCCGGTCGATGCATGCATCTGCCGTTTCGGCGATGAGCGCTGCCGGGATCACCACGACACCGTCATCGTCGCCGATGATGAGATCGCCCGGCGATACCAGTTCGCCGCCGACCACGATCGGCTGGTTGAGCGGGCCGAGCGTTTCCTTAACCGCACCCTTGATCGAGATTGAGCGGCTGAAGACCGGAAACCCGATGCGGTCGATATCGCTTGCATCGCGCACGCCGCCATCGACAATCAGTCCGGCAAGCCCCTTGCCCTTGGCAGCGCTCGCCATCACGTCACCAAACAGGCCCTGCTCGGTAAATCCGGCCGCTGCGCAAACCACCACATCGCCCGGCTTTGCGAGCTTCAGCGCCGCGTGAAGCGTGAGATTGTCGCCGGGAGGGCATACGCAGGTGAAGGCCGGGCCGAGAACACGCATGCCGCTGCGGATCGGCTTGATCGCCGAATCCAGCGCGCCCTTGCGGCCCATGGCCTCATGAGCCGTGGCGGCGGTGACGGTTTCGAAGCGAGCCAGCAATTCGGCAGTCAGAGTAGATTCAGTCATTTCGGTTCTCCGGTTCTCAGCGGGTGACGTTTGCAACGCCCCAGACGTAATTTTTGCGGGGGAACTCTTCCCAGTATTGGCGCATGTCCTTGTGGGGAAAGTCCTTGTAGGGATGCCGACGCAGCGCATCGACGTCGATATCGACCCCGAGGCCGGGTGCGGTCGGCAGATCGACCCAGCCGTTCTCGATGGTCAGGCCGGGCGCGGCAATTTCCGCGCAGGCGTCGGAAAGATTGATGAAGCATTCCGCAATCAGGAAGTTCTGGATGAGCGCGGAAAAATGCACCGTGGCGGCAAGGCCGACGATCGGGCTGTTGTAATTATGCGGGCTGATGGCGACCGCATGCGGATGTGCCATGGCGGCGATATCGAGCATCTGCAGGATGCCGCCGACGGCGCAAATATCCGGATTAAGGATATCTGCGGCCCGCTTCTCGAACACCTGGGCAAACTGTTCCTTGGTGTAGAGCGTTTCGCCGGTGACGACCGGGGTATCGATCGACTGGCGCACTTCGGCAACGAGATCGATATTGTCCGAAAGGCACGGCTCCTCGTAGCAGAAGATCCCGAACTCCTCGAGCCGGCGCGCCACGCGGATCGCATGATGCGGTGCGACCCGGCGATGCGCGTCAATCAGTAGATCGACATCGGGACCGAGCGCCTGGCGGACCGCACGCACGTTGTCGACCGCGTAGTCCTCCTCTTCGCGGGATATGAACGTTCGCCACGGACCGGGGAACGGGTCCCATTTCAGCGCGGTGTAGCCCATCTGCTTGACCTGAAGCGCACGCTCGACGGTCTGGTCGATATTGCTGACGCCGTACCACCAGCCATTGGCGTAGATGCGTATCTTTTCGCGCACCGGGCCGCCGAGCAGATTATAGACCGGCTGGCCAGAAAGCTTGCCCACGATGTCCCATAGCGCGATCTCGATGGCGCTCCAGGCGCAGAGGAAATCGACGGAGGTGCGGCGGATGGCGAAATCGTCGAACATGACCTGCGCCATGTGGCGGATCGTATAAGGGCTGCGACCAACCAGATAGGGCGCCATCGCCTTGATATATGTCTCGACCACGGCCTCCTTCTTCACGCCGACATAGGCCTCTCCCCAGCCATAGGTCCCGTCCGAGGTTTCCACACGGACGAACAGCAGGTTCTTGCCGCTGCCGGGGTGAAACAGGAAGGTTTCTATATTGGTAATCTTCATCTTGGTTTCCTGCAGTCGGCCTGTCGTGCCGTGCTTTTGGTCTGGTCAGAAGTTGACGGCGACGCCCTTGCCGCGCAGGAAGCCGCTGAGATCGTTCACGTCCCAGGGGGTAAGCCCGCCCGCCGACGCCGAGATCGTCTGTGCCTCCTTGGCAGCCCGCGCGCGGCAGGCTTCGAGCACGACCTGCGCCGTTTCGGATGGGACGACAACGACGCCATCCTCGTCACCGATGATGAGATCGCCGGGACGGACGAGAACTCCGCCGAGCGTGATAGGCTGGTTGACCGGGCCGAGCACTTCCTTGACCGTTCCCTTCATGCAGACATTGCCGGCAAACACCGGGAAGCCGACATCGATGATGGTCAACCGGTCGCGCACGCCGCCATCGGTCACCAGACCGGCAAGCCCGCGGCCCTTGCCGCAGCTTGCCATCACGTCGCCGAACATGCCCTGCTCGGTCGCACCCATGGCATCGCAGACCAGAACGTCACCGGATTGTGCCATCTTCAGCGCTGCATGCAGGGTGAGATTGTCGCCCGGCTCGCAGGCGCAAGTGAAGGCAGGACCGGCGATTTTCGAACCGCGATCGAGCGGCTTGATTCCGGATGCAAGTGCACCGGTCCGGTTCTGTGAATCAAATACGACGGCCGAGCCGAACGACAGCAGTTCGTGGGCAAGGGCGATCGTTTCGCTTCGAGTTTGAGACACGCTCATTGAAGTCTCCATGTCCTAAGAGTTCGCTACACCGGACGTCCCGCCCGGCAATTCGGTTTCAAGAAGGGTAAGCGCCTCATGGAGACTGTCCGGTTGGCGCCTGCCGGCACGCTCGGCCATAGAGGTGGCAGCCGTCTGCTGCATGACGCGGATCGTTGCATCGGTCATGAGAGGCAGGACGCCGGTATCGAGCACCAGCTCGCGTGCCAAAGCCACTTCGTCGGCGCGTCTGGCGGCATGAACCACATGGGATTTCAGGAAAATGCCGGCAGTTTCACGGGCGTTGCGCGCATCCAGAAAGGCACAAAAACTGTCCATCACTTCAGCAGTGACGCCAGACCGCTCAGCAACGATCAAAGCCTCGACATAAAGTGCCTCCAGCCCCTTGGTCAAAATGCTCCTGATCAGCTTGGTGCCTGCTGCCATCCCGACGGCATCGCCGACCAAGGCGATGTCCATTCCGAGCGGCGAAAAGCTGTCGCGGAAGGCCGAGGCTTCGCTCCCCGAAGCTATAACAGGCACGCGATGGCCAGACGTAGGGACCGAGCCAAGAATGCCTGCATCGATATAAATTACGCCTCGCGCGCCAACGATATCCGCCGCTGCGCGTTTGTCGGCTGGTGAGGCGGAAGAAAAGTCGATATAGAATTGGCCAGCGACGAGATGCGGAGCAACACCTTCGGCTGCAGCTTTCGCATTGGCTGGCGAAACCATGGCGAAGATCCAGTCAGCCTCGGCAAAACCTTCGCGGCCGGACAGTATAACCGTTCCCGATTGCGCCGCGCGATCACGCAGCAAGCTTTCTCCCGGCCCACCATTCGCCGAGGGCGTATAGGCAGCCAAGTCCGCCAGCCCTTGCTGCACAAACCCTTTGGCGAAAAGCGATGCCGCTTCACCAAAACCCAGGAACATAAGGCGCCCGACATCACTCACAGGGCTCACCACTTGTCCGGCGCGACGATCGAGGCGCTTTCCTGCGCCGACGCACCGCTTTCGATGGCTCCGAGCAAAACCTTTTCCGTTTCCGCCACTTTTTCCGCGCGCAGGAGAACCTCCTCGCAAAGCTCGATCGGCACGACAATCACGCCGTCGGAATCGCCGAGGACCAGATCGCCGGGGGACACCCGCACACCGGCAATATCCACCTGGCCGTTGAATTCCATCAGCTCCATGCGGTGTTTGCCGGTTCGCGGCGTTGCACCACGCGCCCATACCGGCAAGCCGAGGCGCTTCATGTTCTCGACGTCGCGAACGCAGCCGTCGACGACGGCACCGGAAAAGCCCTTGGCGGCTATGGCGGTTGCCATGATGCCACCGATATTGGAGGCCGTCGGAACGGCATTTCCATCGATCACCATAACGTCGCCGGCCTTCGACAATGTCACCTCGTCGATGGCGCCGAGCTGTGGCGAGGTCTTGTTGGCGACATTGTAGCCGGGGTTGAAACGCGCCGGCCCGTGCTTGACGGTGACCGCCGGCCCGACCATGCGCTGGCCCGGTGCGATCGGCGCAAGAAATGTCGTCGGGATGGCGCTGTCGACACCGTATTGATCGAGGATATCGGCAATAGACGACGTCAGATCGGGAAGCCGCCTGTAGCGCTCGACGATATCCGCCGCCGGTCTTGCAAAGTTCACGGCCTTGATCCGCTCCGTCGGAATAAGGCCGAGAAGCTGGCCCTCGAAAGCCTTGAGCTGCTCTTCGATGCTTTGGTTCTGATTACCGGGGTTCTGACTACCGGACATGTTCGTCTCCGTCGCTCTGATCGAGCATGCCTGTTGAATGAGATGACTGGCCGCTCCGCCGGGCAATCAGGTCGATAAAGCTGTCGTGAGTGCGTTGTGAAACATGGGAAAACCTCATGCGCCGGGCCTCGCGAACCTGCAGTGTTCCTGTGCAAGGCCAGCGATCCGCGAGGCGATGAAGTCGTCGCGATAGATGGCGCCATATTGCAGCGGACGCATCGTCATGCTGGTGTGCAGGATATTGAGCCCGCCATAGCCCTGAAAATAGTCCCGTGGCAGATAGGCGATGCCGAGACCTTCGCGCGCCAGTTCGGCAAGCGCGATCATGCTGCTGCAGGTGATCGTCTGGCGTGCCGAATAGCCATGTTCCGCCAAGGTCTTCACCACCGTCTGGTGGAGAAGCGATCCCTCGTTGAATGTCAGCAACGGCAGGCTGGCTATGTCCTGCGGCGACAATATTCCCTGCCGGCCGACCGCAAGCCCGTTGCCGCACATCCAGGCGGATTCCAGCGGCGGAAGCGCCACCGAAGGCCTGCCCGCCAGCGCCTCGTCATGGGTCATTGGGCAGATGATGAGATCCAGCTTGTATTCGCTGAACTTGACCTGAAGATCGTGAGTCATGTTGACGCTGGTCTTCAGGTTGATGTTGGGAAAGCGGGCGGTGATCGCGCCAATCAGCTTGGGAAGCCAGGTCAGCGCCACCATCTCGCTGGTGCCCAGATGAAAATAGCCGGAATACCCCTCGTCACTCTTGGCATAGTTGTCGATCTTGTGATGGAGGCTCAACATCGAAGCGAAGTCGTCGAGCAGACCCCGCCCCTGCAACGTCAGCTGTGACTGCTTGTGGGATCGTTCGAAGACCGCAAAGCCCAGCGATTGTTCAAGCTCCTGGATTCGTTTGGAGACCGTCGACTGCGTCGTGTTGATCTGCTCGGCGGCTGCATGAAAGCTTCCGAGCTTCTCGACCCAATGTGCCGCTTCTATCTGCTTGATGGTGACCATGGTTTCCGTTCCCGGAGCGTGAGGGCCTGCGCCCTAGTTGCTCTGCATGCCCCAGCGGCGGATCGTGGCGGCCTCGATAGTCCGGAACACCAGGCCTTCGACGATCAGGCCGATCATGATCACGGTCAGAAGCCCGGCAAAGACGTTGGCCGTCTCAAGCGCGTTCCTGTTCTGGAAAATGAACCAACCGAGCCCTGCGGAACTGCCCGAGACACCGAAAACGAGCTCGGCTGCGATCAGCGTTCTCCAGGCAAACGCCCAGCCGATCTTCAGGCCCGAGAGAATTGACGGAAAGGCCGCGGGCACAAGGATGCGAAGCACGAAACTTACGCCCCTGAGGCCATAATTTCGACCCACCATCCGCTGGGTCTGGCTGACTGAAAGGAAACCCGTCAGCGTGTTGAGCGACACCGCCCACAGCACCGAATGGACGATGACGAAGACCAGGCTGGTGACGCCGATGCCGAACCAGAGCAGCGCCAGCGGCAGAATGGCAATCGCCGGAAGCGGATTGAACATCGCCGTCAGCGTCGCAAGGATGTCTGTCCCGACACGAGTGCTGATGGCAAGCGTCGTGATCAGCGCCGATATGCCGATCGCGACAGCATAGCCGAGCAGCAGAACCTGCATCGTGCCGTAGACCGCACTCGGCAGGACGCCGGAGCGCATCCCCTCCCACCACGCCTGAGCCGTGGCGCTGAAAGAGGGAAACATCAGCTCGTTGCTGGCATATCTGGCATAGATCTCCCAGGCGATGATCAGAACCACGATGGCAACGAGGCGGCGTAGCCAGGTTTTTTCGGCAAGCCGTTCCCAGAGGCTCAGATCCTGCGAGATATCGCCGATTGCCGAGACTTCCACGATCGGGCGATCAAGATCAGGTCGGGGAGCGACCTCTACCCATATCTTCCTGGCCGATGCTGCAAGCTCAACCATTTGCGACCTCCTTCTGTCCGAACAACATGCCGTTGATCTGCTTGTGGAAGGCCACGAATGCGTCGCCTCCCACTTCGTTTGGAGTAAATTGCGTCGCATCCAGTTCGGCGATGATCTGGCCGGGATGCGGGGTCATCACCACGATCCGGCTTGCGAGCAGGATCGCCTCTTCGATCGAGTGGGTGACGAAGACCATCGAGAAGCGGATCTCCGCCCAGAGATCGAGTAGTTCTTCCTGCATGCGCCGGCGTGTCAGCGCGTCGAGCGCGGCAAAGGGCTCATCCATCAGCAGGACCGCCGGCTCCATGGCCAGCGCCCGAGCGATGGCGACACGCTGCTTCATTCCACCCGAAAGCGTATGCGGATAGGCATCTGCGAATTTCGCCAGTCCCACCTTGCCGATGGCGGCCCTCGCCCGGTCCTGCCACTCGCTACGTGCAAAACGTCCCGTCGTTTTCATCGGAAAAACGACGTTCTGCATTACCGTCTGCCATGGAAGCAATTGGTCGAATTCCTGAAAGACGATCATCCGGTCGGACCCCGGCCGGGTGATCCGCTCTCCATTTAGCCGGATTTCACCGGCCGCAGGCTTCAGGAAGCCGCCGATGCTCTTCAGCAAGGTCGACTTGCCGCAGCCTGACGGCCCCAGCAGCACGAAACGGTCATGCTCGTACATGTCGAGCGACACGCGATGCGTGGCCGTGACGATCTGCTGGCGCGTTGCATATTGCAGCGTCACGTCATCGACAGCGAGAAGCGGTGTCGTCGGGCTGACGCGCCGGCTGTTGGTCTGTTGCATATCAGTTCATCTTTCCCTGCTTCACGGCTCCACCCGGTGGCGGGGCAGTGATTGCCATCGTCGATCGCATTGCAGTGCTCAGCTTCCAGCGCCTTCGTTGATCGGGGCGAAGAAGACGTCCTGCCATTTAGACGGCACTGTCTTCAGCTGCCCGAGCCTATTGATGAAGGTTGCGGTTTCCACGACGCCGTTCGGCGTGGTCGTGTATTCGCCGGCATTGTTGCGGATGATCTCGATCTTCTGGTCGTCGCTGACCTTGGAGGGTTCGGCCGCGAAATAGATCTCGGCCGTCTTTTCGATATTCTGCGGGATGAAGGCGTTTGCCTCTTCCAGCGCAGACAGGAATGCCCTGATCACCAACGGGTTGGCCGTGACGAAATCCGAAAGACCGGCCGTGACGCCATTGGTCATGTCTTTGGGATTGTAATCGGCCGATGTCCCGATGAGATGCACGTTCGGTGACTTGGCCAGCACCTCCGTGAATGGCGATATTGCGAAATAGACCTGCACCGTATTGCCGGTCGAAAGCGCCGCAACGGCATCCGGATGTGGCAGCGTCACCAGCTGCTGGTCGAATTTATTGGCATTGCCCGGACCGAACAGCTTTTCGGCGGCACGGCGAAGAATGACGGCCTGCGAACTGGTCGGCCCCGGGACTGCAATCTTGTCGGTCGGCCGGATATCGGCAATCGACTTGATTGCAGGATCGTTCGCGTAGATCGCGTAGTTGCCTTTCCAATAGCCACTGATGCCGCCCATCTTGTAATTGTTGAGCGTCTTTTCCCAGCCGATCAGAAGTGGCTGCATGCCGAGTGCGGCAATGTTCACGTTGCCGCTCAGGATGCCTTCCGTCAGCGCCGTCGGGCCACCGAGGCGGACGATCTGGAAATCGGATTTGGCGCCGAGCTTCTCCGCATGTTTTTCGAACAGGCCAAGGCGTTCGGCCACGATGAAGTTGAGATAGGCAAGACCATTCTGCACGCCGATAATGGTCTTTGACGCCTGTTGCGCGCGGGTGATGGCCGGAAGAGACAGGGTGGCGGTAGCGCCTACCAGAAGGCTCAAGCCCTGGCGTCTGGTGATAAGCATGCATGACTCCTTAGCGCCCATCCAACGGTCAGGAAGGAGGCGATGAACAGGGTGGTGGATAATGATGTGAGGCCTGGTGCGTCGTTCGCTTACGGCCGGCGGTCGAGACTGCTGTTAGTCTTCGAATTGCTTGTCGATGGGAATGCGATATCCGATTGCGAGCCGGTTGGTTTCGTTGGCCATTCCAACGACCGCCAGGAGCTCCTGGAATTGCGCTTCGGACATGCCCGCCTTGATCGCGCTCGCTCGATGGCTTGCAATACAATAACCGCAATTATTGGTGACGCTGACGGCGATATAGATCAGCTCCTTCACCAGCGGATCGAGGGCGCCCGGCGCCATGACTTCCTTCAGGCTGTCCCACGTCCGGCGAAGGGTCTTTTCATCCGCTGCAAGGTATTTCCAGAAGTTGTTCACGTCATCGAGCGAGCGCGTCGCCTTGATGTCGTCGAACACTGCGGTAACGCCTTCCGACAAACTCCCAGGATCGATTGCGACCTTAGCCATCGCTGAATTTCTTTCATCATTTCGACTGTGAAATGAGCTTTGCACACGATCTGCGGTGAAAAAAGAGGAATAAATCCGATCAAAAACGATCGAAAAAAAGACTTAGTCTCAACCGGAAGACATTCGGGGAACGAGTTTTGGCGCGACCGCTTTATGCCGGTCGATATTGCCAAATCAGGCCAGCAGGCTAGAAACCAATTTTCTATAAAAAAAATAGATTTTATCGGCGGATTGCCGGTGAAGCGATATGCCCGGCTGTAATCTTTTCAACGCAACAACGCCGCCGTGCAGATCGGGCAATGACATGCCTATCGGCGGATCTGGCGATTCCGTCTGCCGGCCCCAACGAAGAGATCATCGAATGCAGATCACAGTTTCTGGGAGTGCGGCGGCGCATGGCCGCCGCTTCCGTCAAGCGAAGAACCTGTTTTGCGGACGGGGAAGGCCCAGATGCTCGCGTAAGGTCGTACCCTCGTAATCTTCGCGGAAAAGCCCGCGCCTTTGCAATTCCGGCACAAGCTGCTGCGTCACGTCGTCGAGACCCTGCGGCAGGTACGGGAAGACGATCGTGAAGCCGTCCGACGCGGCCTCGCCAAGCCATGTCTCCATTTCGTCCGCGATGGTTTGCGGCGTTCCCACAAAGGCTAGCCCCGAATAACCGCCATAGCGCTGTGCAAGCTGGCGGACGGTCAGATTTTCTTCGCGCGCCAGCCGGATGGCCTGCGCCTGCCCGGTCTTGCTGGCATTGGTATCCGGAATATCCGGCAGAGGTCCGTCGGGATCGAAGCCAGAAGCATCATGCCCGAGCGCGATGGATAGCGACGCGATCGCGCTGTCGTAATGCACCAGGCTGTCCAGCTTGGCACGCTTGGCCCTCGCCTCCTCGACCGTGTCGCCAATCACGATGAGGGCCGCCGGCAGGATCTTCAGATGCTCTGCCTTGCGGCCGAAAGCCGGCATCCTCCCCTTGATATCGGCGTAAAGCGCTTTGGCAGCGGTGATATCGCGCGGTGAACAGAACACCAGTTCGGCGGTTTCGGCAGCAAGCTGTCGACCAGGCTCTGACTGGCCGGCCTGCACGATCACCGGCCAACCCTGAACCGGACGGGCAATGTTGAGCGGACCACGAACGTTCAGCTCATCACCCTTGTGATCGAGCACATGCATCTTGGCCGCATCGAAAAAGATGCCGCTCTCCTGATCGCGAATGAAGGCATCATCGGCGAAACTGTCCCAGAGGCCGGTGACGACCTCATAGAATTCGCGCGCCCGCGCATATCGCTCGCCATGCGCGACATGTTCGTCCAGACCGAAATTCCGGGCGGAATCGGGATTGGACGTGGTGACGATATTCCAGGCCGCACGGCCGTTACTGATATGGTCCAGAGACGCGAAACGGCGAGCGACATGATAAGGCTCGTCGAACGTGGTCGATGCGGTGGCTGCAAGCCCGATCCTCTCCGTCACGGAGGCAAGAGCAGAAAGAAGTGTAAACGGCTCAAACGATGTGACCGTATGGCTGCGAACAAGTGCGTTGATCGGCATATTCAGGACAGCCAGATGGTCGGCCATGAAAAACGCATCGAATTTTGCGGCTTCAAGCTTCTGGATGAACATTTTTATATGACGGAAATTGAAGTTGGCGTCCGGATAGGCGCCAGGATAACGCCATGCGCCGGTGTGCAGGCTGACGGGGCGCATGAACGCCGTGAGGTGTAGGGATTTTGCCATGAAGCAGGTTCTCTGAAATCTCTATGGGGCTAAATGTAGTTAGGTATGCTCCCGGTGATAAGCAACGCGCTAACCTCATGAGATGGGGCCGAAAAGCTTGCCCACGGGCGGATCTTGCCGCCAAGGCGGTTGGAGTGATGGAGGCCCACGTCAATGACCTAGATAGATGTCTCTCGCCATTGCCGAACAAGTCCAAGGCAATAGTGGGTTGTGGCGGCAAAAAATCCGACGATCGATCCATAGTTCAGGAAGAAAGCCAGCGTCGACTGGCTAAAATCCCACATGTCGAGCGAATAGGTCAGCATCAGTTTCGAGCCGAAGGCCATCTCGGAAAAGCTTCTCACACCCCAGACCGCGACAACCAGCGTAAGCGTTCGGGCGGCCCACACCCAAACGACGTTCGATTGCTGTATTCCGAATGTCGAACGGAATACGTTCATCACCACGTTCCATCGCGTACCCAGATGCACCGCGACGAACAACAGGACCCAGTATCCGACGAACATATGGATCTCACGGACAGCAAAGGCGCCGCTCAGAGCCGTGAATGGAAACAGATCCCGGGAGACGAGAAAGCTCGTAACCAACATGATCGTCATCCCGATGGCCAGACAGACGATGGTCACAAGATTGATGAGGCGGGTAGCATCCATCTTTCGCTTTGCCACGCCGCCATACCAGCGCCTGTTGAAGACGTTATGCACGATCACGAGTGCCAAAAGAGCCGTGCCGAACAGTTCGTGATAGAGATTGTCCAGCCACCAGTATGCGAGGCACGCAATGATGAGTGCAACAGCCAGAAAGTCTAGCAGAAGACGGACGCGCAAGACCTTCATTTGAATTCGAACCGCCGCATCTCGTTGAATGTGTACAGGAAGTCCCTGTCGGACCGTGACATGTGACAGCTCTGGCAGCGCGCCGTATTTTCGGCGGTATTGATGGTGCCGTCCGGCTTGAACCACTGGAACTGCCAGTCCGCCGTACGGCGGTTCTCGGCGTAGTCCTGTCCCCAGTTTTCGCCCTTCTCCATGATGAAGTAACGGAAGACCTTGCCCCCACGGTAATCGACCAGCGCGACATGGGTGCCGTTCGGGATCGGCTCGCCACGTTTCGCCGCTTCAATCGCCTCGCGTGTTGTCATGATATGCTCGGTCACCTCGCCGCGCGTGACCGTGGTGTAGTGAACGAGCTTGCCGATGTCCGGCATCGTCGCGCGCGTCGGTTCTGCATGGACCTGCATGCCAATCGACAGGACCGCCAGCCCTGCCAGCAACGCGCTACCTATGCCGCCGATTAACTTCTTCATCAAAACCTCTTCGTTTAGCGCCTGATTTCAGGTCAGTGCGCGTATTGTTCGTTGGGGACGTGTTCCATCCACTCGACCGACTTGCCGTCGAATGGATCTGCGACCGCAAGATAGAACATGCCGTTCGTTGCGATCATTCCGTGCCAGTGTTTCATGCCCGGCGGGATCCATGCGATGTCGCCGCGCGGATCTCCTGAACCTCGCGTCCCCGTTTTGGACGAGGCCTGCACTTGCGGTGACAATCAGCGTCTGGCCGAGAGAAAGCGTCTGCCACCTTCATCCAGACGGCCCGATGCAGACCGCTGGAGTGCCCTCATGCGGAGGCGAGATGACGGTCGAAGAACGGCTTCAGCTTGCCGAGGGCCGCCTCGACATATTCGGGAACCCAATAGGTCTGGATGTGCTTGGCGCCCTCGATCTTGAAGAGTTCCTTATCCTTGGTGCCCGTGGCCTTGGAGAATGCATCCTCGGTCATGTAGAGGGTGTCCGCAGCGCTGCCTGCAACCATAAGCAACGGCACATCGATCAGCGCGATTTCGTCGGTTGCGTCCCAGCGCATCAGATCCATCAGGCTGCTCGTCGTATAGCGGAAGGTCGAGCCGGGATGGGCATGCGTACGCCAGTAGTATTCATAGCCCTCGCGATAGAGATCGAACGGCAGGGCGGCGATCTGGGCATCCGAGAGATCCGCATCACCCGAGTAGAGCACTTCGCCACCCGCGGCCTCCTGGGCGCGCGCCGCGGAAGCCTGTTGCAGGCGCTGTTGGATCGTCCCCATCTGGCTGTCCTGGAAGCCGTTGCGGCGGACACGCCCGGAGTTGAACATGCTGAGGGTCGCGATTGCTTTGAAACGTTTGTCGGACTTGGCTGCCGCCAGCGAATAGCCGCCGCCGCCGCAGATGCCGAACAGCCCGAGGCGCGCCGTATCCACACCCGGGAACTGGCTGATGAAGTCAGCCATTCCATGAATGTCCTCGATACGGTACTGCGGCTTGTCCGTGCTGCGCGGGGCGCCACCGCTTCCGCCCTGATAGGCAGCATCGGCGGTGATCGTGATGAAGCCACGTTCCGCGAGACGTTGGGCATAAAGACCAGTCGTCTGCTCCTTCACGCCGCCGTTCGGATGGGCCAGCACGAGTGTCGGGTATGTCTTCGCAGGATCGTAGCCGGCGGGCGTGTAGACATTGGCAACAATATCCAGGCCGTTGAGCTTGTAGTTCACCGGATGGATATTGACCTTGCCCGGCTCGTTCTTCGTAATCGCACCATCATAGACGAGGGTGAACGGGTTCTGCTTGTAATCGGCGGCGACTGCTTTGGCCGTGATCGTAGACACGCCCAGGATTGCACCGGAGACGATAACCGCGGATCCTCCGAGGAATTCGCGTCTTCTTGTATTGATGATTTCGTTTTCCATGATGGGCTCCTCAATGTGTAGAGTTGCGCACGCTGACATCTTCCGGCAGCGCGCGCCGATGGATCAGTCGAGCTTCTTGTCGGTAAGGAATTTGAAGAGCTGGTCGGCGATCTCGACATTGTTCAGGTCCGACATCAGGAAGTGGGTGCCACCCTTGATGCCGATTTCCGGCAGATGGACGAGCGTTGCATCACCGCCATGCTTGTTGACGGCAGCGACCCAGAGCTTGGCCATTGCCAGGCGAACCCGCCAGTTGTCCTGGCCGCGCTCGGCCGTCGGCTCGACCGGGAAGTTGTCGCCGTAATAGATGACGATTGGCAGCTTGGTCAGTTTCTCGAAGTCGGCGACAGGCACGGCCTCGCCCTTGAGCGTACCGGCGGCACTCAGCATGTCTGCAGGAACCTCGCCTTCCGGGAAGATGAAACCGCTACCAGGTTCGAGCGCCACGATGCCCTTGACGTTCGGGTTCTTGATCGCCGTCAACCAGCCAGGACCACCCGCCTGTGAGTGGGTGAACAGGATGCCGGGACCAGTCTTGTCGAACAGGGCCGACATCGCATCCGAGATCACGTTTGCATCGTAAGGTCCGGTGTTCGGAGTGACCGAACGGAAGAACTGGTCAAGCGCTTCCGAACCGCGATCGAACTGGACGTTCTGGAAATAGTCAGGCCATTTTCCGAGCCGGAATTGATCGAAGAAAAGCTGGTCGTAGGGCGTCGGTTCGATGTTGGTCGCCACGGTCGAATTGCCTGCGCGGCCGCGGCGCGGCTGGTCGACGAGATAGGTGGAAAAACCTCGGCGCAGAAAGATGTTCTGGAAGCCTTCACGTCCGTCCGGTGTCGTTTCCCAGCTTCGGGCAGACTGAAAGGCTCCATGGAGCATGACGATCGGCAGAGGTCTCGGGTTCTGCGGCACCTGATAAAAGACATAGGCATGGTCGCCGTGAAGCGTTTGTCCCGCAGTCGTCGGAGCGTTGTTGTTGTAGGTGCCTACAGTCTTCGAAACAGTGCCGCCGACTGCGAAGCTCCCCTGCTCCTGGATGACGAGTGGCTCGGGCGTAGCTGCTGCCTGGGCGAAGGCCGCACCCGCGATCAGGGTCGAGAAGGCAAGGGCGGAAACGGTTCTGACAAAGGTTCGATGCATCTGGATCTCACAACATAAGGTTGGGAGAAAGTTAGTCGAAGGCCTTCTGGTCGATTAGCCGCCTATTTCCGATTGAAGTCATTAGGCTGACTTATCAATCACGTTCAGTTCATTAGTACGTTATCTGCGGTATCGCAGTGCTTCAAGAACCAGACTGAAGGCGGGCGACGCATGTCTGCGATTGGGGTAGTAGAGGTGATAACCCGGAAACGGCAGGCACCAGTCCTCAAGGACGCGCACCAGCCTCCCTTCCTGGATATGGTGTTCGACCAGATCCTCAGGCATGTAGGCAAGCCCCAGGCCGCGCAAGACAGCATCCATCCGCATGGCGACATTGTTGAAGACGAGCTGTCCGTCTACCCGCACGTTCAGTTCGTGACCATCCTTCTCGAATTCCCATTGGAGAATGTTGCCGTGGGTTGGCATGCGGATCTGGATGCAGTTGTGCCTAGTGAGATCCTGAGGAACGTCTGGCCACGGGTTCCTCCGGAAATAGGACGGTGATCCGACCACCGCCATCCGCATATCCGGCCCGATCTTGACAGCAATCATGTCCTTGGCGACCTGCTCACCGAGACGCACGCCAGCATCGAATCGTTCGGCCACGATATCGGTCAGGCCATAGTCGACGGTGATCTCGACCCTCACGTCAGGATTGTCCGGCAGGAATTTGTCGAGCGCCGGAGCGAGAACCGAAATCGCGGCATGTTCCCCCGCCGTGATCCGCACGGTCCCGGCCGGTTTGTCCCGCATCTCGGTAAGTGCGGCCAGTTCCGCCTGGATTTCCTCAAACCTCGGCCCCGCCGTCTGAAGGAGACGCTCGCCTGCCGCCGTCGGCGAGACCCGCCGCGTCGTCCTCGTCAGAAGCCGAATTCCCAACCGCTCTTCAAGCGCGCGCACCGTCTGGCTGAGCGCTGATTGCGATACGCCGAGTTTCACGGAGGCTTTCGTAAAACTCTCTTCGCGCGCCACCATGACGAAAGCGACCAAATCGTTGAAGTTCTCCTGCGGCATTCATTAGGCATCCTTATAGCTTCATCCCGATTACTGCCCCTAATCCGAAAGGTCCGCAAGACGTATCTTGGCGTCATGGAAACAGATGCTTTGCCGTGGAGGACGGCGCTGCCGATCCCCGAACGGAAAACGAGATGTCAAACCGCCAACAGACTTCCACATCCCCGAACAAGGCCGCCATCCTCGCGATCATTCTAATCAGCTACGTGATGATCGTACTCGACATCTCGATCGTACTGACGGGATTGCCCAGGATTCATGCAGAGCTGGGGTTCAGCGATGCAGGCCTCTCTTGGGTGTCGACCGCTTATACCCTGGCCTTCGGCGGCTGCCTGCTTCTTGGGGCAAGAGCCGGAGATATATTCGGCCGCAGACGGATGTTCTTTATCGGGCTGACCATCTTCTTTCTTGCATCACTCGCAATCGGGATGTCGCAAAGCCCCGCTGTCATGATTGCCGCGAGAGCCGTGCAGGGTCTGGGTTCGGCGATTCTCGCCCCCTCGACACTTGCGCTTCTGCAGACCAACTTCGAAGCCGGGCCGGAACGAACACGTGCCGTATCCTATTACGCGGCGGCGGCAGGCGTTTCCGCCGCCTTCGGGCTGGTGATCGGTGGGCTTCTTGCCGACTGGCTCTCCTGGCGCGTGGGTTTCTTCATCAATCTGCCGATCGGCATTGCCATGATGGTCGCCGCAAAACGCTACATCGATGAAACCGACCTGACTCCAGGGGCGTTCGATATGGCTGGCGCGATCACCTCAACGGTCGGCATTGTCGCGCTTGTCTACGGTGTGATCCGGTCGGCATCGACGGGATGGTCCGATTTGACGACCGAACTCTGGGTCGGCTTTGGAATCGTCATGCTGATCGTGTTTACGTTCGTGGAATCGCGTGCGAGCCAACCGATCATGCCGTTGTCTCTGTTCGCCGATCGGGAACGCTCAGCCGCCTATGGGGCTCGTGCCCTGTTCCTGGGGGCAAACGTGGGGTTCTACTTCTTCGTCGCGCAGTTCCTGCAAAGCGTGATGGGTCTGAGTTCTTCAGAAGCGGGCATCGCCTTTCTGCCGACCACCGTGGTCAACTTCATCGTCGCCATGTGCGCGCCGCGCCTGATTGGAAAATATGGCGCCGGGAAAGTCCTCATCACCAGTGTCGTGGCGGGCCTGATCGGCATGATCTGGCTGAGCATCGCCATGCAGCAGGCATCGTTCCTCGGTCTCGCCATACCCATGATGCTGATCGGAGCTGGCCAGGGTGGCGCTCTCGGGCCGCTGACTGCTTCGGGTATCGTCCGCGTGTCATCAGAGCGGGCGGGAGCCGCATCCGGTGTAGTGAACGTCGCCCACCAGCTTGGCAGCTCGCTCGGTCTCGGTGTCCTCGTCGCAGCGGCGGCGATTGGGTCGCAGGGCCTCCAGGGCGCCGAGCGCCTGGCTCAGCGCGCAAGCGTCGCGATGGAGACCGGATCGGCCCTCATCGCTGCCACCCTGATCCTTGCCGT
Source organism: Aliirhizobium sp. YIM B11859 (assembly GCF_057163345.1). Lineage (NCBI taxonomy): Bacteria > Pseudomonadati > Pseudomonadota > Alphaproteobacteria > Hyphomicrobiales > Rhizobiaceae > Aliirhizobium > Aliirhizobium sp. YIM B11859. Next base: position 56,435 of record NZ_JBXHAY010000008.1, read on the forward strand.
CGTCTTCATCGCTCGTCCCGGCCCGTTGCCAGAGAAGGCGCCGACGGCGGCCTGACAGGATCCGGAATGAATTCGAAAGGAACGAAAAATGAAAAACGTATTCTTGAAGAGGACCTAGAAGTCCCGGCTGTCGGCCTCGGATGCATGGGCCTTAGTCACGGCTATGGTGACGCAACAGACAAGAAGGAGCGGCCACATTGATCCGGACGCGCACGATCGTGGCGTAACCTTCTTCGATACCCCACAGGTCTATGGCCCTTTCACCAACGAAAGGATCAGCGGCAACGGCTATCACGCACACCTTCAGTCGCGCGTGAGCAAGTAACACCAGGAGAATGACCATGAAAACCAGAAAACTCGGAAACCTCGAAGTTTCCGCCCTCGGCCTCGGCTGCATGGGCATGAGCTCGGCCTACGGCCCTGCTGCCGACAAGAGCGAGATGATCAAGCTGATGCGCTTTGCCCATGATCAGGGCATCACCATGTTCGACACGGCGGAAGCCTACGGCCCATTCGTCAACGAAGATCTCGTCGGGGAGGCGCTCGCCCCGATCCGCGACAAGGTCGTCATCGCCACAAAGTTCGGCTTCGACATCGATCTCGAAACGGGTGCGCGCCGTGGCGGCACCAACAGCCGTCCAGAGCATATCAAGGCCGTGGCAGAAGCAGCTCTCAAGCGCCTGAAGACCGACCGCATCGACCTCTTCTACCAGCACCGCGTCGATCCGGCCGTTCCGATCGAAGACGTCGCGGGTGCCGTGAAGGAGTTGATCGCCGAGGGCAAGGTCAAGCATTTCGGTTTGTCCGAGGCTGGTGTCGCCACCATCCGCAAGGCGCACGCCGTCCAGCCGGTCGCAGCAGTGCAGAGTGAATATTCACTGTTCTGGCGCGGTCCTGAAGCGGAATTGCTGCCTGCGCTCGAAGAGCTCGGGATCGGTTTTGTGCCATTCACGCCGCTTGGCGCCGGCCTTCTGACAGGCAAGATCGACGAGAATACCAAGTTCGATGCCACAGACTTCCGCAACGCCGTGCCGCGCTTCAATGCCGAGGCTCGCAAGGCCAATCTCGCGCTGGTCGCCGCGATCACGTCGATCGCAGACGGAAAGCGGTCCACGCCTGCCCAGGTCGCTCTCGCATGGCTTCTGGCACAGAAGCCATGGATCGTACCCATTCCCGGCACCACGAAACAGCACCGTCTCGAAGAGAACATCGGCAGCGTCGATCTCGAACTGACCGCCGCTGACATGGCAGACATCGAAGTCGTCCTTGCGAAATTCGACGTCGTTGGTGAGCGCCTCCCCGAAGCTGTTCTCAAGATGACCGGCCTCTGACATGGACGGCGTGTTGACCTCCCGTTTCGAGTTCGATGCCATAGGCACGTCCTGGGAGATCAGCACGCCAGCACCACTTGCGCTGGATATCAAGGAAAACATCCTTGATATCGTCGAGCGTTTCGATGGCATCTATTCGAGATTCCGAGAGGGCTCGATCGTGACGCGGATCGCGAAAGCGGCGCACGGCGGTACATTCCGTTTTCCTTCAGATGCAGTTTCAATGTTCGATCTCTATGATCGACTTCACGCTGCGACGGACGGCGCCGTCGATCCGCTCGTCGGTCGCGATCTCGAACGTCTCGGATATGACAGCGACTATTCACTGGTCCCTGGCGATGGAGCCATGTCGTCCTTGGCGAGGCAACGTCCGGATTGGCGACGGGACGTGCTTCGTGATGGCAAATCCGTGACCGTGCGAAAGCCGCTCGTCATTGATCTCGGCGCGGTCGGCAAGGGCACTCTCGTCGATCGCATCGCCAGGCTTCTGGAAGCGTGTGGCCTCGGGACCTTCCTTGTCGATGGCAGCGGAGACATGCGCCATCGCGGAGACGTCGCGCTCGATGTCGGCCTCGAGCATCCTCTTGACTCGGGCATGGTGATCGGGATCGCCAACCTGATCAACGGCTCCATCTGTGCATCTGCGCCCAATCGACGACGGTGGGGCGAAAACCTGCATCATGTCCTCGATGGCCGCACCGGACGACCGACAATGGATGTGATCGCCACCTGGGCTGTCGCGGCCGACACGGCAACCGCCGACGGACTGGCAACCGCTCTCTTCTTCAGTTCGCCCTCGCAATTGACGTCAATCTTCGATTTCTCCTTCGTCCGAATGTTCGCCGATGGACGCGTCGAAGTCTCGGACAACTTCGACGGAGAACTCTTCACCTGAGAAAGGAAAAATGATGCAAAACCAGACACGGAAAATGATTCTGACCACTGCCCTTACCGTCATCCTTGCGGGGGCCGTGGACGCACGGGGGGCTGAAAAGAGCCCGTACGCGGATGGAGTTTACACAGCGACCGGAGAATACGGCGGCCAGCCTTCACATATCACCGTAAAAGCAACACTCAAGGACGGCATCATCACGGCCGTCACCGTGACCCCGCATGCCTACGTGCCCCGCTCGCTGGAACTCCAGCGCGCCTTCGCCGCGGCCGTTCCGAAGGTGGTGGTGGGTAAACGCATAGATGAGGTTAGGGTCTTCAAGCTTGCAGGCTCAAGCGGCACCCCTAAAGGTTTCAACGATGCCATTCGCCAGATCAGGCAGCAGGCCGCTCGCGGATGAACGACATCTAAAAAATGAACCCATCGAAAGGCCCGCCCGATATCGCCTTTCTTGAATACACTTTTATATCCAATCTGCGGCACGGGATCCCAAATAAACGTCTCTTGCGTTCTGCGTTCCGACAAGGTTTTGCTCATCGAGAGAAAGGTCGGATAACAGGCTCGATGTGAGCTTCACCCAACCGGACAAGCCGCCTCCGATATCGATGACCGGCCAGTCGCCGCCCCAGAGCATGCGATGCGGCCCGAACAGGTCCAGCACGGTGTCGCTGTACGGTCTGATGGCAGTCATCGCAGATACCGATTGATCGCAATAGCTTGGCAGGCCTGAAAGCTTGATTGAAAGGTTCGGCAATTCGGCAAGTCGCGTCATGTCCCGCCGCCATGCTGCGAAATCGCCGGCAGCGATGTCGGGCCTGCCGCAATGGTCGAGCACGAAAAACGTATCGGGAGCTGCTCGGACGAGATCGTGAGCGATTGCCAGCTGTCGCCCGTCGAAGCAGAGATCGACCGGATATCCTGCCTCGCCGATCTTGCGGATATTCCGGCGATAAGTTTCGATGCGGCTCAGATCGTCGGGCATGACCTGCAGGATCCGGCGAAACCCCACGACGTTGAGATCCCGGCACTCTTCCAGCCAGGCATCGAAGCCCAGATCGGTTTCGGGGCGGCAACCGGCGATCACTCCAAGCATGGAGGGGGAACCGGACCCGACCAGTTTCGAAACAAGCCGCGCCTCGTTCTGATAATCGACGTCATCGACGCCGCTTTCCATGAATATGGTCCCGACGATGTCGCAGCCTTTGGCCTGCCTGGCATAGACGTTCTGGTCGAAGATGCCGGAGGCGATCGCCGGGATATCCTCGGTCCAGGCATAGCCAAGCCGGTCGCGCAGGATGAGATGCTGATGCGTGTCGATCAATTCCATGACCAGTCACCCCGTCGCGCCGATAGAATGCTCGTCGAATAATGGCCATGCGGCTTCGGCGATGGCCTGATCGAAAAGCTCGACATTGCGCATCAGGCTCGATGGCTTTGCCGTGCCGATCAGGACACTTGCCACCAGCGGACTGCGCAGGGGAAAATGCAGGGCGGCAGCGGCAAGGCTGGTGCCGGCCGAGACGGCGACCGCTTCCATCGCCTCTACCCTCTTCATCACATCCGGTGATGCCTCGGTATAATTGAACGTGGCACCCGGCCGTGCACCGGTTGCCAGGATGCCGGAATTGAAGACGCCACCGATGACGAGGCGCGTGCCCGTCTCTTCGCAGCGGGCTAAAAGTTCAGGCTCTGCCGAGCGATCGAGCAGGGTATAGCGACCGGCAAGCAGGATCACGTCGAGTGGCGCGCGCGCCAGAAGATTAAGGCACGCGGGAACCTCGTTCACCCCGAGCCCCACGGCCTTGATCGCGCCCGAGGATTTGAGTTCCTCCAGCGCCTTGGCACCGCCCCCGACGAAATCGGCGAAATGGTGGTCATAGTCCGCACCGAGTGTCGTGACTTCCAGATCATGAATGTAGAGAATATCGATCCCGTTCAGCCCGAGGCGGGCAAGGCTGTCCTCGTAGGAACGCATGATGCCGTCATAGCTATAGTCATGCACCTGCGCGAAGGGCAGCGGACGGACGAAGCCGTGATCGGGGATGGCGTCTTCAGGTACCGGCTTCAGCAGCCGGCCGACCTTGCTCGACAGGACATAGGATCCCTTCGGCTTGTCGCGCAGGAAATCACCCAGCCGGCGTTCCGACAGGCCATGTCCGTAATGCGGCGCCGTGTCGAAATAGCGGATACCTGCATCCCAGGCCGTTTCCAGCGTCGCCATCGCATCCTCGCGCGAGACCTCGCGGTAGAGATTGCCGATGCCGGCGGCGCCGAAGGAGAATGTGCTGAGCGCCAGGCCTGTATTTCCGAGCGGACGGCCGATCATGCCGTGGCCTCCCCTTTGTCCAGCTGGCGGGTGATGGCGCGAATCGCGCCGCGCAGTTCGCCGAGGCCCTTCACGCGGCCGATATAGGAATAGCCGGGATTGGTCTTCTTATCGATATCGTCACCCAGCAGATGTCCGTGGTCCGGTCGCAGCGGGATCGCCGGGCGCGTGTCACCGGCAGCGGTCCGGCGCCGCTCCTCGCGCAACAGAGCCTCGACGACGCCGACCATGTCTGTCCCGCCGTCCAGATGGTCGTCCTCGAAGAACGAGCCGTCAGCTTCTGTGGTGACATTGCGCAGATGGGCGAAATTGATGCGCGGGGCAAACTCCTTTGCCATGGCAACGAGATCGTTGTCCGGGCGAGAGCCATAGGATCCGGTGCAGAGAGTGATGCCGTGATTGGGGCTATCGACGGCGGCAAGAATGGTGCGCACATCCTGCGGCGTCGAGACCACCCGCGGCAGACCGAAAAGCGAGAATGGGGGGTCGTCGGGATGAAGGCCCAGCATCACGCCATATTCCTCCGCGACCGGCACCACCTCCTTCAGGAAGGCGACAAGATTACCTTGCATGGTGGCAGCGTCGATGCCGCCGAACGAGGCAAGCAATGCCATGATCGACTGCCGGGTCTGGACCAGTGCCCCACCGGGCAGGCCGGCGATGATATTGCGCTCGAGCAGCAGTTTCTCGTCTTCGCTCATCGCCTTCTCGCGCAATTCGGCACGCACGACGACATCGGCATCGTAGTCTTCGGCGGCATTGGGGCGTTTCAGGATGAAGACGTCATAGGCGACGAAATCGGTCATCTCGAACCGCAGCGCAAGTCCGGTGCCGCGCGCAGTCTTCCAGCGAAGATCGGTACGGGTCCAGTCGACCACCGGCATGAAATTGTAGCAGACGGTCGGAATGCCGGCGCGACCGAGATTGGCAAGCGTTTCCTTCCAGCGGGCGATAGCCTGAGGCGCGTCCTTGTCTCCGCGCTTGACGCATTGCTCCATCGGGATCGACTCGCAGACGCTCCATTCTAAACCGGCTGCCTCGATCATCTCCTTGCGCTTGACGATTTCCTCAAGCGGCCAGGAGATGCCGTCGGGAATTTCGTGCAGCGCCGTCACCACGCCGGTGGCGCCGGTCTGGCGGACATGTTCGAGTGTGATCGGGTCGTTCGGGCCGTACCAGCGCCAGGTTTCCTGCATAAGTTCCTCCTCAGGCAATAGAATCGATGGCGCCAAGCGCGCCCTGTGTCTTAATCGCGCGGCAGGCGGTCACTAGCGCCGCGATGAAGTCCGGTCTGTCTCTCCATTCGGGTCCGAAGACACGATCAAAGCCCAGGAAGTGCTCGACCACCTGTTCGGGCGAGAGCGTCTGCTGGTCGATTGCCGGCCATTCGTTGAAGGCAGGATCATGGATGAAGATCGGCTCGCCATTCTCGTTGCGGGAGGCGCAGGAGCATATCCAGAGCGCCGCCGCCATCAGGACGGCGCCATGCGGCCGGCCCTCGCCAATCAGCTCGGCAAGCGGCGCCAAGATACGCTGCGGCACTTTCTGCGACGCATCCGATGCGATCTGTACCGCCCGGTGCCTGAGTGATGGGTTGGCGAAGCGCGTTCGCAAACCCTCGACATAACCGGCACCGTCGAGATGGGGCGACAAGGTCGGTTCGATCTCACTCCAGTAGCGATCGATGAAACGGCGTACCCTGATATCGGCATAGACATCCGCAACCGTTTCAAGTCCGGCAATCTGGCCGATCGCGGCAATCGCCGTATGCGCGCCGTTGAGCATCCTGAGCTTCATATGCTCATAGGGTTCGACGTCGTCGACAAATTCGACGCCGGAGGCTTCCAGGTGCGGACGGCCGTGTGGAAACTGGTCTTCGATCACCCAGCGGAAATAGGGTTCGGCGACGACCGGCCAGACATCCTCTGCCCCAAGCGCCTCTGCCACGGCTTCACGATCCCGGTCCGTCGTTGCCGGAACGATACGGTCGACCATGACACAGGGACAGGAGATGTTTTCCTCTATGTAATCGGCCAGAGCAGTGTCCGTCATGCCCGCGAATTCCACCAGCAATGCCTTCAAGACCTTGCCGTTGGAAGGCAGATTATCGCAGGAGACGAGTGTCAGCGGTACGGCACCGTCTTCCCGTCGCCGCCGGATCGCGGCCAGCAGAACGCCGTGAATGGATCGCGGCGCCTTGGCCGCATCGAGATCGTTCATGATATCGGGATGGCTGCGCAGAAGCGTGCGCTCCGACAGGTTTGCGAGATAGCCTTTTTCCGTCACCGTCAGCGTCACGATCCGCACGCGAGGATCACAAAGCCGGTCGACCAACCGGCCGGGGTCTTCCGGTGCCACAAGGATTTCGAGGATCGAGCCTATGACGCGATAAGTTTCCGTCTGCCCGTCGCGTTCGCAATAGGTGTAGAGATTGTCTTGCGGTGCCAGCGCATCACGCGTATCGGCACTGCGCATCGAGGCGGCGACAATGCCCCATTGCGTTTCACCGCGACCGATACAGTCATCGACGAAAACCGCCTGATGAGCACGATGGAAGGCGCCGACGCCGAGATGCACGATGCCGGGCGTCACCATCTTACGGTCGTAGGCTGGGAGGGCGACGGCGGCCGGCAGGTCGGCGAGCGCTGCTTGTGACAGACGGGTTCCTGGCACTGAATTTTCCAATCGACAGAGATAAGGGCCATATCCCGACGCTGGGTTTCATCGGGATTGCGGAAGGTCGGGGGCATCCGGCCTGTTCAGCCGAACTGCAGTCCGCCATTCATGTCGATCACCACACCAGTCATGAAACCGGATAGCGGCGAGGCGAGAAACCGCACGGCATGCGCCACTTCTTCCGGCTCGCACAGACGACCGACCGGAATGGCGGCGAGCTGCCGGTTGCGATCCTCTTCGGAAAGCTGCTCCATGATCATCGGCGAGACGACATAGGCCGGGGCGATGGCGTTTGCCGTGACGCCTGCCGAGGCCAGTTCACGCGCCGTCGAAAACGTGAGCCCGACCAGGGCTGCCTTCGACACCGCATAACCGGTGCCGGCAGTCAGCCCGCCGGACTTCCAGGCATAGGAGGCGATGTTGATCACCCTCCCCCAGCGATTGTCCTTCATTGCCGGCATCACGGCCTGGGTCAGAAGCAGAGCCGCATCGAGGTTGATGGCCATCAACCGATGCCACTCCTCAAGGGTGGTGCCGAGGAGCTTGTTGGGCGAGAGAATGCCTGCATTATTCACGAGAATATCGACGCGACCATGGCGCGCCAGAATATCCTGCATCGCCTCACCGATCGCTGTGGCATCGGACAGATCAACCACGACGGGCTCACAGATATCTCCCAGCCTGCCGATGGCGGCCGCATCACGATCGACCGCCAGAACATGCGCACCGGCGTCGGCCAGCGCCATCACGATGGCGCGGCCGATACCACCTCCCGCACCGGTCACCAGTGCAATTTTACCTTTTAGCTCCATGGAACTCCCCTCCACTTGCCGTCTCAGTCAGACGGCCAGATTTTTTCTCTCCTGTTCGGACATTCGTCCGAAGATCACGAAAATCATGTCGAGATGCGTCACCAGCGCCCGCTCCGCAGCGGCACCGTCTCCACGATCAAGCGCATCGACGATCGCCAGATGCTCGGTGATGACATCCGGCAGGCGTTCCGCCGTCTGCCATGACCGGTGGAATCGCGTGAGCGTCACCTTGGCGCTCAACACCGCCTGCCAGACACCCTCGCGTCCGGCGAAGGTTCCCAGAAGATGGTGGAACTCCTCGTCGGCCCGGAAAAATCCATCACCGTCTCCCGCGGCGATAAACCGTTCCTGCTCGCCCACCACATTCCGCATCCTCCGGCTCATCTCCGGCGTCCAGAGCGGCACCACTTCGCGCAAAAGCGCGATCTCCAGCGATCGCCTGACGAAGTGACTATCCTGAAGACCGGCCAGCCTGATCGGTGCAACGAAACTGCCGACCTGCGGATAGACATCGACCAACCCCTCCTCAGAAAGTCTCTGGATCGCGGCCCGAACCGGGGTGCGGGATACGGCGAACTGGCGACAAATCGAGTTTTCGCTGATCGGACTGCCGGGCGCGAGGCGCACCTCGATGATGGCGCGGCGCAGGGCGGCATGCACCTGATCGGAGGCGGAACGCTGTCGGTCGAGAACCATCTCCAGCCCTTCCAGACCGGTCGCGCCCAGAGTGGATACCGGTCCACTCGCTTGCGGCAACTCTGTCAAAAGGCGCTTCATGACGGCTCATCCTCAAAACAATCACTGCCAAGATTCCGTTTGCAGCTTGGATACAAGTATTATAGTGTCCAAGACGTTCTTGCAAGTGGCTAGTTGGGAGCAGCCCACTTTGAGAGGGCGCTCGATCAGACACATGATGGGGCTTGAGGAGGTTTCAACAGAATGAGGAGGAAGCTCATGTTGAATGGATTTCGTAATTTTGCCGCCGTGGCGGCATTGGGGATGAGTGCCGGCCTGGCCGGTCTCGCACATGCAAGCGACAGCACGATCGCGCTCGTCCCGGGTGGACCACATCCCTATTTTGCCGCCTGGGAACAGGCCGGTGCAGATGCTGCAAAGGAATTCGGCCTGCAGTCGGCCGATTACAAGGTGCCGCAGAAATGGGAACTCGCCCAGCAGAACCAGCTGCTCGAGAGCCTGCTTTCCCAAGGGTATAACGGCTTTGTCATCTTCCCGGGCGATCCGGTCGGATCCGTCTCCACCGCAGAAGAACTGACCTCCAACGACGCCGTGGTGATCGCGGCGGGTGGCTGCTTCAAGGATCCGTCGACGGCCGCCTTCTGCCTCGGCACGGATACCGGCAATTCCGCCTATATCGGCACCAAGGAACTTGCCCGGATCATGGGCTCGGGCAAGAAGCGCATCCTGCACCTGACAGGTTTCCTCGTCGATCCGAATACGCAGTTGCGCATCGACGCGGTGAAGAAGGCCGCCGAGGAAACCGGCAACGAAGTCGTGCAGGTCATCGCCGATATCGACGCGCCGGAGCCGGCGGAAGAAAAGATCAATGCCTATCTGGCAGCCCATGCCAACGAGGTCGATGGCATCATCGCCACCGCATGGGTCCCCTCCGTGGTCGCCGCCAATGCGTTGCGCAAGATTGGCGACAAGCGCATCCACATGGTCGGCATCGACCATGACCAAGTCGTGCTTCAGGCGATCAAGGACGGCTTCGTCGACGGCACCATGCTGCAGAACCCCTATGGCCAGGCCTATATCGGCTCCTATGCCGTGGACAAGCTGCGCTCGGGCTGCACGATCAAGCCGGATGCACCGTTTAAGACCAACGCGCTGACCGCCAAATTCATCGATTCGGGCACGTCCTTCATCGATGCCGGCAAGGTCGGCTCCTATGTCGATACGATGCGCGACGAGACCAAGACGCTTCTAGCAAGCTTCGACGCCACCTATCTGAGCTGCAAGTAGGTTTCTGAACTCGGAAAGGGATGAGGCTTCCTGAAGCCTCATCCCTGTATCGACGGGCGGCCTTGGCGCGTCCAGCGAGGCGGTATCGCCTCTCTTCCCATGGCCTGTCCCATGACTGGTCCCATGACCGGAATTCGAAGGAACACCCCCATGCCATCGCATGACATTCCAGCACCAGCCGAGGTCGGCACACGTCGACCGGCGTTCAGCGCGGGAACCTCCCGCAGCACCATCCTCGTGTCCAACGAGTTCGGGCTGATCCTTCTGATTGCCCTGTTCGTGATCGTCTTCAGCCTGACGACAAAGGGGTTCCTCAGCCCGTTCAACCTGTTCACGTTAGGCCGCAACACCGCCGTCAACATCATGATCGGCCTGTCGATGATGACCGTCATCGTCACGGGCGGCCTCAGCCTCGCGGTCGGCGCCATCGGCGTCTGTGCCGCGATGTTCACCGGTTATGCGATCGAGGTCCTGCATCTGCCCTGGCCACTTGCACTCATCTGCGGCATCGCAATGGGCGTCACGCTCGGCTTCATCAACGGCTTTACCGTCGTGCGGACAGGATTGCACAGCTTCATCATCACGCTCGCGACAATGAGCATCTTCTTCGGCGTCATGGTGTTCCTGACCAGAGCGGAAGCCTATCGCAACCTGCCGCCGGAATTTGTCGCTTTCGGCAAGATGAAATTCTTCACCTATATCTCGCCGCTTCTGCTGGTCACGATCGTCGTCGCGCTGGCTCTGACCTGGCTTTACCACCGCAGCGTTCTCGGCCGCGAAATGCTTGCGGCAGGCGCAAGACCGGAAGCAGCCGAACTCTCCGGCGTTCGCGTCGGGCGCATCACCGTGCTGTGCCACATGCTGTCGGGAGCGCTCGCCGGCATCGCCGCCCTGATGCTGGTCTCGCGCAACGGAGCCGCCATTCCGTCGATGGCCGGCCAGCTCGGGCAGGATTGGCTTCTTCCGGCATTTCTCGGCCCGGTTCTCGGCGGCGCCCTCCTGAACGGCGGCAAGGCGCCGGTGCTGGGCACCTGCCTTGGCGCAGCGCTCGTCACGCTTTTGACCGGCGGCCTTCTGCTGCTGCAGATCGGGGATTTCTGGGTGCAGACCTTCCTTGGCCTGCTCCTTCTCGTCGCGGTGTTCATGGACAAGGCGCGCCGCAGCTACCTTGCCTATCGCAATCTTGCCTAAGGACCAGTCGATGACCAATTTCAGTCTTTCCCGCCTCGCCAAGGCAGACTGGTTCGGCCCCCTGCTCGCCACGCTGATCGCGATCGTCGTGATCCGCAGCTTCAGCCCGAACTTCCTGTCGTCCTTCAATATCCAGACATTGCTGCTGGCGGTTGCCATCAATGCGCTGATCGGCTTTTCGCAGATGATCATCATCGCCATCGGACAGATGAACCTGTCGGTCGGCGCAATCGGTGGCCTCGCCGCGATCTCGTTTGCCGGCATGATGGAAATCTGGGGTATCCCGGCGCCGCTTGCCGCCGTGCTCGCCCTGACGATCGGCTGCCTCTGCGGCGTCCTCAACGGCGTGCTGATCAGCGTCACCGGCATTTCCGCCTTCGTCATCACGCTCGCCACGCTGTCGATCTACAAGGGGATCAATCTCGGCATCACCCGTGCCCAGCCGTTTTACGGCATACCGGAAAGCGTCAAGGAACTTGGCTCGGCAACCCTGTTCGGCACGTTGCCGATGCTGGCGATACCGACGGTAATCGTCGCCATCGCCCTCTGGTACCTGCTCAACCGCCTGCCGATCGGCCGTTTCATCCTGGCTGTCGGCGGCAACGAACATGCCGCATCGCTGTCCGGCATTCCGGTCCGCACCGTCGTTGTCGTCGCGCATGCGATTTCCGGCCTGCTTGCCGCCTGCGCCGGCATGCTTCTGGTCTCCCGCCTGCAGATCGGCCAACCGTCGATCGGAGACGATTGGTTGATCCTGTCTTTTGCCGCGCCGGTGATCGGTGGAGCGGTCCTTGCCGGCGGCCATGTCAGCGTCACCGCCACCTTCCTCGGCGTCGCGGTCGTCGCGTTGATCACCCAGGCGCTGGTGCTGTTTTCCATCGATCCGTTCCTCGTCCAGGTCGTGCTCGGCGCGCTCATTCTTGCCGCCGTCGGTGTCAATCGCCTGCGCGGAACGGCACCTGTTTCGAGAAAGGCATGACCATGACCATCACTCCCGTATTCGAAGCCCTCAATATCGAGAAACGCTTTCCGGGCGTGAAGGCGCTGGACGGTGTGTCGCTATCGCTGCTGCCGGGCTCGATCCATGCGCTTCTCGGCGAAAACGGCGCCGGCAAGTCGACGCTGATCAAGGTGATCACCGGCGTCCATCGCCAGAGCGGCGGGCAGCTTCTCGTCAACGGGCAGGATGTCCAGTTTTCCAACACGCGTGACGCCGTGGCCAAGGGCATCGGTGTCGTTCACCAGGAGCGCAACCTCATCCCGCGCTTTTCGGTGGCCGAGAACATCCATCTGGAACAGACGAGCCGCCACGCACTGAAGCCGATCGACTATGCGGAACTGAACCGCTCGGCGCGCCAGTGGCTCGACGCTCTCGAATTCGACATCGACCCCGCGAGACCGGTCATGGATCTGTCCGTTGCGCAGATGCAGCTTGTCGAGATTGCCAAGGCCCTGTCGCTGCAAAGCCGCGTGCTTCTGCTCGACGAACCCACCGCATCGTTGACCTCCAACGAAACGAGGACCTTGTTCACCGTCCTGCACCGCTTGAGGGACAATGGCGTCAGCCTGGTTTTCGTCAGCCACAAGCTCGAGGAAGTGCAGGAGATCTGCGACCGCGTTACCGTGTTGCGCGACGGCGTGAATGCCTGCCAGAGCCAGTCGCTCGAAGGTCTCGGGCGCCAGGATCTCGTCCGCTTCATGATCGGGCGCAACGAAAGCGTCGGCGGCTGGCAGAAACGTGATACGACGGCCAATCCGATTGCCCTTGAACTGCGCAACGTCTCGACCGCGATCGGCCACAGCAATATCGATCTGACCGTCCGAAAGGGCGAGATAGTCGGCCTTTACGGCCTGATCGGCGCCGGCCGCAGCGAACTCGCCAAATCGATCATGGGTCGAATTCCGGTGACCGACGGCGAGGTTCTGATCGAAGGCCAGGCCGCCCGCATCTCTTCAGTCGGCGACGCTATCCACCGCTATGGGATCGGTTATGTCAGCGAGGACCGCAAGAACGAAGGGCTGCTGCTGCCGCATTCGGTGCTTGCCAATGCCGGCATCGTCGTGTGGAAGCGATTGTCCGGCCTATTCGGCGGCCTGTCCGATACCACCATCCGCAAGAAAGTCGTGCCGTTCCTGGAACGACTGGAGGTCAAGACGCCGAGCCTGTCGCAGACGGTCGGCAATTTGTCCGGCGGCAACCAGCAGAAGATCAGCGTCGCCAAATGGCTCGCAGCAGGCGTCAAGGTCCTGATCATCGACGAGCCATCCGTCGGCATCGATATCAAGACCAAGGCCTATCTGCACGAGCTCTTGCGGGAACTTGCCAATAACGGCACCGCCGTCATCGTCATCACCAGCGACATGCCGGAGATCGTGGCGCTCGCTGACCGGATCGTGGTGATGGACGATTACAGGGTGCAGGGCACGATCGAGAACGACGGCGCCTATGACCACATGAGCGAAGCGATCATGAACCTCATCCACCGGGAAAAGACGCAACCCGCCGCAGCGACCGCCTGATTGATCCAAGGGCTCGACATTCGCCATGGCGCACCGTCCCGATGAGGTTTCCGCGCCATGTCCCTCTTCTCAATCCAATGCCATTCATCCGGAGGCGTAAGATGAACAGGGTTCACGATAAGGTCTGTGTGGTCACGACAAGCGGCTAGGATATCGGCCGGGCACGCGCCCTCACCTTTGCCGCAGCCGGCGCGCACGTGATCGCAACCCGTGGCGCAAGGCGAAGATGATGCCGCTCAAAAGCAACAGATCATCAGCGCGCGGAACGCCTTGCGACAAAGGGCTTAAGGCCCTATCCAAAGCATCTGCGCCTCAGGCAACAAGAGCAAATCATCCATCGCGCGGCTTCGTTTTGATCCCAGGAAATTGATGCCACCGCGCCACTGCGACTTAGTTAGTTGGGGCTTGAGCCTATGCCGAAGCCCGGGGTCAATCTCTCAATCAAAACTGACTAGATGGTTGGTAGCATGAACAATTGACCAAGCCCGGGCATTGGCTGAGCATAGCCGGCAAGTCTCAGCATGTGCCAGGCGAGCGCATGGTTGCTGGACGTCACCGGCTTGCCGAGCTTCGCTTCCACATCAGCAACTATCCGGGCAACGCGCATGCTGGTGCAGGAGACGAAGACGGCATCGCATTCGGCAGAGCTGCCCAGCTCGATGATGGCCTGCTCGATCGCGCCCGGCGTGATCCGCGCCACGCGATTGTCGTCAGGCTCGTGGAAGGAACCCATGACGGGGATATCCATGCCTCTTGCCATCAGCGAGGCGCGCAACGAATGGTTGATCTCCGGCATATAGGGCGTGAGCAGCGCAATCCGCTTTGCGCCGAGCGCCTCCATTGCAGCACGGGCGGCGGTGACCGGATTTGTGACCTTCACGCCCGGCAGAACTTCGTGGACGCGCTCGGCGATACGGTCCTCACCGATGACCAGCGAACCCGATGTGCAGGCAAATCCGATCACGTCGAACGCCACATCCGGCAACAGCCCCACCGTTCCGGGGATTTCATCCGACATCTTGATCAGATTGGCCGGGGTAATCTCCACGTCGCTGTAAAGCCGCGCGCCATAGAGTGCCACGTCCGATGCCGGCAGCGCGAAGCGGAATTCGTCTTCGATCGTCTGGTCGGTTCGAAGCACAAGCAGGCCGAGATTGGCAAGCGTGCCGATGCCCTCATCGATCTCGAAAGGCATTCCTTCCCTGTTGATGACAAGTGGGGACTGGGTCTGGGGCGAATGGATCGTCATTGGTTATGTCTCCGAAATGGAAATGTGAAATTCAATGCTTGTCGCCACCGAGATAGAGCGAGCGCATGGCCGGATCGGCCAGCAGATCGGATGCAGCCCCCTCGATCGCTACGCTGCCGAGGGACAGGACGTAGGCGCGGTCAGATACGTGAAGGGCCTCGAAGGCATTCTGCTCGACCATCAGAATGGACGGGCCATCCCGGCGCCGGACATCGGCGATCGCCTCGAAGACGTCATGCATCATTCGTGGCGAGAGCCCGGCCGACGGCTCGTCGAGCAGCAGAATGGACGGTTCCGAAATCAGTGCGCGTGCCAGCGACAGAAGCTGCCGCTCTCCACCGGACAAGGCGGAAGCACGCCTGTTCTTCTTGGCGGCAAGGCTCGGATATTGGCCAAGAAGCGCATCGAAGCGGCTTTCCATCGCCCTCGTCTCCATCAGGCGACCGCCAAGCAGGATATTCTCCGCGACCGTCATCGTGGCAAACACGTTGTCCGTCTGCGGCACGAAACCGACCCTGTGATGGCGCACCTTGCGATAGGTCGGCACGTCGGTGACGGCCTCGCCAGACATGCGGATATTGCCGGCCCGCGGCCGGACAAAACCGGCGATGCATTTCAGCAGCGTGGATTTTCCGCAGCCGTTGGGGCCGAGAATGGTGACGATCCTGCCCGGCTCCGCCTTCAGCGAAATGCCGTTCAGAATATCCGGCCCATCACCGTAACCGGCTCTTACATCGGTGACTTCGATCATGCCATCGCCCTCTTCTGTCTGGCATTGCCGAGATAGGCTTCGACCACCTGTTCGTTGGAGGTGAGTTCCGATGGCGGGCAGTCAGCAATCACCGTGCCGCGATCCATCACGATGCAGCGCGAGCAGAGTTCGCGGATGAAATGCATGTCATGCTCGACGATCAGAAGGGTGATGCCTTCCGCCGCCATGCGCCGTAAAAGCCCGACCATGTGGTGGCGCAAATTGGGATGGACGCCAGCGGTCGGCTCGTCGAGGCAGATCATCTTCGGCGACGTCCGCAAAGCGAGCGCAATCGACAGCAGCTTCTTCTGACCGCCGGAGAGCGATGCCGCCGGGAGATGGCGCACATGCGACAGCGCCAGATCATCCAGCAGTCCGTCGATCTCCGCCCGCTCGTCCAGGTCACGATGGAACAAGCTTGCGAAGCCCGCATTTCTGGCCGCTGCCCCATAGAGAAGCTCGGCGACTGTCATCCTGCGTGGCATGGACGGCAGCTGGAAGGTGCGCACCAGCCCATTGCGGGCGACCCGGTCTAGACTGCGGCCGGTGATGTCCTCGCCGTAAAAGGCCACGTTTCCCGCATCGGCCGGCAATACTCCGGAGATGAGATTGAGCAGGGTCGACTTTCCGCAACCGTTCGGGCCGAGCAGGCCGACGATCTCGCCCTGCCCTATCGCGAAGCCGACATTGGTCAGGACCTGATTGGCGCCGAAGGATTTGGCGACGCCTTTGAGTGCGAGCACGGGATCAGACATAACGGCGCCCTCCCACACGTTCCGGCAGGATGCCCGACTGTCGAAAAAGGATGAAGGCGATCAGCCCGCCGCCGGTCAAAAGCAGCCGTCCCGCCGCGACATATTCGGTCGGCAGTCCGACCCAGTCCTTGACGAAAGGGATGAAAGCGAAGGTGAACTGCAGCAGGAAAGCGCCGACGATGGCGCCGGCATTGTTGCCCAGCCCGCCGACCACGATCATGGCCCAGATCAGAAAGGTCTCCGAACTGTCGATCTGTTCCGGCCCGACGAAGCTGACGTAATGGGCAAACAGGAAACCCGACACGGCGGCGAGCACGCTCGATGCCGCCATCAGCTGGCGCTTCAACGCAATCGTATCGTAGCCGAGCGAGCCGGCAAGCTGCGGCTCCTCGCGCATGATCCTGATCGACAGGCCATAACGGCCGCCGATGAGATGGCGGCACAGCAGTCCGGCAGCAAGCACGAGTGCCAGAACCGTCGCAAGAATGGCGATCTGGCGCGCCTGGCCTTCAAGGCCGGAATAGAGAGGCGGAATGCCGCCGATCCCCTGGGCGCCACCGGTCAGCCAGTCCTCGCTGGTTGCGACGATACGGATGACTTCGGCCAGTGCCAGGGTGACGATGCCCCAATAATCTGCCTGAAGGTTGCGGCCAACGCTGGCAAAGGCCCAGCCGAGAAGACCGGCGGCGATCATCGCCAGCACGAAGCCGGAAATGGCGCCGAGGTCGAAGTGAAAGGCGATGGCCGCGCCATAGGTGCCACAAGCGAAGAGCGCGATCTGGCCGAAATTCATCAGCCCGCCAAAGCCGGCCTGAAGGTTGAGGCTCAAGGCGAGCAGCGCATAAAAGCCGGACATGATGGTGACGTGGATTATGAAATCAGACACGCTTGACCTCGCTGACGAACAGGCCGCGCGGGCGCCAAAGGAGCGCGGCGACGAGAAGAAGGAAAGATATCGCGCTGGCATAGGCGACCGGCAGGAAAGCGACGACCTGTCCGATCAGCGGACCGAAATTGATGCTGGTCACTACCGTTTCGGCCAGCGAGATGAGCAGCGCGCCGGCGACGGCGCCGAACGGATTGCCGAGGCCGCCAAGGATTGCGGAGGCGAAGACCGGCAGGAGCAGATTCATGCCGAGCTGGATATCGACTTCACCCTTGAGCGCAATGACAACGCCGCCAAGTGCCGCCATGACCCCGCTGATCAGCACGATGATCGTCTTCATCCGGCCGGTATTGATGCCGGTGGCATCGGCAAGTACTTCATTGGTCGATGTCGCCCGCATGCAGCGCCCGAGATCGGTGCGAAAATAAAGAAGCGCGAAGACACAGATTGCCGCTGCAACGATGGCGAGGCTGACAAGCTGCGGCTCGGTGATGCGCGCATCGAGAATGCGAAACGGCCGCGAGACCGGTAACGCGAAGCGGCTGGGGTTTGGTCCCGCCGTGACGAGAAAGACGGCAGAGAAAAGCATCCCCACAGCCAGAGATCCGATCATCGCCGTCGAAGACCCGGTTTTCAGCATGCGATTGAACAGGAATTCGTTGAGGATGACGGCCAGCAAGCCGGTCAGCACGATCGCGAAGACGATCGCGACAGCGACCGGTATGCCGGCCTTTTGCAGCATGATCGCCAGCACGCCGCCTGTGGCGGCATATTGGACAAGCGCGATATTGGGAAATTTCATCAGCGAGTAGACGGCACTCATGCCGATCGCCACGAGCATGAGATCGCAGGCGCGCATCAGCACGTCGACAAGAAATTGAAACATGATTCTGGTCCGGTTAAATCGGCAAAAGTCGGTGGTGCCGGCAGCACGGGGAGGCATGCCCCGGCCACCGGCACCCTTGGCGCTTTACTGGGTGGCGACAGCCTTGCCGCTTTCGATCTTCAGGCGGAGATAGGGTTGGGCGCTACGCTGACCGTCGGCATCCAGCACGATCTGGCCGGTGACCCCTTCATAGGTCTTGCCGATTTCGGCAATCGCCGTTTCGATCTTTTGCGGGTCGAGCGAATTTGCCTTGTTGATGGCGGCGGACACCAGCATCACCCCGTCATAGGCGAAACCGTTGAAGGTCGAGGTGAAACCATTCTTGTACTTGGCTTCATATAACTTCTGATAGTCACCGCCTTTGCCGCCGATATAGTTGAGATCCATGCCGGTCTGGCCCTCGACATATTGCGGGTCGCTATCAGCGGTGCACATGGTCAGATAAAGCCCGTACCATGTCTTGTCGTTGAGACCGAGTTCGAAGCTTTCCCGGTTGATCGTCGCCGATTCCTTGCCATAGGCGGTGTAGACGTAAAGATCGGGCGCGCCGGCCGCAAGTTGCTGCAGTTCCCGGCGATAGCTCGTCTGCCCTTCCGTATAGAGAACGGTCGAGGTGATGGCGCCACCGAGCGACTTGAACTTGTCGGCAAAGGCCTTGGCTATGCCTTGGCCATAGGCATTGTTCGGCGCGATGACCGCAACCTTTTTTGCGCCCTCGGCAAAGACGTCCTGCGCGGCGAAAGCTCCGGAGACGTCGTCGAGGCCGATGACGCTGAAGGCACCCTTGCCCAGGCTGCGAATCTGAGTGCTGGAACTGCCGATATTGATATGCGCCCGGCCCTGCTGCAGCAGATATTGGGCAATCGGAATGGTGATGCCGGAGGAGAATTCGCCGAGGATCACAGGAACCTTGTCGACGGTGACGAGCTTCTTGGCGGCGTCCAGCGCGGTTGCCGTCCGCCCGCCGGAATCCTCCGTGACGATCTTGAGCGGCTGACCGAGAACACCGCCATCCGCATTGATCTTTTCAAGCGCCAGTTCCATGCCCCGCCGCTGGTCATCACCCTGCGTGGCGCTGGAGCCGGATAGCGGCAGGATCGCGCCGATCACCGCGTCTTGCGCATAGGCCGCCACCGACAGGCCCAAAACGAATATGCCACTCAACAAAATGCTCTTCATGTCACACCCCTCTTGTTTGGAATTTATTGTCGACAATACAAACGACAATAAATTTCTACGTCAAGGTGCGTCGCGATATTTTTTTGCGATGCATCAATTATACCGTCGACATCGGCGAAATTGGTGACACCTATTGCGATGCATAACGGGATTGACAGGCTGACATCAGACCCATTAATTGTCGACAATCTTTTCGACAAAAGGAATTTGCCATGCATGCCTTGATCCTCGGCGGCGGTGTCGTCGGCATCACCACGGCCTATCAACTGCTTCAGGACGGTCATCAGGTGACGGTGCTGGAGCAGGAAAGCCAGGTGGCGGAAAGCACCAGCTGGGGTAATGCCGGAATGATCGCGCCCGGTCACTCCTTCGTCTGGTCATCACCCGCCGCACCGAAGATCCTGTTGAAATCGCTGGTTCTCAAGAACCAGTCGCTGCGTTTTCGCCTGTCCGCCGATCCGCATCTCTACGGCTGGTCATGGCGTTTCCTGATGCAATGCACTGCGGAAAAGGCGCGGCTCAACACACTTCGCAAGCATCGCCTGGCAACCCATTCGCAGGCCGTCCTGCAGGATGTCGTCGCGCGCGAGGGCATCGCCTACGACCGGATCAGCTCGGGGATCATCTATTTCCACCGGAACAAGGCAGCGCTTGACGCCGGCGTGCGCAACATGCGGCTTCTGGAAAGCGACGGCCAGCAGATCAGCCTCGTCGATGCCGACGAGATCGTGCGGCGGGAACCGACATTGCTCGGCTCGCGCAACCTGATCGCAGGCGGAATACTCTGCCCGACCGACGAGACCGGCAGTTCGTCAAAATTCACCAAGGCGCTCGCCGATATCGTTCGCAGCCGCGGCGGCCGTATCCTGACCGATACGCGCATCGTCAAACTGGAGCGCAGCGGCAACAGGATCAGCCGGGTGATCACCAGCAAAGGTGAGTTCACCGCAGACAATTATGTACTGAGCCTCGGCAGCGAGAGCCCACTGCTTGCCCGCAAGATCGGGCTTTCGCTGCCCATCTATCCGATCAAAGGTTATTCACTCACCATACCGGTCACAGATCCGGATCTAGCGCCGAAAGTGCCCGTGCTTGACGAGCACAATCTCGTTGCCATCACGCCGATGGGCGATCAGATCCGCGTCACGGCAACGGCTGAATTCGCCGGCTATGACCGGTCACACAAGCCCTCCGACTTCGCCTTCATGATGGAGGTGACGCGTTCACTGTTTCCCAAAGGCATCGCCTATGACCGCGCCCATATGTGGGCGGGCCTGCGACCGATGACGCCGGATAACCTTCCCGTACTCGGCCAAAGCAGGATCGACAATCTGTGGCTCAATACCGGTCACGGCCATATCGGCTGGACGATGTCGCATGGTTCGGCCCGGATCATCGCCGACCTGATGGCCGGCCGGAACTCCCCGGTAGATCTCGACAACATTTCCCGCGCTGCTGCCTGAACTTGACGGCATCTGCAAATCACCCCACAGAAAAGGAAAGAACATGAACCAGATCACCCGATTTGGCGCCGGCCCCCGCATGTCGCAGGCTGTCGCTTATGGGAACCTCGTATTCCTCGCAGGCCAAGTCGCCCTGCGCGCACCCGGCGCGTCGGTCGCCGAACAGACGGCGGATATCCTCGCGAAAACCGACGAACTCCTGGCAGAAGCCGGCAGCGACAAGAGCAAGCTCATTTCCGCCTGGCTGACCGATATCGCCACGTTCAACGAGATGAACACGGTCTGGGATGCATGGGTTTCTCCCGGCAACACGCCGGCGCGCGCCTGTGTCGAATCCAGGCTCGCCGCTGCGCAGTTTACCGTCGAGATTGCCGTCATCGCCGGCATCTGAAGCTTTCCGATGCGGCGATCCGGGTATCGCCGCATTGGTTTCGATTGACAGTCTGCATGGCATCAGCGCAATGGTCCGGGCCGTCAATCGCCACAACCTCAAGGATCAAGACGTGTTGGCATCGAAACCTGCGAAGACCGGACCTCGTGTTTATGAGGAAATCCGCCGTATGGCGATGGATTACCGGTTCAAGCCGAACGAGCGGATCAACGAGTTGGAGCTGGCGGCGAAGATGCAAGTCAGCCGCAGCCCGATCCGCGAGGCCCTGCAACGGCTCGTCACCGAAGGGCTGATCACGTTTCAGGTCAATCGCGGCTTCTTCTGCCGGGGCTTCGATGTCGAGGAAATTCTCAACCTCACCGATGTCCGCATCCTGCTGGAAGAACGCGCCGTGCGGCTTGCATCGGAAAAGGCGTCCGATCTGGAATTGCGGGCGCTGGTCGACTGGTGGCAGAGGACGTCGGCCATGGCGGACGCCCTCTCCAGTGCGGACCTGACGGCCAAGGACGAGGAATTCCACATGCGCATCGCGCAGCTTTCCGGCAATCCGGAACTTGCCAAGATGATTGAGGGCATCAACACCCGCATTCATTTCGTCCGGCAGATCGAGGTGGAAAAACACCGGCGCCTGTCGACCACCTATACCGAGCACGTGCGTATTGCCGAGGCGATGCTCCAGCGGGACGGGCAGACGGCATCGCAGATCATGGGTGACCATATCAGGATCAGCGCCACCGACGCTATGGAAACGATGAAGGAAGGCCTCGCCCGCATATTCATGCGGGAAGCCTGACGATGTCCACAGTCGAAGCGGCGAAGTCGCGCAATACCGCATGGAGCGGCCTCGGCAATCTGCTGGTCGTCTATCTTGTCTGGGGCAGCACCTATTTCGCGGTAAAGATCGCCGTCACCGGCCCGCCGGCAATCAGCCCGTTGCAATTGCAAACCTGGCGCATGTGGATGGCATCCGCCATCTTGATCGCGATCGGCCTCCTGCGCACCCGGTGCTTTCCCACTCTGACGTTAAGGCAAGTCATCATCTGCGCGGCCTCCGGCATCCTGATGTGGGTCATGGGAAATGGGCTTGCGACGCTGGCATCCCGGCACGCAGCCTCGGGCTTCATCGTCATGGCCATGGGCATGATCCCCATCTGGACGACGCTGATCTCCAGCGTGATCCACAGAACCCACCCTTCGCGCCATGTCATCGCGGGGCTTATTATTGGCCTGTCAGGCTTGCTCTTCATCGTCGGGCCGCCGATTTTCCTTGCCGGCTCCTCATCCGTCGAAAGCGGATACGCCGTTTGGCTGGCCTTCGTGCTCTGTGGTGCGGGCCTCACCTGGTCAATCGGCAGCCTGATCCAGAAACCGCTCTTTGTCGCAACATCCCCCGTATGGGCCGCCGGCCTGCAGACTCTGTCGGCGGCAGTGGTCCTGGCGGGACTGTGCTGGACGAGCGGAACGACATTTCTGCCCCCGGCTGATTTCGTCCCGCTTCAGCTTATCGCATTTCTTTACCTGGTGATATTCGGCTCGGTGGCCAGTCTCCTCGCTTATATGGCGGTGATGAAAATCTATCCGCCCGCGATCGCCTCGACCTTCGCCTATGTCAATCCGCTTGTCGGCGTGGCACTTGGATGGGCGTTGCTCGGCGAAAAACCCGCGCTGACTTCGCTCGTCGGGATCGCGCTGATCCTGGGCGGTGTGTCTGTGATCATGGTTCGCGCACAATCCAAATGAGCAGACCCAAGACTTTGACGAGATCCGAACCTTCGACGCATTGGTTTGCTACAGAAAATCTGGAGCTTTAGATAATGCGCCGGCCCAAGATCCGGCTTGGGATAACGGCACAGAGATGTAGCGAGCCTCCCTTAACCCTCATCCATCTGGAAAGTCATCCTGGCAATCAGACCATGCGGGGCTCGATCAAGCAAAAAAAGTCGTCCGCCGTGGGCGTGAATGATCTCCGAGACGATCGAAAGGCCTAAGCCAAAGCCGGAATCCAGGCCTGCCCTAGCCGTATCCACCTTGAAGAAGGGCTCCAGGACACGCGTGCGATATTCCGCCGGAATGCCTGGGCCATCGTCCATGACGTCGATGCTCACCACTTTATCGGTGATGGTGAGCTCGATTTCGACCTTGGTCCCGAATTTCACGGCGTTCTCACATAGATTGGTAACCGCCCGTGTCAGCGCCAAAGGCTTGAAACTGGCAATCAGCCGCGATGGCCCGCGATATTGCATGTTGTGCCCCATGTCGGAGAACTCGTCGCAGACGGTCTGCAGAACCGAGGCAAGATCGGCACGCTGGCGCGCCTCACGCTCATGATTGTCGCGCAAATAACCCAGGCTCTCCTTGAGCAGCCGATCGATCCGCTCAATATCGGCCAAAAGGGCGTCCCGGCCTTCGCCTTCACTCACGCGCTCGGCGCGCAGCCGCAATCGCGTGAGAGGCGTTCTCAAGTCATGGCTGATGCCCCGCAGCATCCGCGTGCGAGACTCGACCATGGTCGATATCCGCCGCTGCATGCTGTTCAGCGATTTTGCGAGCGCGACGATCTCGACGCTGCCGCGCTCCTCGAATGCGGCTGGTCCGAGCGAAATATCCGCCTTCATCGCAGCCGATGCGATCCGTCGCAACGGCCGGGTGATGGCCCAGACGGCGAAGGCGGAGAACAGGATGATAAGGGTGACCGTCGCCACGAGATAGTTCGAACCAAACCTCAGGGCATCGTTTCGGAGAAAACTCTCGGGAAGCAGTTCCATCACGAGCAGCGTCTCATCATCGACCCTTGCGGCCAGAACCCGCTTGCCATCGATGAATGTGCGCCAGCCTCCCAGAGGGATGGGCCGTTCCTCCGGCGGAAGCAGTGTGTCGATAGCGACCTGAATAAAAGGTTCTTGCGGCGAGGAGGTCACAAAGCGTTCGGCGTAGGACATTGGCCGCAATACGAATTGCTCTCCGTTCCGATTGGCTGCCCCGATGATCGAGCGCCGTTCGTCCGGCGTCGCATTGGAAAGAACCGAAGCGATCGCCCAGACGCGCGCCGACATGCCTTCGAGATCAGGGACGTTGTAATCATCGCTGACCCACCGTTCCAGCGTCGAACCGATCACGAAGGCGATGACCAGACAAGCAAGGATGACGGCAGTAATCTGGCCATGAATGGTCGAGACCGACCGTGGTATCTTGAATATCAAAACGCCCCCGCGGATTTCTGCCATCTCTCGCACGGCGATAAACGATGGCGGTCAATGGATGACCCGCGTGCAGGATAAAGATCCAAAGTCGAACTGGATATTAAGTTTTGTTACGAGCCACCAATCTTCCCGGCGGAAGAGGCACGCAAGGATGCCCCCGCAACAAAGCGTAACACAAAGACATGCTGCCTGGGCTTTGCACGTGACAGGACGGAGGCGTTGCAAACACGGCGCGCCTTCTGCGGCTCTCCGTGTCAAATCACTGGAGCACACATGTCTTTTATTCAACGGACTGACCGGCGACGTCTCGCCAGCGCGTTATACGTTTCATTCCTGCTCGCCGGTACGGTCTCGAAAGCGCTTGCAGCCGATGCAAGCCTGTCAGGACAGCCGCCGGAGCCGCCTTTTGATCAGGCCCGGCTCGAGGGTGACAAGCCCCAGCGAAACTGGAGCCTGATCCTTGGAGCCGGGGCGATCTACGAGCCGGAATATGAGGGGGGCAAAAAGTTCGAGATCCAGCCGGTGCCCTTCGCGGTATTCACCTATGGTGAATGGCTCGAGATCGATCCGAGAGGGGTGACCATCACACCGTTCCGCCATGATGGTTTCGCGCTTGCAGGAAAGATCGGATATGAAGGCGGACGTGACGAGGACGACGCAGACCGTCTCCGTGGTCTCGGCGACATCGATTTTGCTGCCACGGTCGGAGCCAAGGCCTCCTACAATTGGAACGGTCTCGAATTTTATGCCAGCGTCGACCAGACGATCGAAGGCAGCGAGAGCCTGATCGGAACATTCGGTGCCGAGTATCAGGCACCCGTGACCGAAAACCTGATTCTCGGCGCAGGTGTCGAGGCCGTGGTTGCCAACGACAAGCACATGCAAGCCTATTTCGGCGTTAACTCCGCCCAGGCCGCCCGTTCAGGTCTTGCCGAATACAAGCCTGAAGCCGGCCTGAAGCGCGTCAATGTCTCGGCATCCGCCATCTATCTGCTCAGCGAGCACTGGCTGGTGCGTGGCGAAGCAGGCCTTGGTATTCTCACGGGCGACGCGGCCGACAGCCCGATTGTCGAAAAAAAGCTGCAGCCTTCCGCATCGCTTTTCGTCGGTTACAAGTTCTGAAATTGGCCGGACATCAAACAAAAAAGCCGGGTCGTGTGACCCGGCTTTTTTTTACAGCGCAAGGGTCAGGCCTGCTGCACGTTTGCGGTGAACATGTAGCCTCCGAGCCGGACGGTCTGCAGCAGAACCGGATCTTTAGGGTCGGCCTCGATCTTCTGGCGCAGCCGGCTGATATGCACGTCGACACTTCTCTCGATCGGCCCGGCGAGGCCCGTATGCGTCAAGGACAGTAGTTCCTCACGGGTAATCACCCGGCCGGGATTGCGGCAGAAGGCCAGCAGAAGATCGAATTCCGTCGTCGTCACGGCAACCCGAGCATTGCTCGGATCATGCAGCTGCCGCCTCAGCGGATCGATCTGCCAGCCTTCGAAGCGAAGTTTCCGTTGCACCGTCGTATGCGCAAGCCCGTAGGAGGCGCGCCTCAGCAGGCTGCGAATGCGGGCAACCACCTCACGCGGGCTGAACGGCTTGGTGACATAATCGTCGGCACCGACCTCAAGCCCGACGATACGGTCCACCTCTTCGCCAAGCGCGGTGAGCAGGATGATCGGTGTCGTCTTCTCCGAACGGATGCGTCGGCAAATGCTCAGGCCATCCTCGCCCGGCAACATCACATCCAGAATGATGAGATCAAATTCGTTGCTTCGCATCAACACGGTCATCACATGCCCATCTTCGGCGACGGTGGCACTCATACCGTTTTCCTGCACGGCAAGTGCGAGGAGCTGGCCGATCTCGGGGTCGTCCTCGACGATCAGGATTTTCGCATTGGCGGAATTTGCTTGCACGGTTTCAAGTCCTCGCTCACCTGAAAGCACGCATGTCGCACGCCGTCCGGGTTGCAGATGTTTCGCTTTATTAAGTTTTGTTGCAAGGCTTGAGAAGCCCGATGAAACCAGAGGTCAGATCGGCAGTGTCCAGACGACTGGAAGAAGACCGACAGCCTGCCCAAGCCGGATCAGTTCGACGGCGATCCAGGCAGCGAGAAAGACGATCCCATCCTTAAGACTACTGATTGCTTGTGCCGAGCGAAGCGGCACATCTTCGCACTCCCGCCATAACGACAGATCCGGCCAGAACCGCGGGACAGCACCCCGGTATTCATCGAATGCTCCGCCATAACGGTTGCCGAGATAGGCCTCCTCGCCGCGCATCGCCATATCGAAGGCAAGATAGGCAGCCAGAACCAGAGCCGCCATGCACAGAAGGCTGCCGGTCTGTGCGCCGATTCCGGCAACGCCGACAAGGCTGAAGAAATAGAGCGGATTGCGGGTGACCGAATAAGGTCCGGTTCTTACAAGCTCGGAATTCTTGCGGCCACCGATATAGAGAAGCGACCAGCCGCGGCCGGCAATGGCGGTGAAGATGGCGATCATCCCGAGGACCTCGAACACAACCCGGATCAGCGGAAGGGCCAATGGCGGCGATGTGACGGCCAGCAGGCCGAAGGCTACGCCGCCGAGAGCTCGAAGCGCGTTGATACGGTAGATCTGGAGAAAGGGAATTCGGATATCATTCATGATGCCTTGAGCGCCTCGTCTGGATGGAAACCTTTCCGGTTGTTCCATGCGCAGCAGCCCTTCGGCTTAATGATATGTTGCCCCGTGTTAAAAGCTCTTGAGAAAGATGACGAGGCCGGCCGGCGGCTGACCGGCCTCGTCCTGGCGCGCCTTTGGGGTGTTGGCGCGCTAGTGCCGGGTCCCGCCGGGACCCGCTTCGGCCGACTGGAGGAAAGGCAGAAAGAGACTGTTAAACCGCTCCCCGATGCTTGAGACGATCAGGTGCAGGGACGGGATGACGATCAGAGACAGGACGGTGGAAACTAGAAGGCCACCAATCACTGCGATTGCCATCGGCGCCCTGAACTCTCCGCCGTCACCCAGGGCAAATGCCGAGGGCAGCATCCCGCCGACCATAGCAAGGGTTGTCATCACGATCGGGCGGATACGCTCGAGGCAGGCTTCGACGACGGCTTCGAGTCGCGAAAGGCCGTGGGCCTCGCGTTCGATGGCGAAATCGACGAGCATGATGGCGTTTTTGGTGACGATGCCCATCAGCATCAGAATGCCGATCACCACCGGCAGCGAAATGGCATGGCCCGTCACAAGAAGAGCCGCGGCGACACCGCCGATCGATAGCGGCAGTGATGCAAGGATCGTCCAGGGAGACAATAGGCTCCTGAAAAGCAGGATCAGGACGATCAGCACCAGCATGATGCCGGCTCCCATGGCAACCGCAAAGCTTTCAAATACCGAGCTCTCGGTATCGGAATCGCCGGTCGCCTGAACACGCACGCCATCAGGCAAATTCCGGACACTGTCGAGCTGCATCACGCTCTGAAGCCCCTGCCCGGAGGTCAACCCTTCAGCCATGTCGGCGCCAATTTCGATGCGGCGCTGGCGATCGAAGCGCTCGATCATGGCGACAGTCTGATCAAAACTGATCGAAGCGACCGCAGAAAGCGGCACCTGCTTGCCATCGGCGGCGGGAACACCCAGCGTTTCGAAAACCGGCATCTGCCCCCGTGCCGAGCGTGCAAGGAGAACTCTGATCGGGATCTGGCGCGAAGCTTCCGTGAAATTCGCCAGACGCGAATCCACATCGCCGATCGTCGAAATCCGCATCGTGCTGGCGATCGTGGCGGTCGATACTCCGAGTGTCGCGGCCTTGTCGCTATCGACAACCATCCGGAGCTCCGGACGCGTTGCTATGCTATCGCTGGTTATACCGAGAAAGACGCCGTCCGTGGCCATTTCGGCCATGATCCGATTGCTGGCCGCCTGAACCGCGTCTCCATCGCTGCCAAGCACGGAGAAGGTGACATCACGACCACCACGATCGTTGAGAAACCGAAGACGAACATCCGGCATGCCGCTCAAAGACGTTTGGAGTTCCGCCTCGACAGAAAAGGATGACCGAGCACGATCGCTCTTGTGCTTGAGATCGATCGAGACGATGGCAAAACGCACATCTTGCTGGCCGCTTGTGCTTGAGCCCGCCTGCACCAGCGCGCCTTCGACTTCGGGCAGCTTTTCAACAGTGGTCGAGATGCGGTTCGTCACCTCCCGCGTCTCCTCAAGAGTCGCACCAGGCGGCAATTCGACGGTGAGCGTAAGACGGCCGATATCCTCTTCCGGCAAGAATGTCGTCGGCACGGACATCAGGGAAACCACTGCCAGGATGAAAAGACCGAATGCAGATCCGATCGTTGCCCATTTCCAGCGCAGCGTTGCACGCAGCATCGTCTCGTAGACTGAAGAGAGAAAGCCCTTCTTCGCCTCCAATGGAGGAGAGCCGGTCATTAAATAGGCAGCCATGATCGGCGTAATCAATCGCGCCACCAGGAGCGAGAAGAACACGGCAATCGCCACGGTGAGCCCGAATTCACGAAAATAAAGGCCGACCACGCCGCTCATCAGCCCGACCGGCGCGAAGACCGCGATGATTGTTGCCGAAATGGCGATGACGGCGAGACCTATTTCGTCAGAAGCATCAAGCGCCGCCCTATAGGCCGATTTCCCCATATTGCGGTGACGCACGACATTCTCGATCTCGACGATCGCGTCATCGACGAGAATGCCCGTCACCAGCGTGATTGCGAGAAGGCTCAGAATGTTGAGCGAAAAACCGAGCAGGTGAATAGCAAAGAAGGTCGGTATGATCGATAGCGGCAGGGCCACGGCTGTGACCAGCGTCGCCCGCCAGTCGCGCAGGAAAAGCAGAACGACTGCGATCGAAAGCACAGCTCCTTCAAGCAGCGTATCCATGGCGGAGTGATAATTGCCTTCTGTATAGGAAACGCTGTCATCGACGAGATTGAAGCGCAGATCGGGATTGGCCGAGGCCAATTTCTCCACTGCGGCCGCAACGGCAGCCGCCACCGCCACGTCGCTTGAGCCTTGCGATCGATAGATGGAGAAACCGACAATGTCCTCGGTGTTCAGTGTCGCAAATGTTCGAGGCTCTGCAAACGTATCACGGACCTCGGCGATTTCGGCAAGACGAACGGAACTTCCTGCCGCAAGGGACAGGCGTCGGTCGGAAAGCTTGGCAACGGTTCCTGCCGCCGCCGAGGTCGTCAGCATCTGCTCCCGTCCCTCCATGTCGCTGCGCCCACCGGAGCGGTCGAGCTGGTTTTCCGCGATCGCCTCGTTGACGGAATTGGCCGACAGAGACAAGGCCTGAAGCCGGCCGGGATCAAGTTCGACATGGATTTCCCGCTCGGCGCCGCCGATCCGCTCGACACGCCCGACGCCAGCAAGACCTTGAAGGTCTCGCGTCACCACGTCGTCGACAAACCAGGAAAGCTCAGCGACCGTCATGTTCTGGCTGGCAACCGAATAGGTCACAGCCGACTGCGCCTCCTCCTCGATCCGCTCGATTATCGGCTCGTCAATTGTCCCCGGGAGATCGCCCCTGATCCGCGCAACGGCGTCACGGACATCCGCCATCGCGCGATCCGGTGAAATGAGGCCAAGCTCGAATTCTACCGTCGTGACCGAGCGCCCCTCGCCGATCGTCGATGACAGCTGCTTGATCGACGGAAGCGATGCGATTGCATTCTCGACCAGCCGCGACACCTCCGTCTCCAGCTCGACCGCGGTCGCACCTGACTGCTCGACAGTAACCTTGACCGCCGGCGTGATGATCGTCGGGAAATAGGTGATCGGGAGTTTCACGAAACTGTACAGGCCGACGACCGTCAATATGACGAAGAGCAGGATGGAAGGGAGCGGATTGCGGATCGCCCACGCCGAAATATTGGTGTTCATCGGGCCGTCTCCGTCGCTTGGATCGCAAACGACGAGGCGAGACGATCAGAAGGCTGCCGGGCGGATGAAGCCATGATCGGCTTGACCTTCTCATCCGCTTTCAGAAAGGCGCCGGACTTGAGCACGACCATTTCGCCTTCGCGGACACCGTCGAGGATTTCCACCAACCCGTCCTGCCGTGCGCCGATCGTGACGGCGCGCAGATCAACCACATCGTTATCGACGATGAAGACATTGCTTTTGCCGCCCGCGGTCGCAATCGCGCTGCCGGGCAGGACGATGTTACGCCGTGCAAGCCCGCTGATGCTTCCTCGGGCAAAACTGCCGGGCTTGAGAGATATTGCACCGCCGAGGTCGATACGGACTTCGCCGCTACGCGTCACCGGATCGAGTTCAGCGGCATTCAGCCGGACGATCCCATCGATCATCCCGTCATATCCCGCCACACTCACCTCAGCGGGCATGCCTTCGCCGAGCCGGGCGAAACTCGTCTCCGTCACCTGCGCAACGAATTCGATGGCTGCGTCCCGGGCGAGCACGAAAAGCGGACTTCCGGAAATGGACGCCATGGCCCCGACACGGGCAGTTCGTCTCAACACAATCCCGTTCTCGGGCGCCCTCACCGTGCCGCGCTCGATCGACAGCTCGATCTCATCACGCTCACGGGCAATCAGGGCAGCGTCAGCCTTGGCCAGAGAGAGTGACTGTTGTGCGAGAGCGCATTCGGCAACTGCCCGTGCATAGGCATTTTCATGCTCATCGAGAACCTGCTGCGACACGGCACCTTTCGGCTGCAGCGCCCGGCTACGCTCCACCACCTTGAGCGCTTCCCTCAATGTCACCATGGCCACATCGAGCCTGCTGTCTTCCACCGCGACCGCCGCATCGGCTCGCTGGCCACTCACCGCGTTCTTGTCGAGCAACAGGAGGATTTCGGTTTGATCAAGCAGCGCCAGCGGCTGGCCCTTTTCAACCTTCTGTCCGACCTCACCCAGAATATGCACGATCGCTCTACCCTCGATGAGCGGATAGACCTGCACTTCCTCTCTTGCAGCAAGTGAGCCGACAACCGGTATCTTCTCCGTCACGTCGGCCTCTTTTGCGGCCACGACGGTCACAGGCATTGGCTCCTGCGACCGGGAAGCCGACGTAAAAGCAAGCCAGAGACACAATGCGCCGACGACTACTCGCATCTGTGATGAGAATGATCGGGATATTCCACCCATGAAACGACCTTCCGTTTGAGCCGCAGATATCACGGCCAATCCGGAAGACAGGGTAGCGATCAGCAGGGAGGCGGGTATGTCGTTGGATTAAGAAACGTTACATGCCCGATCGCGTTTCGGGGCTATGTCGAACAGGGGACTGCCGCAGCCGAGACTGCGGCAGTCCCCTTCGGTAACCGATATTCGGCCGACAATCAGGCTGCCGACGGCGCTGCATCAGGTGTCAATTCTTCTTCGAGTTCGGCTTCAAGCTTTTCCAGCGACTTGCCGCGTGTCTCGGGTACAAAACGGGCGACGAAAAGGAGTGACAGCACATTGATGGCGCAGAAGATGTAGAATGTTGCGTTGCCGACATACGCCATCACCATAGGGAATAGAAAGGCAACGGTCGCGTTGAACAGCCACTGTACCGAGACGGCAATGCCGACGATCATGCCGCGAAGGCGCTGCGGGAAAAGCTCCGACATCATCAGCCAGTATGTCGTCGAAACCATGCTTTGGAAACAGAACAGGAAGGCGAGGATGATAGCGAGTGCGGAATAACTGCGCATCGGTCCTTCCGGCATAAGTTGAAGACAGAGACCGAGGCCGAGTTGTGCCGCGATCACGCCTGACAATCCTGTCATGAGCATTCGTCGGCGCGGCACGCGACCGATCAGCCATAGGCCGACGAAAGTGGCCAGAACGGACACGAAGCCGTTGCCGATTGTAGCCGTCAGCGCGGCACCGGTGGTCAGACCGGTGGATTGCAGGATGATCGGCGTGAAATACATGAAGGCATTGACGCCCGAGAACTGGGCAACAAAACCAAGGCCAATACCGATCAGCAGAAGATTGCGGATCCAGGGTTCGCGGAGATCGCTCCAGGACGCCAGCTCTTCGTCCCCTGCCCCCTCGGTCATGGCCTTCAATTCCTTGTCGCGGCCAGCGGGGTCGGACCGAATTTTCCTCATCACCGTTCTGGCTTCGTCATCCCGACCGTGAAGTGCCAGCCAGCGTGGCGATTCCGGCGCGAAAATCATTCCAATCCAAAGCAGAATGGCCGGCACGGCGGCAATCCCGAGCATAAGACGCCAGACACCGGGATCATCAAAAAGATGGGCAAGGACTGCGCTGGAGACGTAAGCGAGCATCTGGCCGCTGACGATCATAAGCTCGCTGCGGGTGACCAGCCGCGCGCGGCGCTTCGGCGGTGCTATTTCAGCGATGAAGACCGGCACCACCGCCGAGGAGCCACCAACACCGATCCCGAGAATGAAACGCGCGACGATCATCATCCCGACATCAGGCGATAGAGCCGTCCCAAGAGCTCCCAGGAAGAAGATGATCGCCAGAACAAGCATCGCATTGCGGCGCCCGTAGCGGTCAGATAATTGGCCGCCGGCAAACGAGCCCAGGGCCGCGCCAATGATGAGAGATGCCGTTACAACCCCTTCGGTCAGAGGGGTAAGGCCGAGGCCTCCGTCTTCAGGCCCGCGCGTCATGAACGGCAGCGCCCCCGCGATAACGCCGGTATCATAGCCAAAGGCCAGCGCGCCGAGCGTGGCAATGCCGGTGATCATGTGGAGGTAGCGGGATTGCTTTGAACTGGATGAAGAAACAGAGGAAGTGTTCGGCGAAGGCATCGAGCCCGTCGTCATGGTCATGCGATATTTATCCTGGTCGAAATGCGGTTTTTGCGCGCGGGTGAGATTGCGCATTGAAATGCTCCGGCGTCACAGAAGGTTCCGGATCAGAGATGTCGTCGGGATGCGACCGATTGGCGCGGGCAGATCGGCTATTGAAAAGCGGAGGTGCTGCGAACAAGGCGTTTCACAGACATGAGCCGGCTTCGCGTGGGTACCGCTATCGGTATATTCGGCAACCGGCTTCCGTCGGGACGTTCCGGGGTCGGCCTGGATGCTCCATCGGAACCGACGTAACCTGGAGGTTTTCTCACGGCACGGTGCCACAATCCCGTTTTCAGGTGGCGCTTGATCCTGGCCGAGCCTGCGATAACGTTTTCGCGGAACGCTTCAAGCTGCCGCTATGTCCGAACATCAAGTAAGAACTCATGATGAAACTACCGTACATTCTCTCGACTTGGCCCCCTTTCAGTCGGACGCTGGATTGCAGAATTCCGGTTGATAGAGGGCGCTGCCGGTCATGGCCGTGAAGCTGATGTCGACATTGCGATCCATGCTACAAACACGGCTTGACCGGTGAAGGTAGCGCACCATTATCTGTGCTGGTACAAACCGCGGGTTGCCGACAAACGGCGAGGACAAGATACGTGACATCGCAGACCATAGTTCTGGCCGACGATCACCCGGTCTTCCGGGATGGCCTTTGCGCCCTGATCGAGCGTGGTTTTCCCGGTTCGAAGATCATGGTGTCCGACACGTTCGAAAATGCTCTGGCGCAGGCACGCGGATTGCCCGCACCACCTCTCATGCTGGTCTTCGATCTGTTCTTTGCCCGCCGCAGCATCATGATCGACCTTCCGGCCTTGCGTCGCGAGTTCAACCGGACAGCAATCGTCATTGTCTCGATGGCTGAAGATCAGGCAACGATCGATACGGCGATGGGCTTCGGGGTCAATGGTTATGTCAGCAAAGCAATCGAGCCCGAGGACATGA
This sequence comes from Aliirhizobium sp. YIM B11859, assembly GCF_057163345.1. Lineage (NCBI taxonomy): Bacteria > Pseudomonadati > Pseudomonadota > Alphaproteobacteria > Hyphomicrobiales > Rhizobiaceae > Aliirhizobium > Aliirhizobium sp. YIM B11859. Next base: position 90,664 of record NZ_JBXHAY010000008.1, read on the forward strand.
TGGCCGCCCTGCAGGCGGTAGTGGATGGCGAGCAGATCATCTCCGTTTCGGGAACGGCAGTGATCGATGCACCAGCCACACCGTCACTGAGCGACCGGCAGATGGCCGTGCTGCAGCAAATCGCCGTCGGCGGCAGCAACAAGGAAATAGCCAAGGCACTGAATATCTCGCCATTCACCGTACGAATTCATGTCTCGGCGCTGTTTCGCAGTCTCGGCGTCCATACCCGTTCGGCCGCCGTCAGCAAGGCGATTGCCGAGGGCATCCTCAATCTTTAGCGCGCACAGAATTCCTCCCCGTCTCGTCCTGCGTGACGGGCACGTCTTGCCCCGTAGTCAGATCCAGCGCCTTTGTTGAGATCACCGAACGCAGTTCACTTGGGAGGACGGGTTTTGAGAGGATCGGAATGTCTGGATCATTCAGCTCGTCAAACACCCGGCTCGCATCATGGCCGCTCATGATGATGGCCGGAATGCACCACCCCACCGATCGTCGCACAGCTCTGATGCATTCATTGCCGGTCACCCCGGCACCCAGATCATAATCGGTGATCAGCAGATCGCAGTCGTCGATGAGCTTCGGCAAGGCCAGTTCAGCCCGGACACGGCAACCCCATCGTTGGAGCAGGCTGGCGGTCGCGGCCAATACTGCTGGATCGTCCTCGATCAGGAGTATCCGCATGCCGGCCAGCCGGTCCGGCGGCCGTGCGCCTGACGATGCGGTTCGGACGGCGAGTTTCGAGCGACGCACACGCCTCAAGCCTTCAATCGCCACTCGTGTGCCGTAACCCACTCTTGATGACAGAACGATCTCCAACTCGAGCAGGCCTGCCAGCCGGCGTACGATTGACAGGCCCAGACCGACCCCGTCCACATCCCGGTCGCCTCTGTCGCGGATCTGGTAGAATTCCTCGAAGATCTGTTCATGATGGATTTTCGCGATGCCTGGCCCCCGGTCGCAGATCTCGATTGAAAGCGAGCCGCGGCGCAATCGGCAGCCGATGAGAATATCGGCGCCCGGCGCATATTTGAGTGCATTGCTGACGATATTCTGCACCATTGTCGTCAGCAATGCCCGGTCGACCTTGACGCGCTGGCTGCTTTCGACAAGGCGGATCACCCCGCCGCTTTGCTGTACGCTTTCGCTGTTCTGGCGAACAACGTCGGCCAGGATGTCGCGGATATCAACCACTTCCCATCTTGGCTCGACCTTACCGCTATCGAGCGTCGACACGTCCAGAAGCGATTTGAACAGGCGTGAGACACCCTGAAGCGACCGGTCGATATTGTCGACCATCTGCAGTTCGCGCGATTGCAGGCCGGCATCCCGAAGGCAGGCGGTGAACAGACTTATGGCATGGATAGGCTGGCGCAGGTCGTGGCTTGCCTGGGCCAGGAACTTGGATTTCGACAGGCTCGCATCCTGTGCCGCCTTATAGGCGTGCTGCAGGCGGCTTTGCAGAATATAGACGTAGCTCGGCACCACCAGTGTGGTCGTTGCAAAGGTGAAGATGAGATAAGGCGCCTGGCGCAGATAATCGTTGAACACACTTGCAACACAGACGACGATCAGGGCGGAGACGGTCGAGCCCACCAGATAGGGTGTGCCGAAGCGCAAGCCATTTCCTACCGTCACCCAGATCAGCACCGAGAAGATGGCAATCACTGGCGATCCACCCGTCGAAAAAACCAGCGCGATCGCCGTATAGTCGGAGGCGATCGTCAGCATCCGCCGCAACGGCTTGTGACCTGGCTCCCGGATGATCCACCAGATCAACGCGAGCGAATAAGGCACGTAGATCGCATAGAGCGCCAGCAGCATATACATGGCGATCCGGGGCATCATTCCGAACAACGTCATGGGAATGACGAATGCCGCAATCACCAGGATGACGATCACCCGGACCACCGCCTGGGCCCGTTCGGTATCGAATTCCGCATCCTCGCGCAAACCGAAGTGACGCACCAGCAAGTTGTTGATTTTATTCGTTTCTGTATTTTCGGCTTTATCCACTACAACTCACCGGTCAGCGATTTCATGTTCCATGCGTGGCACTCAGAACGACCGTCGGCCAGTAGAACGTATGTGCTAATTGTCGCCTCAAACGAGAAATGCCACTCCTTCTGCGCGTTTTGTCGAGGGAGCGGCGCAACTGCGTTGCCACTTCGACGGGACGACAAACATCAATATCCATAGGAGTGGAAATATGACCAACATGGACATGTCGAACAGCAACTTCGCCGATCAGGAAACCGAGTTCTCCGAACTCTCCGACACTGAGATCAACGACGTATCCGGCGGCATTCTTCCGATTGTCATCGGCGCTGTTTGGGCCGTGACGCAGATCAGCCTCGCGGTTGCCCAGCGCGAATATTGCGCCTCCTAAAATCCTCGGTGCCAGGCCTGACCGCTTGAAGATCAGGCCTGGTGTCATGGCGACCGAATGCGGCACGCCCTCGACCTGCAGGCAATCCATATGCCGGCAGACATGACTGGAGCAGATTTCGACCAAGGCTCGCAGTTGCCCTGACAGGACATCCGGTACAGCACTCGAACATGCTTCACAAACCCAACACAGCCCAAGAGGCTCCAAGAACGGTGTTCAGGGAACAGGCCGTTGCCTTCCAGGGGCAGCGCCTGGAAGGAGCGGTCCTTCTGGCACAGCCCGTGTCGACGAATGTCCTGTCTTTCCTGGCCGTCGGCGTCGTGCTTGCCGCTCTCATCTTCCTGTCGGTGACACGTTACGCCCGGATGGAAACGGTGCCGGGATGGGTCGTGCCCGAAGGCGGTCTAATCCGGATCACTGCCCGCCAGGGTGGGGCGATCGAATCGATTGCAGTGCGCGAGGGCGACACCATCAGGAAGGGCGGGCAGATCCTGACGCTGAACCTTTCATCCGTTCTCGAAAACGGTGATTCCGGCGCCGCACTCGCAGCACAACTGGCGCAGCAGATCGAGGCGACGCAGGCGGCGACCGATGCGCAGATACAAAAACTGCAGGCGGAAACAACACAGGTCACCAGCCAGCGGGCAGTCCTCGTGCGCGGGACAGAAGAACTTGAGCAGCAATTGAAGGCGATGGTCGATCAGAACACCATACTTGTTCGTCGGGCAGGCCGCGTCAGCGCCCTGTCGACCCGCGGCGCCGGCAACAAGCAGGATGTCGAGACTGCTGAACTGGCAACGCTCGATTCCCAGAAGGAAGCGGCGCAAGCCCGCACCAGCATTCTTGAACACCAAAGGCAGATTGCCGACCTTGATGCACGCCTTCTCACGATACCGATCGATATCAGGGCCGCACAGGCGCAAAATGCCGTCAGTCAGGCCACATTGGAGCAGAAGCGGACCGAGATTGCCGTCCAGAACAGCTATGGGGTGAGCGCCAGCGTCAGCGGGCGTGTCGTTGCCCTGCCGGTGCTTGACGGCCAGGATGTCAGCCCCGGCAAGGTTGTGGCGGTGCTGATCCCCGAGGGCGGCAGCCTTGGCGTGGAGCTTTACGTGCCGTCCCGCGCAGCGGGCTTCATTCGAGAGGGACAGGAGGTCCGGCTCAAATACCAGGCTTTTCCCTATCAGAAATTCGGCACGGCCAAGGGGGTGGTCGGTGAAGTTTCTCCAACCCTCTTGAGCCCGAGCGATGTGCAGATGCCGGAAGCGCAGCTGCAGGAGCCGGTCTTCCGGGTGAAGGTGGCGCTCGAAAAGGACAGTATCGACGCCTATGGGCGCAATATCTCGATCCAGCCCGGCATGCTGCTCAATGCCGATATCGTATTTGACCGAAGGACCCTTCTCGAATGGCTTCTCGATCCGATCTATGCCGTCAGCCGTTCGGGATGAATGTCATGCAGACTGACATGCTGAAACTTGTACGAGGCAAGCACCTGCCCGTCATCATCGCAGCCGAAGGCGCCGAATGCGGACTTGCCTGCCTGGCGATGATCGGCGGTTATCATGGCCACGATGTCGATCTCAACGGTCTCAGGCAGCGGTTTCCGATATCGATCGGCGGGGTGACGCTCAAGGGACTGATGGATCTTGCCCGCAGCCTGTCACTTGCGCCTCGCGCGCTAAGGGTGGGGCTGGATGCAATCGGAAAACTCGCCTTGCCGGCAATCCTGCACTGGGATCTGAACCATTTCGTCGTGCTGAAAAGCGTCGGCAAAAAAGGCGTGGTCATCCATGATCCGGCGCTCGGATCCCGTTCGCTGGAGCTTGCGGAATTTTCATCGCATTACACGGGCGTTGCCGTCGAACTTGCTCCGACGCAGGATTTCGTTCCCGTCGTTGCGAAAAGCCCTTTGAAACTGTCGGCTCTGTGGTCGAAGCTGACGGGCCTCTGGTCCTCCATCTTCCAGATCCTGGCGCTTTCGGTCGCCTATCAGGTGGCGACATTCGCGCTGCCCTTTCACATGCAGCTCGTCGTCGACGAGGCGATCGGCCGGAGCGATTACGACCTGCTGACGATCCTGGCGCTCGGCTTCGGTGCGCTGACGATCCTCCATTGCGGGCTGGAGGCGTTGCGATCGTGGATCCTGCGCGTAACGGGATCCATGATGCTTTATCAGGTGGCCGGCAATATCGTCCGGCACCTGATCCGGCTGCCGCTCTCCTATTTCGAGAAACGCCATATCGGCGATATCATGTCGAGGATCGAATCGACCAATTCGGTGCAGGACGCGGTAACCCGTGGCATGGTGGCGGCCTTGGTCGACGGAGTGATGTCGATCATCCTGGCATGGATCCTGTTCATCTATTCCCCGCTTCTGGCCGGCGTTGTGATCGGATCGCTGGTACTGACGGTCGGCGCCTCATTGCTCTTCTATCCGATGATGCGAGCCCAGGTGGAACGGCGGGCACTGGCTTCCGCCAGAGAACAGTCGCACCTGATGGAGACGATGCGGGCGTCGTCGACAATCAAGCTGATGGGGGCAGAAACCCAACGGGAAAGCGGCTGGCTGAACCGATATGCGGCGGTGACCAGCGCCTCGATCAGCTATGGCAAGACCGAGATCACGCTGAAATTCATCCAGACTGCTATTGTCGGTCTGCAGACGGTGCTCGTCATTTATCTCGGCGCCAGACAGACACTCGATGCAGACGGCTTTTCGATCGGCATGCTGGTGGCGTTCATGTCGTTTCGCCAGACCTTCAGCGACCGGACCATGTCGCTGATCTCGGAGACGATCCAGTTTCGCCTCCTCGGCTTTCATCTCGGCAGGATTGCCGATATCGTCACGTCCGAGGCCGATCCCAGCGTCACTGCCAAACCCGCTCCGCAGCACGTTGTCAAAGGCGGACTGGAACTGCGCAATGTCTGCTTCCGTTACGGTACGGGCGATGCAACCGTGCTCGATGATCTCAACCTCTCGATTGGACCGGGCGAATTCGTTGCCATTACCGGGCCATCCGGCAGCGGCAAGAGTACGCTGTTCAAGCTGATGATGGGCCTGCATCAGCCTGTCAGTGGACAGGTGCTGCTGGACGGACGTGCGGCGACATCCGACATGTGGAAGGCCTGGCGCAGCCAGGTCGGGGTGGTGGCGCAGGACGACCAGCTGATTTCAGGCAGCATTGCCGATAACATCGCTTTCTTCGATCACGATCTCAACATGGTCGCGGTCTGCCAGGCGGCAATGGCCGCCGGCATTCATGACGAGATCATGCGCATGCCGATGCAATATCTGTCGCTGGTCGGGGAAATGGGCGCGGCACTTTCTGGTGGACAGAAACAACGCATCCTGCTTGCCCGGGCCCTGTACCGGCAACCGAAAGTCCTGCTGCTCGATGAAGGAACGGCCAATCTGGACGAGGCGAGCGAGATGCGGATCGTGGAACTGCTTGATAGCCTCGATGTCACCCGTGTGGTTATCGCCCACCGCCCCGCGCTGATCAACAGAGCGCAACGGGTGATCAGAATAGGATCCGTGCACGGGGCGAACTGAGGAAATGCGAAGCTCGATTTCCGCACAGCGATAGCCGCGGCAGTGCCGAGCCGATGTTATTTAAGCCGGCTGACGACGTACGCTCAATCAATTCAAGCGTATCTGTACGGCTGCTTTCCGAGATCTCAGATGGCGATCCACCTACCCTTTCGTAACGACCCCGCGTGCGGCCTTCAGCGTTGGGTTATGAGGACGTCGCGCTTAAAAAACGGTAGAGCCACCACCATCTTCTGCCGGTCCGACCGACAAGGATCAGAGGCCTGGCAGCGCGGTCGTCTGCCCCTGAGGGAGAAAACTGGGCGTCGCCAACGATTTTGGCAGACAGCGCTTAAATCATTCTCATTCGAGCCAAGAAAAAGTCAAAAACCACAATATCAACATTAGAATTCTTGTTTTCTAGCCGTTTTTCGGGATTGGCACGCCCTTTGCTTTTGACTGATTTGACCGTTTTGACTGATCTGACGGTTTTGCAAAAGAAAAAGGGGAACTCGATGGGTTCAGAATTCAATCGTCGCCGCTTCCTGCAAGGGACCGCGGGCGCTGCCGCGGTCGCCGGCTATATGCAGATCAATCCTGACTTTTTCATCTCGTCGGCTTTCGCACAGACCGGCAAGACCATGACATTCCTGTCGGCCGAAAACATCACCGGCAACTGGGACCCGACGGCCCATACGACTCTTTCGCAAAAAAATATCGAAGGCTTCGTCATGGGCTTTCTCACCCGCACCCCGATGAAGCTCGATGATCCGGGCAAAGTCGTCTACGAACTGGCCACCGACATCAAGCTTCTCGATGCGCATCGCCTGCAGATCAAGCTGCGCGAAGGCATCGTCTTCCACGACGGCAAGCCGTTCAAGGCCGAAGACGTCAAGGCGACCTTCGAATACGGCTCGCGGGCCGATCGCCCGGCCCAGTGGTATCCGGGCCCAACAGAGACACTGACGATCGAAACGCCGGATGACTACACAGTCATCGTCGACACGTCGAAGGGCGGTTATCCGGCCCATCTCTTCATCTTCCTCGCATCCTTCCTGCCGATTATGTCGGCCAAGGATGTCGCCGGCGGCCCCGGCGGCCCGCTCTCCCAGCGCTTGAACGGCACCGGCCCGTTCAAGTTCGTCGAACAGCGCGGCAACGATACCGTGATGGCGGCCTATGACGGCTACTTCAAGGGCAAGCCTGCGATCCCCGGCATCAACTTCACCTTCACCGGCGATTCCACCACCCGCATGCTGTCGCTGATGAATGGCCAAGCCTCCATCGTCGAGCGACTCGAGCCGGAACAGGTCGATTCAATCAAGGACAATCCGGCGATCTACATCAACAAGGTCGTTTCGGTGGAAAACAAGTATCTGTGGTTCCGCTGCTCCAAGGCGCCCTTCGACGACCCGCGCATCCGCCTCGCCGCCTGCCATTCGATCGATCGCGACATGATCATGGAACTGATGGGATCGGCCGGCCACGCCTCGTCGAACTTCGTATCGCCCGTCAAATTCGGTTACACGGATCTGCCGAACTACCCGAAATTCGATCCGGAAAAAGCCCAGGCTCTGCTCGCCGAAGCCGGCTTCCCCAATGGCAAGGGCCTGCCGCCACTTGAATACATCACCTCGGTGGGCTTCTACCCGAAGACCAAGGAATATGGCGAAATGGTCACCGCCATGCTTCAGGAACAGGGTTTCAACGTCAGCCTGACGGTGCTTGAACCGGCAGCCTGGAACGAGCAGCTTTACCATCGCCCCGGCGGCGGCCCCGGCCACATGGTCGATTGCGGCTGGTCGACGGCCTCGCCGGAACCGGATCTCGTTCTGCGCACCCATTTCCATTCGTCCTCGCACCGCATCTGCGGCATCGAGGACAAGGATATCGATGCCAGCCTCGACAAGGAACGCAACGCATCGACGCTGGAGGAGCGCAAGAAGATCCTCCAGGAAGAGACCATGCCGCTCATCGCCTCCAAGATGCCGGCACTCTCGCTGTTCACATCCGTGATGATCCACGCCATGCAGAAGGATTTTGAAGGCATGTACATCTATCCAGACGGATCGATCGACGCCGCCAAACCCGCCGCCTGAGCGTGATCAGCCGCACGCCGTTTACCCCCAGGCGGCGTGCGGATTTGCCCGTGACATATCTGAGCGGAGTGACTGAATGTTTGCCGTGAATTTCCTGATGCGGCGCCTGGTTCAGGGCGTCATCATCATATTCCTCGTGTCCTTGCTGATCTTTACCCTTCTGCGGGTGGTGCCGGGTGACCCGGTTCGCCTGATGGCAGGCGGCATGGCACCCGAAGCGCTAATCGAGAAGATCGCAACCGATATGGGCCTGCGCGATCCGATCCTCGTGCAGTTCGGCCGTTATATGGGAGGCGTGGTTCACGGCGACCTAGGTCAGTCTTTCGTCAGGCCCGCAAACGGCGCCTCGACGGGCGGCTCGACATTCAACGACACGACACGCGGCGAACGGGCAAAAGTTTTCGACCTGATCTTCGATGCCCTGCCTATGACACTTCAGTTGGCGGCCGTGACGCTGGTCATCGCACTGGTCTTTTCGGCGATCGTCGGAATTGCCGGTGGCCTTGCGATCGGCAGATGGCCGGACAAACTCGCCTTCTACATATCGTCGATCTTCATTTCGCTGCCGAATTTCTGGCTCGGCATCGTGCTGGCGCTGCTGTTTTCGGTCAAGCTCGGCTGGCTGCCGGCGATCGGTTATCAGGGTTTTGCCTATACGATCCTGCCGGCCATCGTGCTTGCCGTCGAACTGTCGCCGGTCCTCATCCGCACGCTCGTCAGCTCCGTATCCACCCAGATGATGGAGCCCTATGTGTCGGTCGGCCGGGTACGCGGCCTCAGCCGCTCGCGGATCATCTCCAACCACGCGCTGCGCAATGCGTCCGTGCCGCTGCTTAACCTGCTCGGCGTGCAGTTCTCCAGCCTGCTCGGCGGCGTCATCATCGTCGAATACATCTTCGATTATCCCGGCCTTGGCCTGTTGACCATCAATGCCGTGCTGCAGCGCGACTTTCCGCTGATCCAGGGGATCGCCATCGTTACCAGCGCCATCTTCGTGCTGATCAACATCGTCGTCGATCTCGTCGCAACCACCATCGATCCGAGGCTTGAATACTGATGTCCATCACATCCGCACTCGACACCCCGATCATATCGAAGGCAGCGAGCCGCTCGATTGCAAGGCGCATCTTCGATCGCGCGGCATCGACGCCCGGTTTCCGCATCGGCCTTGGAATCTTCCTGCTGCTGGCGATCGCCGCAGCGCTGTACCCTGAAATCAGCGGCATTGATCCGACCAAGATGGATGTGAAGGCCCGCCTTCTGCCGCCGCTTTTTTTCGGTGAAAAATGGAGCTGGGGTCATCCGCTCGGCACCGACCAGATCGGCCGCGACATGCTGGTGCGCTCGCTTGTCGGCCTGCGTTACTCCTTCCTGATCGGCATCGCGTCCGTCGCCGTGACGCTCATCATCGGCTGCGCCCTCGGCACGATCGCCGGTTATTTCGGCGGCCGTATCGACATGCTGATCATGCGCCTCACCGATGCGCAGCTGTCGATCCCGATGATCATTCTGGCGATCGCCGTTCTCGGTGTATCGCGCCCCACCATTCCGGCCATCGTGCTGGTGCTCGGGCTTTCAAGCTGGCCGGTCTATGCGCGCATCATGCGCAGCATCGTGATGACGGAAAGACAGCGGGAATATGTGCGTGCCGCAAAGCTCGGCGGCTCGACCGATATCCGCATCATCATCAGCCTGCTTCTGCCGCTCCTGCTGCCGCCGGTGATCTTCACCTCGGTGCTCGATGTGGCGCGCATGATGATCTTTGAATCGACCCTCGGCTTCCTCGGTCTCGGAGTCCAGCCGCCGACGCCGACCTTCGGCAACATCATTGCCGACGGGCGCAAATACCTTCTCAACGCCTGGTGGATCGCCACCATGCCCGGCATTTTCCTCGGCCTGACGCTGACCAGCATCAACCTCATTGGTGCCTCGCTCGAGCGTGCCCGCAACACCATCCACGGAGGGTCCGAGTGATGAGCCAGCCGCTTCTTCAACTGAAAAACCTGACGGTTACCGCCGGACGAACGGACACGGCGAAGACCATCCTCGACGACATTTCCTTCACCCTCGCGCCGCGTGAAATCGTCGGCGTCGTTGGCGCCAGCGGTGCCGGCAAGACGGTGCTGTCCAAGGCCGTCGTCAACTGGCTGGAGGCGCCCCTCGCCTTGCGTTCCGGCAACGTCATGTTCGAGGGCAAGGACATTTATGGCCTGTCCGAAAACGACATGCGCACCTTGCGCCGCCGGGTCGCCTATGTCGGCGCCAACCCGATGGGCGCGCTTGATCCGACGCTTCCGGTCGGCGCGCAGATCGTCGAAAAGCTGCGTGCCGTTGTGCCGGGCACATCCTGGAAGGACGCCGAAAAACGCACGATCGAACTGCTGGAGGCGGTGCGCATTCCCTCCGCCCGCAGCCGGTTCAGCGACTACCCCTCGCAGTTTTCCGGCGGCATGATGCAGCGTGCGCTGATCGTCGATGCGCTGGTCACCAATCCGGCGCTTTTGATCGCCGACAACGTTACCCAGCCGCTCGACGTCACCGTCGCAGCCCAGGTCATCCGCCTGATGAAGGAACTGACCGCCAGCTTCGATACGGCGGTTCTGTTCGTCTCGTCCTCCCTTCCGGTCGCCCGCGAAGCCTGCAACCGCATTCTGGTGATGGAACAAGGCCGCATCGTCGAGGAGCAGGAAACCGAGCGGCTGATCGCCAGCCCCATTTATGCCTACACGAAGGAACTCGTCGAACAGACACCGAAGATCTGGATCGAAAAGACCGAGATGCCACGCCTCAACGACAAGCGCGATGTCGTGTTGAGCCTGCGCGACGCCTCACAGATCTACAAGGTGAAGAAAAAGACCGGCTTCGGTGGCTTCAACCAGGTGCGCGCTGTGCGCAACGTCACTTTCGATGTCCGCCGCGGCGACAGTTTCGCTATCGTCGGAGAATCCGGTTGCGGCAAGTCGACGCTGATGCGCCTCCTCAGCCGGTTGGAACTGCCAAGTTCGGGTCAGGTCCTCTGCGGCGACGATGATATCGCAAGGCTCGGCGGCAAGAACCTTTTGGCCTTCCGCAAGAAGCTACAGATGGTGCTGCAGGACCCGTTCGGCTCCCTGCCGCCGCGCACCTCGGTCGGCAGGATGCTGGAAGGGCCTCTGCGCACCCATGGCTGGAAGGACAGCGCCATGATCCGCGAGCGGGTGCTGAAGGTGATGGGCGAAGTCGGCCTGTCCGCCGATCTCTACGAGGAACTGCCGCTGGGCCTCAGCGCCGGTCAGCGCCAGCGTATCAATGTCGCCCGCGCGCTGGTTCTGGAACCGGAAATCCTGATCATGGACGAGACGCTGTCGGCCCTCGACCAGACGGAACAGTTCAAGCTTCTGGATCTTTTCCAGAAGCTGCAGAAGGAATACGACCTCACCTATATCTTCATCTCCCACGACCTTGCGATGGTTCGAAAGGTCTGCAACCGGGTGGCGGTGATGTATCTCGGCGAAGTCTTCGAGCTTGCAGATAACGAGCGGCTGTTCTTCGATCCCGGCCATCCCTACACAATGGCGCTTTTGAGCGCGATGCCGACTCTTGAACAACGGCGCTACCAGCCGGAGGATTGCCTGCTCGAAGGCGAACCGCCGAGCCCGATCGACATTCCTCCCGGTTGCAGCTTCAAGTCGCGCTGTCCGCATGCGATGGAGAAATGCGGCAGCCTGCAGCCGACGCTTACCGTGCGCGGCAGCCAGGATTTCGCCGCCTGCCATCTGATCCAGCCGCTCGCCCCCGGCGCGGCTGGAACCCGCCAGGTGGCGCTGGCCTGAACATGGTTGCGGCCCTTGTCGAAGGGGCCGTAACGATCGCTATAATTCAAGGTGCATTTATGAGTTTCACCGAACATCGCCTCAAGCTCATCCTCGACATGCTGAAGCAGAACCAGCGCGTCAATGTGAAGGAGCTTGCCGATCATCTGCAGGTCAGCCAGGAATCGATCCGGCGCGACCTCAAGGAGCTTGAGACACGCGGTTATGCCCGCCGCATCTATGGCGGCGCCGTGCTCGATCAGCAGGAGAGCGACCAGCCATTCAGCGACCGTCTGCGCGTCAGCGCCCGCGAAAAGGCGAGGATCGGCGAGGCAGCCGCGGCGCTTGTCGAGGACGGGATGAAGGTCTTCATCGATACCGGCACCACGACGATCGCTTGCCTGAAACATCTCGAAACCCGCAAGGACATCACCGTCGTCAGCAACTCGCTGGCCGTGGCGGCGCATTTCTTCCACCTGCCGCAGGCAAGTGTGCGCGTCCTGGGTGGCCGCATGCGCTCCGACTACCAGGCGACCTACGGCCATGAGACGGTGGCGGCGCTGAAGGAGCATTTCTTCGATCTGGCGATCATCGCCATCAGCGCCATTCATTCGGAACGTGGTTTCATGGATTTCGGCGAGGACGAGGCGGTCCTGCGCCGTGTCGCCAAGGCCCAGGCCAAGCGTTCGATCATCGTCGCCGACAGTTCCAAGTTCGGCCGCCTCGGCTCCATCCATACTTTCGGCCTGAGCGAGATCGACGCGGTGGTGACGAGCGGCGTGATCGCCCGAGAATTTTCCGACCAATTCAACCAATCCAATGTGGAAATCATACATGCCTGACGTCCCCTCTTCTTTTTCTGCCCCGATCAACGCTGAACGGCTTCAATCGCTGATGGAGGCGGTCTCCACGTTTGGCGGCGGGCCGGATGGTTCGATGACCCGCCTCACGCTGTCGAGGGAAGACGGCATGGCGCGTGACTGGCTGGGTCGCTGGTTTGCCGATAACGGCTTCGAGCAGGCCGTCGATGCGATCGGCAACCAGTTCGGCAAGATGACTTTGGCCGGTGCCAATGCGCCGGTCGTCATGGTCGGCTCCCATATCGACAGCCAGCCGAATGGCGGTCGTTTCGACGGTGCGCTCGGCGTCATCGCGGCCTGCGAGGCGGTTCTGTCCGTCACCGAAAGACTGAAAGCCGAAGATCGGCTGTCCGCCTGCAATTTCCAGATCGTCAACTGGACGAACGAGGAAGGCGCCCGTTTCCAGCCGAGCCTTCTGGGCAGCAGCGTGTTTACCGGCGCGGCTGACCTCGAATGGGCGCTGGACCGCACCGACGGCGACGGCATTTCCGTGCGCCAGTCGCTGGAAGAAATCGGTTATGCCGGCAAGGACAAGGTCGAAATCCCCGACGCGCTGATCGAGCTGCATATCGAGGGCGATACGACGTTGAGCCGCGCCGGTGAACGCTTCGGCATATTCACCCGCTTCTGGGGCGCCACGAAATACCGCCTCGCTTTCCTGGGACGGCAGGCCCATACGGGGGCGACACCGATGGCAGACCGCAAGGATGCGCTGCTTGCCGCCGCCTATCTGATGGCCGATCTGAAGCAGATCTCGACTGAACAAGGTCTCGACCTGCACACATCGGTCGGCCGTCTGGAAGTCTATCCCAATTCACCGAACGTAGTGCCGGCCGAAGCCGTGCTCTTCATCGAACTGCGCTCGGGCTCGCCGGAAATCCTCGCCGAGGCGGAGCGCAAGATGAAGATCAAGATCGACGAGGCGGCGCTGAAAGCGGGTGTGACCTCTGAGGTCCGCTCCATCGATCGCCGCAAGGCAGGGCCTTTCGCGCCGGGTCTGATCGCGCTGGCGGAAAATGCAGCGGCGCATCTCGGCCAGACCGCCCGCCGTCTCGATACGATCGGCGGCCATGATGCGGTCGCCGTCTCCGACGTCTGCCCGGCCGTGGTTCTGGCAGTGCAGAGTCGCGACGGCGTGATCCATCATCCGACCGAATATACCTCGCCGGAGGACCAAGCGCTCGGCACGCAGATCCTTGCGGACATGCTTTACAAGATCGCCTGCGAAGGGCTGCAGGCAGCGGAAGTGAGCGAGGCTGCCGAATGAAGATAGCGGGATCTCCCGAAACCCCGATGGAAACCCGCGCGGAGACGGCGCTTGTCGCCTTTTCCTCCGTACTCGGTGATGCGCCGTCCTATGCACCGGCGACGGCAGCGGTCGCATCGCCATCCTATCATGCCGTCGAATCCTGCAGCTTCGCAGTCGCGCCGGCCGGCGGCGAGGCAGATTACTTCCTGCGTCTTGGTGCCGATGAAGTCGCCGATCTCGTGGATGGCGAAGCCGCATTTGCGGCAGCAACCCGTTTCCACCAGCTCGGGTTTTCACCGCAGCCTGTTGGCTACGATGCCGCGACCCGCGCTATGCTGTTTGCCCGACTTGGCGACGGTTGGCGGGCGGCAAAGATCGACGACCTGATGCAGCCGGCAGCCGTTGCCCGTCTGATCGAGATGCAGAAGACGATCGCTGCCTCCGCCAAGTTCGGCCGGACATGGTCCGTCTTCGACGGCATCGCCCAATTGTGGTCGATCATCGTTGCCGGCGACACCAGCCTGCCCGGCGATGCCGAATGGATGCTGTCCTGGATGGCGCCGATCCGCGAGGCGATTTCGGCGGCCGGCATCGATCTGAAACCCGCCCACGGCGATCCGCATTCGTCCAACGTGATGCTTCGGGCCGATGGCACACTTCAGCTTGTCGATTTCGACATGGCGGCCGATATCGACCCCTATTGCCAGCTCGGCGTGCAGATGAACGAACTCTACCAGTTCGAAAGCCAGATGCGGCCGCTGCTCGAAATGCATGATGGCGCATTCAGCGAAAAGGCCTTCAACCGCTGCCGCGCCTATGCCGCGGCAGACGATCTCTACTGGGCACTGCGCAGCCTTGTGCTGGAGCTTCGTTCGCCGCCGAAGGGCGTGGAATTCCTGAAATATGCCGGCTGGCGGTTCCTGCGATGCCGCATGCTTCTTGGCCATCCAGACTTCGAGGCACGGTTGCGGGCCCTCTGAGCACGACCATAAAAAGAAAACGGGAACATGGCGATGAACGAACTGGGAATGGCACGATCGGATGCCGAACGGGCGATCGAGGCGGCGATCGTCCAGGTGAAACCCTGGAGCGGACGGCGGCTGCGTTACCGCCCGGTGTCCGGCGGCATCAGCAACACGAATTTCCGCATTGATGTCGAAGGGCATGATCTTGGATATTTCCTCAAGATCCCCGGTCGCGGCACCGAGATGTTCATCGACCGCAAGGCTGCCGCCGCCGCCAGCAAGCAGGCGGAAGCGATCGGCATCGGGCCTAAGACATTCGACTATCTCGATCATCTCGATATCGAGATCGCCGAATTCATCGATGGGCGCCGGCCCTCGACCCATAGGGATTTCGCCGATCCGGCGATCCGCAACGAGGCGGTGCGTGTCTACCGACAGTTTCATGAGGCCCCTGCCCTACCGCTGACGAAAACCGTGTTCGACATGATCGAGGAACATTTCGGCCAGGTCCGCGACCTTGGCGGTTACTGGCCGCTCGATCACGCATTTCTCTATCGGTCCTATCTGCAGGCGCGCGAAGCGCTGGAAGCCTCCGGGCTCGATCTCGTTCCCTGCTTCAACGATCCGATGCCGGGCAATTTTCTGATCGGCGACGACAAGTCGATCAAGCTGATCGATTTCGAATATGCGTCGAACAATGAGAGGCTCTACGATCTGGCGATTTGGAGCGGCGAGATGTTTTATTCGGAAGACACGGACTGCGCGATCATCGAGGAATATTTCGGCCGCTACGACAAGGCGCATCACGCCCGCTTCATCGTTCACAAGGCACTGGCCGACATCAAGTGGAGCACCTGGGCGATGGTGCAAAACCGCATTTCGACGCTGGATTTCGACTTTTACAAATACGGGATCTGGAAGCACATGCGCGCTCGCTCGATCATCCACGATGCCCGTTGGCCCCTGTTCCTGAAAACCCTGTAATGTCCCTCTCCGATATCCAGCCGCATGAGATCCGGGCCTATCTCGCCTTTGCAGCCGAGCTTGCAGATGTGGCAAGGCCGCTGGCGCTTTCCTATTTCAGGACGCCGCTCGAGGTGATTTCGAAACTCGACGAAAGCCCGGTGACGATCGCCGACCGGACGATCGAGAAGCGCCTTCGCGAGGTGATCGAATACCGTTTTCCCGACCACGGTATCCATGGCGAAGAATTCGGCGTCAAGGACGGCAATGTCTTCACCTGGGTGCTGGACCCGATCGACGGCACCAAAAGCTTCATCACCGGCTTTCCGCTGTTCGGCACGCTGATTTCGCTTGCCTACCAGGAAAAGCCGTTCTGCGGGCTGATCGATATTCCGGCAACCGGCGAACGATGGATTGGCAGGCCGGGAGCGACATTCTTTGCCGACAAGGCTGCCCGCACCAGCACCTGCGAAACCTTGTCCGAGGCACGTTTCTACACGACCTCGCCCGACATGTTTTCCGGCGACGACGCCGATCTTTTCGACCTCCTGTCACGCAAGGCGAAGCTCAGGCGCTTCGGCGGTGATTGTTATATCTACGGGCTGATCGCGTCCGGCCATTGCGACATCGCGCTCGAAACCGGTCTTCAACCCTATGACTACATGGCCCTCGTGCCGGTCATCACCGGTGCCGGGGGCTGCATCACCGATTGGCAGGGAAACCCATTGTCGATCCATTCGGATGGACGGGTTCTGGCCTCGGCCAGCCCGAAACTCCATGACGAAGCGCTTTCACTGCTCAACCGGTAAACTGCAAGATGTCCTACACGACGACAATCGAGCAGACAGTATTTTATTTTGACGACCTAGGCCGAGGATCCATTAAATAACGTGCCTTGGCTTGGTGGCGTTGTTTCACCTGGATCAAAAGGAAGCCACGTGATGGATGGTTTGCCCTCGTTGTCAAATGCGCAAATGTGTTGGATAGGACCGTACCTCCCTTTTTCGCAGGGCTTTTAACGCATGGTGATCAGCTGATCTTGGCGTGTGACGAAAGACAGGTCATCTGCTAGCTGCGCTATGAGCGACCAGCCGCCAATAATCACTGTGCCTGTCCGCTCCGCGACAGCCAAGATCACTTAAGCGGAGCAGTCCCTCCCGTCACGCCAACCGATCTAAAGGCGAGGTTGCCGGCCTTGGGACGGAAGATCAGCACGAGGGCAGCAGGGACCACACGCTGACCTTCACCTCGCACTTTTCGAGATTTGGCTCATTTGCAGGATTTTCATCTCAACAATGGGCTCAAAACGAAACGCTACAATGTTGATAGATTTGATCGTCATTAATAGCCTTCACGATGTTCGCGGCGCTCAGCGAGATGGCGTCCTCGAACGTTCTTTCGAATACGAACTTTTCCGAACACCTGATCATATTTCCGCAGGAGCGCTCATGTCGCTGCATTTATTTCCCGGCATCCGCCACACGACCCGTATCCATGTTCTTCGTTTGGCGGTGATCACCTCCGCCTGTCTCACGGCAGCCCTGTTGCCCGGTCAGGCTGCCGCGGAGGGAAAGATCCGTATCGCCCAGCAATTTGGCATTTCCTATCTGACACTTGATGTCGTTCGCGAACAGAAACTCGTTGAAAAGCATGGCAGGCAAGCAGGCCTCGATATTCAGGTCGATTGGGCAACGGTGTCCGGCGCGACGGCGATGAACGAAGCGCTGCTTTCCGACAATCTCGACGTCGCAGCAGCCGGCGTGCCCCCTGCACTTACCATGTGGGACCGCACCAATGGGCGGCAGAACGTCAAGATGGTTGCCACACTTGGCTCTCAGCCCAACTATCTACTGACGACCAATCCGGACATACATTCACTCAAGGATTTCGGCCCGAACGACCGCATTGCGGTACCAGCTGCCGGTGTCGGTTTCCAATCGCGCACGTTGCAGATCGAAGCCGCAAAGATATTCGGCCCGGACAACTTCCAGAAGCTCGACGACATTTCCATCAGTCTGCCGCATCCCGATGCGACCGCTGCGCTGATTTCCGGCGGCACGGAGGTCAACTCGCATTTCTCCTCGGCGCCGTTTTATTATCAGGCACTGGCTGGAAACAAAGCCGTCCACAAGGTCATCAGCTCTTATGATATCCTCGGCGGTCCCGCGACGTTCAACGTGCTTTACGCGACGACCACCTTTCACGATGCCAATCCCAAAACCTATGCTGCGTTTTACGCAGCATTGAGGGAAGCCGCGGACTGGATCAACGCCCACAAATCCGAAGCGGCCGAGACCTTCATCCGCGAGCAGAAATCGAAACTCTCGCCGGATCTCGTGCTGCAGATCATCAACGATCCGGAAAACGACTTCACCATCGTTCCGAAAAATACCTTCGTCTATGCCCGTGAGCTCCACAAGATCGGTGTACTGAAGAACGAGGCAGGTTCCTGGAAGGATTACTTTTTCCCGGAATCTCATGCTGACGACGGCAGCTGATCCAGAACGGATCCGACCGGCACGGTCAGAACATTATCGAGCGCAGCCCCCAGTGAGGCACCGCATCGCATTCGGAAAAGATTATGCACGGCATCAGAAACGCATCTCTGCCTGAAAACGGAAAGCACGATCTGCCGCCTCCTCTCCTGTCGGTGGATCGCGTGACGTTGGAATACGAAACGCCTGGACGTGTGGTTCGCGCCACACAGGATGTCAGCTTCGATGTGTGGGATGCTGATCGTTTTATTCTACTCGGCGCCTCGGGTTGCGGGAAATCTACGCTGCTGAAAGCAATCGGAGGCTTTATCCAGCCGCGCAAAGGACAGATCCGCCTCGATGGTCGCCCCGTCAGTGGACCAGGGGCTGACCGTATGGTCGTGTTCCAGGAGTTTGATCAGTTACCGCCGTGGAAAACCGTGCGAGAGAATGTCGCGTTTCCCGTCCGCGTCTCGGGGCAACTGGGGCGTCGGGAGGCCAGGGAGCGTGCCGATCATTATCTCGAAAAGGTAGGGCTGAGCCGCTTCGCCGACAGCTATCCGAACGCCTTGTCGGGAGGGATGAAACAGCGCGTCGCGATCGCCCGGGCGCTGGCGATGGAACCGCGCATTCTCCTGATGGACGAGCCATTTGCGGCCCTTGATGCCCTTACGCGGCGTAAGATGCAGGAGGAGCTGCTGGCGCTTTGGGACGATGTACGATTCACGCTTCTCTTCGTCACCCATTCGATTGAAGAAGCCCTGGTCGTCGGCAACCGCATCGCGCTTCTGTCCCCACATCCGGGCCGGATGCGAGCAGAGCTCAATAGCGATCAATGGGATCTGCAGAGCGGCGGAAGCCGCGGTTTCCAGGCTGCAGTCAACCGCATCCACGGCCTTCTCTTCGATGATCCTGCGACAGCCGGCGGAGCGCAGATATGAGTCGGGCACCAACGCTTGCCAACGAGACCACACGGCGCTCACCGCCGGTCCGTCCCGAATACGAGCGTGTGCCCGAGCCGGTGGAGGATGGCACGATCCAGCGCCGCGTCTCACTGCCACGACGCATCTGGCAGATTGCATGGCTGCGCAAGGCCCTGATCCTGATCGTGCTCTTCCTCCTATGGGAAATGGCTGCAAGGCTGCAGGGAAATGACCTTATGCTGCCCTCCGCCACGGCCACGCTACGTGCTTTCTTCGAGGATGTCTCGAACGGCGTCATACCGGGTCGGGCTGCGAACTCGCTGAATGTCCTGATAAAGGGGTATGCCGCGGGTGTCTTTCTAGCCTTTGTGCTGACATCGCTTGCCGTGTCGAGCCAGTCGGGCCGGGACCTTCTGTCGACGCTTACCTCTATGTTGAATCCGCTGCCGCCGATCGCACTTCTCCCGCTTGGGCTTTTGTGGTTCGGGCTTGGCCAGGGAAGTCTGATCTTCGTACTGATCCACTCCGTCCTCTGGCCGCTGGCGCTGAACATGCATACGGGCTTTACCAGCGTGCCCGACACGCTTCGGATGACCGGGCGTAATTACGGCCTGCAGGGCCTGCGCTACGTTGCCCTTATTCTCGTGCCGGCTGCGCTGCCATCAATCATCGCAGGGCTGAAGATCGGCTGGGCTTTTGCATGGCGCACGCTGATCGCAGCCGAGCTCGTCTTCGGCGCCTCGTCAGGCCGTGGCGGTCTCGGCTGGTATATTTTCCAGAACCGCAACGAACTTTACACCGATCGCGTCTTTGCCGGTCTGATCACCGTCATCCTGCTCGGCCTTCTGGTCGAGAACGTGCTGTTTCGCCAGCTGGAGCAGCGGACTGTGGTGAAATGGGGCATGACGCGCTAGACGCAGGAGACAGACTTTGACACGGAAGCGCTACGTGGTCGGGATAACCGACCACATGATCGGCTCGCCCGATCTAGAAGCCGAGGTGCTCGGGCAGGATGTCGAGCTCGATTTTTTCGCCAGCACCGACGAGACCCGTTTCGATCCGGCCCGTCTGGCAAGGCTCGATGCGCTGATGGTCTGGGGCGCGTGCCTGACCGAGCGCAGTATCATCCACCTGAAACGTTGCCGGGGCGTGGTGCGTTACGGCGTCGGTTACGAAAAGATTGATCTCCCGGCGCTTGCCGATGCGAATATCCCCTTCGCCAACAATCCGGATTACGGTACCGAGGAAGTGGCTGATCACGCGCTCGCCATGATCCTGTCGCTTCACCGACGCCTGTGGGAACACGATGCCCGTGCCCGCGGATACGAGAGCGGATGGCAGGTTCACAGCCTCAAGCCGCTACCACGCTCCAACAGGGCGACCGTCGGCGTGGTGGGCGTCGGGAGGATCGGCACGGCGGTGGTCAATCGGCTGAAACCCTTCGGCTTCACCATTCTCGGTTATGATCCGTTGCAACCGCCCGGCCATGAAAAAGCCGTTGGCTATCAGCGCGTGGAGAAGCTGGACGAAATTCTCTCCTTGTCTGACATCCTGACGCTTCACTGCCCGGCCAATGCCGAGACCCGGGGATTGCTGGGTGCTGACAGGCTTTGCCGGATGAAGCCCGGCGCCGTTCTCGTCAACACGGCACGCGGCGAACTATTGCCCGATCTCGACGCCCTGGAAGCGGCTTTGAGAAGCGGTCGGCTGGCTGGCGCGGCGATCGACACGCTGGCGGAAGAGCCGCCTCGTCAGCATCCATTGCTGACAGCGTGGCGAAACCGGGACGATTGGCTTGCCGGCCGTCTGGTCATCACCCCCCATAACGCCTTCTATTCCGACCATGCGGCGATTGAAATGCGCACCAATGCGGCACGCACCATCAAGATACTCCTGGACGAGGGCCGATTGCGAAACCGCGTCACTTCTTGATTGCTGCAACCATCGACAATGCCGCGACCACTGGCGCCGGGTAATCCAGCATGGACGGATGCTGAAGCCAGCGTGCCAGCAATGGCAAAGGCGAAATCGATCGCTGGAACGACCATCATGCGCAGTCGGCCAGCAGCGGTTGCTCGATCTTTTCAGACACGATGAGGTGCTGGACGGTAATCTTTACACCCCATCCGGAATGTAGGCGGCCTTTCATCGCGCGCGTGACAATCACAACAGCGCACCACAAAACATGAGTATTGTTGTAATATTTTTTTAGAGTCGGAATTGTAAGGTTTCTGTTCCGCTGCTAGTGCTATCAGACATGGAAACGGCCTATCCACCCGACCTGCTTGCAGTTTTTTTGAGCTTGCGAAAGCGTTTGCATCTTTCGATCGTGAGGCTCGTAAGGTCACAAGCGACGGCTGAAGATCTTGTCCAGGATACGTTTCTGCGGCTATGGGAACGACGGTCGAATCTGCCCCCCAATTCCATGTTGCATGGTTACGTAGTGCGTACCGGCCGCAATCTGGCTATCGATTTCAAGCGACGCGAGCGGATTGCCCCCTTCATCGACGGGGTCGAAAATCTCGACTTCCTCGCCGATACGGCACCGACGCCGGAACACTGCGCGATCGCCGCACAAAGCCTAAACAGCCTGGCCCGAGCAATAGACGCCTTGCCGCCGAGGGCACGCGAGGTCTTCGTTATGGCGAGGATCGAGGGAATGACCTATGCCGCTATTGGCGAGAGGCTGGGTATCTCGCCGAAAACCGTCTTCAGTCACATGGTCGTGGCGCTGGAGCGGCTGGAGAGCTTTCAGCAGACCGAGCTTTGAAATTCACTTGCTGCAACCCCGGTTTTCGCCGCAGCCATTCGTCTATGGCAGGACACAGCAACTTCAAAAATCCCGAGACACGCCATGGAAGAGCTTCCCGACAGTCAGCCAGAGACCGGCTTTTCAGACCGGGCCCACCAGGCGGCCACCTGGTTCGCGCGTCTTCTCGATGAGGATACCCCGCCTGCAGATTACGAACGGTTCCGCGCCTGGCTCATCGCCGACGAGCGTAATGCGCAGGCCTATGCCCGGATGGAACGGCTGTGGACGCAGGCAGCTATGGAACCGGACCTTGCCGAAGGCGCCGCCTCTCGACGTGGTTTCCTGAAGGTAACGAGCGGCATCATCCTTTTGGCTGGCACGAGTGCCACGGGCTGGACGGTCGCCAATCGGCCGGACTTCTCCACCGGGACCGGTGAAATCCGCAGTGTCACGCTGGCCGACGGGTCGCGCGTAGAACTCGGCGCTGCCTCGGCCATCTCGGTCCATTTCAGCCAGTCCTCCCGCCGCATCGTGCTGCGTGGCGGCGAAGCCTATTTCTCTGTCACTGCCGACGGCGCCCGCCCCTTCGTTGTGGAGGCTGCCGGCCTGACTGCAACCGCACTCGGCACGGCTTATTCTGTCTCCATCGCGCCAGAGCGAACCAGTGTTGCCGTCACCGAGCATAACGTCCGGGTCGAAGCGAACGGCAGGACCGTCGATCTTGCGCAGGGCGACGCGGTCGACTGGCAGGGCGGCGTGCTCGGCACTATTGCCAAGGGCGACGCGGAAAACCGGGTAAGATGGCGCGACCGACAGCTGGTGTTTCTGGCAAGGCCGCTCGGCGAAGTCGTTGCCGAGGTAAACCGCTGGCGCAACGGGCGGCTTATCATCGTCGACCGGACGCTTGCGGCGCGCAAAGTGACAGCCATTCTTGACGTCAACGATATTGCTGGCATCGACACCACACTGACCCAAGGTCTGCCGATCTCGCTGCAGAACTACACGCCACTGCTGACGCTGGTCTCCGCCAGAAAATAATTTACCGCAACACTCAGGTTTTTCGATCCGCGGATCGTCAAACACAAAGCCGGCTTTGGGAGGAGCCGGAAGAACAGGTATTTGCGGGGGCAAACGAGAATGACGCGTAAGATCGAATTTCACGGCAACATGCTGGCAAAGGGCACCGCGCTGTTTATGCTGGGCTGGCTTGCAACAGCAGCGGCGGGCAAGGCGCAGGATGCGAATGCCTCCCATTCATTCAGCATTCCAAGCCAATCCGTCGCTTCCGCCCTCGTCCGCTATTCCGCCGTGACCGGCGCCAATATCGTTTATGATGGCAGCCTGCCCGCGAATGCCCGCAGCAGCGCCATCCAGGGTCAGTTAACTGACCGGCAGGCCCTGCAGCAGCTCCTGTTCGGAACGGAGCTAGGTTACATGTTCGGCGCAAATGACACGATTACGATCGTCGCTCCTGGCGCGTCCGCTGGGAGAAATGATGCGACAGACCTTCAGCCGATAGTCCTCGACAGCGGCGATGCGCCGGGAAGCTATGACGCGACGGAAAGTTCGGTTGGCACCAAGACTGACACGCCGCTGCGCGATGTGCCGCAGTCGATCCAGGTAGTGAAGCGTAGCGTTCTCGAAGACCAGCAAGCGACGAGCATGACCGAAGCGCTGGAAAACGTCTCGAACGTTCGCGAAAGCGCAACATCCGCTAACCGCGCCTCGTCCTACATGTCCCGCGGCTTCACCTCCAACAGCTATGCCGTCGATGGCGTGATGCTTGATGGGGCGGCAAACAATCCGGAATACAGCACCGAACCTGATATGGCCGGCATCGAAAGGGTCGAGGTCCTGAAAGGACCGGCATCCGTGCTCTATGGCCGTGGCCAGCCGGGCGGGCTGATCAATGTCGTCACCCGCCAGCCTACCGAAGAGCTGACGGCGGAAGCCAAGACGCAGATCGGCAGCTATGGCTTCCGTCGTGCCGAAGCAACGGCCAGCGGCCCTCTCAACGAAGATGGCACATTAACCGGGCGGATTACCGGCGCAGCCCAGTATGATCAGGGTTTCGTCGACGAAAGGCGGGCCAGCACACGTCAATATGTCGGTGGTGTGCTGCAATGGTCGCCGGACACCGATACCAAGGTCAGCGTCAGCGTCAATCATACCCACCAGGACCAGCCCTACGACCGCGGCCTTATCGTCAGTAGCGATAACAAGATCCACCTTCCCTATGACCGGTTCCTCGGCGAAGACTGGTCAATGGTCAACAGCCATAAGACCCAGGTTGCGTTGACGGCAGAACATCAGGCGCTCGACTGGCTGAAATTCCGCAGCTCCGTACGCTACACACGGTCACTGGCACATGACCTTGGCATCGATCTCCAGAGCCTTGAGGCCGACGGGCGCACACTCAATCGCCGTTACAACGACCGCACCCAAGACCTCAGCAATCTCGATTTGCAGTTCGAGACTGTCATGACCTTCGATACCGGCGAGATCGGCCACACCGTGCTGGCGGGCGTCGAGCACGTCCGCTCCAGCCTCGACTTCTGGCGGGAACGCGGCAAGATTGCCTCGATCGACATCTACGATCCCGTCTATGGCGCGCCGATGACAGAGACAAGCGGCCTATTGGACTATACCCAGGACATGACCGCCACCTCGGTTTACCTACAGGATCAGGTCGATCTGACCGACCGATGGAAGCTGCTCGCCGGCCTGCGATACGACTACTTCGACCAGGAAACCGAAACGCGCAGCGGCGATCCCACGCCGTCGATGGATGATGGTGCGCTGACTTGGCGGGCGGGCGTTGTTTACCAACCGGTGGATGCTCTATCCTTCTATACCAGCTATGCCACGAGTTTCATGCCGCAAAGCGGGCTTGGCGAAGGCAACACTCCGCTTGATCCGGAAAAAGGCTGGCAGATCGAGGCCGGCGTAAAGGCAGAAATCATTCCCGATCGGCTCTCTGCCACGATTTCTGTGTTCCAGATCACCAAAAACAATGTCGCCGTTTCCGTGCCGGGCGAAGATTATTCCCGCCTCACTGGCCAGCAGCGCTCGCGCGGTTTCGAATTGGACGTGACTGGCGAAATCACTCCCGGCTGGCAGGTGATCGCTTCGCTCGGCTATCTCGATGCCGAGGTAACGAAGGACAGCGACGCATCGATCGTCGGCAACCGCCTGATCGGCACGCCGCATTGGAGCGGAAGCCTATGGACGACCTACGAATTCCAGGACGGCAAGCTGGAAGGATTGAAGCTCGGCACGGGCATCACTGCCGTCGGCAAGCGCACTGGCGACCTCGACAACAGCTTCTTTGTTGATGGCTATTACCGCGTTGATGCCTCGCTTGCCTACAAGATCAACGAACATCTGGATTTCTCGCTGATGGGCCGCAACCTCACCAACCAGCGCTATATCGAGACGACCGCAAGCCGGACGGACAATTATGCCGGAAAACCGATCAACGTCATGGCCTCCCTCAAGGCGAGCTTCTGACGTCGTGGTGGAAAGCGGTTCGAAACCGGACGACCCTGCCCTGCGGCTCATCCGGCTAAGTTTCGGTTATGGGCCGCAGCCGGTGCTGGACGACGTCTCTTTCAACGTACGCTTCGGCGAATTCCTTGCCGTCGTGGGGCCGAATGGCTGCGGCAAGAGCACAATCCTCAAGCTGATGGCTGGCTTTGCCCGGCCATCATCAGGACAGGTTCTGCTGGGCGGCAGATCAGTTGCCTCGATCCGCCGCCGCCATCTGGCGCGACAGCTGGCAATGCTGTCGCAATCCAACGAGGCACCCGAAGACATGGTCGTGCGCGATCTCGTCGGCCTCGGTCGTTTCGCCCACGAGGGCTGGCTGCGGCGAGATACGCCGGAAGACCGCAGGCATGTCGATGCGGCAATGCGCCGGATGGAGATCGAGATGCTTGCCGACCGTCGCATTGGCGAGTTGTCGGGAGGCCAATTGCAGCGCTGCCGCATGGCGATGACGCTCGCACAGGATGCTGACATCCTGCTGCTCGACGAACCGACCAACCATCTCGACCTGAAACATCAATATGCGCTTCTCGACGTGGCGAGATCACAGGCCCTATCGGGCCGTGCAGTGGTGGCGGTGCTGCATGATCTGACCCAGGCGAGCCTTTATGCAGACCGGATCGTGCTGATGGCGGAGGGCCGGGTCATCGCTGACGGCAGCCCCGTGGACGTGCTGACGGTCGAGACGGTGGAGGCGGTCTACGGCATCCGCACGGTCGCCATGCCGTTCGGCCGCGCTATCGTGCATCTGCCGGAAGGAGCGCTGCGATGAGGCCGGGCGTGCGGCTTGCACTGCTGCTATCCGTTGTTCTGCTACTGGCCGGCCTGCATCTCGTCTCCGGCGCGCGGCGCTCCCCGCCGTCGCTCGTCATCCAGGCTTTTTTTGACTACGATCGGAGAAACTACCAGCACGTGGTGATTGTTCAGCAGCGGCTGACGCGCCTGGCCGTCGCATTCTATGCCGGCGCGGTGCTGTCGGTATCCGGCCTGTTGTTGCAGAAAGTGTTACGCAACGGCCTCGTCTCCCCCTCGACACTCGGCATCAACAGCGGCGCGGTCAGCTTCGTCGTGCTCGGCATCTATGTCTTCGGCCTGACCGGCGCGCAGCTATTCTGGCCCGCGCTGTTCGGTGGCTCTGCCGCCATCGGCACGGCTTTTCTGGCGGCCGGGCTCATCAGACAGGGCGGCCGCGATCACCTGTCTCTGGTGCTCGGCGGGGCGATGACGGCGACGCTGTTTTCTGCCGCCACAACCTTTATCATCTCGCTCGACCCCGAACGCTTCGACGACCAGATGAGTTGGCTGGTCGGCGATATCGGCAATTTCGACTATCAACCGCTGGCCGCCCTCTGGCCGATAGGCGCAGTCGGCATTGCGTTAAGCCTTCTCCTGTCGCGGTCGCTCGATCTCCTGTCGCTCGGCGGCGAACAGGCTGCAAGCCTCGGCGCCGATCCGCGCATCGTGCAATGGGCGAGCCTTGGCGTCGCCATTCCGCTGGCGATCTCGGCGGTCTGCATAGTCGGGCCCATCGGCTTTGTCGGCCTTGTCGCCCCGCACATGACGCGGATGCTGATCGGCGACAGCGGCCGTATCGCCATGACGTTCTGCGCCGTGCTGGGGGCCGCGATCGTCATCGCCACCGATATCGTCGCCCGCACCATATTGGCCCCAAAGCTGCTCAATGTCGGCACGGTGATGGCGCTGTGCGGCGGGATCGCCTTCCTGATGCTCATTCTCTCGACATTGCGGCGGCGGGCATGAAGCAAAACCTGGTGCTTAGCATCGGACAGTATGTCCATCTACCGATCCGGTTGCGCGCTGCCGGTATCCTGCTCGGCCTCCTCCTTCTGCTGCTGGCCATTGCACTGCTTGCGCTCAATCTCGGATCAACCGCCTTGTCGTTAGGGGAAATGCTCCGCTGGCTCGCCCCCTTCGTCGATGCCGATAGTGAAACCTCTGCCATATTGCTGCTGCGCTGGCCGCGCATCGCGATTGCCATCCTCGGCGGCGCGATGATCGCCGCATCCGGACATCTCCTGCAGATTGTGTCCCGCAACGGGCTTGCCGATCCCGGTCTGCTTGGTATTTCGCAGGGGACCATGGCCTCGATCGTGCTCGGAACAGCTCTTTTCGGCCTGCCGCCGCAATGGCTGGCGGTCGCCGGCCTGACCGGTGGGCTGGCGACGGCGATCCTCGTGCTCTCACTCGCCTATCGGCTCGCTTCCTCTACCGGGCTGATCCTTGTCGGGCTGGCAGTCAGCATCGTGCTTGGCGCGTTGGTCGAGATCGTCATGGTCGAAGGCGGTATCCTGCAATTCTCCCGCTGGCTTGCCTGGGCGCACGGGTCCCTGACTGTAGCGTCCGCCGACAGCGCCACGATGATCGGGCTATGGGCATTACCGCTTATTCCGTTGACCTTGGCGACAGCGCGCAAGGCAAGCCCGCTGTTGCTCGGCCAAGAGCAGGCCGCGGCAATCGGCGCCTCATCGCAAAAACTCGCGCTGCTGCTGACGCTTCTCGCCGCCGCCCTCGTCGCGCCGGTCGTGACGATCATCGGGCCGATCGCGTTTCTCGGCCTGATCGCTGCGCATGTGGCGCGGAAACTGGTGGGCGAGCGGCCGGAAGACGCACTGCCAGTCAGCATGACCTGTGGAGCGATCCTTCTTCTCGCTGCCGATACCGTCGGGCGCACGCTGTTTCTGCCCCTCGTTGTCCCGGCTGGCATTCTCGTCTCGCTGACCGGCGTTATTACCTTTCTCATCGTCGCCCGCCTGGCGACATCACGCCGATAGGAGGTTTTCCGATGCGCATCATCGTTCTCATCTGCACACTGGCGTGGGCCATGTTGTTTGCGCTTGCCGCCCCGGCACTTGCCCGTAGCGTCATTGATCATGAGCGCCGGGTAGTCGAGGTTCCTGATCATCCGCAGCGCATCCTGTCACTGCATGACTGGACACTGACAGTGATGGCGACGGAGCTTGAGGCACCGCTGATCGCCAGCATCGGTCGCGCTGATCCCGGCGGCCAGCCGTTCATGCGCGGCGCGCGCGAACTGTTCGGCCTGACCTTCGACCAGATAGCGCTCGCCTCCCTGCATGGCAAACCGGACCTGGAGCGCATCCGTGCATTGAAACCCGACCTCATCGTTGCCAATACCGGCGATTTTGCCGCCCTGACGGATCAGCTTTCCTCGATTGCACCGGTGCTGATGTTCAATCCGGAAAACGGCCGGCCGCCGTTTGAACTCTATCGCGAATTTGCAGGCTGGATCGGCAAGGAGCAACGCTTTGATGCGCTGAAAGCCGACTATGACCGGCACTTGGCGTCCGCACGCGCAAGGCTTGGCTCTGCGTCCGGAAAAACCTATGCGGCCATTCTGGTCGATGGCCGCGACGGGTCGTTGACCGTCATGAAAGAATATGGCGTGCTGACGAAAGTGCTCGACGATCTCGATTTACGGCGCATTCCTCTAAGCGATAGCGTGGCGCCCGGACAAAGCCGAATGCGGATAGGCGCCGAACTGCTGGGCGAGATCGATGCAGATATGATCGTCACCACCTATCTGCCCGAAAACGGCGGATCGCCGCAGTCGATCTTCACCGACCTCGATCGGATCGCTCCGGGCTATCGGGACTTCTTGCACGCTTATAGAGAGAAGCATATTCTGAGCTTCTCGAGGTACGAAGTTTATCCGACGAGTTTCCGTGGCGCATCCTTGTTGCTGGATGCTCTCACCCGCAGCAACTTTTAGCTGCTTTTAAAGATTTCAGTGAACGCGATTTTGCCCTTGATGGAATAAGAAACTCCGACTGACATCGTCCGTCCCAAAGTGACGTTGCCATTCCTTTTTGAATTGGCCGACATGCTTTCTGAGATCTACCGTTCCGTGGGAGTGCGCTACATACATCCCTTAAGCTGCTGATTATATTAAAATTCTTTGCGCCACTATGAAAATTCCGAGCGAGACATGCCTGCTCCCACGTCTTCTACTTGGGCTGATACAATTTCTCAAAAATGGCAGGCTCTGTAGGTCGACTTGAAGTAAATTGATCTCATGTGGCAGGCGAACCGGTGGCTAAGCCATCGCCTGCAAAGCTGGCACGGCAGTCGACGCGAAATCTGCGGCAAGGGCAGCGAGAAAACATATGGTTTTATGATCGATATCCATTCCGGCTGGGTGCGAGCAACCTCACCGTCTCGATAGATCCGGAATCACAAACGCACTTTGACAAAGGCTTGGCGCAATTGTCGGCGATCCGCCAGAAATGCCGTTGTTTCAGTACACGAATATCTTTTCAGGGATGATCGTCATTCGGATCGCCGTGACATCGCTCCGCAACGGTTCGGATATTTCCGCCGTGAGCACTGCTTCCACTCCATCGACTTGCAGGAGCAGCCGTTCGCGATCGCCCAGAAAAGCCCGTTCGACAATTGAGGCCGCGATCTCGCCGTCCTCGGGTGAGATCCGGATGGCATTCGGTCGAATGTAGACGGTGCACGAACCACCAGGCTGCCCGGAACCGGGATGCGCAAAACGTCCAAGCACCGTATCGACATGACTTTGATCATAGCGCCCCGATATCCGGGTGCAGCCGCAGAAAAATTCGGCGACATAGCCGCTCTGCGGGTGCTGATAAAGATCGACCGGCAGCCCCGACTGCACGACCTCTCCCGATCGCATCAGCACGACCCGGTCTCCCGAAGAGAGAGCCTCCTGCGGATCATGCGTCACGATGATCACCGTCGCGCCCAGAGAGCGGAGCAATGACAGAGTATCGTTTCGCACACGCTCCCGCAGTCCCTGATCGAGGTTGGAAAATGGTTCGTCCATCAGCACGATGTCTGGTTGGGGAGCAAGCGCGCGGGCGAGCGCCACGCGCTGCTGCTCGCCACCGGAGAGCGCGTGAGGAAACCGGTCTACCAGGTCAGCGATACCGACAAGCCGGATCACATCGGCTGCCATTTCCGCGGCAACAGGCCGAGGTCGTTTCTTCAGCCCGAACAGGATGTTGTCGTAGACGCTCAGATGCGGGAAGAGCGCATAGTCCTGGAAAACCATTCCCACGCTCCGCAGTTCGGGCTCGACAAAATTCGGGCCATCCACCACCCTGTCGTTGATCAGAACCCGGCCCGCGTCGACCTTTTCGACGCCGGCAATGATGCGAAGCAGCGTCGATTTTCCGCAACCGGAATGCCCGACCAGCGCGACGATCTCACCCCGCTCGACCGTGAGAGACAGGTTACGAACAGCCGCATTGGCACCGAAATCCCGTCCGACGTTGTCGAGGCGAAGAGCCATTCTTGTGGTTTCCGCTATCATTCTTCCTACCAATCCAGATCATCGACGGTGTTGTTCGTGAACCCGGGGCAGCCACTTCGGTGGACAACACCGGCGCTATGAAGACTGTCGTTCCCGCCCGACCCGCGACAACAGAATGACGGGCAGGACGCTGATGACAACGATGGCCAGTGCCGCAATCGACGCTTCCTCATAGGTGCCTCGTGCCGCTTCGCCATAGAGATGCGTCGCGAAGGTTTCGATATTGAGCGGCCGCAGCAACAGTGTCGCCGGCAGTTCCTTGATGCAATCGACGAAGACCAGCAGGGCCGCCGCCGAGATGGCGGCTTTCGACAGCGGCAGATGTACATGCCGGAATGTACCGGCCGCCGATTGCCCGAGCGTACGCGATGCGTGATCAAACGACATGGGGATGCGTGACAGGCCCGCCTCGATGCCTCCGGCAGAAATCGCCAGGAAGCGCACCGTCAGTGCATAGACCACCGCCGCTCCCGATCCCATGAACAAAAGCCCGGTCGAGACACCAAACCAGTCGAGCGCGGCCCGGTCGATCATACGATCGGCGCCGGCAAGGACGATCAGGACACCGATGGCGACGACCGTACCGGGCGCCGCATATCCCACCGTCGAAAGGCGAAGCAATGTGAAAGACACCTTTCCGGGGCGAAGGCGAGTGGCGTAGGCGACAACGAGCCCCAGAGAAATCGTGACCACCGTCGCCGATGTCGCAAAAGTTATCGAGCTGACGGCCTCATCGAGAAAACGCCGCGAAAGGCCGGCGAACTGATACCGTTTCCAGGCTTCGGTCGTCAGATAGAATGTGGGCGCGACGAAACCCAGCAGGATCGGAATTGCGCCCGCGCAAAGAAGCAGCAAACCTTTCAGCCGGCCTACCTTCCGATATGCGAGACCACGGCTGCGCCTTGCATCCGTCTCATAATGTTGCTTGCGCCGTGCCCAGCGCTCCAGAACCACCAGAGCAACCACGATCGAGAGCAAGGCAAGCGCGATCTGCGCCGCGCCCGGCAGATCGCTCCGGGTGATCCATGTCGTATAGATCGAAACCGTCAGCGTCCGTACCCCGAGAAATTCCGCGGCACCGACATCGTTCAGTGTCTCCATCAGCGCAAGCGCGATGCCGACGGCGACGGCAGGCCGCGCCAATGGCAAGGCGACACGCCAGAACACTGCGTTGCGGGAAATGCCCAGCGTACGGGCGGCATCCACGAGATTGCCCGACTGGGTCAGGAACATCGCCCGCGTCGGAATATAGACGTAGGGATAAAGAACGAAACCGAGGAGAAGGATGCAGCCTGTCATCGAGCGGATGTCCGGCAGGCGAAACTGGCGTGGCGTCTCGTAACCCAGCAGCCAGCGGATGGCGCCCTGCACGGATCCGATCGGATGCAGGATGTCGAGATAGGCATAGGCGATGATGTAGGTCGGCACGGCAAGCGGCAGCAGCAGGGCCCATTCCAGCACGCGCCGCCCTGGAAACTCATAGGCGCTCACCAGCCAGGCGGTTGTGGTGCCGAGCGTGGCGGTTACCGCACCCACTCCGACGAGCAGGATGACGGTATCGACCAATGCCGCGGGCAGAATGCTGGAGAAAAGATGTCCCCAGAGCCCCGAAGACCCCTTCAGCGCCTCCAGGGCCAGGCCTGCAACCGGCAGGATGACGATCAGCGCAGCAATGGCGGAAAAGACAAGCCAGTTTCTGCCGGCACGGCCAGCATGACTGACGACCGACGGGCCAGCGATCGATTTGCGGGCAGGCATAGACATATCCATGATATGGCGGATGGAAGGCGTCCCGTTTTTTTCAGGACGCCTTCGGCATTGATCAGTTGTCGAAGCTGACCTTGTCGACCAGTTCGCTTGCCTGCTTGCGGTGACTGACGATTTCAGCAAGCGGCTTGTTGTCGATCTTCAGCTCGCCGAAGGAAGCGATGATCGGATCGGCCGCTACACCAGCCTTGACCGGATACTCGTAATTGGCTTGCGCATAGATTTTCTGGGCCTCGTCGGAAACGAGATATTCCAGGAATTTTACGGCTTCGGCCTTGTTCGGCGAATTCTTGGCGACAGCTG
The DNA here is from genome assembly GCF_057163345.1 of Aliirhizobium sp. YIM B11859. Taxonomy (NCBI): domain Bacteria; kingdom Pseudomonadati; phylum Pseudomonadota; class Alphaproteobacteria; order Hyphomicrobiales; family Rhizobiaceae; genus Aliirhizobium; species Aliirhizobium sp. YIM B11859. The sequence goes on from NZ_JBXHAY010000008.1 coordinate 123,591, forward strand.
CGCCGCTGATATTCACCTGTGTCCCGCCATCCTTGAAGGTTGGTAGCACGACCTTGATGGCATCAGCCCATTTGACCTGTTCCTCGCCGCCCTTGCCGGACTTCATCAGGCCGACATAATAGGAATTGGCGACGCCGATATCGCAGATACCTCCGAGAATGTCCTTGGCCGCATCGCGGTCGCCGCCGGCGGCCTTGCGCGCCAGATTGGCCTTCATGCCGGTCAGCCACTTTTCGGTTTCTTCCGCCCCGTAATGGGCGATGTAATCGGCAAAAAGTGCGGTATTATAGGGATGCTGGCCAGAGCGGATGCAGACTTTACCTTTCCACTTGGGATCTGCCAGATCCTCATAGTTGAAGGAAGCAAGTTCGAGATCCTTGGCCACATAGAGTACGCGGGCACGATAGGAGAGGCCGAACCAATGGCCTTTACCGTCCCGCAACTCGGCCGGAATGGCGCCGTTCAGCACCGAAGACTCGATCGGCTGCGTTACACCCTTTTCAGCGAGATCGACGAGGTTCCCCGCATCGACAACCATCAGGATGTCGGCCGGCGAGCTTGCCCCCTCGGATGCGACGCGTTCAGCAAGGCCGTCCTTGAGAAACACGGTATTGACCTTGGTATCCGTCGCCTTGGTATAGGCCTCCAGAAGCGGTGCAATCAAAGCAGGTTCGCGTGTCGTGTAGAGGTTGATCTCTGCGGCCGACGCCACAGCCGGGGCGGAAAGCATCGTAGCGGCGAGAAATGCTGAAGTCAGAAAGGCGCGAGTGGTCATTGAAAACTCCCGATAGCAAGTGGGCAGGAACGACTTTGATCAATGTGTTCCCGAATCTGGTGCGATGCGGACAAGCTCGATCGAGTAAAATCCTGTCGACAAAACTCCACTTATCTTCATGTCGGGTGCCAGGCTATGCGGACCTAGGTCCGTACGATGCCAACCGGGATGCCCACTCCCTTATTTGGGGCCGGCACTGCGCTGCCAATCGCGCATCTGAAGGGCAGCTTCCGTCCTGTTGCGGGCCTGAAGTTTTTTCAGAATTCGCGTCATGACATGCTTGATCGATTTTTCCTGCAGCGAAAGGAAGCGCCCTATCTCCTTGTTGCTTTTCCCCTCGGCAACAAGTGACAGGATCTGCTCTTCCCTCGGGGTCAGATGAGGCATTTCCGGTCGAGCCGGACTGGCAGCCGAAGCCTCCTTCAGCGGCGACACCGTATTTTGCATGGCTGCCAGCACACGCGACGCAATCCCCGCGGAAACATAGGTCTGCCCATCGACCACGCTCCGCAACACGCTGGCGAGGTCTCCAGCTTCGATGCCCTTCAAGACATATCCACTCGCTCCAGCTTTTATCGCGTCGAAGACATCCGCTTCCTGCTCGGAAGCGGTCAGGACGACAATCAAGGCATCCTCTGCGATTTGCCTTATGGCGTTGATTGCAACATGCCCACCGCCAGGCATGGAAAGATCGAGGATACTGACGTCAGGCCGCCATTGCTCAAATATCGACAAGGCATCCGCAGCCGTTGCGCCTTCGCCCACGACCTCAATGCCGCCCTCGTCCTCAAGGCCTCGCACGACGCCCATTCTGAACATGGGATGGTCGTCCACGATCGAAACACGCAGGACTTCGGTGCCGCTTGCTGCAATACTCATGGGAGTGTCATCCGCAAAATCGTCCCACCGGCCGGATTGGCTAGAACCTCAAGATCCCCGCCAAGACTTGCCGCACGTTCCTTCAATCCGGCCAAACCCTGCCCTCCGTCGTCCGTCCGTTGTGTCAGGCCCTGCCCATCATCTTCGACCTGCAAGACAAGCAGCCCGTCAACGGCTTCAAGTGAAGCTTTTATTCGCATGGCATTGGAATGCCTCGAGGCATTGCTAAGCGCTTCCTGCAGGAAGCGGTAGATACAGATCTTTGTGCCGTGGCTCCTCACTTCGACCTCGTCAATAGTAGCCTCGATTGTCGCCCCCGAGTAAAGCTCATGTGCCCGGATCGCGCGCCAGGCGACCTCGCTGCCGGTCAGGCTCTCAAGTTCGGGAAGCTGCAGGCCGCGGCAAATGCTTCGGATCTCATCCATCGCATCGATAACCGACTTCATGACGAGCGCCTGATCGTCGTCACGCCCCTTCCCCTTCCTTATCGCCTCCAGGCGAAGGACAACGAAGGCCAGGAGTTGCGTGGGGCCATCATGAAGGTCCGCGGAAATACGCCTCAAATAACGTTCATTGAGTGTCACCGTGCGTTGTGCGGCCTGATCGACCCGGTTGCGAAGAAGCGTATTGCTGGCGAGAAGGCGGGACAATTCAGCAACCTGATTATCAAGCCGCCTCCGCTGTCTTTCTATTTCCCCGCTACCGCGCGCGACGATGACGAAGAGAAGAGCGAGCATTCCGGCCGTCACACCCGAGACAACCAGCCAGCTGGTGAAATGCAGCTGTCGAAGCTCGGCCAGAAACGCGCTGGTCGGCTCATAAAACTCCGCAGCTCCGATCACCCTGCCGGTCTTCGCATCCCGGATTGGACTGTAAATCTCGAGGAAGGCATGCCCGGTTTCTTTCTCGACGAGATGTTCCTCGCCTTCCAGCTCGTCGAATTCCGCAGAAACCGATCCGTTCAAAGCGATATTCAGAGGTGATCGCAACGCAAAGGTTTTTCCGATCAGCGCCGGATCGCTGCTGAAGGCGACCGTCGCGTCGCGTGTCCAGATCTTGAACGAAAAAATTCGCTCCGCCAGCGGCCCGTTGTTGATGGCCTTCGACAAGGTAAGCTCGTTTTCGCGACCCAACGTCACGCCGGTCCCAAGATCCTGCGCCAGTGGCGAGACGATGCTGTCGACGAACAGGGCCGTTGAATCGGCCCTGTCCTGTACGAAGCCTCGTTCGATGGTCGTGCTTACCCAGTATCCGATGATGAACATTCCAATGAGCAGGACAAGCAGCCCGGCCAGAATAAACTGCCAGGCGAGTGTCAGCCGGGACCTCGCATCCTTGCTCAAGTCAAAAGCTGAAGTCTGCATCGACACGGGATCTTTCATTCGACCACCAAGGCAGCCCGACTTCGTGATGTGTTTCAGCCAAGGCATCTGGTCATCCGGCGGAATGCTACGTCATGCGAATGACGTGGCAAAAATCTCCACCAGACGTTCCATGCCCGTCTGATCTTCCATATCGAACCGCGACGGAAGCGGGCTGTCCAGATCAAGGACGCCGATCGCCGCGCCGTGACGAAAAATCGGCACGACGAGTTCTGAACGAGAGGCTTCGTCACAAGCGATATGCCCTGGAAAAGCATGCACATCCTCGACCAGCACGGATGACCTGCGCTCGATGGCTGTGCCGCAGACACCGCGTCCGACAGGGATACGAACGCAGGCCGGTTTGCCCTGGAATGGGCCAAGCACCAGTTGCTCGCCTTTCAACAGATATACGCCCGCCCAGTTGAGATCTGGCAGCATCTGATAGATCAATGCCGACATGTTGGCGGCATTGGCGATCATGTCCGTCTCGCCGTCGAAAAGGCCTTGCAGCTGTTGGACCAGCTGGCGGTAGAACTCCGCCTTGTCGGCAGTATCGATCGTCTCTGCCTGGAACATGGTCACTCCCTTTCTGAATGCGTCTTACTTGTTAAGTTCGTCGGATCTAGCACGCCAACTGACCTGCGCGACGCATTTTTTTGATTGCGGCTCCGGACGAATCCGGTCTTGATCGGGCGCATGGAAAAGACGATCCGGATTGTTGCCGCCCTCATCCTTCGCCCCGATGGCATGGCACTTGTAGTGCGCAAGCGCGGCACCTCCGCCTTCATGCAGGCGGGTGGAAAGATCGAACCGGGCGAAACGCCTCAGGCGGCACTTGTTCGAGAACTTGCCGAGGAACTGGATCTCAGTGTTGCAGAAGGCGCCTTTATGCCGATGGGACAATTCAAGGCTCCGGCTGCCAACGAGCCGGGGCACAAGGTCGTCGCCGACGTCTTTCGGATAGATCTCGATCATCGACCGATCGAAGCTTCGGCCGAGATCGAGGAGATCCGCTGGATATCACCAGCCGATCCGGGAAATATCGTGCTGGCGCCGCTGACCAAGCAGGAAATCTTTCCAGCCCTTCTGACCGGCACAGCCAGAGGATCCGCTCCTTAAGTCAGAGCCCGTTCTGCGCAACCAGAACCGGCGTTGCCCTGAAATCCTTCGGGAACAGCCTCTTAAGATTGTCGATCTTCGGTAGGTCGTTATAGACGATGTAGGGATAGGTCGGGTTGTTGGTCAGAAAATCCTGGTGATAGGCTTCGGCCGGATAAAAGGACTTGCCCGGTTCGATCGTGGTGACGATTGCCGCATCGAACACCTTCGCCTTGTTGAGCTGGGCGATATAGGCCTTTGCCACCGTGACCTGCTCGTCGTTCGTTGGAAAGATCGTCGAACGATACTGCGTGCCTGTATCCGGACCCTGACGGTTCAACTGGGTCGGATCATGGGCAACCGAGAAATAGACCTGCAGCAAATGGCCGTAGGTGACCTTCTTCGGATCGAAGGTGACGCGAACCGATTCCGCGTGGCCGGTGCGGCCTGAGCCAACCGCCTCGTATTGCGCCGTCTCCCTGGCGCCACCGGTATAACCGGAAACCGCATTGGTGACGCCTTCGATATGCTGGAAGACACCCTGCACGCCCCAGAAGCAGCCACCGGCAAAGATAGCTGTCTCGGACGGGCCCGAAGTTGCAGCCTCCTCGATCGCGGGCGGCGGAATGGATATCCCCTCCTCCGCGCGGGCGGCTGATCCGGCCAGCAGGAGGCCAAACACGGACAGGGCAAGTGGAATGCTGTTTTTGCAATACATCACAAGGTCTCCTCAACCGAAGGTGAATGCGTAGGCTTCCAGGCCGGGGTCAAGGAAGCGGATTTCGAAAACATGGTCGCCCACCGCACCACTCTGGCGCACGAGCTGATAAAGACGCTGATTGGTAACGACGCCGTTGCCGTCGGCATCGGTATCGACGCCATGATTGTCGCCGGGCGGCTTGCCATCGACAGTCAACTTGAAACGGATCGGTTTTCCGTCGGCATCCGGTCCGAGGACAAGATGCAGGTCACGCGCGTGAAAGCGATAATAGATGCTTCCATTGCCGCCGGACAGCATGGCTCTTTCGGGCCCGACGGTCCAGCTGCCGGTGAGGCCCCATTCGTTCCGGCGTGGTTTCTCCGCCGTATAATCATGCGCGGCATCGTTCGTCGTGCCGTCCGTGCCGACGAAATTCCGGCTCCGGAGATATCCGAGATAGGTTTCCGGCGACTGGACATCTGTCTCGTCGGAAGCGGCTTCTGCGCCGGTCGCCTTCACATCGACGATGCCGCCCGCGACATTTGTCGAACCCGCCTCGGCCAGCAGCTGTTGAATGACACGCTCCGACTGATCGTAATCGCCTTCGCCGAAATGGTGATGGCGGATCCTACCCTCTGCGTCGATGAAATAATGCGCCGGCCAATACTGGTTGTTGAACGCGCGCCAGATGGCATAGTCATTGTCGACCGCAACCGGATAATCGATCTTCAGATCATTGATCGCCTGCGTGACGTTGTCGACCCGCTTCTCGAAGGCGAATTCCGGCGCATGCACGCCGATCACCACGAGCCCCTGATCCTTGTATTTTTCAGCCCAGGCGCGAACATAGGGAATGGCGCGAAGGCAGTTAATGCAGGAATAGGTCCAGAAGTCGACAAGCACCACCTTGCCCTTCAACTGCTGCATCGAGAGCGGCGTTGAATTCAACCACTGGACCGCACCATCGAGCGACGGAGCGACAGCCTCCACCGGCAATACCTGCGCCGTCTCAACTGCCGGCTTCGCCTGCACCATCGTCGCCGGATTACCGCTCATCATCGCGGGGCTGTTGCCGGACATCATGGCTGGGTTACTTCCCGACATCATCATCTGGTTGTTGTTGGCACTCATCATCGCGCCACCATTGGCCTGCATCGTCATGGAAGGCTTCATCGCCGCGCCCTGCCCGCCATCCTGGCCGCCTTGCATGGTCATCGACGGCTGCATCGCTGCCGGATTGCCACCGAGACCGGCCTGAGGCTGTAGCCTGTCGATCAGGCTCTGCTCCAGCGACGCGGTGCTCTGCAGCGATACGCGTGTCAGAAAGCCCGTATCGGCGCCGAAAAAGATTGCAACGACAGCGACAAGCACGGCAGCGCCGACACCGCGCCGCAACCATTCACCGGCCCCAAGCGATCGCTTCATGGCCCGGTAGGCTCGCCCGCCCACCAGAAGCGCAAGCGCAAGCGAGGTCGCTGCACCGAGCGCGTAGGCGGCAAGCAGAATGGTCGTGCCGACATTTGCGCCCTGTAGCGCGGCACCCGTCAGAATGAGCCCGAGCACCGGTCCGGCGCAAGGCGCCCACAAAAGCCCTGTCGCCGCGCCGAGAAGAAGCGATGACCATATCCCGCCGCCGCCGGAACGTTGCTCGCTATCGGCATGTTCGGAAAGTCTTGCGCCGAGAGCGACCAGCGGCCGGGTCAGATGATCGGCCACCGGCGGAAACAGCAGGATAATGCCGAAAGCGGCCAACAACAGCATTGCCGCGTAGCGCCCGTATTCATTTGCCTCTACGGCCCAACCACCGCCAACAGCCGCCAAAGTTGCAACCCCGGCGAAAGTTACCGCCATGCCGACCAGCATCGGCAGCGTGCTGCGCAGGAAAGGTTGCCCGGCCCGCGCAAAGACGAAAGGCAAAACAGGCAGAATGCACGGGCTGACGATCGTCAGCACACCGCCGAAATAGGCGAGGATGAAAAGCAGCATTGTTTCAGGCTTTCAAAATCGAAATGGGTCTAGCCGACCGTCTTCAGGCGGTCATGGCCCTGAATTTCATAGCCAGGCCGTTCATGCAGTAACGAAGCCCTGTCGGCTTCGGACCGTCATTGAAGACATGACCGAGGTGGCCGCCGCATCGGTTACAGTGGACAGCATCGCGGACCATGTTGAAGGATATATCCCGCGTGACGCCGACAGCGTTGTCGATCGGCGCCCAGAAACTTGGCCAGCCGGTACCGCTGTCGAATTTCGTGTCGGAGGAAAAGACGTCCTGATCGCAGCCGGCACACGAAAACAGGCCCTTGCGATGCTCATTCAAAAGTGCGCTGGCGTTAGGATATTCCGTCCCTTCCTGACGCAAGATATTGTACTGGTCCGCAGTCAGGATCTTGCGCCATTCCGCATCGGTATGACTGACGGGGAAATTGCCGGCGGGCGTCGCGGCATCGGCATGCCTTGCAATGACCACAAGTGACGCAGCCGTGGTCAGGAAAAAACGTCTACTGAGCATGTGCCTATCTCCCAAAGGTCGAGGTCTCAGATTGCAATACGGTGGCCAACCGATCCCGGTTACAGCTGCACGAAAACGTGATGGCCGCCATCCGGCCGATGAGACGACCGCCGGGTCGGCATCTGCCAACGCTTGCGCATGCCTAGCTGGACTCACAAGCATCTTGTGAATGAGAGGAGATTCATGGTCGTCCAAGCGTTATATTTCATGAAATATCACGCTACTTCTTGCCTAAAGGACTGGCAAGATCCAGTAGGATCACGAGAGCTTGCTGTAACCACGGCATGCGCGGCAATCTTTGGGCATGGCCTACAATGCTTACGGCCTGCAAAACATCATCCGGTGAGGAAATGCCATGAAGAGCGAAAGCCCACGCACCCTTCAACAGGCGCTCTCCTTTATCGAAAGCTATCTGGAGCGTGCCAGACAAACCACGCAATGCCCGGTGCGGAGCACGCTCGGTCGCGTCTTGGCAGAAAACATTCTAGCCCCGGTCTCGCTTCCGCGCTTTGATAGCGCGGCCATGGATGGATTTGCTGTGCGCTCCGCCGATCTCGGTCCAGACGGGCTTGCGCTCCTCAAGCTTTCCGAGGTCATAGCCGCCGGCCCCGTTGTGGCGTCGCAGCTTAAAGCCGGGGAGACGGCTCGGGTGATGACCGGTGCGATCGTTCCTGAGGGAAGTGAGCGCGTTGTCATCCAGGAGTTGGCCGAGGTAACCGGCAGCCAGGTTCGGTTCAAGGTCCCGAAGCACGGAAAGGCGCATATCAGGCAGGTCGGCGAAGACGTCATGGAGGGAGCGCCGGTCCTGAGAGAGGGCACCCGCATCAACGCAGGTCATATGGCGCTGTTGATTGCTCTCGGCATCCGCTCGATCGCGGTCTATGTCCGGCCCAAGGTGGCACTACTCTCCACCGGTGACGAACTGGTTGATGATCCCCGCCCGCTTTCGAGGGGAGAAATCTACGATACCAACCGGCCGATGCTCTCCATCCTGCTGGAAAATGCCGGCGCTGAGGTGACCGATCTGGGCATTGTCCGCGACGATCCCGGCCTGATTGTCTCGGCTCTGGTTGCGGCTGCCGCAGACCACGATTTCATCGTTTCGTCGGGCGGTGCATCTGCCGGATTTGCCGATCATCTTGCCGAAGCAGTTAGAAAACGCGGATACCTCGAATTCTGGAAACTCGACATGCGGCCGGGCAAACCCGTTGGCTTCGGCGATATCGACCATTGCCCGATCCTTCTCCTTCCCGGAAATCCGGTCGCAGCGGCAAGCGGATTTGCGATCATCGGACGTTTCATCATTGACCGCCTTCAAGGTCGGTCGGCTGGACAGGATCGTTTGCGGCTTCCGATCGCGACCCGGCAAGTCAAAAAATCCGGTATCGCCCAGGTCTTGATGGGACGCTTCCACGAAGATCCCGTGCAGCAGAATTTGCAGGTCATCCCGCTGACGGTTCAAGGCTCTGCGAGCTTTAACGATTTGGCCAACACCGAAGTGCTGATCATCCTTCCCCCGGAGATTACTCAAATCGAACAGGGTGCGCTGGTCGATGTCATCGATATCTGGCGGTGAGAACACCTATCCTTTTCGGATGAATTATTGGCGGAGCCACGAAGGCAGGCGCAGTTCTTTGCCAAACGGCAAGCGGGAAGCGGGAAGCGGGAAGCTGAAGACTAGGTGTCCGGAAAAGAATTCTTGCTGAAAGGCTCGCCGATTTCTTTACCGGAGCCGTATTTCAGCTCCTCGACAATGCCGCTTGCCTCTTTGACCGCACGCCCCAATCTGGCAAGCTGCGACTTGAGATCTTGAACCGCCTGTTCGCGTAACGGCTCGGCTGGCGTTTGACGGTTATCATTGGCGGACATTTTCAAGCCTCATCATTCCGTGCATCTGGCAAGACGAGCGAAACCTGATGTTTCCTCCGCAGCCAGGATCAGGGATCGCGTCACCGGCGACGGTTCCAGCCGTTGCGAACTCACAAAACCAACCGTCTGGCCGTTATTCGCCCCTCTCAATTCGATCAGGCGAAAATCCAGCTCGTCATCGAGATCCTGGACAAAACCATAGGGCACGATGCCGCACCAAGCCCCCTTGCGGACACGCGAGCAGAGTTGCGTAAAAGAATTGACCGTTATCAACGGCGTGGACCGCATACGGCCACCGACAGATACGCCACACGATATTCTTTCAGCGGTCGTATCTCCTTCCAGAAGACAGACCTGCTCGCCAAGCGTTTCGTGCCACATCATGGAAGAGCGGGCGGCAAGAGGATGATTCGTGTTGCAGATCAGGACATGCCTTTCGTCATAAAGAGGAACCGAGCAGACGCTCTCCAAACCGTCACCATCCATATAGGTGATCGCGCCATCAAGCTCGAACCCATCCAAACCGCGCCGGATCGCCCGTTCGTCCATAGTCGCAATATCTATCGAAGCTTCGGGATGACGATCGCGAAAGTGTGTGGCCACGCGCGCGGCATATGGAACTAGCGTTGGAATGACGCCCAGTTTAATCGCACCGCTTACACTTCGAAGATCACCGCTCAGGTCCCGCAGCATGCTTTGATAGTCGAGCAGAATCCTGCGGCTCCATTGCAGCGCAAGCTCACCCTCCGCAGTCAGACCGGCGAAGCGGTTGCCGCGGATCACCAATGGCGCTGCTAGGTCGCTTTCGAGATTGCGGATCGCAATCGATAATGTCGGTTGCGCAACCCGGCACGCTTCGGCAGCGCGCGCAAAGTTCTTCTCCTCCGCCAGTGCAACAAAATAGGTGAGGTTTTTGAGCACAGCGCCATCCCATGGAACAATTCGATATATTGCGTGGGATATATCGATACTCAAGTCAAGGATGAACATGCGGTGCAACTATTATTCAATTTCTCGGTAAAAAGATGGAGATCGTGAAACCGGCGTCAACACACGGATCGATGGAAGCTAATCCACTGCATAACGGTATTTGCCTGTTGAGGTGGCCATGTCAGTTCGGTGGAACCGTTCAATAAAACTACCTGAGCATAGTTTTCCATATGTTGGCCGCTGCGGAGTGCGATCTTGTCGATCCTGTAGCGACGACATTGCACTCCACCAGATTCAGAAACGCCCCAGATCCCTGCCTAGGACCCGGTCGTCTGCGACATTTCGCGCACGCATGAAATTATGCTTCATTGCTGAATGTATGGATGGTATGTAAATTGTATGTATTATTGACCATACATTATCGGCTCAGCTCATGTGGAATGCACGAATTGTCGGCGGCGGCCGTATAAAATACATCGGCCTGGCGGATGCCCTGGAGCAGGACATCCAGGCCGGTATCATTGCGGCTGGTGAACGATTGCCGCCGCAGCGTTCCATTGCCGAAGCGCTTGGCGTCGACCTGACAACGGTAACCCGGGCCTTCAACGAAGCACATCGCCGTGGACTTATTGAAGCGCAAATCGGCAGGGGAACCTTCGTAAGGGACCATTCGAGCGAGCGTATCTCGAAGGTTCGTCCCGCAGCACTCGACCTCAGCATGAACATTCCATGCCAGCCGGAGGACATCGATTTTCAGCGGTTGATGCCCAAAGGGGTTGGTGCAGTGCTTGCAAACGGCAAGGGACTGTTGAACTTGCATTATCAGGATAGCGCCGGTGCAGAACCGGATAGGCAAGCAGCGACCAGATGGCTCAAGCAGCGTATCGAGAACGCGAATTTCGATCGTATCGTTGTTGCGGCTGGAGCCCAGACTGCGCTTTTTTCCACCTGTGAGCTTTTGCTGTCTCGAGGTGACGTCATCGCGGCCGGTGAATTCACCTATCCCGGCTTGAAGGCTGTCGCATCTCAAATGCGCTTGGTAATCGATCCGATCGCAATGGATGACGAGGGACTGTTACCCGAGGATTTCGAGCGCAGTTGCCGGATCAGGCCACCAAAGCTTCTCTACGTGATCCCCAATATCGACAACCCGACAGCCGCGACGATGACCGAACCACGACGTGCGGCTATTGTGGACATTGCGCGCCGATACGGCGTGATGATCGTAGAAGATGATCCTTACGGGCCCCTGCTTGAGGCGCCGAGCCGCAGCTTTGCGGATCTCATGCCGGAGGCGACGTGGCATATTTCGACACTTTCCAAGTGTGCGACACCGGCATTGCGAGTTGCCTACGTCCTCGTGCCCAAAGCAACAGATGCCCTGCAACTCGCATCTGTTACCAGAGCCATGATGCTGATGGCGCCTCCGCTCATGTCAGCACTCGCAGCCAACTGGATAATGGACGGGACACTGGCGGACGTGACGGCGGCCATCAGACGCGAAACGCTGAAAAGGCAGATGCTTGCATCGTCGCTGCTCGGCGCCTTCGATCGCTCCGCCAACATGTTCGGCCACCACGTCTGGCTTCGGTTACCCCGCGGCCAGCGCGCTGACGACCTGGTCGAGGCGGCGGTGCGCGCGGGCGTGCTCATCGTTCCAAGCTCTGCGTTTGCCGTGGGCAAGTGTACGACGGAGGCGGTGCGAATATCCCTCGGTGTTGCGTCCGACCGCAGCGATCTTGAGGACGGATTGAACCAGCTTGCCGGTCTTGTCACCCAAGCGGCCCCGCTTGCCCGGGTGATCGTCTAAACAAACTGCGGAAACATGGGGCAAGCCCAATCATGCCATTTGGTCGGAGTTTTATGATGGAAGTGAGATTAGACGATGGATTGAACAAAAACTGAAGCTGCTAAAGCAGCTGTCTTGAGATCGTGCGTTTCACGATAGTTAGTATCAAATAACAGGCTGGAGATATTCAAAATGGATTGGGTAGATTGGTTCCCCTTGGTCTTCTTTCCGTTGAAGCTTATTGTGTTAGGCACGGGTATGTTCTTCGCAATCAAGTGGCACCGTGATCAAGAGAAGAAGAAATAATGCAACCAGCGGACCTTAGGCGCCCGCCGAACACACCTTTGACACCTCAGATTACTCAGCCGGTATCGAGTTATGCGGCGGCAATTCCCCGATGCGACTACTGGAAAGCGTCGGCAGACGGTTCAGCGCAGAACGACTTCATAGCCCGGGTCGCTTCCCGTGAGATCGACGCCAAGGTACAAACAAAAGCTCTTCGGCAGCTGCGGGGTTATTTTTCGAGTGTTGTTAGGGAAAATTGGTTACGGGGCATAGTGACCGCAACAAAGGTGGTTCGGCGGCGCTCAGCAGCCTGACCGAACAGCCCGCAGGCGAAGCTAAGCCGCTTGCGCGTCCTTTCGAAGCTCTGCCCAGAGAGGCTGGCCGCCATCCTGCCCGAGCGAGGTTTTGGCCAGTGCCCGTTCCAGTGCCTCAATGCAGATAGGATCATGTGACTGCCCCGCCCCCTCCCAGAGGATTGCGAAAGCTTTGGCGATTGGCATGGCTGGCCGATAGGGTCGATCTGCCGTGAGCGCGTCGAAAACGTCCGCTGTGGAAACGATCCTCACTTCCATCGGGATATCGTCTGCGCTCAATCCGCGTGGATAGCCTCGCCCATCGAGCCGTTCGTGATGTGCTCCGCCAATCTGCGCCGCGTCTGAAAACGCCCCGATCGTAGAGAGGATGTGTTCCGAAAATTCGGCGTGCCGCTTCATCTGCAGCCACTCGCCGTCGTCAAGTTTACCCGGCTTGTCGAGGACGTTGTTGCTCACGCCAAGCTTGCCGATGTCATGAAGCAGTGCTGCTCGCTTGAGAAGCCGCCGGGCTTCAAAATCGATGCCCATTTCTTCCGCGATCAGATCGGTAAAAAGAGCAACTCGATCGCTATGCCCTGAAGTGTAAGGGCTCTTCGCGTCGATAACCTTGGCGAAGCCGGCGGCAATATCATCGAGATAATCGTCATCCGCCAGGATCGCATGCTGTCCCGGCTCCGAGGCAAGCACGATCGCCTCCAGATCCTTGGCACCCAGGGTCCTCCAGAACTCCGGGCGTTCGGCGACAGCGACAAAGGCTTCGACAAGCGACGGATCGAACCACGCAGCTTTGCGCTTGCTGATCTCCCTGATCGCACTTCTCTGGCCGCCGCTGATGTGAAAAATGTCGATCACCTGGGCAAGCAGGGCTATCCGGGAAAACAACGGGATCTGACCGCCAGCGATCCCCGCTGGCTTTCCACCGCCGTTCCAGTGCTCATCAAGCCCCAGAATGCCCTGCGCGACATCTTCGGAAAACCGCATCTGACGGGCGATCTCCGCCCCACGCTGGCAGCGGGTCTGGATGAGTTCTGTCGAAAGTTCCCCGCCATTCTGCAGGATGTTAAGGATGCTGCGGAACCGCTCCGCCAGCCCGGCCTGCATGCCGGTGTGGCCGATAACAAAACGCAGCACCTGGCTCAGGCTACCGTCGACCAGCTTGAAGTCATGCTTGAAGCTCAGATCGTCCGCTAGATAGAGTTCGCAAATGCGCGCCGCATTGCTGCTGCAGCCAAGATCTTTGAGCAGAAGCGTATAATAGAGGTCGCGTAGCTGATCGTCATCAAGACCGATCTCGCGGCCGATATGCGCCCCGATGTAGCAACACCGGATGCAGTGACCTTCTGGCTGGCCCTCGGTCATGTCAAGCGCCTTGCTCAGCGCCTCGATGATTTCCGCCAGGCGGATCTGAATTCCCATTATGAGGTAGCCCCGTTTGTGGGGGCAGCCTATTCAGAGAAGATTGCCGAACGATTGAACTGGCGACCGAAAATCGGAATTACGTCACGCAATCAATATATTAGATATGCATAAATTCGGATTTACCGACTATTGACTCAAACGCATGGCCATTCTGCCAAGTTAACTTGCCGGAGTGACTTCGGTCGTATGGAAGAGTCCATTGGACTGGAACTAAACAATGTCGCTGGTCGGCCTCCTCATTCACATTCTTGGCCTTATGGGCCTTATCGGGATTTCCGTCGGCAGCATCGAACGCCTGACTATTTCGCCGCGAGTGATGACAATTGCCAAGGGAATGCCCTATGGCCTTGCCGCTTGCGCCGCTATGATCACCCCGGTCATCCTGGCTGACGGGACAATGCTCAACGGCCGTTCTCTATTTCTGGCCTTTTCAGCCGCCTTCGGGGGCATAGGTTCGTTTCTGACTGCGACTGCGATCGCAGCCATCGGCATAAACCAGCTGACGAATATCGAATTCATGGACACTGTCAGGCCCACGATGCTTGCCGGCGCGATAGGGCTATTCTGGCACTTTCTTGTCTATCCCCGTCTTGGGATGAAGATCGTAAGTCTGGTCATCCTGGGCATGATGGTTTCCGGATTGGCGCTTCTGCTGCTTGTAATGCCTTCAGGTCAGGGGAGTGCTCATTTCCTGCGAACATACCCGGCGGCCCTGGGAGGGTCGCTTGCCGCAGCCTTGATCCTCGGCCGGTTTGTCGAGCGTGAGCGCCGCTATTTCGGCAGAGAGGTGCAGTGGCGAAACGAAGCTTACATCGACGCGCTGACGTCACTTGGCAACAAGCGTGCATTCTTCGAGACGTCGGCCTCGCTTTCTGGACGGCTATCCGCCTATTCCGTTCTGGCGATCGACGTCGATCATTTTAAACACGTCAATGACACATACGGTCATGACGCAGGCGATATCGTCCTGCATACGCTTGCTTCAACGATCGTTGATGTGCTGCCGAAAAGAGATCAGGCCTTCCGTCTCGGCGGCGAAGAGTTCGTCGTCATTCTGCATGCAACCGAGGTAGATGCCGGGTACGAGCGAGCAGAGATTTTGAGGAAGGCTGTCGAAGCAACCCCGATAAACATTGGCGCCGGGGCGATCCGAATAACCGTGAGCATTGGTGTTGCAGACAGCTCGCAGGCCCAAGAGCCCTCACGCATATTGTCCGAAGCCGACAAAGCTCTATACCGAGCGAAGGAGGCTGGGCGAAACCGAACCGCCACCGCTGGAAGGTCTCCCGACCCTGTACTCGCGCCGGAAAACGAGCCATCAACCCCGAAGGCTTCCAGCTGATATTAGGGCTAGGAGAGCGCCGATTTCACCTCGGCGCTCTGAGCGTTGCCCCGGCACGGCTCCCTCAGGCTTCCATGCCTTGATGCGATGCGAACCACGGGCCGGTCGTTATAGAAGCTTTCGTCGGCAGGGCTTTCATGAGGTCGGCGGAAGGATGTGCCATTGCCTCCGCCAACTCCGTCGTTCTCAAGAACTTGCTGCGCTCTCACAACCAGAAATTTCGGCACGTGTATCGCCATCATGCTGCTTGCGAAGGACAAGCATGACAACGATAGCCGTCGCGATGGTCACTGACCCCAGGAGCATGAGGAGTACAGTGAATGCCTCGCCGTAGTGCTGCGTTATCGCGGCTTTCGAAACAAGCGGAATGGCCTCGGCCGCACCGTTCAGATCACCAGTGACCAGGCGTTGGGCTGCCAGAGCCGTTTGCGCGTCGGCCATTCCGACAAGGCTGTTCTGTGTCAAGGCCGATAAAGCAGCGGTGACGATTGCCAAGGCGACGCCCTCGCCAGCGACACGCGTGGTGCTGAATATGCCCGTTGCCATGCCAGCGCGCTCCTTCGGGACCACACTGACAGCAAGGCCATCCATGAGCCCCCATGGCAGGCTGATACCGATACCGATCAAGAGTAGCGGCCACATGATGACGGATGCTTGCGCGCCGATTGTCGTCTCACTCAGCCAGAAAAGGCCAATGGCCGAGACCAGCAGGCCGATGCTGCAAATGACGGCTGCAGAAAACCAGCGGGTCAGAAGACCTGCAGCTATGGGAAGCACCAGCAGGGGACCGGACAGCGCGATCATAAGTTTTCCCGCGGCAACTTCATCCATGCCTTCGATGCCGACGAAGCGGATGGGAAGAAGCACCAGGAGAACCACGAACGCATAGGCTGGCGCTGCAGCCAGGAGCTGGACGCCCACAAAGCGGGGATATTGGAAGAGGGTCAGATCAAGCATCGGCTGCTTTACCGACCGCTCAACACGATAAAAGATAAACATCAGCAATGCCGCGCCGCCGAGCGAAACGATGACGATCGGATCAGACCATCCTGTTCCAGGCGCCCGCAGGACAGCGTAGGTGAACAATGTCAGCGCGAGCGTGAACGAAGCTGCACCCATCCAGTCAAGCGACGATGCATCCGGATTGCGCGTTTCCAAGAGGAAAAGTGCTCCAAGCGGTAGTGCGATGATGACCAACCCGACAACTGGGATAAAGATGGAAGGCCACCCGAATGTCTCGACCATCAGGCCCGAAGCTATAGGCCCAAATGCCAAACCGACGCCGAAGCTCGCGCCCACTAGGCTGAAGGCTCGCATGCGTGCGGTTCCGGCAAACTCCTGCGCGAGCGACGCCATGCCACTGGCGAAGGCCGCAGCTGCGCCAAAACCTTGAAGCGCCCGCAAGATGTCAAATGCGACAATATTGGGTGCCAAGGCCAAGGCCGCGGAAAATACACCAAAAGCCACGAGGCCCAGCAGGTAGACGCGCTTGCGGCCATAGCTGTCGGCAAGGGCGCCAAACACCATCAGCGTACTGCCGAAAGTGAGCATGAAGGCATTGGTGATCCAGGCAAGCGAAGATGGGTCTCCCCCCAGGGAGCGGCTGATAGCCGTAAGCGCCACTGCAGGGCCTGTGAAAGTCAAAGGCATGGCCGCTGATGAGCAGCAGATCGCAAAGAGTATGATGAGCCGGATTGCCAGTGGCCGAGGCCGCTCGATAGTCGTGTTGTCCATAATTTCCACCGATAAAGAACGTGATGGCGGCGCGTGTCGTCTGAAGTCTCGATGGACATCACGCCGCCATTGAAGATACTGGGTTTGGATCGGGAAGATTATGGATGGCAAATTCCGGGTATTCCGGAGTAAAACGATCGGATGAGATTGCGATGGATCAGTGGAATGGTCTGACAGCTTTTGTGAGAACCGCTGATCGCGGCAGCTTTTCCGCCGCAGCAAAGGCCTTGGGTATATCGGCGTCAGCGGTTGGAAAATCTGTTTCCAGCCTGGAAAGGCAGCTTGGAGCCCGACTACTTCAGCGCTCTACCCGGAGCCTTCGGCTCACCGAAGAAGGCAAGGATTTTTACGAGCGGTGCCGGCGAATTCTGGATGATCTGGACGATGCCCAAGCGTCTCTCACAAGGGCCGTCTCGGCTCCCAGAGGCCGGCTAAGGGTTAGTATTCCACTGGTGAGCTATCACCTGCTTCTGCCCCTCATCCCGGAATTCGTTGCACTCTATCCCGAAGTCGAGCTGGATCTGGATTTCACCGATCGTATCGTCGATCTCATTGAGGAAGGCGTGGACGTCGCAATCCGCAGCGGTGATTTGGCAGATTCAAGACTGATGTCGCGATCAATTCGACCATTCCAGATGGCGTTATGTGCCGCGCCTTCCTACCTGGAACGCTTTGGTGTCCCCCAGCATCCGCGCGAACTGGAAAACCATCTGGCAATCCGTTTCCGCTTCCCGAATAGCGGCAAGGTCCAGGATTGGCCGTTTTCTTCAGTGGCCGATCACGAAGATCCTAAACCACGGACCATCATCACCTGCAACAACATGGAGGCATTACGCGGCGCAACGATGAGCGGTCTCGGGATCGGCTGCATGCCAGACTTTCTTGCGAGATCACCTATCGCAAATGGCCAGATGGTATCGATCCTCGGAGACTATCTGGATGGCCCGGCACGTTTCCATCTTGTCTGGCCATCAAACCGACACCTGTCACCCAAGGTGAGAGTTTTCGTCGATTTCACAAGCGAGCGCCTTCTGACAGCCGACCTGACGTTTCTTACGCGTGAGACGCGGTAGGTTTTGACTGCAGACCAGGCCACCGGTTCCCGTTGCTTGGTGCCGGTGGCTTGCCCGGCAATAGTCTGCTTCTTTTAAATCCGCGCGCCAACGGCCTTGCCGATGTAGATTTCCCGCAGGCGGCTGCTGACGGGGCCAATCCTTCCGTCGCCAATCACATGCCCGTCGATCGACAGGACGGACATAACGAAGGATGTCGCAGAGGTGATGAAGGCTTCCTTCGCCTCAAGTGCTTCGGCAATGGTGAACGGGCGTTCTTCCAGAATGTAGCCGGCTTCCTGCGCAAATCCGAGAACAGCTGCGCGTGTGATGCCATGAAGAATATCAGCCGACAGCCCACGCGTGATGATCTTGCCATCGGCGGTGACGATATAGGCATTGGCGGAGGAAGCCTCGGTGACAAAACCATCCTGCACGAGCCAGGCATCGTCCGCACCGACCTCGTTTGCGGCATTCTTCGCCATTGAAGGATAGAGAAGCTGCACGGTCTTGATGTCACGGCGACCCCAACGGATATCGGGCAGCGAGATGACCTTGAGGCCGCGCTTGGCAAGCGGGCTCTCGAGCACCGGTCGCGACTGAGTAAACATCACGACGACTGGTGGCGTATCCTTCGACGGAAAGTTGAAATCCCGGTCGGCATTGCCGCGGGAAATCTGCATATAGATCAGACCTTCGTCGACCTTGTTGTCGATGACCAGTTTGCGATGGATGGCCAGCAGCTCGTCGCTGCTCATCGGCACCGGCATGTCGAGCTCCTTCAAGGAACGCTGGAGCCGGGCCATATGCCCATTGAAATCGACGAGTTTGCCGCCGATTACGCAGGTGACTTCATAGATTGCGTCGGCAAACAGGTAGCCGCGGTCAAAGATCGAGACCTTGCCCTGCGATTCGGGGCAATATTGTCCGTCGACATAAACGATGCGTTCAGAAGAGATCATGTTCATTCAATTCCCAAAAAGATAGGTTGTGATCGCCGGATGGCGCCATGATGCGGACACGTCAGTATCCGCGCGTGAGGTCGACAGTGGATGGAAGCTTAGACGTCTCCCGATACGTCCTGATGTTTCCGGCAACGATTGCCGCGGCCGTGTCGCGGTCCGTTGGCGCAGAGATATGCGGCAGGACGGTAATGCCCGGATGATCCCAGTAGATCGCTTCGGTCGGAAGCGGCTCGACATCGAACACATCGAGGACCGCATGTTTCATCGCACCTGCGTCAAGTGCCTTGATAAGGTCATCACCGACCACGATCGGCCCCCGTGCGAAGTTGATCAGAGAGGCATCTTGCGGCAACAGAGCAAGCCGTTCGGCATTCAGCAGACCGCGTGTCTCTTCTGTCAGAGGGAGGAGGCAGATCAGGATATCGGACCGGCCGATTACCTCTTTGAGGCCAGCCCCGCCGTCAAAGGTTTCAATCCCATCGACGACTTTCGTCCCGCGGCTCCAGCCGATCACATTGAAGCCCGCCTCCTTGAGGCGACCGGCTGCCGCGGCACCGAGGGCACCAAGGCCGAGAAGACCGACCGTCACAGCCTGCGGACGCCTGTAGGCGATCTGCTGCCAGACATGGTGTCGCTGGAAACGGGCATAGGCCGGCATGTCGCGGAACAGGTAATACGTCCAGGCCAGCACCGCTTCAGCCATCGTCTGGCTGAGCTGTGGATCGACCAGGCGAACGATCGGCAGGTTGCTCTCACCGAGTTCGCCGACCAGCCGTTCGACACCGGCCCAGACGCTATGGATCCATTTCAGCCCGGGCAGCAGCGCGATATCTGCCGGATCCGGATTTGCAACGATCGCGATATCGACCTTGGATCGCGATGCCTCGTCAAGCTGCCGGAAGGGAATGATCGTTTCGCCGGGCATGTTCGCCGACAGCACACCCAGCCACAGCCGTTCCGCCTCCTCGGGCATTCGCGTTACAAGCGCAATCATCGGGCCGCCTCCATTCTTTCCTGTCAGTGCGCGAATACGCTGTCGAAATCCTTGAAGCCCTTGACCTCGATCGGATTGCCGCTCGGATCGAAGAAGAACATCGTGCGCTGTTCGCCTGGCTCGCCTTCGAAACGTACGACCGGCGGTATGTCGAAAGTGATACCGGCATCTTCAAGGCGCTTGGCGAGCGCCAGCCAGACATCAAGCTCCAGAACGACACCGAGATGCGGCATCATCACCGTGTGATTACCGACCTTGCCGGTGCGCGTCGTCTCGAACGGTTTGCCGAGATGCATGGAAATCTGATGCCCGAAGAAATCGAAATCGACCCAGGTATCGGTGCTGCGCCCCTCTTTGCAGCCAAGAACGCCGCCATAAAAGCGGCGGGTCTCGTCGAGATCGGTGACGTGGTAGGCGAGGTGAAAAAGCGATCGCATGGGGTTTCCTCTGATTTGTTTTGATTGAATGAAGGCTTATGCCGCCGTCCGACGACGGAGATCGGCCGCTTGCAGGAAGGCAACCAGCAACGGATGAGGCTGACCGGGACGCGACGACAATTCAGGATGTCCTTGCATCCCCATGAAGAACGGATGATCGGCCACTTCGACTGCATCCACCACGCAGCCCGAGAGACCTCTGGCAGTGACGCTGAGGCCGTTTGCCTCAAGATCCGGCAGGATGGCGGGATTCAGTCTGAAGCGATGGTTGCAGCGCACGGCATCATCCCAACCGATGAGAGACGCCAGTCGGGAGCCGGGCGTGGCTATCGTCTGCTGGTCACCCGTTCGGTGTTCGGGCAGCAGCGTCCCATCGGCATCGCCTTCGCCGGCCATCGCAATGAATGTCTTGATCCCCGCTTGCGGATCGGCTTCGGCTAGATTGGCATTCCGGCGGCCAAAGGTACGCCATGCGACGGCCGTTGCCATGGTCTGCATGCCGAGGCACAGGCCGACGGTCGGAAGCCCGCTTTCAAGTGTGAAGGCCGCAACGGATGTCTGCCCCGCCACGTTCTTCATGTCCGCCCCACCGGGAAGTAGAATTCCGGCATAGGCGTCAAGAATTGCGGGATCTTCAACCTGAGCGAACAGGACCGGATCGATGAATCGTATATTGATCGACATCGAGAGGCTTTCGGCCGCATCTGCAAGACTTGCGAGCGCTGCCGGATAGACATCCCGGTGATCGCTCTCCGCTCCGACCAGCCCGATGGCCATCTGGGCAGGTTTTGCCGCAACGGGTTGCTTTAAAATGATGCGACCGAAACGATCTCGCCAGGCAAGCACCGCCTGCGTGACTTCATCCCTGAAATAGTCGCCATCGTCGAAAGCCGTGATCGTTTCGACTTTTATCCCCCGCGCCGATGCGCTGGACAGGAGTTCTGCCGGCACCTTGGCGTCAGCAAGAAATGCAGGATGGATCGGCACGACGACGTCGTTGAGACGTGCCGCATCGAGGACCTTATCGGTGGAAGCAACAGGCGATGCAGCCTTGCCCGACAATCGTTCGAACCAGCAAAGCCCGCTTGCGGCCAGCCCGCCGGACGCGATCACATGTTGTTCCGCGTCCGCATGAAGTGTGGTGTCGAACCTGGCTGCGACATGCATGAAGTCGCAATCTCTGACCGCCGCAATGGCAGCGGCAACTGCGCCATAAAGCGCGGGGATTGCGGTGTCGTGATAAACGAGGATCAGGCCCATCGTCAGCTCCGTTCGATCCTATCGTTTCAGACGATCAGGAGATCGCGGTCGATCGTGCCGAGTGCGCGATAACCGGTTTCGGTGATGACGATCGTTTCGCTGACACCGACCGTGAAGCGGCCATAGATGCGCAGGGCCGGCGGCAGGTGGAAGGTCATGCCCGGCTGCAGCTCGGTCTTGACGCCTGCGTTCAGGCTCAGGATCGCGCCCTCGCCCCAATCCGGCGCAAACGAGATCCCGACGCTGTAGCCGAGGCGCTTCTTGAAGTTTTCGGTATAACCGGCGCGATCGATAACCTTCTGGCAGGCGATATGCGGCACTTCGCAGGCCTCGCCCGGACGGATGGCATCGAGGGAAACCTGCAGCGCCTCCTGGCAGACCTTCATCATATCGGCGGCTTCCTTTGGCGGTTCGCCGATCCAGGCCGAGCGCATCAAGGCTGCGTGGTAACGATCGTGGCAGGCCGCCATTTCGAGGAATGCCGGATCGCCGGCCGCAATTGCGCGGCGGCGCCAGGTTCCATGCGGCACGCCGGTGCGCGGGCCGACCGAGACGAGCGGCTCCATGCCGAGATATTCGGAGCCGGCAGCGATTGCAGACCCCATCATCGCCGCGACGAGATCGTTCTCGGTGGCGCCGACGCGAACGGCCGCGAGACCGGCACGCATGCCTTCGTCGACATAGGCTGCTGCCTTTTCAAGCTTCTCCACTTCAAGCGGCGACTTGATGGCGCGGAATTTCTCGATGACGCCGGCGCCATCGCCGATCGTGCCAAGCCGGGCCTGCAGCGCTTCATAGACAGCGATCGGCAGGAACCAGCCACGCTTGTCGATGGCAATCCGCTTGGAGGCCAGACCGCGGCTTTCGATCAGCTTCACCAGAAGGCCGAGCGGATCCTCGCCGTCCTGGTAGACGACAGCGTCGGAAATGAACGTGTTGGCGATGAAGTTGAAATATTCGAGCTGGCGGATGAGGAAGACCGGATCACCATCGGCCGGCAGGATCAGTGCCTGGAACGTGTAATAACCCGGCGTCTGCTGGCCGGTCAGGTAAAAGATATTTTCCGGGCCGGTGACGACCAGAGCGTCGAGGCCTGCCGCTGCGAGCCCTTCGCGGGCGAATGCCTGCCGGCGTGCATATTCTTCTTTCGGGAAGGCGGATTCCTGTCCCTGGATGATATCGCTGGGAATGCTCATGCTTCAAACTCCTTGACCAGACGCGCCTTCGACGCATCGAATTCCAAACCCAAACCCGTTGTGGCAGGTCCTTCGACACCGCCATCAAGATAGACCAGCCCTTGCGCGGCATCATTCTCCAGACCATCGGCGCCATAGAGCTCGGCAAACCGGGGACCGACCGCGTAGCTCAGATGAAGTGCCGCCGCCGTCGCAACCGCGCCTTCGTTCATCTGCCCGACCATGAACGGGATCTTTGCGCTCGAGAGCCGTTTTGCGGCTGCAAGGCTCGCTGCAATGCCGCCAAGTTTCACCAGCTTCAGATGCGCCCAGAGACGACCCTTGGCGGCGATGATCGCATCGATATCCGCCGATGTGGCAACGCTCTCGTCGAGCATCAGCGGCAGCGGGCTTGCCTCCGCCAGGCGGTTCAGCATGTCCCAGTCACCCGGCGCGACCGGCTGCTCGACATAGGCGAGACCGAAGCGGGCGAGTGTCTGAAGATTTGCTGTGGCTTGCGCCTCGCTCCACGAACCGTTGGCATCGATCGCAAGCTTGACCGCATCGCCGAAACGATCGCGCAGGGCCGCAAGCCGCGCAACGTCCTCTGCAAAGTCACCACCGCCGACGCGCACTTTCAGATCGCGGAAACCGCGTGTCACATAGGTCTCGGCCTGTGCCAGAAACCGTTCCGTCGAGGATATGAACAGGGTCTGGTTGGTAGCGTAACGCACGATCGGCGCAGCACTTCCGCCGAGCATTGTTGAGACCGTGACACCCGTCTCGCGGGCGATCAGATCGTGAAGGGCGATATCGATCAGCATCCGCACCGGCGCGATCACATCCGACCGCGCGGCCAGTTCGGCCTGCATCGCGGCGGGGTCCATCGACCAGTCCATACCGCCCAGGACATCCAAGGCCTTTTCGAGGCAGGTCTCCGGGCTGATGCCATTCAGATAGGCGACATTGATGCGGACTTCGCCGATCCCGGAATGCCGGCCATGCTCCAGCTTCAGGTAAAGCGTGTCGAGACCGCCGACCGGACCGGACGAGGCCGTATGAAGGAGAAGCCCGCCGCCATATCGCAGCATGGCTCTGTGGAGGGAGGCTCTCATGGGTTCGGCCGCAGCATCTTTCTGGCAACGTCGCGATAGATGACGCTGCAGGTGACGAATTCGTCCAGCGGCACGAATTCGTCCGCCTTATGGGCCACAGAAAGACTGCCGGGGCCGATCACCGTTCCCTGCGCGCCGAGCGAGCGGAAATGCACCAGATCGCAGCCGCCCTGGAACCCGAAAGGGCCGGGATCGGCCGTGCCATTCTCCTTGCATGCTTCCAGACTTGCGAGCACGACCGGATGGTCACCGGCCGTTTCCGTGGCGCTGCCGGTGGTCGCCTTGTAATCGACGATCTCGGCCTTCACGCCGAAACGATCATGGGCGTCCTTGAGCAAAGTGGCGAATTCCTGTTTTACCGCATCCTCGTCTTCTCCCGGCACCATGCGCCGGTCGAGCAGCATGTCGCAGGAGCCGGGAAGCACGTTGTCCGCATGGCCACCGGAAATGCGGGTGACAGTCAGGCTCGCTTCGCCGACCAGAGGATGCGTCCGCTTGCGCACGACCTCGCTATGATAGGACTCGATCAATGTCAGAAGCTGGCCGGCACGATAGATGGCATTGTCGCCGAGATGCGGCGTGCCGGAATGGGCGGTGACGCCATGAACGCGCACGACCGGCCGCAGGCTGCCCTTGTGGGCCGAATAGGTCGTGTTGGATGTCGGCTCGCCGACCACCGCAAAATCGATCTTCGGCTTGGTCGCGGCATAATATTTGGCGCCTTCGCTGGCGATCTCTTCGTCACCGACGAAAACGCCGAGAAGCGTGCCCGACCATGTCGTGCGGTCCGCCACCAGCATCCGCATCGCTTCGATCATGGCGATCAGCGGCCCCTTGCAGTCGCAGGCGCCGCGGCCAAAAAGCTTGCCGTCTTCCTCCCGCAGCGTGAAGGCATCGGAGGTCCAGCCGTCGCCGGCAGGCACCGTGTCCATATGAGTATTGAAGGCAAAGACCGGACCCGGACCGTTTTCCAGCCTGGCTTCGACATTGAACCGTCCCGGCTTGTATTCGGTAAGAGAGACCGAGAAGCCCTCATCCTTCAGAAGCCGCTCGACATAGACGGCGACATCGGCCTCGCCGCCGGGCGGATTTTCGCTGCGAATGGCGATGATTTCCGCAAGCTCGCGCTTCATGCGGGCAATGTCTGGCTTATTAGTCATGATTGCATGTTACCTAGTAGTGTCACCTAGTGCAGGATCTGGTCGAGGAAGCGTGTGGCCCGTTCATTGACGGTTCCGCCGAAAAAGGCATCGCGCGAGGCGTTCTCGATCACTTCGCCGTTTTCCATGAAAACGATCTGGTCTGCCGCGCGCTTGGCGAAGCCCATTTCGTGGGTCACCACGATGCTGGTCATGCCTTCGCTGCTGAGCTCGGCCATTACGTCCAGCACTTCGCGGATCATTTCCGGATCCAGTGCCGATGTCGGCTCGTCATACAACATCAGCTTCGGCTTCATGGCGAGCGCGCGCGCAATCGCGATGCGCTGCTGTTGGCCGCCGGAAAGTTCGTCGGGGAAGAAATCGGCGCGTTCCGGAATGCGCACCTTCTTCAGAAGATCCATGGCGACGTCATGGGCATCGCTGCGGCTCATGCCCAGCACCTTCATCGGCGCCAGCATGATGTTTTCGATCGCAGTCAGATGTTGAAAGAGTTCGAAATTCTGGAACACCATGCCGATCTGGCGGCGAACATCCGGCGCGTGGCGCAATTCGCGAGCAATGTCATTGCCTTCGAAGAAGATATTGCCGTCATCGGCCGGCTCGAGCAGATTGATGCAGCGCAACAGGGTCGATTTGCCGGATCCGGACGGGCCGATAATGACCATGGTCTCGCGGCTGCAGACATTCAGGCTGCAGGCCTTCAAGATCTGTAGATCGCCGAAGCTCTTGTTGATCCCCATGATTTCGAGCAGCGGCTGGCGTTCGGAAGCTGTCATCGATTTGTCCTTCATCGGGCTTCTGTCTTTTCGGTGAGCGCAGTCAGGCGCGCCATCAAGGGAACAGAACGACGCTTTTCACGCGGCCGTTTGCGGTCGAGAGCACGTTCGAGAAGATATTGGAGGCCCATGAAAATCGTCGTCAGCGCCAGGTAATAGATGCCGGCGGCGGTCAGTGCCTCGAAATACTTGAAATTGGAACTCGCCGTCTGGTTGGCGACGAGAAGCAGTTCTTCCACGGCCACGACCGAGACGAGAGCACTCGTCTTCAGCATGCCGATCATCTGGTTGCCCGTCGGCGGCAAGACGATGCGGGCCGCCTGCGGGATGACGATGTAACGCATCACCGCAAACCGGCTCATGCCAAGCGCCAGACCCGCTGTCCGCTGCCCCTTCTTGACCGCCTGCAGGCCAGAACGAATGATCTCTGCCATATAGGCACCTTCGTTCAGCGACAGCGCGATTACCGCGCTGACAAAGGCCGACAGCATGATCCCGAATGTCGGCAGCACGTTGTAGATGAAGATGATCTGGAACAGGACAGGCGTGCCGCGGAACAACCACAGATAGACAAGCGTGCCAATCTGCAGCGGTTTGATACGCGACTCCTGTAGCAGCGCCACGACGAGGCCGGTTATCATTCCGAAAAATAGCGAGGTCACCGTGATGACCAGGGTCAGCAGCGCGCCGTGGAAGAAAGCGGGCGAAAAGACATAGTCGAAGACCAGATCAAGTGACATCCCGCTCTCCTTTTCTCGTTGTTATCGGACAGATCAGTTGAAGATCGCGACAGATGCCGGCAGCTTCCACTTTTCGATCAGGGTCTTGTAGGTGCCATCGGCAACGATCTCACTCAGGGCATCCTTGATTGACTTCTGCACCGCTGCATCGCCCTTGCGGGTTGCCATGCCGATGCTGGTGTTGGATTCGAATTCTTCCCCCACCGTTTCGTAGACGCCGGGAACAGAACTCTGCAGCACAACGGCGCCCGGCGTGGAATCGAAGGTCGCGTCAGCGCGGCCCTGGCGAAGGGTAAGCGCAGAATCCTGGGCGGTCGGGAAGGTCAAAACCTTGACGCCTTCAAGGTTCTTGGCCTTGCAGCGCGCATCATCGGCACGGGCCTGGCTTTCCTGAATGCCGCCGAGCGTGACGGAGACCGTCTTGCCGCACAGAGTATCATCACGGCCGGTGATCTTCTTCGGATTGCCCGCCTGCACGATCACCATATTGCCGATCTTCAGATAGGGAATGAAGTCGACCTGCTCGGAACGGGCCGGGTTGATGTACATGGCCGAATTGATGAGATCGATGCGGCTGCCGATCAACGCCGGAATGAGCCCCTTGAACTCCATGTTCATCGGCTTCGTCTCGGCTTTCAGCTTCTTCGACAGAGCAGCGATGAGATCGATGTCGAAACCAGTAAGCTGGCCGTCCTTCTGAAATTCGAACGGAGCGAATGTCGCGGCGACACCGTATGTCAGCGCGCCTTTTTCCACCAACCCGCTGGCCGGAAGCTCGGCGGCGGATGCAGAAGCGGCGATACCAAGTGGCAAGATCAATGCGGCGAGGATGTTCTTGAGCATGCGAGTTCCCTTGTTGTTATGTCAACATTGCATTTTCTGACTACAACAATACAATTCAAGAAATTTGAGAGTCAAGCAAGAAAGTGAAATATTACGCATCCTTAAATTGTGCCTATTTTTTGATCTTAATGGTCAATTTTGCCACATTAATCGAGATTTTCGACCGCAAATTGAGACATCATCGGCAATTCAACACACGCTTATCATCCAGAGATAGACTTTTCCCGATGAATGGCCTTAAGTCTGGCATACGAATATCATCCGCATGATTGTACAATATGTCCGTCAACGATACAAAACTCGCACCGATGGTGACGACAAATGCGCAGCAGGGTCGGCATCGCCTTGCCAACCAGATTCTCGACCTCATTCGCGACGCGAAATTCGAGATCGGGCATCACCTGCGCGAACAGCAGCTCGGCGACATGCTTGGCGTCTCGCGGACACCGGTCAGAGCAGCCCTCAGCCTGTTGGCAGAACGCGGCATTGTCGAGGCAAGAAAGAACCAGGGATTTTTCCTGAAGGCGCAACAGGTCGCACTTCATCGGACTGAAGTGGAAGTGCCGGCCACAGCCGATCAGGATCTCTATGCGCGCATCGTGGAGGACAGGCTTTCCGGCATTCTTGGCGACAGCATCACCCAGGCGGAGCTGACCCGGCGTTACAATATCGACCGGACACTTTTGCAACGAACCTTAACGCATCTGGTCAATGACGGGCTGCTATCCCGCAATAGCGGCCGTGGCTGGACCTTTCGACCGACACTTGATTCTCAGGTCGCCCTGCGTGACAGCTATGACTACCGCAGCACACTGGAACCGGCCGGGTTGCTTTTGAGCAGTTTTCAATTCGACGCCGGCCTGCTCGAGCGGTCGCGCCTGGAACACCTCTATCTTGAAGGGCATCCCGACATAGCCAGCGTCGATCCGCGCCAGCTGTTCGAAACGGACGCGCAGTTTCACGAAATGATCGCCGCCTTCAGCGGCAATATCTTCTTCCTGCAGGCCATTCAGCAGCAGAACCGGTTGCGACGGCTTCTCGAATTCGGCGGCTATTCCAACCGACGCCGTGTTCGGGATTGGTGCCGTGAACATCTGGACATTATTGATGCCATATTCCAGGGCGACAGACTGCGAGCATCCAATCTGATGCTTAGCCATCTCGGCGCGGCGCGGGGAGCCGCAAGGCATTATCCCAAGACCGATGCAAGGGCCTAAGCTCAGCGACCGGCTTCCGCATCAGATTCTGTTCTTGGAAAAAGGGAAACGTCGTTTCGTTTTTTTTGTGGAGTAGATCTCCGCCAAGTCCATCGAGCATATCGAACCATAGAGCCCAATTGACGTAGCAAATATAATCCCGATTGCTTTCTTCACAGTTCGTCGTCTGTGTATCGATTTCGATGTCACCATCGGTCAGTTGTTTTGAACAATTTAGCGGCACCGGCGGATTTCATGGTCTTGTTCGAGATTGAACCACGGCTCGCCCCGTTCATTTCAGGAAGCGGCCCGAACGCTCAATCAATCGAGGCAAAGATCCGTCACAAGGCCGGCCCTGCGTTTCGGATCCGCTTTTTGTTCTCTCGCGCCGATGGCCCCGGAGCCCGAATAAGGATGCCCCATCCCAGAAGACGGCATTTCGATCGAAGCTTACCAAGCTTTAACCCGCCGGATATCCAACGGTAATCCAGCACGAACTAATGTGCTCTTCACGGTCACGGCGAATAGAGCAGCTTGAAGACCGGATGACAGGATCAAGACCATGTGGACAACAGCACATAAGTTCGTCACCGCCGGTCTGGTCGCCTTGACGATTGCCGGTACGACAGTCGCCACCGCCTCCCAGGCTGAAGCACATAACAATTTCGGTCGCGGCCTTGCCGTCGGTGTTGCAGGCGCCGTGATCGGCGGCGCGCTGATTGCCGGCGCCACCCGAGCTCCGGCCTACGGGCCGCCAGCCTATATCGCAGCACCCTACGGTCCTCCGCCAGCACGATATTACGGCCCTCCACCGGTCGCCGCCTATTACCCCTCCTGCCATGTCGTATGGCATCAGGATCGTTGGGGCGACATGTATCGCACCCGCGTGTGCGACTAGACTGCCACACAACGGCATCCACCGTCCCCTTTGAAAGTCCCCTCAAATTTCGGCGTGCCGCCTTGCCGGCGGCGACGCCTTTGCGTGTCCAACTTTACCCAGAGAGTGAAACGACAATGTCCAACATCATTCGCAGAAACCGCGTCCTGGCCCTGCTCGGTGCCGCCATCGTCGCAGTCCCGCTGGCAACGCCAATCATTCTCGGTAACAATGCAGCTCATGCCGCATCGTCACCGTCTGCCGCCGCTACGCCCGTAAGCGGCATCATTGCGCCGGCCGGCTCGTTTGCCTCCATCGTCTCGGCCGACAAACCAGCCGTCGTCACCATTACCACGACGATGAAGGCCGAATCTGCTGCTGCAGATGAAGCCTCTCCCTTCGGCGACAACTCGCCGTTCAATCAACAGTTCAGGCAATTCTTCGGCCAGAATGGCATTCCCATGCCGCAGCAGGCACCCCAGCAGCGGCAGTCCCAACGCGCCGAGGCACTGGGCTCCGGCTTCATCATCTCCCCGGATGGCTATATCGTCACCAACAACCACGTCATCGACAAGGCGCTCGACATCAAGGTCACACTCGATGACGGGACAGAACTGCCGGCAAAACTCATCGGTGCCGATCCCAAGTCTGATCTGGCCGTGGTCAAGATCGAGACCAAGAAACCTCTTTCCACCGTCGCCTGGGGCAATTCCGACACATTGCAGCTCGGGGATCAGATCCTCGCAATCGGCAATCCGTTCGGCATCGGCACCACGGTCACCGCCGGTATCGTGTCTGCCCGTGGCCGCGATCTTCACTCCGGGCCTTACGACGACTTCATCCAGATCGATGCACCGATCAATCACGGCAATTCCGGCGGCCCGCTTGTGGATCACGACGGCAATGTGGTCGGCATCAACACCGCGATCTATTCGCCGAATGGCGGCAGCGTCGGTGTCGGCTTCGCCATTCCCTCCGATCAGGCCAAGCTGGTCGTCGCAAAGCTGATGAAGGACGGCTCGATCGAGCACGGCTTCATCGGTGTACAGATCCAGCCGGTCACCACCGACATCGCCAATGCGATCGGTCTCGACAAGCCGGAAGGTGCGCTGGTCGCCAACGTCAACGACGAAACGCCGGCCGCCAAGGCTGGTATCGAGACCGGCGACGTCATCACCGCACTTGGTGGAAAATCGATCGCGTCGCCTCGTGACCTTTCGCGCATGGTCGCAGATCTTGCACCCGGATCAAAGGAAGACCTGACGGTATGGCGCCAGGGCGCATCGAAAAATCTGCGCCTGACGATTGGTGAAAACGGAGAGGATCAACAGCAGGCTTCCGCCGCGCAAGGCAAGGTCGGTCCAGCGGCCCATAAGGTTCCGACCATCGGGGTTGGGCTTACCGATGTTACAGCCGAGATCCGCCAGGCTCTGAACCTCCCCGCGCGCGAAAAGGGTGCGGTCGTCGAAAGCGTGGCACCCGGCAAGCCGGCGGCCGACGCTGGCCTGCAGACGGGTGACATCATCG
Organism: Aliirhizobium sp. YIM B11859; assembly: GCF_057163345.1. Lineage (NCBI taxonomy): Bacteria > Pseudomonadati > Pseudomonadota > Alphaproteobacteria > Hyphomicrobiales > Rhizobiaceae > Aliirhizobium > Aliirhizobium sp. YIM B11859. Next base: position 154,715 of record NZ_JBXHAY010000008.1, read on the forward strand.
TTTCCGTCAACCAGCACGAAGTGACCACTGCAAACGAGGCCAAGGCCGCTGTGGCCGATGCAGGCAAATCCGGTCGCAAGGCCGTGTTGCTGCTCATCCAGCGTGGTGACAACCAGAGCTTCATCACCGTTCCCTTCTCGATCGGCTGAGCTCCACCGATAGATACGCCCGGCATCACTCCGCACTACGCAGCGGTGTTGCCGGGCGGAAATGGCCTGAATACCGAGGTCTTCGATAGATTGATTGGGGGGCGGCCGCCTTACGCCGTGAGCGTATTCCTGCCCTGCGCCATGCTCCAAAACATCTCCGCCATATCCGCCATCCGTCCACGCGGGCGGATCAGAACGATCTTCACCCCGACTGCCCAATCGTCCGAACCCGCCGAAGCCAGACGGCCGCCGGCTACCATTTCATCCGCAGCTAGGCTTTCCGGTATCCAGGCGACCCCTTTCCCTTCGATCGCCAGCGCCTTCAGCGCCATCGCCAGATGCGAGGAGAAAACCGGTTGCAGACGCAGCGCCTCGGTCCGGATAGCAAGGCTTGAGGCCAGGATACGGCCCATGCCGGATTTTTCCTCGAAGGAGAGATGCGGCACCACTTCGTCGGTCGCGCTTGAAATGTCGTAGAGCGGTCTGCCCCCTGCGTCCCGGCCGCTGACCGGGATTAGCCGGTCGCTGGCAAGCTCGACATGCCGGTAGTTGTGCATGTCGAGACGGATCCGGCTGTTTTCATGATAGTGGCAGAGCAGGAACTGCGCCCGCCCTTCGAGCATGATCCGCTCGCACTCGTTCATGTTGTCGGAGAGAAGCCGGATCGGCATGGTCGATGCCATGGAACCGAGATTCTGGATCCAGTGTGGAAAGAAGATGAAGGACAGCGCATGCGTCGCCGCAAAGGTCACGGTCGAGGCCGAGGCACGCAACTGCTCAAGATCTTGGCGGGCGCGCTCCAGCCGCCCACCGAGATCGTTTGCCGCGGCCAGCATGATCTCGCCGGCTGCGGTCAGCTTCAGCCGATGCGTCGAGCGATCGACCAGTTCCGAACCGCACCAGTCCTCTAGCGACCTTATCCGCCGCCCGAAGGCTGGCTGGGTGATATTCCGCTTTTCCGCCGCCCGCGAGAAATTCAGCGTATCGGCAAGCGCCTGAAGATCAGCAAGCCAAGTAACATCCATCGAAAGCCCTTCTCCCATCTCAATGCTTTTCATGCACCAAAGAAAGGACGTGACGTCGGGAAAATCAAATGATTTCCGTATTGCTGCAACGCAATGAGAAAATGTCGATGCCGAAACGGCACCAAACAAACACGCATCGGCATTGGACCCCGTTCCCAGCCACGTCCTAAAACGACATGTGCTCGGAGGAGAGTGCATGAACCAAGGGAGGAACGGGTCCATGACACGACGGCTGTTGGGACAGTTATATATTCAGGTTTTGATCGGCATCGCGCTCGGCATCATCGTTGGGCTGGTCGTGCCGGATTTCGCGACAAAACTGCAGCCGCTGGCGGACGGTTTTATCAAGCTCATCAAGATGCTGCTCGCACCGGTCATCTTCGCGACCGTGGTGCTCGGCATTGCCAAGATGGGTGACATCCGGGAGGTCGGCAAAATCGGTGTCCGGTCGCTGATCTATTTCGAGGTCCTGTCGACGATCGCGTTGGTGATCGGGCTCGTCGTCGTCAACATCATGCAGCCAGGCGTCGGGATGAACATCGATGCCAGCAAGATCGACGCGAGCGCGATTGCTACCTACCAGCAGACTGCACAGGCCCAGGGCGGCGCCGTCGAATTCTTCATGAACATCATCCCGACGACCATGGTCGATGCTTTTGCCAAAGGCGCGATGCTGCAGGTCATCCTCATCGCCGTGCTGATGGGGGTCGCCCTCGTCCAGCTTGGCGAACGCGCCGCACCGCTCGTCGATGTGCTGGACAATCTGCTGCAGGCGCTTTTCAAGATCGTCGCGATGATTATGCGGCTGGCGCCGATCGGTGCCGGCGCCGGTGTGGCCTATACGATCGGCAAATACGGGATCGGTTCGCTCTGGGCACTCGGCCACCTGATGCTCGGCGTCTACCTCACCTCGATCCTCTTCGTCGTCGTCATCCTCGGATCGGTCGCACGCTGGTCAGGCTTTCCGCTCTTGCATTTTCTTCGCTATTTCAAGGACGAGATCCTGATCGTGCTGGCCACCTGCTCTTCCGAAGCCGTCCTTCCGCGGATGATGGACAAGCTTGAAAAGCTCGGCTGCAAGCGGTCCGTCGTCGGCCTCGTCCTGCCGACCGGTTACACGTTCAATGCCGACGGAACCTGCATCTATCTGACCATGGCCGCCGTCTTCGTGGCGCAGGCCACCAACACGCCACTCGGGCTCGAGGGCCAGCTGGTGATCCTCGGCGTGCTGCTTTTGACTTCCAAAGGGTCGGCGGGCGTCGCAGGCGCCGGCTTCGTCACCCTCGCCGCAACGCTGTCGAGCTTCCACACCATCCCGGTTGCCGGCCTCGTGCTGCTGCTCGGCGTCGATCGCTTCATGAACGAGGCCCGTGCCGTAGTGAATCTGATCGGCAACGGCATCGCGACGATCGCCATCGCCAAATGGGAAGGCGCGCTCGACCGGGAAACCGTCAAGGCGGTGATCGCCGAACAACGCGGCGAGCGACCCCAGCGGATCACCGCCACCGGCGCGCCTGCCAGAAGCTGAACACACCGCAATACACATTAAAACGGAGCATAACATGCGTATCATTGATGTCTGCGAAGTCACGAAGCCGATCGCCTCGCCCATTCGCAACGCCTATATCGACTTCTCCAAAATGACGGCGAGCCTCGTCGCCGTCGTCACCGACGTCGTCAAGGATGGCCGCCGCGTCGTCGGCTACGGTTTCAACTCGAACGGTCGTTATGGCCAGGGCGGCCTGATCCGAGAAAGGTTCAAGGACCGTATTCTCGAAGCCGATCCGGCAGACCTGATCAACGATGCCGGCACCAATCTCGACCCACACAAGATCTGGGCGAAGATGATGATGAACGAAAAACCCGGCGGCCATGGCGAACGCTCGGTTGCCGTCGGCACGATCGACATGGCCGTCTGGGACGCGGTCGCCAAGATCGAGGGCAAGCCGCTTTTCCGGCTGCTGGCCGAAATGAAGGGCCGCGCAGCGGATCCGAAGGTCTTCGTATATGCGGCCGGCGGCTACTATTATCCGGGCAAGGACAACAGTGCGCTGCGTAAGGAGATGCGGGGCTATCTCGACCGCGGCTACAATGTCGTGAAGATGAAGATCGGCGGCGCCTCGCTCGACGAGGATCGCGGCCGTATCGAATCCGTGCTTGAGGAGATTGGGTCCGAGGCAAAGCTTGCCGTGGATGCAAACGGCCGTTTCGATCTGGAAACTGGCATCGCCTATGCCAAGATGCTGCGCGACTATCCGCTCTTCTGGTACGAGGAAATCGGCGATCCGCTCGATTACGCGCTGCAGGCGGCGATTTCGGAGTTTTACGATGCGCCGATGGCAACGGGCGAGAACCTGTTCTCGCATCAGGATGCCCGCAATCTGTTGCGTTACGGCGGCATGCGCGCCGACCGAGATTTCCTGCAATTCGACTGCGCGCTCTCTTACGGCCTCGTCGAATATCTGCGCACGCTGGACGTGTTGCGCCAGTTCGGCTGGTCGCCGTCGCGCTGCGTCCCGCATGGCGGCCACCAGATGTCGCTCAATATCGCCGCGGGCCTCGGTCTTGGCGGTAACGAAAGCTATCCCGATCTTTTCCAGCCCTATGGCGGCTTCCCGGACGGCGTGAAGGTCATCGACGGCCATATCACCATGCCCGAACTGCCCGGCATCGGCTTCGAAGGCAAATCCGACCTCATCAAGGTCATGCGCGAACTGGCGGAATGACGGGACCGGAGGGCGGCAGTAATTGGCTGCCCTCCGACCGAGCCCGACCTTGCGCGAAAATGCGGTGTCGCTAGGTTGGCAGCACCAAGACCCCATGAAGGAGAAGACGAGATGGCCATGCAAGCTTCGAACGCCTACAGGATTGCCGTGATCGCCGGCGACGGCATCGGCAAGGAAGTGGTGCCGGAGGGCTTGCGTGTTCTAGAAGCAGCGGCGTCGAAATTCGATATTGACATGAAATTCGACACGTTCGACTTCGCCTCCTGCGATTATTACGAAAAGCATGGCCGGATGATGCCGGAGGACTGGAAACAGCAGATCGGCGGGCATGATGCGATCTTTTTCGGCGCCGTCGGCTGGCCGGCACGCGTGCCGGATCACATCTCGCTGTGGGGTTCGCTCATCCAGTTCCGCCGCGAATTCGATCAATATGTCAGCCTGCGTCCGTGCCGGCTGATGCCCGGCGTCAAATCCCCGCTTGCCGGCCGCAAGCCGGGCGATATCGACTTCTATGTCGTTCGGGAAAACACCGAGGGCGAATACTCCTCGATCGGCGGGCGCATGTTCCCAGGCACCGAGCGCGAAGTGGTGGTGCAGGAAACGGTGATGACCCGCACCGGCGTCGATCGCATCCTCAGATATGCCTTCGAGCTTGCCGCCTCCCGCAAGGGCCACCTGACCTCGGCGACCAAGTCTAACGGCATCTCGATCACCATGCCCTATTGGGACGAGCGGGTGGAAGAAATGGCCGCGAACTATCCGGGCGTCAAATGGGACAAGTATCACATCGATATTCTCTGCGCCCAGTTCGTGCTGCATCCCGACTGGTTCGACGTGGTTGTCGCCTCCAACCTGTTTGGCGACATCCTCTCCGATCTCGGCCCGGCCTGCACCGGCACGATCGGGATTGCCCCTTCCGGCAACATCAATCCCGAGCGCAATTTTCCCTCGCTGTTCGAACCGGTTCATGGCTCGGCGCCCGACATTGCTGGCCAGGGCATCGCCAATCCGGTCGGCCAGATCTGGTCGGCAGCGATGATGCTGGATCATCTGGGAGAACCGTCGGCGGCGAAGGCAATATTGGATGCGATCGAGACCGTGCTTGCCGATGACAGACTGAAGACCGGTGATCTTGGCGGCAGCGCCAACACGGTCGAATGCGGCAAGGCGATTGCGGACGCACTCTAAATCATCGCAATGGCCACGCCAAACCGAAGTCGGCGGGTTTCTCGCCGCTTCCAGCTCGCGTTTGCGATCTCAAATTCGCCGCTTCTACGCACGGAAATTGGAAATCGAATGCGCCCAATGCGTTATGGCGGATGATTTAGCTCATCCGCCACTATGCCAACTAGAAATGTCCGTTTGGCCGCCGAACAGGAGGCCTGCGAGGCCCAATCTGAGCCGCTGATCCGCTTGCAGGATCAGATCGGGACGGGGGATACGGCCCCCTGGGCTTTAGTTTCGCGACGATAGACCCGTCACTCGCGGGCTTGCTAGGGCGACACTGCCTTTTCGCGACGCGCAAATATCGCCGGATCAGTCATGAAATCTTTCCGCCAGTGAGAACCATCAGGCAGGGCATCCGTATCAAACTACGCAAACGGGCCGGAAAGTGACGGCAGTGCGCACAGCTCTTCTTTTACGAAATGCGCTCCGCTCACGCTACGATTAGCCTTAATGAGCCCTCGAAGAACGGTTGCGTGCGCAGGACGCCGTAGCGAGCGTCCCAAGTGCCGTCGGCCAGATCCCGTCCGAGCTCGGCGACGAACCGCGCACCCACACTTTCATCGACGAAGCTCCATGCCGAGTTTGCAAGCCGGGCGCCCGCTTCCATGATGCGCTCCGGACGACCGTAATATGCCTCGCCAAAACCATCACTGCATTGCAACGGAATAGGCACGGGCAGAACCGCAACTTCACCACCAAGCGCATTGCTGATTGCAGTCATGGACGGATAGCGGCGCGCCTCGACCGAGATCATTTCCGGCGCATAGTCGTTCAGCCAGCACAGGGCGAGCGCGTCGGGATCGCAGGTCAGGATAACGACCGGTCCGCGGGTAACGCGGCGCATCTCGGATAGCCCGGAAACCAGATCCGGCCATTGATGGACCGTGAAAGTGGCCATGCTTGCATCAAAACTCTTGTCGGGAAAGGGAAGATTTTCGGCGACCGCGTCGATGGCCACGGGAAGGTGGGCAGGGCGCTGGGCACGCATGGACGCCGACGGCTCGATGGCGGTCACCGCACGATCGACCGGCTCATAGGAACCGGCACCGGCCCCGACATTCAACACCGTCATGGCATCGCCCAGCGACTGGCGGATGAAATCGGCGATGTGGGGGTCTGGTTGACGATAGTTCGCATACCCTTGCCCGATAACCCCATAGTTCGCGTCGCCGGCGCTGCCGTCAGTATATCTTTCACTCATTGCTTTCCTACCTCTATGCATTCCGCCGGTCGATCGTGGACCTATGTCATGTGCGAAAATGACATGTTCTGCTTTTCTTTCTTCGATAAGATCTGCTTTAACATCGAATTAGAAGCGATATGATCGAACAAGCAATGTTCAGAAATCTCACATGGCACGACAACTTCCATCGCTGAATGCTTTGCGTGCCTTCGAGGCGGCCGGCCGTCATGGTCGGATGACGCTGGCGGCTGACGAACTCAACGTTACCCACAGTGCTGTCAGCCGCCAGATCCAGCATCTCCAGGCGCTTTTGGGCGTGCCACTATTCGAAGGTCCAAAGAACAGGTTGAGGCTGACGGAAGCCGGAACGACATTGCTCGCTGGCCTCGGCACGGCCTTTGACCAGATCGATGCATCGGTGAGAGCCGTCGCCGACTCAAGCGAAGGTCCGCTTGACGTTTCCTGCCCCGGAACATTCACGATGCGCTGGCTTATTCCACGCCTGTATCGCTTCCAGTCCGACCATCCGGAAGTCGAAGTGCGGTTGACGGCGTCATCAAAGCCCGTGGATTTCGTGCGGGATGGCTTTGATGTGGCGATCCGGGTCGGGGATCCTCCCTGGCCCAACGGTGCCGATGTCATACCCTTATTTCCGGAGCAAATCGGCCCGGTCCTCGCAACCGTCCTGTTCGACGAGCGAGATGGACATCTGGATGGTCTTTCTCAGCTCTACACCCGCACGCGACCGAATGCATGGGCCGACTGGCTCTCCAGGTCGGGGCTGGCGTTTTCTTCGGGACCACGGGTCGATTACGAGCACTTCTATTTCATGCTCGAGGCAGCAAGGGTCGGACTGGGCGTGAGTGCCGCGCCTTGGCCTTATGTAGCCGATGACATCAAAGCTGGCCGGCTGGCCGCGCCCTTTGGTTTTGTCGACAGCGGCCATCATTACGTGGCTCTAAGACGAGCGAGACGAAACCGAAAGGCCAACCTATTCTGTGACTGGCTGGCCAAGGAAGCAGAAGACTTTCAGGTGTTGCATCCAGCGCCTAGGCAAACCAGGGCCGAAGGTAGCTGAAGTGGCACTGACGTAAAACTGTCAATCACCGCAGCTAGCTAGGCGGTCAGCTTTCATCTGGAGCATAACCCCTTTGCAATACGACAATCGCGCCGCGGTCCTGTGTGACCTCGCGTCAGCCATATCCTCGGTAGGCCTGAATCACCCCTTGCGCATCGCGGTAGACGGACGAACTGCTTCCGGCAAGACTACGCTGGCTGACGAGTTGGCGCTCATCCTCGGCGCAACCGGTCGGCAGGTCATTCGAACTTCCATTGACGGGTTTCATCGGTCAAAGGCTGAGCGCTATGCCCGTGGCCGGCATTCTCCCGAGGGTTATTATCATGATGCGCGCGATCTCGCAGCTATCAGCGCCCTTCTTCTGTCGCCGCTCGGTCCGGCCGGCGATCGTAGATATAGAACAGCCTCATTTGACCTAATCAATGATGCAACCATCGAGCAGGTACCGCAGCTCGCCTCGCCTGACGCCATGATCATCGTGGACGGGACCTTCCTGCAGCGCCCTGAGCTGATCGACAGCTGGGATATTACAGTATTTGTCGACACACGCGCAGCTGTGTCCGAAGACCGTGGACTGAAACGGGACGCCCAATTGCTTGGGGGTAAAGACCAGGCCCGCGCCATTTATACCGCCCGCTATCAGCCCGCATACCGGATATATGAAAGCATCTGCGCCCCGGCCACGAGTGCGGATGTCGTGATCGACAACAACGAGTTCGCTCGCCCGAGCATCACTTACAAAGATGGAGGAAAGCTGAAAAAGAGAGGCTAGGCGCAGCCGATGACGTCGTGCCACTTAGAACGAAACAACAAAAATCTCCGCCCGGCGCTCCATGCCCGTCTGATCTTCCGTATCGAATCGCGCCGGCGCGAGCTGTCCAGATCAATGACACCGATCGCCTCGCCGTTGCAGAATATCGGCACGACGAGTTCCGAACGGGAGGCTTGCCGGCGCTGCGGAACCGGAACGAAATCATTCCGGCGTCTAGCCGGCATGGCCAGCAGATCCGCTCCCTAAGTCAAATCCCGTTCTGCGCGCTTAGCCACGACTGACCGTTCAACTTTTTACCCTTATTTATCCCGGCCCCAAAGAAGGCCGGTGCTAGTCCTCTTTCCAGAGGTGCTGATGTGGATCCGCACCCATTTTTGGAGAGGTAAGGATCATGAAAAAGCTTATTATCAGCGCCATCGCACTCATGGCGGCCGTTGCTCCCGCTATTGCCAATGACCGTTGCATGCCGGCCAATGCAATCATCGCCGCAAAAACGGTTCCCGTCATTCATTACAAGAATATCGTGATCGACGGCGTGAAGGTCTTTTATCGCGAAGCCGGACCCAAGGACGCGCCGGTCCTCCTGCTCCTGCACGGATTTCCAACCTCGTCTCACATGTTCCGCAACCTCATTCCCCTGCTTGCAGACCGCTACCGCGTCATCGCCCCTGACTATCCCGGCTATGGGCAGAGCGACGCACCCGACCACACCAAATTCGACTATTCGTTCGCGAACCTCACAAACATCGTCGACAAGCTGACCGAAAAGGTCGGCGCCGGCCGCTACAGCATGTATGTCATGGATTACGGCGCGCCGATCGGCTACCGGCTCGCACTCAAACATCCCGAACGGGTCGAAACCCTGATCGTGCAGAACGGCAACGCCTATACCGAGGGCCTCGCGGCCTTCTGGGACCCGATCAAGGCCTACTGGGCCGAAAAGACGCCGAAGCGCCGGGAAGCACTTGCCGGTCTCGTGACCCTCGAAATCACGAAATTCCAATATACCGACGGGATGGGCGATGTTGCGCGGATCAGCCCCGACAACTGGGTCGTCGACCAGGCCCTGCTCGACCGACCGGGCAACAAGGATATCCAGCTGGACCTGCTGGGCGACTACGGCAGCAACGTGCCGCTCTACCCGCAGTTCCAGGCCTTCTTCCGCGACCGCCAGCCGCCGACACTGATCGTCTGGGGCAAGAACGACAAGATTTTTCCCGAGGCCGGCGCGCATCCCTATCTTCGCGATCTCCCTAAGGCCGAGATGCACATTCTCGACAGCGGCCATTTTGCGCTGGAAGACAAGCTCGACGTGATGGCGCCCCTCATCCGCGATTTCCTCGACCGCAAGCTCTGCAAGTGAGGCGCTCTGCGGGGCCCCTTGCGGCCCCGCACCCAACATCCCGAAAGGAAAAGAGATGACCAATTCCATTTTCGGCGCCCAGGCAACTGGCGCGCCATCGCTTTCGGTCGTCCTGGTGCACGGCGCCTTTGTCGACGGCTCCGGCTGGCAACAGGTTTATGGCGAACTCGTCGACCGCGGATTTGAAGTGCTTGTCGCACAGCATCCGACCGCCTCGCTCGAGGGAGACGTTACCGTTGTCAAGCGCCTGATCGCTGCGGCCAGAAATCCGGTTCTCCTAGCCGGCCACAGCTATGGCGGGGCCGTTATCACCGAGGCAGGCAACCATCCGCGGGTCCGAGGTCTGGCTTATATTGCGGCTTTTGTACCCGATGTCGGCGAGTCCGTTGCAGCGCTGAACGAGGCACCGGCAGGTCCCGGCGAGACGAAAGCACCGCTGCTGCCTCCTCAGGACGGTTATCTGCTTGTAGATCCGGCCCGTTTTCCGGAAGCTTTTGCAGCCGATGTTGACCATGCTACCACCCGGTTCCTGGCCGCTGCACAGCTTCCTTGGGCCATCGCGGCGGCCGTCACATCCCTCACCCATGCGGCATGGCAGACCAAACCAAGCTTCTATCTCGTCGCTTCCGCCGACAGGATGGTGCCTCCGACTGCGCAGCGCCGGATGGCGGCGCGGGCGGGAGCGGCGATCAGCGAAATCGACAGCAGCCATGCTGTGATGATCTCGCACCCGCAGGAGGTGGCCGCGTTCATCGCAGCAGCTGCCTCCACCGTAACGTCCACCGAAGGAGGAGACGAACAATGACGCAGCCCGTCACCTATCACCGAACCATGAGCGTTGCTGGCGTGGACATATTTTATCGCGAGGCAGGCGAGCGCGATGCACCAGTCGTGGTGCTGCTTCATGGTTTTCCGAGTTCTTCGCATATGTACCGCAATCTCATCCCGGCGCTCGCCGACGGCTATCATGTGATCGCGCCCGATCTTCCGGGGTTCGGCCTGTCAGGAATGCCGCCTTCGAACGACTTCGACTATGGTTTTGCGGCTTTCTCGAATGTCGTCGTCGGCCTTCTCGATCGGCTGGGTATCGAACGATACGCTTTCTACGTCATGGATTACGGCGCGCCGACCGGGTTTCGCGTGGCGTTGGCCCATCCCGAGCGGGTCACCGCCCTGATCATCCAGAACGGCAATGCGTATGACGACGGCATGGGGGACTTCTGGGCACCGACACGCGCCTATTGGGCCGATAACGGCACAACAAACCGCGATGCGATGCGGCCCTTTCTGTCGCTGGACGGGACGCGCTTCCAATACCTTACCGGCATGAGGGATCCGGCGCGGATCGATCCCGCCGCCTGGCTCTACGATCAGCTCTTCCTCGACCGCCCCGGTAGCGCGGAAATCCAGCTGGACATCATCTACGATTATCGCACCAATGTTGCGCTTTACCCGGCTTTCCATGCCTATTTCCGCGCATATCGGCCGCCGACCCTGATCCTTTGGGGTGAAAATGACCCGATCTTCCTGCCCGCCGGCGCACGTTCCTTCCTGCGCGACCTGCCCGACGCCGAGCTTCATTTTTTCGATACCGGACACTTCGCCCTCGAAGACAAGGCGGACGAGATGATCCCGATCATGCGCAACTTCCTCGCGCAAAACCTGACCAAATAGCCGAAACCCGGAAAGGATAACAGCCATGTACAGCAGCAAATCCAAGTCGAGTGTGCTCCCGACCGGCGGCGGCACGACCCTCATCGACCCATCCGACGCCCTGATCCTGCTTCTCGATCATCAGTCGGGATTGTTTCAGACGGTCAAGGACATCTCGGTCGCCGATCTCCGCCGGAACGTGGTGACGATCGCAAAGCTCGCCACGCTCCTCAATATCCCGGTCATCACCACCGCCTCGGAACCCGCCGGCGCCAATGGCCCGCTGATGCCCGAGATCCATGAATATGCACCGCACGCCGTCTATGTGCCGCGCAAGGGCGAAGTGAATGCATGGGACAATGACGATTTCGTCGGCGCGGTGCGCTCGACCGGACGCATGACGCTCATCATGGCCGGCGTCTGGACCAGCGCCTGCGTCATGTTTCCGGCGCTCGACGCCCGCGCCGCCGGTTATGACGTCTATGCGGTACTCGACGCTTCGGGGGATCCAAGCGACATGGCCTCGCGCATTTCACTCGCCCGCTTCGTGCAGGGTGGCGTCAAACCGACCTCGACCAATGCATTGCTGTCCGAGCTTCACCGCACCTGGGTACGGCCGGAGGCGGCAGAACTCGGCACGCTCTACGGACTTGTCGCGCCCAATTACGCAGCGGTCGCCGAGAGCTATGCGCAAGCACAGCAGGCTGCGCGCGAGGCCGGCTAGGGCTGCATTCGCCTTCTGTCCTGCGAGGTGACAACACGACAGGAAGGCAGGATCAGCTTCAGTCCATTTCAGCCATGGCAAGCTGTGTCCGCCGGATCGCTGCACCTGCACCCATCGCCCGGGCGCAATCCAGGGATTTTTGGAAATAGCGCGCAGCCTTCTGTGGCTGCGCGTTTCCGGCTTCAATCATACCCGCAACACGCCAGAGATCCGGATGCCACCAACGTTCCTCGCGGATCCCGATTTCGCCAACCGCGGCCCGCAGGCACTCCTCGGCTGACTGCATATCGCCTACGGCGATATAAGCCTCCGCCAGCAGGCTGCGGTAGAAAGGAACGCGGGCACGCCACCCGCCACGAAGCAGGCCGGCGATGCTGTCATGCATCAGGGCGAAACCAGCTCGGTTTCCTTGGGCCGACTGGATGGCGCCCGCAAAAAACCTGGCTGTACCCTCGTAGATACCAACAGTTTCACGTCGGCCGACTTCGGCAAGTTGTTTCTGAAGTTGCGAAGCGGTCTCCAGATCCCTCTCGACGAAGGCGATCGGAAGGCCCGTCAGCGAGATTGCATTGCCCAAGGATATCATGTGATCGAGATCGGCTGCCCGCACGATGGCCCGATCGACCAGACTGGAGGCACGATCCGCGTCACCCTGTAACCACAGCAGAAATGCCTGAGACAGACGAATGCCAACGGGCAGATCGACCTGGAACCGGGACAATCCATGCCCCTCTTCCAGATGACCCCAATCCTTCATCAACGCCTCCAGATGGGCCGATGCCGAATTGAACTCACCTGCATAGATCTTGATATGCGCCAGCAGGCGCTTGCCGTCGGGCGCAACCGCCCAGTCCAGTCCCTTTGTGGCCGCAAAATCGTTCATGCTGCGCAATGCCGTGCGCGGCCGGCCGGAATAGGCCAGGAAAACCGCCTGGCCGCATACAGAGCGTATCTGAAACTCGGCATCATGCGACCTGCCCGCATGAAAAATGCTTTCGCACCAGGCATCGTCGGTTTGCGGATGCATGTGGCGCGCGAGCGTCATGGCCCAGGCTCTGGCGGTTGAGAGCTTGGCCCGGCAGAGCGGCGCGAGCCCTTGAAGGGCTGGGCTATTCTCGCCTGCAAGGTCTATGGCCGCCAACATTTCCCGAAAAGCCGAAAGTTCCTGCCAGAGGGGCAATGCTGCGACCACCAGCTCGACGCCCAATCCCGCGTCGCCAGCCGGATCGAACGCCCAGCCGATCGCAGCCCTTATATCGTCGATCTGCCGCCGATATTTCCGCAGCCATTCGCGAGACGTCTGCGAAGACCATTCTCGTTCCGCAATCTGCAGCTTGTCTCGTATCCGGATCGCAAACTGCCGCCTTGCCTTCTCCCGGTAGCGTGAGCCGAAAAGGCGTTGCGCAGCATAGACGCCGGTGCTCTCGGCCAGCCGGTAGTGCATGGTGCCGCCATCATATTCCGCAGCAACGAGTGATTTCGCCACAAGCTGCGCCAAGGCATCACGTCCTGTCATAGGATCGAGAGCGCCCGCGGCATAGATCGCCTCGACATCCTCGGCGTTGAACCGGCCCGAAAATACCGAAACTAGACTGAGCAACACGGCCTCGCTCTCAGGAAGGAGCCGATAGCTCCAGTCGAGCGTGGCTTCCAAAGTCTGGTGGCGCAAGGGCGCATCCCTTGCTCCCCGACTCATTGAATCAAAACCGTCCTTGAAGAGATCATCGAGTTCAGAGGGTGCAAGGACGCTGGCGGTGCCGGCAGCCAGCTCGATAGCGAGCGCCAGGCCCTCCAGCCGCTTGCAGATCGAGACGACACTGCGGACATAGTCATCCGTCGGGTCTGCAAGGCCAGCCGCTTGCGATTTGCCGATGAAGAGCTGGATTGCCGGAAACTGCAGTGCATCGCTTGTGGAGAGCGGCGTCGTGCCATCCGGATAAGCGAGCCCGGAGAGAAAATGGATTTGCTCGTGCCGCGTCCGCAGCGGCTCGCGGCTGGTCGCGAGGATATGCGCGGCAGGTACCTCCGATGATATCCGCTCGAGGATCATCGCTGCCATCGAGATGACATGCTCGCAATTGTCGATGACCAGAAACACCTGGCTGCTTCGAAGGACATCGATCACGGCAGAAATCGGATCGTCCAGTCCAAGGGAAATGCCGAAAGCAGAGGCTATGGCGGGCACAACGAACCGAGGGTCACTGACTGTCGAGAGATCCGCAAAAACGATGGCCTCGCCGGCGCCGCAGCGATGTCGGGCAACGGTGACCGCAAGTGACGTCTTTCCGGCACCGCCCGGCCCGACGATTGCGACATAACCCGGCTGATCGAGCTTTTCGGAGATTTGCCGGATCGCATCATCGCGGCCAAGGAGTTCTCGCACACGAGGCGGGGCGGCATAATGGCTCTGGATTGAAGACCCGTGCCGCGCCACCGCCGGGCGATTGCTGTCCACTGCGGCGACAAACTTGTAGCCACGACCTGCGATCGTCGCGATATACTCCGTCAAAGGATCGAGATCGGCCAGCGAACGCCGCAAATTGCCGACATTGACCTTCAAATTGTGGTCGTGGACAATGTAGCCCGGCCAGACATGAGCGAATAGCTCGGCCTTGCTGACCACCTCGCCAGCCCGCGTTACAAGCAGGGTCAGTATATCGAATCCCCGTCCGCCGAGCGCAACAGGTTCTCCTTTGTGCAGAAGGGCCTGCGCCTCTGGCAGCAAGCGGAAATCGCCGAACTGGTAGAGGCTTTGCCTGGGAAAGGTACGGAGCTCGCCGTCGTTTGGCACTTTGCCCTCATAAATAGATAAAAGCCGGACGTTACACCGCACCAGACCATTTGCAAGACGTCTGGAAACGTGGTTGCAAATGTGTCCGATGTGATGGTGCAATTACCCGACACGTTCCTGGCACGGGCATTTTTCGATTGGGGAACATGTGCAGGAAATCGCCGCTGCGCTTGTCGCGTTATTAAGCAAATGATCCTCCTTATCCGTCAACCTTAGGTTTTCGGCTCAGGAGCACTGTCTTGGATCCCCGTTCTTCTGATTATCCTTACCCGACGAAAGAAGACGCCATTGAGGCCAAGGCTTTCATGGATCTGTATCAAGCCGCCCATGGGCGATTGCCGGGCGATGAACAATTCGAGTGCATTTCCATCCGTGGCGGATGCACGATCTCACTTCCACGCGCGCCTGCTATCGGTCTCAATCGCATCCTCGGTCTCAGCGCGCCCGAAGACCTCGAGCAAGCCTATGCCTGGATGAACATGAAGGCGGGTAACCGGTTCCTTCAGGTCAACATCGATGCCGCATCCGACGAGTTGAAACATTGGGTCCAGGCGAAGGGATTGGCTGCCTATGGTCCCGGATGGGCAAAGCTCAGGCGAGACGCACATTCTGTCTCCCTTCCATCGCAAGCAGATGTAAAAACACGCAAAGTTGGGCGCGATGAAGCCGAATTGTTCGGCACAATGATGTGCGCAGGGTTCGGCTTTCCGGAAAACCTCGCCGCTCTATGGTCCGCAATCGTCGGACGAGACGGATGGTCGTGCTTCTTCGCGTTGGACGGAGCAACACCGGTTGGAACCGGAGCCATGTTCGCTTCAGGATCTTTTGCCTGGCTCGGCGGAGGAACGACAGTTCCAAGCTTTCGAAACCGCGGCGCGCAGAAGGCCCTTATTCACGCTCGTTTACAGGAAGGCGCAGCCCGCAACGTATCGACTTTCGTGGTCGAAACCGAGGTGCCGTCGGTTGAAAAGGCGAATATCTCACACACCAACCTCGCGAAAATGGGATTCGTGCATCTCTACAACCGAAGCAACTTCATCTTGTGAAGGGCTTGTCGCCAAGCACAGGTTCCGTCGGTGCATTCGCCGGATAAACCGGTTCGGAAAAATCGGCTACGGACAATGATAGTCGTCTTAGGCCCTTGATAGGAAGCGAACCACCGTCCGCATTATTCGGACACCAGCCTATATTCGGGGAAACAATCAATATTATGCCGATGATGCCGCACCGAACTTCCGGATGACATAACATTGCCCCTGCTTGAAACCACGTAAGCGAATTCGACCTAACTCATCGCGAGCCAGCTTTTGGGGTCAGTGCTTAAGAAGGTGGCCGACTCTGTCCTGTCAAATTTTCTTGTCGTTGGTTTTGCTGAAAAATGTTCAGCGCTGCGAGCTCACAAGGATCGCAGCGGCCTGGTTGGCCGCAGAAAGCGCGATCTTCATGCTTTCTCCCTGTAGCAATTGCGCGGCCAATACGCCGATAAATTCATCACCGGCGCCATGTGTGCTGACAAGTTTGATCTTGATTGCCGGTATCGTCGCCTCTTCACCGTCGTGCTGCGCATAGGCAACGCCTGCACCGCCAGCCGTAACGACGGCCACCGGAAAGGTTTTTGCAAGAACGCGCGCTGCCGCAATCGCATCGTCGAGCGTATCGATCTCGGCACCACCAGCCAACGCCTCCGCTTCGACAGCGTTGACGACCAGAACGTCAATCAACCCCGCCAGTTCGGGCGACAGGTCTCTTACCGGCGCGGCATTCAGAACAACCTTGCCCCCTGCTCTTTTCATTGCTGAAGCCGCCAGCACATTCGCCGGATCCGGCACTTCGTTCTGCAAGACGAGGATATTGCCGGCCTGAAACAGCGATGCGGCCTGCTGTACATCGGTTTGCCCAAGCTGAAGATTGCTGCCCGAAACGATGACTGCGCCATAGTCGCCTTCGGAATCGAAGATTGCCACGCTCATGCCAGAGGCGGCGCCTTCGATCATCCGGACATAATCGAGTTCGACCGCGTTTGCGGCAAGATTGACGGTGAGTGCGCCGCCAAAGTCGTCGTCACCCACGGCACCGATCATCGCAGACCGCACGCCTGCCTTCGCGGCAGAAACCGCCTGGTTTCCACCCTTGCCGCCGCAGGCCGGATTCCACGCCGAGCCGGTGACCGTCTCACCCTTGCGCGGCCGCGCCGGGCCTTTGACGATGATGTCGTAATGCAGGCTGCCGAAGACGACGACGGCGGGGGTGGATGCAGTCATAGGAATTTGTCTTTCCGTTTGGAGGCGACGGCCGCCATGGTCTTTTCGAGATGGTTTTCGGCGGCGGTGTAATCGCGCTGCGCAACAGCCACGAATACGGCGTCGAGAATATTGAGCTGGGCGATGCGGGCGGCCGCATTCTCGCCCATCAGCGGCGAACCCTGCGCTGTCGAACAGAGAACGACGTCGGCATGCTGCGCCAGCGGCGATTCATTGTAATTGGTGATCGCAATCGTGCGGGCACCGTTGCGTCTGGCGGTCTGCATCGCCTCGATAACGGCCATTGTGTTGCCGGAATGCGAGAAGCCGACGGCAATATCGTCATTGCCGAGTAACGAAGCGGACATCAGCATCATGTGGGAATCGTCATAGACGCTGGCGCGCACGCCGATCCTCAGAAACTTGTGAGCCGCATCGCGGGCGATCTGCGCTGAACCGCCGACACCATAAAAATCGCGCTGACGGGCACCATGGATCAGGTCGGCAGCGCGGTCGAACGCTTTGACATCCATGATCGAGAGGGTTTCTTCCAGCGCCTGGATCGAGGTGCGGAATACTTTCTGGATGATTTCCTGAGACGTGTCCTCGATGGACAGTTCCTGGTGCATTTCCGCCGTCGGCAAACGGTTATATTGGGAAACCGCATTGCGGAATTCGCGATAACCCGCAAACCCCAGTTTCTTGGTGATCTTTACGACCATGGCTTCCGAGACGCCGGCATCGGTTGCGATTTCCTTCAGCGACGTATCGTCATTGAAGCTGCGCAGCGCAAAGACGGTCTCAACCACCCGTGCTTCCAGCGGCGTCAGCAGTGGCAGGCGCATGCGAATGCGCGGGCCGACCGCCTTCGGATCCATATTGTCGGAATTCATCCCCGTCCCCTTGTCGCGCGATCGATCATCATTGCGACAAGAATTATAAGGCCCGTTGCGAGAAGTTGATAGAAAGCCTGGACGTTCATCAACGTCAAACCGTTGCGCATGGCACCGAGAATGATGGCGCCGAGGATGGTGCCGACGATCGAGCCCTTGCCGCCCATCAGCGACGCACCACCGATTGCGGCGGCCGCAATGGCATCAAGTTCCCAGAGATTGCCGAGGATAGGCTCTGCGGCACCGAGGCGACCGATCAGAATGAAGGATGCAAGCGCCGCCAGAACGCCGGAGATCACGTAGGCGGTAATCTTGGTAAGCGCGATCGGCACACCGGCGACATAGGACGCTTCTTCATTGCCGCCGACAGCGAGTAGATATTCACCGATCGGCGTCTTCTTGAGCAGGACCCATGCTCCGAAAGCGACGACTGCAACGATGATAACCGAGTTCGGAATGCCACCCACATTGCCGTTGAACAGTGACCGGAAACCCTGCGGCACGCCGAGAACCGGATTGCCGCCCGTATAGATCAGCGCGATGGCGCGGTAGGTGCTGAGCGTCCCGAGCGTGACGATGAACGGCTGAAGGCCGACATAGGCGACCAGAACGCCGTTGACGAGACCGCAAAAGGCGCCGATGCCGAGACCGGCAAGCAGCGCCACGGGCACGGGAACGCCCGTCACCAGGAGAGCGGCCGTCAGCACGGCGGAAATCGCCGCAGTCGGACCGACCGACAGGTCGATGCCGCCGGAAATGATGACCAGCGTCATGCCCAGCGCGATGCAGGCATTGATGCTCGACTGCTGCAGGATGTTGATGAGGTTGCGCTCGGACAGGAAGCCCGGCACCAGCGCCGCAAACACGGCCATGATGATGATCAGGCCGATCAGCGTGCCGGCATCACGCAGCGAGAACGAGCTGAAGAGTTTCGAGGAACGCTTGGGCGTTTCGGCGGCGATATCAGACATGGGTGTGCTCCTGCGTCGAGGAATGTGTATTTGGCTCGCTATCGCCGACGGCGTGCGAGACGATCGCCTGTTCCGTCAGCTCGTGTCGTTCCAGCTGGGCGGCGATGCGGCCGTTGCGCATGACGATGACCCGGTCCGACAGCCGGATGACCTCGGGAAGTTCCGAGGAGACAACGATGACGGACTTGCCTTCGGCGGCGAGGTTTTCGATCAGATGATAGATTTCGGACTTGGCGCCGACATCGATACCGCGTGTCGGTTCGTCGAACAGCAGGATTTCAGATCCGGCAGCCAGCCAGCGGGCGATGATCGCCTTCTGCTGGTTGCCACCGCTGAACAGCTTGATCGGACGATCGATCTGGAATGGCCGCAGGTTGACCCGTTTCAGCAATGTCTCGGCGGTATTGTTAACGGTCGAATGGCGAACGACGCCAACTTTTGCGAATTTCCGCAAGGACGGCAGCGCCATGTTCAACGACACCGGCCGCATGGGGATGATGCCCTCGCGCTTGCGCTCTTCCGGCAGCAGGCCGATCCCGGCCGAGATGGCGGAGCGCGGGTTTGTCAACTTCAGCGCACGGCCGTCGATGCTGATCTCGCCGGACCCGATCTTGTCGACACCGGCCAGAAGGCGCAGCAGTTCGGTACGTCCCGAGCCGACCAGGCCGGCAATGCCGACGACTTCGCCGCGTCTTATTGTGAAGGAGACGTCGCGGACATGCGTGACCGCGGAGGAAAGGCTGCGCACTTCGACACGAACGTCCTCCTTCACAAACGAATTGTGTTCTTCCTGCATTAGCTCGCGGCCGACCATCATCGCGATCACGTCCGACTGGGCGGCGGTGCGCAGGTCGACTGTGCCGACCACGTTGCCGTCGCGCATGACGGTGCCCTGGTGGCAGATGCGAAAAACCTCGTCCATCTTGTGCGAGACATAGATGATCGCAACGCCCGAAGCCGCCATCTTCTCGATGATGACGGCAAGGCTCTCGAACTCGGCCGGCGTCAGGCTCGACGTCGGCTCGTCCATCGCGACGATCCTGGCATTTTCGAGCAGTGCGCGGGCGATCTCGACGATCTGCCGCTGCGCCACCTTCAGGTTCTTGATCGGCGTCGAAGGGTCGATCGACGGGTCGATCATGGCAAGCGCTGCAGCCGCGCGCTTTTCCTGCTCGCGACGATTGACCAGCAATCCGCCGGCAGTCTTCAGCGGATGGCCGAGAAACATGTTCTGCGCCACAGTCAGATTGGGGATCTGCTGCAGTTCCTGATGGATCATGGCGATGCCGGCGCGGCGGGCATCCTCGGGGCTCCTGAACGTGGCAAGCTTGCCATCGACGTAAAAATCGCCGCTGGTCTGGCGCGACACACCGGACAGAATGCGCAGCAGCGTCGACTTGCCGGCGCCGTTTTCGCCGAGAAGAGCGTGAACTTCACCGGGCTTTATGGAAAAGGTCGCATCCGAAAGCGCCTTGACGCTTGGAAAGGTCTTGGTGATGCCCTCGAACTTGAGGCGAGCCGTTGTCGTCATCTCGGTGCTTTCATCAAAGGAGGGGAGCCGGTCTCGGGAGGACCGGCTCCTGTTGCGATTACTGCGCGGACGCAGCATCCTTCATCAGCACGGCGCGGATATCGACACCGTCGCCCTTGTACTTGGCAAGGTTGTCCTTGGTGATCAGCGCCTGCGGAGTGGCGACGACACGGGCCACCTTCTGGCCTGCGACGAGACGCAGCGCGGTTTCCATCGCCACTTCACCGGTCAGGATCGGGAAGCTGTCGACCGTGCCGGTCAGTTCGCCGGCCTCGATCGACTTGTAGGCATCTGAAATACCATCCGTGCCGAACACGGCGACCTTGCCGAGCAGGCCGGCAGCCTTGACCGCTTCGATGACACCCAATGCCATGCCGTCATTGTTGCAATAGAAGCCGACGAGATCCGGGTTCTGTTGCAGAATGTTGGTGGCGGCATCGTAGGACTGCTGGCGATCCCAGTTGCCCGGAACACTGGCAACGACCTGGAACTTGGAGTTCTCGCCAATAGTGGATTTGAAGCCCGCTGTGCGCTGGACAGCGGCAAACACGCCGGCCTGCCCTTCGATGATGGCGACCTTGCCGCCTTCCGGGCGGTTGTCGACGAACCACTTGGCAACACGTACGCCGTTGTCACGCTGGACGTTGCCGACATAGTGTTCGGCCTGCGGCACGACGGCATCGTTGACGTTGACGACGGGGATGTTGGCTTCCTTGGCCTGTTCCATGACCGGCTGCAGGTTGGCATCGGTCTGCGGCGACACGAGAATGACGTTGAAGCCGGTGGTGACCATGCCTTCGGCAATCGTCAGCTGACCCAGCTGATCGCCCTCGCTCTGCGCTGCCTGATAGGCAACAGTCGCGCCGGCCTTTTCGCCGAACTTTTCATAACCTTCGCCGAGCGAACGCCAGTATTCGTTGGTGAGCGTCTTGGAAACGCCGCCGGCGCGCGTGCCTTCCGGAATTTTCGGAAACGCGCCGTATTTCGCTTCAAGCTGCGACCAGTCGACCCGGTCCTTTTCGGTATCCGAGTTGAGCGGTGCAAGCTCCTGCGCGAAGGCCGCGCTTGCCATCAGCGCGAGCGCCATGCCGGCGATCGCGGATGTCAGGTGTCTGTTCATGGTATCCTCCCAGGTGTGGTTGTTGGAATAAAAGATGTCTCTTGGAGCCTCCTCAAGCGACGTCGCCGAGCATTGCCTCCTGAATGATCGACTGCGCAGTGACGGCATCCTGACGGTCGATCGCGCTGCCGAGGCGGTTGTCGCCCTCAAGGCGATCGACGACCTTCAGCATACGCTTGACGGTCTGGATGTTGACTTCGCATTCATGAACCGGATCGAGGCCGGTCATGTCGGGGAAGGTGTCAAAATAGATCGCGCCATCGTAACCGTCACGGCGGATCTGGCGCAGCAGTTCGATGGTCTGGATCGAGTGCACCGCACCGACCATCAGGCCATCATCGCGCTTGGCATAGCCGTCATTGAGGTGAACGCCGAGCAGGCGGCTGTGGCGGGCGATCATGGCAGCGGCGAAAGCCGGCTGTTCGTCGGCATAAAGCACATGCGCGAAATCGAGCGTGACGCCGAGGTTGGCACATCCGGCTTCCTTGATCGCCAGAAGCGTTGTGGCGCAGTCCGGCATCAGGCTGTAGGAGCGCGGCTCGTTGGGCTTGTACTCGATCGAGATCAGGCAATCGGCATCATGTTCACAAACTTCACGAATTCCGTCGATTTCGTGTTGCCACATACGATCATAGTCAGCCTGGAAGGCATAATCGAAACCGTCCTGGCCAAGCCAGATGGTCATCAGGTTGGAACCTGCTTCGCGGGCGGCATCAATACCGGCCTTTGTGAGGTCGATCGCCTCACGGCGAACGCTCTCATCCGGATGAGTGAACGCGCCGAGCTTGAAAGCCGGGTTGGCGTAATAACGCATGGCAAAACCATTGATCGCCAAGCCCATATCTTCCAGCTTGCGCTTCAGCTCGATCGGCTTTTCACCGACGTGATCGGGGTAGTTGAGGTCCAGATCGGTGAGGCCATCGACCTTGGCGGCACGCGCCGCCATCTGCAGAACCGACGGCTTGCCCTTCATGTCCGGCCACTCAGCGGCAGGATTCGAGGCAAACGAGTTGAGGCGGGTGGCAAAACGGAGGTTCGACAATGTCTTCGGCCCTATCGAAAAATGATCAGATGGCCATGCTTCACAAATTTATGTTATTTTGTAAAGTAAAATAGTTTTTGCGCTGCAACACAAAGCTTTGATTGTTTGTTGCATGTCAGTGGTGACGACTTTCTCGTTTTGAACCGAGCCGCGAGGCTGGAAATGTCATGAGGCGTTATCTAGTCACTCGGCCGCCGGCACAGGTGACCAGCACGATCAATGTTGTGCCGACGTTAGCTCCAGGCATAAAGGACAAAGCCGGCATCAAGCCGAGCGGACCACCGGCTGCGAACCCGGATGCCACAAGCCCGGTCGCTGTGTTGCTATGCAAAACCGCAGGTACTCCAACATCGGCCACGTATCAGCGATTCATGCGATGCAAAACGCGTTCTAAGTGATCTATTGTCGAGAATAGTCGTCACGCATCTTCGATGGGCTCGATCCCGAAAAATTGCGGAAAGCGCGCGAGAAGGAACTCGTCTCACTGAAACCGAGCCGAAACGCGATGTCGGTCACCGGCAGATCTGTGTTTCGGAGCCAGTCCACGGCCACAGTCATCACCGCTTGGTTTCGAATGTCACGGAAGGAAAGGCCTTGCATTGCGCAGTTTCGCTGCAGACTGCGCATGGAGCAGCCAAGAAGACGCGTTACATCCTTTATGGCGATGCCGCGACCACAGAGTAGCTCGTCTTTAAGAAGCACACGCAGCATTTCCGCAAATCCCGTGGCATTCACCCCGACGACCGGCTGAAGCTCCATATGGGCCTGGAGGATATCGGCAAGATCATCGTCCGCCAGCGGATTGCCAGCCCGCAGGAATTCAGCGGGAAACTCTACGCAATTGGTTCGCGCATTGAAGATTGGCTGAATGGCGAAAGGTGTCGGATATCGGCTTTGCCCCTGTTGCAGGTGACTGGAATGCGGCCCATGGGCAAACCTGAATCCAGCTCTTCGCCATTGCGACCCGCATGCGGCAGACAGAAAACGCATCAGTATGCCCGTGGAGAACTCCGCATCCTGACGGTAATATTTGATCGATGAATCCTGAACCTGATAAGATACCGACGCCAGATCGCCTGAAACCTGCAGTTCAACATTGGTTTTGCTTTGGATGCGTCCGTAATAGGCGACGTAGGCGCGCAAACTGTGGCCGATCGTCGGCGCGCGATACATGAGGTGCCCGAGCGCGCCGAAGCTTCGCATATCGAAACTCTGTGCAAAATAGAGACCGAAGTCAGGGCGCTCCGTCACACATGCCGCCATTTCCAGAGTTTCTGCAAAGGCAGCAAGCGGAATGGTTTGTTGCTGCGCCGCGGATCTCACCAGACCATCAGCGTCGACGCCGAGTGCGCTGAGACAGTTCTCCAGCCCGAAACGAGCAGAACTGACGACATGAGCGACCATTGGGCTTACTCACTCCAATTCCACCGCGAACTGGACTGACGATCTCCGCCGTGCCACTCGCGAACTTAGTTCCCGTTGGCTGTTTGCGTACGGCCCGGCGAAAAAACGATTGCACCGGGAGAAGCGCGCAGGTCAGCCATTTTTGTAGCACACCTCGACAGGCATGCGGATTGGCAGAAAATGTCAACAAGCAGGTAACAAATGTCAAGCCGCGATGGCCCTTGACGCCTAACCTTGCCTAAGGACGACGGGCTTTCCCCGTTCGACGGCAACTATGGGGAGTGCTGCTTGGCTTCGAACACCCGCAGCAGGCGATCGACACATTCACCAAGTCGATTCATCGTGTTGATGCTGATGCCGGCCATGGCGCTGCTGCTGGCATTCACGGTCGTTCCCTTCGGCGTCAGTGTCGTTCTGAGTCTGACGGATATGATGCTATCGAACCCGCCGACGAAGTTCATAGGCCTTGGAAATTATATCGAGCTGCTGACAGCCAGCGACTTCCGCCAGGCACTCTGGCGTTCCGCCGTATTCGTCACCCTCGCAGTCTGCCTGGAAATGGGTCTGGGCCTGACGGTGGCACTGCTGCTCTTCCGCACCAGCTCGTTGTGGTCGGGGCCTTTGCGCACCGTTTTGATCCTGCCGTTGGCGATCACGCCGGTCGCGGCGATCTTTACCTTCCGGATGATGCTCAACCCCAGTCTTGGCGTAGTCAACTATCTGATGCAGTCGCTGGGCCTTCCGCCACAGGACTGGCTCGGCTCTCCGAACCTTGCGATGTTGACCATGGTCGTGGTCGATGCCTGGCACTGGACGCCGTTCATCATTCTCATCCTGTCGGGCGGCCTTGCGGCCTTGCCGGCTGAGCCGACCGAGGCGGCCCAGATCGATGGCGCAACCGAATGGCAGACGCTTCGCTTCGTTACCCTTCCCATGCTTTTCCCGTTCATGGTCGTCGCGGTGCTGTTGCGGGCAATCGATGCACTGAAGGCCTTCGATGCCTTCTACGTGCTGACCGGCGGAGGGCCGGGGCGCTCCACCACCACGCTCAATGTCTTCGCTTTCAAGGAGGCGCTGGAATTCACCGTGCTAGGCCGCGGTGCGGCCATCGCGATCCTGATGATGCTGATCATCATCGCCATGTCCCAGCTTCTATTGCGCCGAACCAAGCTGCTGACCATCACGGGAGAAGGCCAATGACCGGGACACAGCCTGCCGGGATCGGTACATGGGCGCGCCGCATCATCCTGTTTCTCTTTTGCGCCTGGACGCTCTTCCCGCTTTACTGGCTGCTCAACACCTCGCTGAAGCAGCCCGTCGATGTTGTCGCGCGTCCACCAATCTTCGTCTTCGTCCCGACGCTCGATAACTACGCCTCCGTGATCGGCGACCCGGTGATCCTCGGCTATTTCTGGACAACCCTCGGCGTCTCTGTCGCCACGACTTTCTTCGCCATCATCATCGGCACACCGGCGGCCTATGTGCTGGCCCGGTTCAGCTTCCGCGGCAGCACCGATATCGGCTTCTGGATCCTGTCGACACGCTTCACCCCACCGGTTGCCATGCTCATTCCGTTCTTCGTGATGTTCCAGAGCCTCGGCCTGCTTAACACCCATGCGGGCCTCGTCATCTCCCATGTCGCGTTGAACCTGTCGCTGGTGATCTGGCTGATGCGCGGTTTCTTCGCCGAAATCCCCAAGGAGCTGGAGGATGCGGCCTATATCGATGGCGCAAGCTATTTCCGCACCTTCCTCACCATCATCCTGCCGCTCAGCCGCACAGGGATTGCCGCCGTCGGCGTACTGGTCTTCCTCTTCACTTGGAACGAATTTCTGTTCTCGCTGATCCTCGGCGGACAGATCCCGATGATCTCGGTCGGTCTCTACAAATTCATCGGCTACCAGCAGATCGAGTGGGGTCGCCTGTCTGCCACGGCGACGCTGATGCTCGTCCCGGTCATCGTCATCCTGCTCGCCTTCCAGCGGCAGCTCGTCCAGGGCCTGACATTGGGTGCCGTCAAATAACAACAATTGAAGAAGGCCGAAGCGCCCGAGATCAACATATCAACAGAGGTGAACGTGATGTTTCCAGAAAAACCTTCTTTCAGCATGAACCGCCGCCGCTTCAGCCAGATCATGTTGGGCGGTGCAGCCATAATCGCAAGCCCGAGCATAATAACGCGCCGGGCGTTCGCGCAGGCCGACTTGTCCCAGTATTCGAGCGCCTCCGTCGATTGGCAGCAGGCAAAGGGGACCGCCATCACCCTGGCCGGCGCCACACATCCCTGGTCGGACGCCATTCTTCCGCTGATCCCGCTGTTTACCGAACTGACGGGCATCACCGTGACCACCGATTTTCAGTCGGAATCCGAATTCCTGACCTCGCTTCCCGTCAAGCTCGGCGCCGGCAGCTCCGTCCCGGACGTCTTCATGTACCTCTCTTATGGTCAGGGCATTGGTGCGGGATGGCTTGAGCCACTTAACAGCTACTATTCGAACAAGGATTTGCTCGATCCTGCTTGGTACGCCGAGGACGATCTGCTCGGTGCCGCGCGCGGTTTCCCGGTCTGGAAGAATGGTGAACGCTACGCATTCCCGATCACTTCGGAATCGCAGATCATGTTCTTCAACGACGAAGCGATGAGCAACGCCAAGGCGAGCATCCCGAAGACGTTCGAAGAGCTGCTGGGAACAGCGAAGGCCCTGAAATCCAACGGCATGGCCGGTATTGCCATGCGCGCCAAGGCAGCAAGCAGCGCTACGGCGGCATCAATGGGTTTCCTCTTCTCCCATGGCGGTCGCATGGTCGACGACAGCGGCAAGGTTGCCTTCCACAGCGCCGAGGGTATCAAGGCTCTGGATATTTACGGCCAGCTTCTGCGCGAAGCCGGCCCGATGGGCGTCGGCACCTATGACTGGTATGAAGTGCTGAACGATTTCACCCAGGGCGCGGTCGCCATCGCATCCGACAGTTCCAACTTCGCAACCACGATCGGCAATCCGGCGAAAAGCCGTGTGGCCGGCAAGGTCAGTTATTCGTCGCTGGTCTCCGACGGCAGCCATCCCGTGACCCCATACATGTCCTGCTGGCAGGCCTGCATCAATGCCAAGTCGCAGCAGAAGAAGGCGGCATTCCTGTTCATGGTCTGGGCAACCTCGAAACCGACAGCAATGCTTGCATCGGCAAAGGGGCTAGCCACCACACGCGCCTCTGCATGGTCGAGCGACGCCTTCGGCAAGTCCTTCGGCCCGCAGGCGGCGAAGGCAGCCCTCGACAGCCTCTCGACGGCAGATGTTGGACGCTCTAAGGAAATCCTCTTCCACCCTCAGGCACCGATGATCTTCGATGCATTTGCCACGGCGACCAACGAAATCGTCACCGGCGGCGTTTCGGCATCGGAAGCGCTCACGTCAGCTGCCGAACGCGCCAACCGCGCCATCCGTTAGCACGCATCATCGCCCAGCCGGCATCGCCTGGTGCCGGCTGAGTGGAAGCTCGATTTGCAGGATTGATCATGGACCTAAATCAGTTGAACGCCATCCAGATGCTGGATGGCTTCCGAAGCGGCAGCTTCTCGCCTGTCGACGTGGCCAAGGCCTGTCTGGCGCGTATCGATGAGACGGCATCGGCACTCAACGCCTTTTGCTACCTGGACGAGGCGCGCACCCTGAGCGAGGCAGAGGCATCGGCCGCACGTTGGGCCGCGGGACTTCCCAAGGGCATTCTCGATGGCGTCCCCGTCTCCATCAAGGATTTGATCGATGTCGAGGGCTGGCCGACACTGTGCGGCACCAAGGTGATCGAACCGGAAAAGGCGATTGCCAAGACCAGCGCAATCACCGTCGAACGGCTTCTGTCGCAGGGCGCAGTCCTCCTCGGCAAGACGACGACAACCGAATTTGGCCACAAGGGCGTCAGCGACTGCCCGTTGACGGGCGCGACCCACAATCCCTGGAACGTCGCCATGACCACCGGCGGCTCGAGCTGCGGTGCCGGCGCCGCAGCGGCGGCCGGCCTCGGCCCGCTGCATCTGGGCAATGACGGCGGCGGTTCGGTGCGCATTCCGGCATCCTTCTGCGGCGTTGTCGGCATCAAACCGGGCGCCGGCACAATCACCCTTCCGCTCCCTTCGATCACCGGCCCGCTCGTCGCCGCCGGCCCGCTGGCGCGCTCGCTTGCCGATGCTGCGCTGATGCTGGATGCCTTGGCGGACCGGACCGGACCGTCGCTGGTCGATGCCGCAGTAAACACCGGGGCCGCACCACTTGGCGGCCGGTTGAGTTCTGCACTTGGCCGACCGATAAAAGGCATGCGCGTCGGCCTGCTTGCAACCATTTCCGACGCCGCGGTCGATCCTGTCACGGCAACCGCCGTGCGAAATGGGGCACAGCTCCTGTCTGCGGACGGTGTCAGCATCGAGCATGCCACCCTCGACCTGCCGGATTCGGAAGCTGCCTATATCACCATCCTTTCCGCCGGAACCGCGATGATGGCGGATGACTATCCGGCCGAGCGCCGGGACCTGATGGAATGGGGACTGCAGGAACTGATCCGTGTTGGCCAGACGATCACCGGGCAGGCCTATGCCAAGGCCTATCATCGGGTGCGCGGCGACTTCATGGCACGGTTACGGGCGCTCTTTGCTCAGCATGACGTGCTGATCCTGCCGACCATGCCGCATGCGGCCTTCCCTCTCTGGCATGATTATCCCGGCCCGCAGGATCGTGGCTGGCGTGCGGACTGGACGCCGTTCACCTTCCCGTTCAACCTCTGCGGTCTGCCGGCATGTTCCATCCCCTGCGGACTGGACGAGACAGGCCTCCCCATCGGCTTGCAGATCGTCGCTCCCTGGGGCGGCGAAGAGAAGCTGCTGACCGTCGCTGCCGCCCTCATGCGCCGGCTGCCGCGTCTCGTTCCCCCCGATTTCGTCACACCTGATCTTCGCAACGCAACGGGTTTCATTCACAAGGGAGCTCGCTGATGGCCTCGGTCGCGATCAACAACCTGCGCAAATCGTTTGGCCAGACCGATGTTCTGCATGACGTCTGCGTCGATGTGGCCGACGGCGAATTCGTCGCGCTGGTCGGCCCTTCCGGTTGCGGCAAGTCGACACTGCTGCGCTCGATCGCCGGTCTGGAACGGGTCAACGGCGGCGAAATCCGCATCGATGACGAGGATGTCACCGATCTCGCACCCCGCGATCGCGACATCGCCATGGTATTCCAGAACTACGCGCTCTATCCGCATATGACCGTGCGGGAAAACATGGGCTTCTCGATGAAGCTTCGGCGCGAACCGGCAGCCACGATCGAGCGCGAAGTCATGCGGGCAGCCGATATTCTGGGGCTCGGAGAGCTTCTCGATCGGAAGCCCCGGCAACTATCGGGCGGCCAGCGTCAGCGTGTCGCGATGGGTCGCGCCATCGTCCGCAATCCAAAAGTGTTTCTCTTCGACGAGCCGCTTTCCAATCTCGATGCCCAACTGCGGGTGCAGATGCGCACGGAGATCCGCAAGCTGCAGAGAACGTTGAACGCCACCGTCATCTACGTGACCCACGACCAGATCGAGGCCATGACCATGGCCGACCGGATCGTCGTAATGCGCGGCGGTGTTGTCGAACAGCAGGGCGCGCCGCTCGACCTGTTCGACCAGCCGCAGACGAGCTTTGTCGCGGGCTTCATCGGTTCGCCGAGTATGAACCTGTTGCCCGGCAGACTATCGGTAGAAGGTTTCACAACCCGTGCCGGTACAAAACTGCCGGTCCCACCTGGCTTTTCCCCAGCCGACGACGTTCTCTACGGCATCCGGCCAGAGGCCTTGACCTTGTCTCCGGAAGGAGGCGGAGTTCCCGCAAAGGTGGTGTTGGTGGAACCGCTCGGTTCCGAAACCCTGCTGGTGGTCGATCTTGGCGGCGAGGAAGTGCAGGTCATGCTGCGCTACCGCGCCCCGGTGAAGCCGGGCGAGACACTGACAGTAATGCCCGAATTGAACGCAATCCATATTTTCGACGCCCAAAACGGACGACGCCTTGACCCCGATGCGCTCTGAGCAAGGATGAAGGTGACCGTTCATACCGAATAAATCACAGACCTCATTTCCCAAACCCATAAAGGAAGTCCACCTCGTCACTGGGTAACATCACACCCAGTGAATTTGCGTAGAAAATCGTTCTGGAAAAACAGGCCGCATAAGGCCCGATTGAAAACCCAAGACTTTCCTGAAATCCGGAGGGACGATGGGGCTCAGGTCAATTGCATTGGCGGCACCTTTGACTCTTCCGCCCTGCCGGTCGCTTGCATCCATGGCCTCACGCTCTTGGGTGTGACTGGGCTTGCGGTCAGTCAGTTGCGCGGCTGAATGTCGCCCGAACGCGGCATGCGCAAATCAAACGAGGTATTTGTTGAACCATGCGATCGTGCGGTCCCATGCCAATTTGGCGGCGGCCTCATCATAGCGAGGAGTGGAATCGTTGTGGAAGCCGTGGTTTACATCAGGATAGATGTGAGCCTCGTAAGTTTTGCCTTCCTTTTTCAAGGCCGCCTCGTAGGCCGGCCATCCCTCGTTCACACCCTTATCCAGTTCGGCATAGTGAAGCAGAAGCGGAGCTTTTATGCGCGCGACATCCTCGGCCTTGGGTTGTCGACCATAAAAAGGCACTGCAGCAGACAGCTCCGGATAGGCGACCGCTGCAGCATTCGAGACACCACCGCCGTAGCAAAAACCCGTCATGCCCACTTTACCCGTGGTCAGGTCGCTCTTCATCAGGAATTCCACAGCAGCGAAAAAATCGTTCATCAGCTTTGTGGGATCAACGGATTGCTGAAGCGCTCGCCCTTTCTCATCATTGCCTGGATAACCTCCAACAGAGGTCAGACCATCCGGAGCAAGGGCAACAAAACCAGCCTTGGCAACACGGCGCGCAACGTCCTCGATGTATGGATTAAGGCCACGATTTTCGTGAACGACAACGACGCCCGCAAGCTTGCCCGATATCTTGGCCGGCTTGACCATATAGGCCCGAACGTCACCATTGCCGTTCGGCGATGGATAACGAATATATTCGGCGATGATATCAGGATCCGTGAACTCGACCTGCTGTGCAAGCGCATAATTCGGGCTCATCGATGACAGGATCAACGCAGCAGTCAGTCCGCCAACCGCATATTTCCCAGCGCGGTCCAAAAATTCTCGCTTTGTGATCCTGCCATGCGCGTAATAATCATAAAGCTCGAGAAGCTCTTGCGGGAAATCCTTCGCGGTCAGACGGTCCATGATCTTCTCCCTCACCTGGCATCTGGCATATCACGGCGACACGATGTCAGCGATCACGAGCGTGTCATCAGCGTCTACGCTTTTGTTAAACGGCACATGCTGATCGTCGGCGTTCACGCCTGCGCGATCGCCCTTGCGCAAAAGGCAGTAGACGCGCACAGCATACTGCTTCGGATACGGAATTCAGTAGTACGTTGCGATGCGGTTCCCGTTGAACTCATGCACCCGGAACGCCGTTTCGTAGATCTCGGTCAGGACCTCGTCGCGGATGATCTCATCGGGACTTCCCTGACTGAAAAGCCTGCCCTGCCGCATGGCAACGATATGGTCGGAGTAGCAGGAGGCGAAGTTGATGTCGTGCAGCACAACGACGACGGTCCTGCCGAAATCCCTGGCGGCATCACGTAGCAGCCGCATCATCGCCACCGCATGGCGGATGTCGAGGTTGTTGAGAGGTTCGTCGAACAGCATGTAGTCGGTGTCTTGTGCGAGTACCATGGCCACGAAGGCGCGCTGCCGCTGGCCGCCGGAAAGCTCGTCGAGAAACCGGTATTTCAGGTCTTCAAGCCCGAGGTAGCCAAGCGCCCGATCGATATGGCTCCGGTCTTCGGTAGTCAGACGTCCCTTGCTGTAAGGGTAACGGCCGAAGGCGACGAGATCGATAACAGTCAGCCGTGCTGCAAGATGATTGTCCTGTCGTAGGATCGAGAGGCGCTTTGCCAGAGCGTCCCCCGGTGTGCGGGCGACATCGAGCCCATCGACCATCACTGTACCCGCATCGATCGGCAGAAGCCGTGCAATCATCGACATCAGCGTCGATTTGCCTGCACCATTCGGCCCGATAATAGCCGTCAGCCCGCCTTTCGGCAGGGTGAGCGACACATTATCAACGACGACCGTCTGGCCATAGGATTTGCTGACGCCGGAAATGCCGATCATCGCACTCGCCCCTTGAGAAGAAAGATAATGAAGAACAGCCCACCGGCGAACTCGATGATGATCGAAAGCGCCGTATCGAAAGCAAAGACCCGTTCGAGGACGGTCTGGCCGCCGACGAGGCAGATGACCGCCACCAGAACCGCGGCCGGCAGCATGAAG
The DNA here is from genome assembly GCF_057163345.1 of Aliirhizobium sp. YIM B11859. NCBI lineage: Bacteria > Pseudomonadati > Pseudomonadota > Alphaproteobacteria > Hyphomicrobiales > Rhizobiaceae > Aliirhizobium > Aliirhizobium sp. YIM B11859. The sequence continues at coordinate 186,977 of NZ_JBXHAY010000008.1, forward strand.
CGATGATTGGTCGCCGGCATCAGGATGTAGGCAAGGTTTGCCACCAGCAGACCGAAAAAGGTGACAGGGCCCACAAGCGCCGTGGATATCGATACCAGAACCGAGACGAGAACAAGGATCTTCATCGTCGTCGCCTTGTGGTCGAGGCCGAGAGAGATCGCCGTGTCGCGGCCGAGCATCATGACATCGAACGTATGGAACATCCGCCAGATAGCAATTGTCACCAGTCCGATCAGCAAAACCGAGACACCCACCAGCGTCTGGTCCGTCACGTTGAAACTGGCAAACAGCCGGTCCTGCAGCACGACGAAATCGTCTGGACTGATAATCCTCTGGATGAAGCCGGACAGGCTGCGGAACAGTCCACCCAGCACGATGCCGACCAACACGACGAGATGGATATTGTGCCGACCAGTACCAAAGAGAAGGCGGTAGAGGGCAAACGAGAATCCAACCATGACAGCCACTTCGACGACAAACATCAGCCGAGCATCGAGACCGCTCAGCGTCGCGGCGCCGAAAAGAAAAACGATGGAGGTCTGCAGGAGCACGTAAAGCGCGTCGAACCCCATCAGCGCCGGGGTAAGGATGCGATTGCCGGTCACCGTCTGGAACAACACGGTCGATACGGCGATCGCATAGGCGACGATCAGCATCGCTGCGAGCCGCGTGCCGCGAAAGCTCAGCACGAAGGACCAGCTTCCCCTGGCGCCGACGGTCATGAACGCCACCATGGTTGCGACAGCCAATGCAGCCAGCCAGAGGAGGACGAGCGTCGAGGCTTTCCGGGTTTTCTCAGGCGACACGGCCTTGCCTCCTCAGCAGTAGGTAGAGGAAAAAGACGCTGCCGACGATCCCGAGCACCGTACCGACGGGAATTTCAAACGGTGCATTGATGCTGCGACCAACGATATCGCAGACGAGGATCAGGCCCGCACCGCTGATGCCGATCCATGGCAGGCTTTTGCGCAGATTGTCGCCCATTGCCATGCTGACGAGATTGGGAACGATCAGGCCGACAAACGGCACGACACCGACGATCAACGTGTTTTCCGGTCCCATGCCGCGCAGTTCGATCTGACGCTGGTTGCCACGCTGGCCGGACGCCGTAGTCCCGGTCAGGTTTGCGCCCGGCATCTTCCGGATAATCTCGGAAATGTCGTTGGCAGGCGGCGTTCTGGCAATGTCTTCCGAGCTGATGGTCGAAACACCGGGTGCCTGCTTCAACTGCTCACCGGCAGTCAGGACGATCGGCTTCAGCTCCGTTTCGTCCGTCGTAGCTTCGTTGGCGTCCTGCGCTGAAACCGGCATACTGCCGATGCAGAAGATCAGCCCCAGAGCCGTCGCCGAAAGATAATGGCGTGCGCGCTGCTGTCGAACGCCAACGAGATTAACCTGCATGTTTTGCCCCCGCAAATACCTGACTAATTGAGTCATCCATCTCTTTAAGAGCGTGCCGAGGGTCAATGTCGATGTTTTAGAAAGCGTCTAAATTCACGATCCCGCAAAGGTCGATGTGTTTGTCGCGTTGTTCCATGGGAACTTGAATGGACTGTCGGTCCGCCCAACTGACGCTAGGCCGCTTTGGAGGTCTTTAAGGCATCCAAACCGGCGACCAATCGTTTAAAACGTAGCGCCGAACAAGTTCACTACCTGTAATATCAAACGTACACAACGTTGCCGGGCGCAAACAAAATCAGTCTATGTAATTGGTATAACTGGCATTTTTTTGAAAACCTGCTCTGACGCATCGACCTCGTTGCAGCCGGAATCGGCAGTCCTTCGGATATCTCGGAGGCTGCAGTGATTATCCTATCTCGGCGGTATGCCGGCAGCCTATCCGCAAACGACCGACCATATCCTGGCTGCTTCTGAACCGCGCAGTCCAGCAACATCTCCATCGACCTTGACGAGTGCAATCACGGCACATGCGGGGTTGCTTCAAGCTTCCGAGCCAACGATCGGTTATGCATGCCTGTTCACGGCGCGCCGGTCTTTTCGTGAACCGTCGCTTGCAGGAAGTCGGTGTCGTTCGTGGCAAAGCACACGGCGATCAAACTGAGGGACACGCTGGATGCACCATATGCCTAATCTTCAGTTCGACGCAAAAAACGATGTTACGCCATTGAGCCAACAGCTTTTTTGCCAAGGCGAGGCTATTCGTTCCGCAAATATACATCTCCGATAAATCATATTGATGGCCGTTGCCTTTACGGCTCCCGGTGCGGCATTCTCCCCCAGTCATAACAACAAGGACGCGACCTGATCATTCGTGCAGAGCCATGCTCTGCGCGCTAGCTGGCTTGCGTCGTTCAAAGAGGCTGGAACATATGCTTAGACGCCGAACTTTCCTTCAGGCCGCTGCCGCGGCGACGATTATCGGAAGCCCTTCCATCACGCGTGCCGCATCGCAATCGACGCTGCGCTTCATTCCCGTCATCGACCTCGCCTTTCTTGATCCGGTCGCAACGACCGCTCAGGTGAGCCGTACGCATGGTTATATGGTCTTCGACACGCTTTACGGAATGAGCAAAAACCTCGAAGTGTCGCCGCAGATGGTCGAGGGCCACACCGTCGAGGATGACGGCAAGCTTTGGACGCTGACGCTACGCGACGGGCTGTTCTGGCATGATGGCGAAAAGGTTCTGGCGCGCGACTGCGTTGCAAGCATTCGCCGCTGGGCGGCACGCGACACTTATGGCAGCTCCCTGATGCAGGTGACGGACGAGCTTTCGGCACCGGACGACAAGACTATCCGCTTCCGCCTAAGGCGCCCATTCCCCTATCTTCCGCTCGCACTTGGCAAAGTGGCGTCACCGGCCTGCTTCATGATGCCGGAAAGGCTTGCCAATACCGATCCGTTCAAGCAGATCCCGGAAATGATCGGCAGCGGCCCCTTCCGTTACGTCGCCAACGAGCGCGTGCCGGGCTCGCGCAATGTCTATGAGCGGTTCGACAAGTACAGGCCGCGCGAGAGCGGCACGCCGGACTGGACGGCCGGACCCAAGATCGTCAATTTCGATCGAGTCGAATGGACCACGATGCCCGACGCGGCAACGGGGACAACCGCAGTCCAGGCCGGCGAGCAGGACTGGCAGGAAGCGATGCCGCATGATTTCATGCCCCTGGTCGAGGCAGATTCCAATCTGCGCACCCAGATCCTCGACGAACTCGGCTTCACCTGCCAGATGCGCGTCAACCACCTGCAACCGCCATTCAACAATCCCGCCATCCGCAGGGCCCTGCTCGGCGCCATCGATCAGGAAGCATTCATGACGGCAGTTGCCGGCTCCGATCCACGCTTCCGTTATTCGCCGCTGGGTTATTTCACGCCCGACACCCCGATGGCCAGCAAGAGTGGTCTCGACGTGTTTACCGGTCCGCGTGACTACGAAAAGGTCAAGGCAGAGCTCAAGGCTGCGGGCTACAATGGCGAAAAAGTCGTGCTGCTCGTTCCTGCCGATTCACTGGCTCAGAAGCCGCTTGGCGATATCGCCGCCGATGTCATGCGCAAGGCCGGCATGAATGTCGAATATGTGGCAATCGACTTCGGATCGGTGCTGAAGCGTCGCGTCAACAAGGGCACGGCTGAAGAAGGGGGCTGGAACGCGTTTGTCGGCAACTGGCAGGGCATCGACTGGCTGAACCCGCTTGGTCATAGCACGCTTCGCGGCGACGGCGTCTTTCCCGGCTGGTACAAGAGCGACAAGATGGAAGCACTTCGCACCCAGTGGATCGAGACTGCGGATGCCGGCGATCAGATCCGCATCGCCGACGACATTCAGAAGCTCTCTTTCGAGGAAGTGCCCTATTATCCGATCGGCCAGTACAAGCAGCCTTCCCTGCATCGCGCCGATATCGAGGGCATCATGAAGGGCACGTCCGTCTTCTGGAACGTCCGCCGCGCCTGATCCCCTGATACGATCCCTGGGATCGGCCGGCTCGTTTCGAGCGGCCGGTCCCAACGAACAAAAGCCGGCTCTTCGCTTTCGGATAAACCGGCCATCACACCAGCAGAAGCCCCAATTCCATGCCCCCTAGCATTCAGCAGATTCTCTCCGCCGTCGAAGCACGCCGTGGCGATGTCGAGCATCTTTTCGAGACACTCGCAGCCGGCAGCCCGGGCAATCCCGGCATTCTTCGCGACACCTATGGTGCCGGCGAGAATTTCGCACATTCACTCATCGCCGACCACGCGAACACACTGTCGCTGACCGTTACGCAGGATGCAGCGATGAATACGTTTGCCACCTGGCGGGGTAGCGACCCGCAGGCAGGCTCAATCATCATGGGCTCGCATCTGGACAGTGTTCCGCATGGTGGCAATTTCGATGGCGCTGCAGGCGTTGTCGCCGGACTGACGGTGATCGCGGCCCTGAAGGACCTGGGCATGAAGCCCGCCTGCGATGTGATCGCCATGGGCGTGAGGGCGGAAGAAAGCGTCTGGTTCGGCGTTTCCTATATCGGCAGCCGATCTGCATTGGGCAGCTTGCCGGATGGCGGTCTCGAAGCTCGTCGGATCGATACCAACCGGACATTGGCCGAGCATATCGCCGAATGCGGTGGTGATCCCGAGACGATTGGCCGCCGGGAAAAGTCCCTCGATCCTTCGTCCATCCGGGCGTTTCTGGAAGTCCATATCGAGCAGGCACCGAGCCTTGTCGAGATGCAGGTACCGCTTGCGATCTGCAGCGGTATTCCCGGCAATTTCCGTTATCCGGAAGCACATGTCATCGGTCGCCAGGACCATGTCGGCACGCCCCGCCGTTTCCGCCGGGATGCAGCGATGGCGGCAGCCGACCTTGCCATGGCGATGGACACGAAATGGCGCGAGGAACAGGCCGCTGGCGTGCCGCTGGCCGTGACATTCGGGCGGTTCCACACCGACGCCGCCGTCCATGGCATGACCAGCGTACCAGGTAGCTTCGCTTTCAGCCTTGATGTGCGTGCCTATGATCCCCCCGTGCTTGCCCGTCTTGAGGCATTTTTCCTCAAGCAGGTCGCGCGCATCGAAGGCGAACGCGGCGTGCGTTTCGAACTCGGCAAGCGTGCCGGTGCAGCCGTCGGGGTGATGTCGCAGAAGATCATCTCGGAAATGCAGGCAGCAGCCATAGCCTCAGGCCTCGACGTGACCCAGATCGGCAGCCCGGCCTCTCATGATGCCGCGGCCTTTGCGGAAGCCGGTGTCCCCTCGACCATGCTTTTTGTTCGCAATGAAAACGGCAGCCACAATCCGGATGAAGCCATGGAAATAGACGATTTCATGAAGGCATGCGCCCTGCTTGCCTTGTGGGTCGCCGACCATGTCGATAGCCCCCTGGAAGACACGGCGGCGCGCGAAAATACCCGCGTCGACAACAGCGCATAAGGGGAAAATCCATGTATGCCTACATCCTGAGACGTATCCTGGCGACCATCCCGGTAATGCTGATCGTCGCCTTCATCGTCTTTTCGCTTCTCTATCTGACGCCAGGCGATCCTGCAGCGGTGATCGCCGGTGAACAGGCGACGGCGGAAGACATTGAGCGCATTCGCGCCAATCTCGGACTGAACGACCCGTTCCTCTTCAGGTTCGGCAGCTGGATCGCATCTATCATGCAGTTCGATCTCGGCACGTCGCTGCTGACCAACATGCCGGTATCGCAGATGATTGGGCAGCGGATCGAGCCGACATTGTCCCTGATGTTGCCGACCTTGATTCTGGCCGTCTGCGTCGCCGTGCCGCTTGGCGTCATCGCCGCATGGCGCGCCGGCACCAAAGTTGATCACTTCATCACCGTCTTTGCGGTTCTCGGTTTTTCCGTTCCCGTCTTCGTCGTCGGTTACGCGCTGGTCTGGAGCTTTTCGCTTAAGCTCGGCTGGCTGCCGGTGCAGGGCTATAGACCCATCGCCCAGGGCATTTCGCCCTGGTTGCAGCATCTGGTCCTGCCGTGCCTAACGCTGAGTTCGGCCTATATCGCTCTGATTACCCGCATCACCCGAACGGCCGTGCTGGAAGTGCTGCAGCAGGATTATATCCGCACCGCGGAAGCCAAGGGCGTCGGCCGTCGCTCCATCCTGTTTGTCCACGCGCTGAAAAATGCCTCGGTTCCGATCATCACCGTCATCGGCATCGGGGTTGCCCTTCTCATCGGCGGTGCCGTCGTGACGGAAAGCGTGTTTGCCATTCCGGGCCTCGGGCGTCTGACGATGGAATCGATCATGCGGCGCGATTACCCGGTAATTCAGGCGATCGTTCTGCTGTTTTCCATTTCCTACGTTCTCGTCAACCTCCTGATCGACATCGCCTATACCTTCGTCGATCCGCGCATCCGCTATTGAAGGGAGCGAAACGATGTCAACCATCAACACATCCGCAAGCAGCTTCCTCAGGGACACGACGCGTTATCCTACCGTGATCGCCGGAGCCATCCTGCTCGGCATCGTCCTTCTGATCGCGCTTCTGACGCCGCTGCTGTCAAACACCGATCCGTCCTACATCGACGCCGCCCGCCGCGCTCAGCCCTCATCGGCCAGCCACTGGTTCGGCACCGACATGCTCGGTCGTGACCTCTATACGCGCGTTCTCTACGGCGCACAGGTCTCATTGATCGTCGGCTTTGCGGTGGCGATCCTGTCGACCATTGGCGGCCTCGCCATCGGCCTGATGTCAGGCTTCGTCAAGGCGATCGACGCTGTAGTCATGCGGTTTATGGACGGCCTCATGTCCATTCCGGCAATCCTGCTTGCCGTGGCGCTGATGTCGATCAGCAAGGGCTCGGTGACCAACGTCATCATCGCCATCACCATTGCGGAAATCCCGCGAACCGCGCGTCTGGTGCGCGGCACGGTGCTCAGCCTGCGCGAACAGCCTTATGTCGAAGCCGCCGTCGCCGGCGGTACACGCCTGCCAACGATCATTTTCAAGCATATTCTCCCCAACACGCTTGCACCCTTGATCGTCCAGGCGACCTATGTCTGCGCCAGTGCAATGATTTCGGAATCGATCCTGTCCTTCATTGGAGCGGGCGTGCCTCCCGTCATCCCATCCTGGGGCAATATCATGGCAGAGGGACGGACCCTGTGGCTGGTAAAGCCCTTCATCATCTTTTACCCGGCAGTGTTCCTGTCGATCACGGTTCTCGCCATCAATCTTCTCGGAGACGGACTACGTGACATGCTGGATCCGCGCAACGCCCAAAGAACGACGTCCAGGTAAGCGCCATGATCATGTCAGACACTCTTAAAATCGCGCCTGAAACGGCTTTCGATCCGGTCCTTTCAGTGCGCGACCTCACCGTTTCCTTCGGTTCTGCCGATCAGTGGAAACCCGTCGTCCGCAATATTTCCTTCGACGTCGGCGCCAACGAGACCGTCGCCGTTGTCGGCGAGTCCGGATCGGGCAAGAGCGTCACGGCTCTTGCCATCATGCGGCTCTTGCCGAAGATGACGAGCCGGATCGACGGGCAGATATTGCTCAATGGCCGCAATCTCCTCGATCTGCCGCCGCAGGCCATGCAGGCCCTGAGAGGCGACGAGGCGGCAATGGTCTTCCAGGAACCGATGACCAGCCTCAATCCGGTGCTGACCATCGGCTTCCAGCTGGCGGAAGCCTTGAAATGGCATCGCGATCTCTCCAATGCCGAGGCGCTCGCTGAGGCACGCCGGTTGCTCGACCGTGTCCGTATTCCGGCTGCCGAACGGCGCCTTGCCGAATATCCGCACAATCTTTCCGGCGGGATGCGCCAACGCGTGATGATCGCCATGGCGCTGGCCTGCCGCCCGAAACTGCTCATCGCCGACGAGCCGACGACCGCTCTCGACGTCACCATCCAGGCACAGATCCTCGATCTCATCCGCGAACTGCAAAGCGACGGCGGCATGTCGGTGCTGTTCATCACCCACGACATGGGTGTTGTCGCAGAGATCGCCGACCGCACAGTGGTGATGTTCCGTGGCGACCAGGTGGAAACCGAAAGCACCGAGGCAATCTTCCGGGCGCCCACCCATCCATATACGCGAGCATTGCTGGCTTCCGTGCCACGGCTCGGCTCCATGCGCGGCATCGATCTGCCCGTACCCTTCCCCAAGGTGGACATGGAGACTGGCGCGGTTCAGGAGCCGGAAAAGACGGCGGTAGCACCTGCCCGTTACAAGATGGTCCTCGACGTGCAGAACCTCGTCACGCGGTTCGACATCCGTTCGGGCCTGCTCAACCGGGTTTCCGGTCGGGTTCACGCCGTCGAGGACGTTTCCTTTTCGATCGCCGAGGGAGAAACGCTTGCGCTGGTCGGGGAATCCGGTTGCGGCAAGTCGACGACGGGGCGCTCGATCATGAGGCTGACCGAGCCGGTCTCGGGCTCTATCAGTGTCGACGGGTTCGATGCCAAGTCAGTCCGCGGGCCTGATCTGCGTCGCATGCGTCGCAGCATCCAGATGATCTTTCAGGATCCCTTCTCCAGCCTCAATCCACGCGCGCGGGTGGGGTCCTCGATCGCCGAGCCGTTCCTCGAACACGGGCTTGGTACGCGCGCCCAGGCGATGGAGAAGGTCGCGGAAATTCTGCGCCGTGTCGGCCTCGGACCGGATGCAATCGACCGGTTTCCACACCAGTTCTCCGGCGGTCAGCGACAGCGCATTTGCATCGCACGCGCCCTGATGCTGGACCCGAAGCTGATCGTTGCCGATGAATCCGTCTCAGCGCTCGACGTCTCCGTGAAGTCGCAGGTCGTCAATCTGATGATGGAATTGCAGGAAGCTCTTGGCCTTTCCTTCCTGTTCATCAGCCACGACATGTCGGTGGTGGAGCGCATCGCCCATCGCGTGGCGGTCATGTATCTCGGCGAAATCGTCGAGATCGGCTCACGGGCCGCAATTTTCGAAAACCCCCAGCATCCCTACACCAAGCGCCTTCTCTCGGCGGTCCCGATCCCCGATCCCTCCATGCGCCGGGGCGCAAGCACCAGCGCACCGCTTGAACTGAAAAGCCCGGTGCGCACGGTTGACTATGTTCCGCCAAAGCGCGAATTCCGCGATGTCTCGGCGGATCACAGGGTTCAGGTCTGGGGAGCGGAATGGGAAACGGAGGCCTGAGGAGGTCTCCACGACCTGTCAAAGGCAAGGAATAGAAAAGGGAGGCGCCGCCTCCCCTTTTTGTGCCGTTCCTGATGGACGACCCGCATCCGGTATTCACCAGGTGAACATTGTCACCCTGCCAGGCTTACGCTGCGGAGCGTCTATTTCCTAATCAGGATGCGAAGGCTGCCCGGGCTTCGGGCAGGTCCCATATGCGGGCGATGGCGGCACTTCCGGCCGCCGTGATCGACGCTTCATCGGCCAGCGTGTAGGCGCCACTCTCGACCAGAACGCGGCCATCGACGATGACGGTGTCGATATTGGCTCTGTTGGCGAGCGCGACAAGCGCCTTCATCGGATCGAACAGCGGCTGCAGATGAGGATGGGTCATGTCAACGACCGTCAGATCGGCCTTGGCTCCGGGGCGGATTTCTCCGAGATCAGGGCGCTTGATGGCGGCCGCGGCCTGCGCCGTTACGGCATCGATCATCGTCTGCGAGGATGCGACGGTCGCATCGCCGGAAACGACCTTGGAAATCATCGCTGCCGCGTTGATCTCTCCGAGCAGGTCCATATTGTAACCGTCGGTTCCGACCACCGTCCGAATACCCTTTTCGGCAAAACGGGAGAAGGCGGCCGTCTTGCCCGTGCGCGCGAAGACACGCGGGCAGTTGAGAACCGTCATGTCACGTTTCGCCATCAGGTCGAGATCACTGTCGGAGCATGCGATGCAGTGAGCCGCAAGCAGATCCGGTCCAAGCAGCCCCAGCCAGTCGAGATATTCCGCAGGAGTGCGCCCGTTGTATCGCTGGCCGATCACTTCGACTTCCCGCACGCTCTGGGCAAGATGAGTTGTCACCTGGACACCGAGTTCGCGGGCACGTGCATGCGCTGCCCTCAACAAGTCGGGATCGCAGGTATCAGTGGCATGCGGGCTCATCGTGACCTGGATACGGCTGTTATCCAGTCCATGCCATTTGCCGTGGATATCGTTCCATGTCGCGAGATCCCGCTCGGAATCGCTTCCTGACGCATCGGCGACATCATATTGCACGACGCCCTTTGCATCCGCCTTCGGGTTGGCGCTGGAAAACAGGTAGGGCGCACCATAGAAGCGCAGTCCCATTTCCAGAGCCGCATCGAACATTTCGGGTATGCCGTTGCGGAACGGTTCCATCACCGTTGTCGCGCCGCCCTTGAGAAGCTGCAGGATGCCGAGACGGCCGATCGCCATGCGCTCTTCAGGCGTCAGGATATCGATGCCGCTCTTGGTCAGGGGCAGAAGCACGCTGTAGACGACGCTCTGGCTGTTCTTTCCACTGCCGCCATCCTCTGCATGGGTACGGGCAACGGCTTCGGAGAAGCAGTGATTATGCAGGTTCAGCAGCCCTGGCAAAATGAAACGGCCGGGACGATCGAACACATGATCGGCATGAGCCGGCCGGGATGCGGAAACGGCAGCGATCTGGTCTCCCTCGATCACCACCCATTGGTCGCGTTTGACGACCGGTTTGCCTTCCTCGCGAACGAGGACATAGCTGCCGTAGACGGCAGTCGTTCCGGTTGCTTTCTGCGGCGCTTGCGACATGTTTTTACTCCATCAATCCTGAAATCGGGCCGTCCGGCCTTGAGGCGAACCGAGGACTTCATCCTCGCGCATCACGACCTTGCCTCTGACAATCGTTGCAACGGGCCAGCCGGTGACGGATTTTCCGGCAAAAGGTGTCCAGCCGCAGGGCGAGGCGATCCAGCTGTCCTCGATCGTGCGCTGCCGCTTCATGTCGACGATAGTAAAGTCGCCGTCATAACCGGCGGCAATGCGCCCCTTGTTCAAAAGCCCATAAACGCGAGACGGACCAGTGCCCATCAGGTGGGCAAGATGCGTCAGCGACAGGCGCCCGGCATTGACGTGATCGAGCATGATCGGGACCACCGTCTGAACACCCGTCAGGCCTGCCGGGCATTCGGGCCATGGCTTTTCCTTGGCAGCCCGCGAATGCGGCGCATGGTCGGAGCCGATCGTATCGACCCGGCCGTCACGAATGGCCTGCCAGCTTGCCTCCCGGTGCCGCTCGTCGCGAATCGGCGGGTTCATCACGCCGAAACCGCCGAGCGTGTCGTAGCAGTCGGGTGCCACCTGGGTCAGGTGGTTGACCAGAAGCTCGACCGTCGCGATATCGCGATAATCGCGCATATAGTCCAGCTCTTCGGCCGTCGAGACATGCAGGACATGGACACGGCGGCCCGTCTTGCGGGCAAGCGCCATCAGACGCCGTGTCCCGAGAAAGGCGCATTCGACGTCCCGCCATTCCATATGGTTGCTATGCGGCATGCCGCTCTCAAACATCGGCTTGCGCGCCTGAAGCCGATATTCGTCCTCGCTATGGAAGGCGATACGGCGACGGCCCGCGGCCATCAGGCGCTCCAGGCTCTCGTCATCCTCGACCATCAGGGCGGCGGTGGAGCTGCCGGCGAAAACCTTGATGGCGCAGACGCCATCCTCGGCTTCCAGTGCAGCGAGCGTGTCGATATTGTCCCGGGTGCCGGCGACGTAAAGCCCGATATCGCACCAGGACCTTTCTTCGGCATAACCGCGCTTCCAGTCTAGCCTTTCCGTATTGTCGATCGCAGGATTGGTGTTCGGCATATCGAACACGGTCGTTACTCCACCGAGCACGGCGGCACGCGTCCCCGTCTCCAGCGTCTCCACCGCCGGATCGCCTGGATCACGCAGATGGACATGGCTATCGATCATGCCGGGCAGGACATGAAGGCCCCTGGCATCGATGATTTCGTCGGCAGTCGCCTGTTGTGCCGGGCCGATATGAACGATCCGGCCGCCTGTGACGCCGACATCTGCCATCGCTTCGCCCCAGGGAAAAACACAGGTACCGTTGCGGATCAGAACGTCGAAGTGCATGGATGGATCCAGTCTTTGTTGCATTTCAGGATTATCGGCAGGACGTCAGGGGCAGATCAGGCGACCGATCGCCGTCATGACCGCCTGCTGCACGGGCTCGACCACCGGCCGGCCCAAACTCTCTTCGATCGCCAGCCGATGCCGCGCCATGCCGGCACAGCCGAGGATGACAACATCGGCTCCACGCTGGTCGATCAGGTGTCGACCGGCCTCGATCAACCTTGGCAAGATGTCCGCTCCCGCCGTATCGGCAGCACTGGCCTGCACCGGCCAACTGCCGGCGAACCGATCGTAGAGGCCCATCTGTCGGACATAACGCATCTGCCGACGTGCCGAGGCTTCCGAGAGCGCGATGATGCCGAAACGGTCGCCTCTGGTCAGAGCATGGGCAATTCCGCATTCGGCAATACCATGAACCGGCCGCCCACCTGCCGCCTCACGGACCGAGTGGATGCCCGGATCGCTGAAACAGGCAATCACGAAGGCATCGGCGTCGCGCTCGCCGATCCTGCGCACCAGCGGAAGAATGACGCTGTCTGCATCGCGCTGCGAGGCAATACCGCTCGGCCCATCCTCAAGCCTCTCGACATGCAGTTCGGGACCGCCCGCAAGGCGCATGGGCGAAATGCTCCGATCGATGGCCTCCGTCACTTCGAGCGACGAGTTAGGATTGATGATCACTATCTGCATGATTTTTTATTCGCGAGAAGGAAGCTGAAGGAGCTGGGTCGACCCGGTTTTGCGGAATCAAATCCGGGACAGCCCATCTTCGGAACTTACCCCAGAGGTGATCGAGACGGCAGTCGAGGCGACTATTATAAATGCCGTTCCGCTATTCGACATGATTATAGGGCGACACCGACTGAGGCGGCATACTATTTGCTTCTTGAATGGAAAGGCATGAAAGTATCGAGCGAAATTATATGAACCTGCGTCAACTGGAACTGCTTCGGGCGGTCATCCGCAATGAAACAACAATAGGAGCGGGGCGCGAACTGGGTTTGTCGCAGCCAGCGGTCAGCAATGCGATCAAGCATCTGGAGACACAACTCGGTTTCGCCCTGTTCGAACGGATCAACAACCGCCTGTTTCCGACCGTGGAGGCCCGTTCGCTTTACGAGGACTCCGAGCCGATCTTCTCGCTTCACGCGGCGCTCGAATTGCGGGTGCAGGACTTTCGTGAACACAAGGCCGGGCATGTGCGGGTCATTTCCACTCCGCCTATGGGTTACAGCATCATCCCCAAGGCGCTATCGGCATTCCGACGCGACATGCCGAATGTGAAAGTTTCCTTCGATGTCCGACGATTGGAGCATGTGCTGGACAGCGTCGATGCCGGAATTGCAGAGCTCGGCTTCGTCATGGCACTGGGTGAGCACCAGCCGATGCTGCATACTGAACGCCTCTATTCCGGCAGCATGGTTTGCGTCATGCCGCTCGGGCATCCACTTGCGGATAAAAACGTCATCATGCCCGAAGATTTGGCAGAGCATACGTTCATTGCACTCGACCGCAACACGCGCATGGGAAATCTTGTTCGCACGATTTTCGACAAGGCGAACGTGCCATATCAGTTCTCGATCGAGGTCCGTTATTGCCACGCGGCCTGTATCCTGGCCAGCAACGGGGTGGGTGTCGCGATTGTCGATCCCTTATCACCGCTCTGTGTCCAGCAGGATGCAATCGTCGTGCGCCCGCTCAGTACCTCTTGCGAAGTCAGTGCATCAGCCGTGCAATCGGGAAAAAGGCCATTGTCACGGGTCGCAAGAGCCTTCCTGCGAAGTGTACGGCTCGCCATGGAGCAACACGGCAAACTGAACTTGCCGTCGTAATGTCGTTGATCAGCCGCTCCTGCTTATAATAATTCAGGCAGCATTATTCAGCATGCAAATAGACAACGTCGCAATACTAGGGATTTCGTCCCGCCAAGCCACCTATTCCAAATTCGACTAGGCCTAATGAGATTAATTCATTGGGCCGGATAATCACCCGTTTGCATTCTTTCCGAGCAGACCAGCGGGTCATGACTACTTGCTGAATCTTCTGCGACAACGAAAAATGGGAACAGATATGAAAACCGTAAAATCACTCGTTGCCCCGGCTGCTTTTCTCGCCACGACGCTTCTTAACGTATACGCCTCGCATGCCTCGGACCTGGTTGTTCCACCAACACTTAAGGAAAAGGGCAGCATTGTCGTTGCGATCGAATCGACCTATCCGCCGATGGCCTATCGCAACCCGGCAACCAATGAACGGGTCGGCTTCAATGTCGAACTGGTCACCGCAATGGCCAAAAAAATGGGTATCGAGGTCAAATGGGAGGAGTTAAGTTTCGAACAGCTGGCAACGGCCCTGGAAGTCCACCGCGTCGATCTTGTCGGAACCGCCATCAGCGATCTTCCCAGCCGTCGCGAGAAAATGACATTCGTCGATTATCTGCGCACCGGAGCGCAGCCCTTCACCATCACGGCCAACGCACAGAAGTTGAAGACGAGCACGGATCTTTGCGGACTGACTGTCGGAGCCCCCAGCGCGACGAATTACTTCCCCGCAACAAAGGCGTGGAATGAAAAGAATTGTGTCGGCGCCGGCAAGCCGGCAATGACGGTCAACGGCACGCAAGGTGCCACCGCAGCCCGGCTGGATCTCAAGCAGGGCCGGCTCGATGCCGCCGTGCTCGGCCCGGAATATGTCAGCCATCTGATGCGCGACGAGCCGGACACCTATGCCCTTGTCGGCGACCCGCTGATCGAGACGCTCTTCGGTCTTGCCGTGAGCAAGAACGAGCCAGCCATCCGCGACGCAGTGGCAGGCGCGATTACCGCTCTCATCGAGGACGGTACCTATATGTCCCTGCTCGAGAAATATGGCCTGGAACGGCAGGCAATGGCCGAGGTGAAAATCGACGCAGGAAAGTAATACTGCCCGAAAAGGCAAGCCCTCCTCCCCTTCGGCCGTGATCATGGCCGGAGGGATCCAAATTCAGGAATTCAAGCAGACCAATGACAGACACGATTACCATCGACTTTTCAGAAATCGAAGCTCGCGACAAATACAAGATCATGATCGGCACGATCGTGCCGAGGCCGATCGCCTGGGTTACGACGGTTGATGTCGAAGGCCGACCGAACGCTGCGCCCTACAGCTTCTTCGGTTGCCTCAGTTCCGATCCGCCGATCATCGGGCTGGGCGTCGAATATCGAGCCGATGGCCGCTCAAAAGACACTGCCCGCAACATCCGAGATACCGGCGTCTTCACGGTAAACATAGTTTCCCATGCGCTCGCCGATGCGATGAACATCACAGCTATCCCGTTCGATGAACATGTCAACGAAGTCGAAATGGCGGGATTGACCCTCCGTGCGGGCAGCAAGGTCGCATCTCCGGCAATCGCCGAATCTCCCGCTGCACTGGAATGCCGGCTCCATTCCTTTATCGATCTGGGCCAATCTCGCGAAGTAGTTCTCGGAGAGATCGTCGCCGCACAATTTAGAAGCGATATCGTCAACGAGCGTTTCCACATCGACCCCACAATCCTCGACGCCGTCGGACGGATGGGGGGCAGTAGCTATTCAACCACGAGAGACCGTTTCGATATCAAACCGCTCACCGTAGGAGATATAGGATCAGCCTCGAGGGATAAGACCCTTGTCTGACCAGCGTAGGACGTCCGTTTAGGCCGATGCAAGCTCGTGAGCCAAGTCGAACCGAGAGCCGTGCTGCACTGGTGATTTTCGTGCAAAAAACTATTGGCGCGATGATTGCGCCCAATGAGTATGCTTAAATTTTCTTCTGGCCTGATTATCTTGCCTCTGAAAGGATTAGGTCTGCTCCCTTCTCGGCTATCATGAACACCGCTGCCTGGGTGTTGCCAGAAACCATGGTCGGCATGATCGAGGCATCCACGACCCGTAGGCCTTTGATGCCGTTCACTTTCAGCGTCGGATCGGTCACCGCGCCCGGATCGCTGCCCATGCTGCAGGTGCCGCAAATGTGGTAGATTGTCTGACCGTTGGCACGGGCAAAGGAAAGCCAGTCCTCGTCGCTGCGGCAGTTGTTACCCGGGCTCGTCTCGCTTTCGCGGTACGCATCCATCGCCGGCTGCTCGACGATATGCCGGGCAAGCTTCATGCCCTCCACCATCGCCCTGCGATCTTCCTCCACCGCGAGGAAATTCGGGCGGATGACCGGACCGATATCAGGATTGGGCGAGGCAGCATGGATCGAACCGCGCGACTGCGGCCGAAGCTGGGTGACACCGATCGTCATGCCCGGATGTTTGTCGAGGATACGCTCGGCGGCATTGGCGTAGCTCGCATGCATGAAGAAATACTGGACATCCGGCCCCGCCAGTCCCTCGCGGGTGCGCACAAAGCCATGCACAAGCCCCGTCCCGAGTGTCAAAATGCCTTTCCGGGTCGCGGCATATTGCGCGACGGCGCGCGCCAAATGCAGACCCCGCGTCTGTTCGTTGAGCGTAACCGGCTGCTTCACCCGCCAGTTCATGCGCGTGCAGAAATGGTCGATATAGTTTTCGCCGATGCCCGCAAGCGCGTGCTTAACCGGGATGCCGAGGTTCTGGAGAATATCGGGATTGCCGATGCCCGAAAGCTCCAGCAATTGCGGCGTCTGAGCGGCGCCCGCAGCCAGGATCACCTCACCCTTAGCGACGAAGCGACGCTCTGTTCCACCGACCCGTGCGGTGACGCCGGTGGCACGGCTGCCGTCAAGATCGACGCTCAGCACATGGGCATCGGTCAACACCCTGAGATTGGAGCGCTTCATCGCCGGTTTCAGATAGGCGTCTGCCGCACTCACCCGCCGGCCGTCTTTCTGGTTGACCTGATAATAGCCGAACCCGTCCTGGCTCTCGGCATTGTAGTCCGGGTTACGGGGGTAACCGGCTTCTCCGGCGGCCGTGATGAAGGCTTCCCCGATCGTCGGCCTGAGTGCCACCGTGGTCAGCGGCAGCGGCCCGCCGCGGGCCCGCAACGGGCTTTGCGGCCCGTCGAAATCCTCAAGCTTACGGAAGAAGGGCAGCACGTCGTCGAAACTCCAGCCACGGCAACCCGCCTGCGCCCAGCCATCATAATCCTGCTGTTGCCCGCGCACATAGATCATTCCGTTGATCAGCGTCGAACCACCGAGCCCCCTGCCCCGCGGGACCGAAATCACCCGGTTGTTGGTCGCCTCCTCCGGCTCCGACTTGAAACGCCAGTTATAAACCGGATCGACGAGCAGCTTGGAGAAACCCGCCGGTATGCCGATCCAGATGCTGCGCGCGGCACCTCCGGCCTCCAGCAGCAGGACCTTATGGCGACCGTTTTCGGTCAACCGGTCGGCCAGCACGCAGCCGGCATTGCCGCCGCCGACAATGATGTAGTCCCAGGCCTCCGGTTCCGGGGTCATTCCGTGCCTCCCTCGATCGACGTCTTCGGCAACAGCTTACCGGGATTGAACAGGCCGCCCGGATCGATCGCCTGCTTGATCGCGCGCGACAGGCGCTGCTCGGGCTCGGCCTTGGTGCGCAACCATTCGGAAAGCCGGTAACGCCCGATCCCATGTTCGGCCGAGATGGAGCCACGATGACGAACGACCGTGTCATGGACAGCACGATTGACCGCCTCGTGATCCGCCGCACCGTTCAACAACACATTGTAGTGGAGGTTGCCGTCCCCCAGATGGCCGAAGACGTTGAAGCCGGCAGCGGGGCAAACAGCGGTAACGGCCTCTCCGGCCTCGACGAGAAAGTCCACCATCGCTTTGAGCGGCACGGAGATATCGTGCTTTAACCCGCCACCTTCACGGGCTTCCGCCTCGGTGACATGTTCGCGCAGCGCCCAGAGCGCCTGCGCCTGCTGGCGGCTTGCGGCAACGACGCCATCCAGTGCCAGACCTTTTTCGAAGGCCTCCGTCAGCAATGTTTCCATGGCCGTTTCAAGCCCGGATAGGCTGGAGGATGCTTCCACCAGCAGGTACCATTCGCCGGCGGCGATCGGGCTCTTCAGCCCGGCATGTTTTTCGACAAGACCGATCGAGGTGGCCGAGATCAGCTCGAAGGCGGACAGGGCATCGCCAACCACGTCCTGAGCCAGTGCGAAAAAGCCGAGCGCCGTCTCGACATCGGCGACCGACAAAAGCGCGGTGACGCTTTCGCGCGGCAAGGGCACAAGCCGCAACACTGCTGCCGTGACGATACCGAGCGTCCCTTCGGCACCGATAAAAAGCTGTTTCCAGTCGTAGCCGGCATTGTCCTTGCGCAGATGACGCAGCCCATCGACGACCGTCCCATCGGCCAGCACGACTTCGAGCCCCAGCACCAGCGCACGGGTCATACCGTAACGCAGCACGTTGATGCCGCCGGCATTGGTCGAAACGATCCCCCCGATCATCGCCGAACCTTCCGCAGCGAGACTGACGGGCAGCAGCCGGCCGTGTTTTTCCGCCTCCTGCCTGACCGTCTGCAGGATGGCGCCAGCCTCCACCTCGACGGTCATGCCGACTGGATCGAGATCACGGATCGCCTTCATGCGGCCAAGCGACAGCACGATCTCATCGCCGTCGTTTCCCGGCGTGGCGCCGGCTGCCAGACCGGTATTGCCGCCCTGCGGCACGATCGCCATACCATAGCTCCCGGCCGCTTTGATAATCGCGGCGACCTCTGCCGTGTTCGCCGGCCGCACGACGCAGCGCGGCGTACCTTTGACGCTGCGCTTCCAGTCCATGGCGTAAGCTTCGACATCCGAAGTGGCGGTCAGGACATGGTTCTCACCACATATCCCGCGCAATTCGTCGAGAAGCGGACGAAAGTCCGTCATCCGATTGCTCCCATATGCCGGGCCATCAGTTCGATCTGGCACTGAAGCATCGGCAGGCCACGCTGGATGCGGCAGCCCTTGACCTCGGCGGCGCTGAGAAGCGGCGTCATCACCGGGTCCATGATCGCATCGGCAACGACCTGATCCGGGGAGAGAAGCGAGAAATCCAGTGGCTGGGCATCCTCCGGCTTCATGCCGAGTGACGTGCCGTTGACGACAAGATCGTGTTCGGCAACCGATCGGGCATCGGTCGAAAGCTCCAGCGACGGATGGATTTTTCTCAGCCGGGCAACCAACGCTTCCGCCTTGTCGAGGCTTCTATTGGCGATCGTCAGGCGGCTTACACCGGCGTCAGCGAGCGCAAAGGCGATGGCGCAGGCCGCGCCGCCGGCACCGGCGATATAGGCGGCTTTGCCCGCCGGATCGTAATCGGTGACAGTCCTGAGCGCGACGACAAAACCGATGCCGTCCAACATCGTGCCGATCATTCTTCCATCCGCTTCGCGGCGAACGCAATTGACCGCCCCGATATACCGCGCCTCGTCGGTAATCTCGTCGCAGATATCAAGCATGGCCGGCTTGTGCGGCACGGTGGCGATGAAGCCGCCGAAATTTTCCATCGCCGACAAGCCATGGACCAGCGTCGCAAGGCCTTCCGGCTTGACGTGGAAGGGTATCAGCACCGCATCCAGTGCATGACGGCGGAATACCTCGGCCATCACCTGCGGTGTCTTCACATGATAGATCGGATCCGCAAGGATTCCGTATATCCGGGTACGGCCAGTGATCTCATGGTCGGCTTTTTCACGCATGTCGGCCCGCTCGATCTGCATTGTTGTCATGTCCATTTTGCCTGGCGCGGCTCAGGTCATGTAAAGCCCGCCGGCGACGTCGATCGTCTGGCCGGTGACAAAGCTCGATTCCGGCGAGGTCAGATAGATGGCGAGATCCGCCACCTCTTCCGGCTGGCCAAGGCGCGCAAGTGGCGTCATCTTCACCTGCTCGTCATTGATCTCCTTCGCCACGCCGCGCACCATCGGCGTCTCGATACGGCCAGGTGCCAGCGCATTGACGCGGATGCCGAACGGCCCGAGCTCGGCCGCCAGATGTTTGGTGAAGCCGATCAGCGCCGATTTCGTCGCCGCGTAATGGCAAGCGACGATCGGTGAATAGGTCTTGCCGGCAACCGAGGACAGATTGACGATCCACCCGCGCTCGGCCTGCCGCATCGATGGCGTCAGCGCCCGGATCGTGTTGAAGGCTCCCGTCAGGTTAACCGCGACGACGCGGTTCCACTCCGCCGGATCCATTTCCCAGACCTTGTGGGCGACGCCGTCATGCTTGGGCGAGATACCGGCATTGTTGACGATAGTATCGAAAGCGCCGCCCATCTTGGCCGCGGCCTTGTCCAGTGTCGACGATACGGCGTCATAATCTGCCACATCGAGCATCAGCGGTACACCGCTTCCGTAACCTTCTGCCTCGATCAGCCTGACCGTCTCGGCAATATCCGCCTCGTTCATGTCGGCCACGCCGACGGTCGCGCCTCGTGCAGCGAAGCCAAGGGCTATCGCTCGACCGATCCCCCGACCGGCACCGGTGACGAGGACATTCCGGCCCGCATGGCTCGGGCGAGTGGCGATGGATTGCGGATTTTCTTCTCTCTGCGGCATGATCAAATTCCCAGATAAGCTTGGCGGACATGGTCGTTGGTCAGCAGCGCTTCCGACGTGTCGGAAAGCACGATCTTGCCGTTTTCGAGCACGTAACCGCGGTCGGAGGCTTTCAGCGTGTTAAATACGTTCTGTTCGACGATCAGCACGGTCGTGCCGGTCGAGGTGATCGCCTCGATTACTTCGAACACCTGCTGAACGATAATCGGAGCAAGGCCCAGCGATGGTTCATCGAACATCAGGATATGCGGCCGGGCCATCATGCCGCGGGCGATCGCGACCATCTGCTGTTCGCCGCCGGACAGCGATCCGGCACTTTGGGCAAGCCTCTCGCGCACCCGCGGAAACAGGGAGAGCACATGCTCCAGCGTTTCGGCCTGCCGGCTGCGCGCCTCCTTGCGGTAGGCGCCCATCAGCAGGTTTTCCTCGACCGTCATGTCGGCAAAAAGCTGCCGCCCCTCGGGGATGAGCGTGATGCCGAGATCGACGACCTCATGGGCCGGCATGCTGGTAATATCGCGATCCTCGAAGAAGATCCGGCCTTCGGTCGGCTGGATCAGCCCGGCGATGGTGCGCAGTGTCGTCGTCTTGCCGGCGCCGTTTGCACCGACGATCGTCACCACCTCGCCGCGTTTCACCTCTAGCGATACGTCATGGAGGATCGTCGTCGGCCCGTAGCCGGCGTGAATGCCCTCAAGCCTCAGCATGGACGAAATCCTTTCCGAGATAAGCTTCGATCACCTGTTTGTCGCGAACCACATCCTGCGGTTTGCCCTCGGCGATGATCTGGCCGGAACTCAAGACGATCACCCGGTCGGAAAGCGACATCACCGCCTGCATCACATGCTCGATCGCGATGATCGACACGCCAGTGTCGCGGATCGATAGCATCAGGTCGATGGCACGGCGGACATCCGTCTGGTTGATGCCGGCCATCACCTCGTCGAGCAGCAGGATGCGGGGTTTCATCGCCATGACACGGGCGACTTCGAGACGTTTCAGGCCACCGATCGTCAATCCTCTCGCCTCGGCGTTGAGATAAGGCCCAAGCCCCATGCGGTGTGCCGTCTCACGCGCCACATCACGCGCCTCCCTGACATCCGAATGGCGATGAAAAGCGCCGACCATGATGTTTTCTTCGACCGTCATCGCCGCGAACGGCTGGACGATCTGGAAGGTGCGGCCGACGCCGATGGCGGCGAAATCGCCGGGCGTCACCGGCATCATCATCGATCCATCTTCCGAGCGAACCTTCACCGTGCCGCTGGAGGGTTTGAGGAAACCGGAGATCATGTTGAAGACGGTTGTCTTGCCGGCTCCGTTGGGGCCGATCAGGCCGAGGATCTCGCCTTCCTTCAAGGTCAGGCTGACATCGCGCGTGACATGCAGCCCGCCGAAATGTTTGTCGAGATGCTCGACGACCAGAAGATCGTTTCCGATCGGCGGCCGGCTGGTGCGGGCGACGGCCGCGATCGGTGCAGCCTGAACCTTCTTCTCATCATTCTTGCCAGCGAAGAACCGTCCCGCAAGACCAACGATCCCGTTCGGCATGAACAGCACGACCAGCACCAGCACGGCGCCATAAACAAAGCCATGCAGGCCAAGCGCCTGGGCGCCGAGCCAGCCGCGGGCAAGCTCCGACAAAGGCACAAGGAAAAGCGCGCCGACCAGCGGGCCGAAGATCGTGCCGATGCCGCCGATCAGTGCAAACATCGCAATCTGGATCGACGTCGTCAGCGAGAACACCGAACTCGGGTCGATGAAGGTGAGATACATGGCGTGGAATGTGCCGATCATCGCCGTTAGTGCTGCCGAGGCAGCGACCGCGATCAGCCGCACCTTGACCGTATTGACGCCGGCCGCCTGAGCGGCGCTTTCCCGCTCGCGGGTGGCCACAAGATAAAAGCCGAGCCGGTGCGAGCGGATCCACCAGGCGACGCCGAGTGCCACCAGCAGCATGCCGAAGGCGATCAGCAGGCCGGGGGTGCGATCACGGAAGACCATCCATTCCCAGCCGAATTTCAGCGGGATCATCAGCCCGGTCGCACCACCGGTCAGATCGCGAAAATGCAGCGCGAGCACGCGAAACACTTCGAGAAAGGCGATCGTCGCCAGTGAAAAGAACGGCCCGCGCAGCCTGAAACAGGGATAGCTGATGGCAACAGCCACGACCATCGAGACGGCAGCGCCGACGAACATGCCGAGCCAGGGCGATATGCCGAGGTTCATCAGGATGATCCCGGCATAGGCGCCTATACCGTAGAAGATCGCATGGCCGAGCGACAACTGGCCGGCATAACCACCAACTATGTTCCAGGCGGTCGAGAGACCGGCGAAGATGAAGATGGTGACGAAGATATGCGAGATGAACTGGTCGCCGATCAGGATCGGAATGATCAGAAGCGCAAGCATGCTCGTCGCGAAGAAGCCGATCCGTTTCCAGGGCAGCGTGTTCGGGCGCGCTTGTGTCATGGCGGTGTCGAGCGTGGTGTCTGTCACGGTCTTCCTCATGGCGCCCTCAGGGCGAAACGTGTGAAAGGGAGAGGCGGTTGCTGAACAGCCCCGAGGGTTTCAGGATCAGGATGAGCAGGAATACGCCGAAGACGACGACTTCCCTGACGTCCGATCCGATATAGAAGCCGGCAAACGAGTCGATCAGGCCGATGATCATCGCGCCTGCGAATGCGCCAGTCAGCGAGCCGAGCCCGCCGAGGACCACGACGACAAAGGCTGTCAGCACGAAATAGGTGCCGATATTCGGCGAGGTCGGGTAGAGCGGCGCCACCATCGAGGCAGCAAGCCCGACACAGGCCGCACCGATGCCGAATGTCAGCATGTAGATGCGGTTGACATTGATGCCCATCAGCTGCGCCGCTGCCCTGTTCTGCGCCACAGCACGGATGGCGCGACCCGTCTGGGTGCGTTTCAGGAAAGCCTGCAAACCGATGACCAGCAGAATCGAGACCGCGAGAATGACGAGTTGGCCCGAAAGCACGCGCACCGGGCCGATCGTGATCGGCGTGCGCAGCCCGGATGACGGCGTGTTGGCAATGTCGGCCCCGAACACAAGCAGTGCCAGGTTGATCAGCGCCGTCGAAAGACCGACGGTTGCGAAAATCTGGATATGATCGTCCCGCGCCGACATCAGCGGCTGGATGATGAACCTCTGCGTTGCCACACCTGCCACAAACAGCAAAGGCGCCACGATCACCGAGGTGAGCAGCGGATGGATGCCGAGCTTGGTCGTGAACAGATAGACAAGATACATGCCGAGCATCAGGAATTCGCCATGGGCGAAATTGACCACCTTGACGATGCCGAAGATCAGGGTCAGCCCGACGCTGACGATGGCAAACAGCGCCCCGAGCATCAGTCCGCTGACGAGCACTTGCAGAAACGTTTCCATGATGCCTCCTCCGGCAAAACGCGGGCCGAACGGCTGCCGGACCGAGATCCGACAGCCTGTCGTTTGGGGTGCGACGCGAGCCGCTCCCCTTTGCGCCCAGCTTATTTGGCGACGTTGAGCTTGGTGACGGCGGCGGCATCGGGATAAACGGCGACGAGCTTGCCGCCCTGCCACTGCATCCCCATCATTGCGGCCCGCTCGTTCTGACCATTTTCGCCGAACTTGATGCCAT
This sequence comes from Aliirhizobium sp. YIM B11859, assembly GCF_057163345.1. Classification (NCBI taxonomy): domain Bacteria; kingdom Pseudomonadati; phylum Pseudomonadota; class Alphaproteobacteria; order Hyphomicrobiales; family Rhizobiaceae; genus Aliirhizobium; species Aliirhizobium sp. YIM B11859. The sequence goes on from NZ_JBXHAY010000008.1 coordinate 211,080, forward strand.
AACCGGCAGCCGTCTGGCCGTCGGGAATGTCGATGGCCTTGGCCGCTTCGACAATCGTGTCGGGCTCGAAACCCTTGGCCTTGCCGATCGATTGCAGCAGCGCCTTGGCACCGACATAGTTGTTGAGCGAGTGGCCCGAACGCGGCGCAATGCCGTATTTCTTCTTGTAAGCTTCGACGAAGGCTTCGAGGCCCGGTGTCGCCTTGGTATTGACCAGGAACTGGGTGAAATCGACATCCAGCACGTTTTCGATCACGTCATGGCCCACTGCATCGGCCGTCGGCTGCATCGAATAACCGCCGCCGCCACCGATGACCGCGGCAGGCTTGTAGCCGGCCTCGTTTGCCTGCTGCAGGAAGAGGACGGAATCATTCTGATAGGAGGTCTGCAGCACCACATCGGCACCGGCCTGCTTCAGCTGCAGCACCAGCGACGACATGTCCACCGTTGCCGCCGGATAGCCCGAAGACAAAACGATGTTGAGGCCCTTCTGCTTGGCATATTCCGCCTCGTGCTTGGAAACCGAGGTTCCATAGCTCGAATCCTCGTAGATGATGCCGATCTTGAGATCGCCCGGCTGTTTGCCGAGACCGGGTGCGACCTTGTCGACCACCATGTCGATCACCAGCTTGCCCATGTCCTTTGCATAGGGGTTGGTGCGGAACATGTATTTGAGGCCGCGGCTCGTTACTTCGTCGGCAACGGCACCGAGTTCGAAATATGGAATGCCGGACAGCTCGGCGACCTGGCTTGCCGCGATAGAGCGCGCGGACGAATAGGTACCGAATATCGCGGAAACCTTTTCCAGCGAGATCAGCCGGCGGGCTTCGCCGATCGCCTGGTTGTTGTCGACGGCGTCACCCTTGATCAGAACGACCTTCTCGCCCTGGATGCCGCCGGCGGCGTTGATTTCGTCGACGGCGATCTCCAGACCCCGCGCACTCTCCTCCCCGAGAAGCGCGAGCTGACCGCTGAACGGATAAAGCGCACCGAACTTGACGTCGGCATGGGCTGCGGATGCCGACAGCACGATCGCTGCGGCGGTCATTTTCAACAAGTTCGGCAATTTCATCTTTTCCTCCCGTGAAAAGCCGTGATCTGCTGCAATGCGACTGCGGTCAGTAGTCCAGCGCCTCCTTGCCCTGGAAACTGGTGATCGGCGGATGCGCCCGCTCGTCGGTGACGACGTCGATCACGGTCAATGTATCGGCGGCCAGCGCCTCCTTCAGGGCCGGCAGGAAGTCCCCCGGTTTCTCGACGCGCACACCGCGGCAACCGACCGCCTTGGCGATCGCTGCATGGTCGACGGCTTCGAAATCGCAGACATCCGTAAAGTTGCCGAACAGGCTGAGTTCGGCATGTTTCTGATAACCGAGGATCTGGTTGTTGAGCACGATCAACACGACCGGCAGCTTCATGCGCCGCGCGGTTTCCATTTCCGACCAGACATGGCCGAACCCGCCATCGCCGGTAAGGCAGATCACCGGTGCATCGGGACGCGCCGTCTTGGCGCCGAGCGCATAGGGAAGTCCCCAACCGAGACCGGCAATGCCGCGCGGCGTGATGAAGCGCTGTCCGGCCTTGCGGGCGGTCAGGAAGTTGGCAACCCAGATCGACGAATAGCTCGCATCGGCAACAACGATACTTTCCGGCGTCAAAACCGTATCGAGATCGGCCATCAGCCTTTCCGGACGGACCGGCGCGGCGTCCATGTTCACCAGAGCCTTCATGTCGTCCTGATGGGCGGCGCGACCGGCGGCGATCTTCTCCTCCAGCCCCTTGCGGCGGCCGGCAATCGCGGAAAGGTCGTGGCCCTTCAAGGCCTCCGTCAAAGCTGCGACAGTCAATTTGGCGTCGCCGGCGAGCCGCAGCGCTTCGTAATTGCGGCCGATTTCGCCACCATCGATATCGAGATGGATGAATTTTGCGTTTCTCGGATAGAGCGACCAGCTGTCGGTACCGTTCTGGTTGGTGCGGTTGCCGACCAGCAGTACGACGTCAGCCTCTGTGACGAGATCGCGAAGATGCGACGAGCGTCCGCGCGGCGCCATGAAATAACCGACCACGCCGACGGAGAGCGGATTGGTCTCATCGACCGATCCCTTGCCCATCACCGTCGTCGCCACGGGTAGACCCAGCGCCTGCAGGGCGGCGACTTCCGCCGTCGCCTGCGAGGCATGCACGCCGCCGCCGGCGATCACGATCGGCCGTGCAGCCTCGGCAATCAGCTTCGCGGCCTCCGCAATGCGGGCCGGATCCGCGACCGTGCGATCGAGCGGGAATGTGCCAAGCGTCGCATCGCGGCGCGGCGCGGCAGGGTCGATATCCGGCCGTTCATCCAGAACGTCGAGCGGCACGAGCAGGACGACAGGTCCAGGCCTGCCGGTCGCGGCAGCAGCGAAGGCCATATCGACATAGTCGTCAATGCGGGCGGGATCGGCGATGCGGCGGACCCATTTCGCGACCCCACCGAACAGGGCGAAATGATCCAGTTCCTGAAAGGCGTTCTTGTCGGTAAACCGGCGGGCAACGTCCTGCACGATGGCGACGATCGGGATCGAAGCCTTCAGCGCTTCCGCAAGGCCGGGAACCAGGAGGGTCGCTGCCGGGCCATTCTGCGCCGTGACGACGGAAACCTTGCCGGAGACGCGGGCGAATGCATCCGCCATCGCGGCACCTGCATTTTCCGTGCGGTAACCGATCTGCCGAATGCCGTAATCGGGTGCGGCAAGGAACAGCGCGGACGGAATGCTCTGCCCGAAAACCTCCTTCACTCCGTGGCGGCTGAGAGCCGCCGCCAGAACATGCGCTCCGGTCATGTTGTTGGCGGATGTCTGCGGCTCTGGCTTGCTCATGACGTTCATACCCATTTCCTCTCCCTAAACAGGACCGTGGTTCAGCCCTGTTCCTCCATGACGAGAACGATCTTGCCTGTGTGGCTGCCGCCATCCATGCGCGCATGGGCGTCGGCAACCTTGTCGAATGCGAATGTGGAATCGATCAGCGGCCGCGCCTCGGCCCTGGACAGCAGCGGCAGGACATTTGCCTGAAGGGCTGCGGCAAGCCGCGCCTTCATCTCAATCGGGCGTGCCCGAAGCGTCGAGCCGGTCAGGGTGACGCGCTTCATCAGCAGCGGCAACAGATCGAGCTCGGTTTTCGAACCCTGCTGGAAGGCGATCTGGGCGATACGACCATCGGCCGCGATCGCTTCGAGATTGCGCTGGATATAGCTGCCGCCGACCATATCGAGAATGACGTCCGGCCCCTTGCCATCCGTCAGCTCCTTCGAAACGGCGACGAAATCCTGTCGGCGGTAATCGATCGCGGCATCGGCGCCGAGGTCGAGGCAGGCCTGGCATTTTTCGGCCGAGCCGGCGGTGACGATCACCTTGGCGCCGAAGGCCTTGGCGAGTTTCAGCGCTGTCGTGCCGATCCCCGACGTGCCGCCATGAATGAGCAGCGTTTCACCGCCCTTGAGGCCCGCACGTTCGAAGACATTGCTCCAGACGGTGAAATAGGTCTCGGGAAAGGCGCCGGCCTCGACAAAGGACATGCCTTCGGGGATCGGCAGTGCAGCACCTTCCTGGATGACCGCCCGCTCGGCATAGGCGCCGCTATGGACAAGCGCCATCACCCGGTCGCCCGCCTTGAACCGCGAAACACCTGGTCCGATCGTTTCCACCACGCCTGAAAGTTCGAGACCGAGAACATCGGAGGCGCCGGGTGGCGGCGGATAATTGCCCTGCCGCTGCATCACGTCCGGGCGATTGATGCCGGCCGCATGGACACGCACGATCATTTCCCCGGCGTTGGGAGCATTTAGCTCGCGCTCGACGATGGCAAGGACATCTGGCCCGCCCGCGCCCTTGGCGATAACGGCTCGCGTCATTCCGCTCATGCGTCTTCCCCTTCGAGTTTCACATCATGTCCCTGCGGAAAAAGCAGGACCTTTACCGCCTGTCGGCTACGCGCCAGCTCGAACGCCTCGACGCCACTCGATAGTGGACGTCGATGGGTGATGAGCTTCGACAGGGCGTCGGAATTTTCAGCCAGAAGACGGATCGCTTCGCGCAAAGCCCGGTCCGTTGTGTCATGGGCACCGCGCAACTGCTTCTTCTCGCGCACGAAGCGTGTCAGATCGAGTTCCAGCGGTTTCGAATGGATGCCGGCGACGACGAAGACGCCACCCGGCCGCAGGACTGCAAGGCCATCGGATACGGAGCGGGCGACGCCGGTGGCCTCGATGACGCGATCGGCCGGCTGGCCGAAAGTGTCGGTCACCGCCTGTTCCAGGCTCTTTTCGCCAAGATCAGTGGCATGGTCGATGCCCATCTGTAATGCCAGAGACAGGCGCAACGGATCGCGCAATCCGGCAATCAGCACCTGCGCGCCACGATGTTTTGCGACCCAGGCGATGCCGAGCCCGATCGGGCCCGGCCCGAGCACGACGACGCGCGATCCGGGTTGGACATCGGCTATATCGACGGCATTGACGGCCACCGCCAGCGGCTCGCTCAACGCGGCGATGGAAAGATCGAGATCGTCTGGAACATGGCGGCAATTGGCGGCCGGCACCATAACCATATCGGCAAAACCGCCATCGCAATGCAGGCCGATAATGCTGCGGCGGCTGCAATTCTGCGGCTCGCCGGCCAGACAGGACGGACATTTGCCGCAGGTCTTGGTCGGCCAGCAGACGACACGGTCGCCAGGTTTGAAATCCGAGACACCTTCGCCGACCGACCGGATGACGCCCGAAAACTCGTGACCGACCGTGACGGGCAGGTTGGCGGCCATGAACTCGTAACCGGGCGTCCACTCATAGGCATGCAGGTCGCTGCCACAGATGCCGGCTGCGGCAACCTCGATCAGCACCTCATCAAACTCTGGTGACCTCAGGGCATCGAGCAAAACGAGCTCGAGCCCGAAAGCGGCCGCTGTCTTGCGGAGCGCAATCATGAACTTCCTCCAAGTTCATCCCCGGCTACGACTGGCCTCCTCGCCCTTCGTTGGTGTACGATTCCTCTTCGCACAAGCCGGAGTTTGCTATATGTTATTTGTTATAACACTATCTGCATGATGGGTGATAAGTGTCAAGAACCGCAGTTGAAAATAATCTTATGTCTGCTTCCGAAGCCGATTGGGCTCAACCGATCGTGAAGGAAAACCTGAGCGACCGTGCCTATCTCGGCCTGCGGCAGGCGCTGATGCGCGGCCAGTTGAAGCCGGGCGAGATGCTGCGTCTGCGCCCGATGTCGGCACGGTTCGGCATCAGCGCCACGCCGATGCGCGAAGCTCTGCTGAGGCTCGTCAGCGAAAAGGCCTTGACGCTGGATGCCCGAGGCACGGTCTTGGTGCCCACCCTGACGCTCGATCAGCTTCTGGAAATCCGTGCGATCCGGATGGATCTCGAGGGCCGAGCAGCGGGCGCGGCAGCGGCGGCTGCCAGTGCAGAAGAGATTGACACCCTAGAGAAGATCCACGCTCGCATTTCCAATTGCCATGCATCCAAAGCATTCGAGGAGGCGATTGATCTTAATACAGAATTCCATTTGACACTGTGCCGCATGGGACGCTTGCCCATCGTCTACGACATTGTTGAAACACTATGGATTCGCTGCGGCCCAATCCTGTCACATCTCTATGATGCCGGATTGCCGGACTGGGAACCGCACCCTCACCGACGCATCATCCAAGCCTTGCGCAACAAGGACTCGGAAATGGCTCAAGCGGCCATGCGGGATGATATCGAACACGGAGGCAAAGGTTTGTTGATGCACGCGACGGGAAGCGCTTGAGGCGCAAGCAGTTAATGAAGATCTCGAAGCTTTCCGGCACAGCGGTGCGCGTCAAATTGGAACCGTCGGCGGCGCTTTCTTCCGTACAGCGGATCAATTCCGCCGCGATCTTAGCGCCATCTGCGAAGATCGGTGGATAGCGAGCACCTTGGCCGCCACCGTCGGATAGATCGTGTTGGGACGGAGCGGGATAATCAGTTTGACCTGAGACCCTGGACTTCCTCCAAATTTTGGTGGAGCCCCCTCCTCTGAGGAGATGGATAACATGAGGCGTTCACGGTTTACTTGCTAGCAACTCCGAAACAGCTCTCGCGGCACCAGCGCTTGTCAATTTTGCAAAGATCATCAGCTGTGCCGAATCGTCAAAAAGGCCCGGGCACAAGGCAATTCCCGACAATTCACGGACACCCCTACTCGAAGGCTTTGCGCCATTCCGCAGCGGAATTTTTCAAGCCTATCTCGGATCCATTGTCCGGTGAATTTCCGAGCTCGCCCGATCTTCCACCCAGCTGCCGTTTTTCCCGTCGCTGCGCGGTTGCACAATCCGATTGTCTGGCCAATGATCAGGCCCTCACCCGGCACGGATGCGGCCGGGCCGTCGCCTGTTACCATCCATTCGCACTGTCAAACACATCGCTTGAAGATACCAAGGAACGGCATGTCACAATTTGATTTCTTCTCCGCTCGGCGCCCGTCGACATTGTCCACAGAAGCCATGATTGCAACGTCCCACCCGCTGTCCACGGCAGCGGGCCTGGAAATCCTGCAGGATGGCTGCAATGCCGTGGATGCCGCGATTGCTGCAGTTGCTGTACAATGCATCGTTGACCCGCTGATGACCGGCATCGGCGGCGACTGCTTCGCGCTCTATGCGCCTGCCGGAGAGAAGGTCAAGGCGCTCAACGGCTCCGGTCGGGCTCCGGCTGCGGCCAGCGTATCTGCCCTTGCCGGGCTTGGCCTCACCGGCGAAATCCCGCAAACGAGCCCGCATGCCATCACCGTTCCGGGCGCGATTTCAGCCTGGTGCCGGCTCCATGCCGACCACGGCACGCTGCCCTTGGAACGGCTTTTCATTCGTGCCATCGGTTATGCCCGTAAAGGCTTTGTCGTCACCCCACGCGTGGCCATGGACTGGGCCGATCAAGCCCAGAGCATTGCCGGCGATAGGCATGCCGCAGCCGTCTTCCTTCCCGACGGCAAGGCACCGTCGGCCGGCGATATCATCAGGCAACCGTTACTGGCCGAACGGCTGGAGGAAATCGCCGCAAGTGGCGCTGCCGGATTCTATGAAGGCGAGACTGCGCGGAAGATGGTTAGCCATCTGAATACGCTCGGCGGTCTGCATACGGTGGAGGATTTTGCCGCCGGCAGGGACGGGGCGAACTGGGTGGAGCCCGTCAGCGCCAGCTATCGCGGTTACGACGTGCACGAATGCCCGCCCAACGGTCAGGGGCTTGCCGCCCTGCTGATCCTGAAGATCATCGAGGGTTTTGACATCGCCTCGATGAGCGAGGCCGACCGCATCCATCTCCACGCGGAAGCCACCAAGATCGCCTATCACCACCGCGATGCGCTGATTGCGGATCCAGACCATTGCCCGGGCGTCGCCGAACAGCTTCTCTCTGACGAAGTGATCGCCACGCTGCGCGCGCGCATCGATATGACAAAGGCGCTTCCACCGGTTCTCTGGGACGAGCCTGAACACAAGGACACAATCTATCTCTGTGTGGTGGATAACCAGGGGAACGCCATTTCCTTCATCAACTCGATCTTCCACGCCTTCGGTTCGACCCGCCTTGACCCGGCAACTGGCGTGCTTTTTCACAGCCGCGGCGCGTCGTTCCGGTTGATCGAAGGCCATCCGAATGCCATCGGCCCGAACAAGCGCCCCATGCACACGATCATTCCCGGCATGGTGACGAAGGACGGAAGGGCGCTGATGCCTTTCGGCGTCATGGGTGGACATTACCAGGCCGCTGGCCACGCCGCTTTTCTCTCCGGCGTCATCGATCACGGTCTCGGCCTACAAGAAGCGATGGACATGCCGCGCAGCTTCGGCTTCGGCGGCGTGCTGGAAATCGAGCCAACGATCGCCCCTGACATCCGCAGCGATCTTGAAGCCCGCGGCCATGTTCTTCAGGTGGCGACCAGCCCGATCGGCGGCAGCCAGGCCATCCGCATAGGCAACGGCATGCTCGAAGGCGGCTCAGACAGCCGCAAGGACGGTATGGCACTGGGTGTATGACGATTGAGCAAAACATAATTAAGGGGTGCGCACTCGATAATTTGACGGCTGCACGAGCATCTGGACGGAGGGCAGCGTCAACTCTCACCAACGTCCAGGCTTGACGCCCACTCTTCTTCACTAGCGGGTCAGTGCCTGAAGCATGGAAATCTCAGCTGCGAGTGGCTGACCCATTGCTGATTTTCGCCGATCACGTCATCGGTAACCTTGCAGAGCTTTGTCCCATCGGCCTTTGAACAAACTTGAACCAGTGACCAAGGCTTGTGGGATTCATCGCGAATTAATAACCCAGATGAGCGGCGGTCGAATTGCAATCGTCTCTACAGGCTGATCGACCATTATTCGCTGCGAGAAGTATTTGCTCCGCCTCCACCTTGGAGGAACGATAGGGAGCGAAGTCACATTGGCGTGACGGCGCCGTTTCATCAATGCTCAGGATCGGTGTGGGATCCCCCATAACGACCGAGGCGGCACTCACGTACTTCGCTGAAACTTGAGCAGATAGCCGGATGCCTGATCGTTACCGACAAGTCCGCCAAGCTACCGGGCTATTTCTGCCGGCTTTTGCTATCGATGAAGGATTCGATGGCACCAACATACTGGTCGGGATCCTGATAGATCGCCATATGGCTGACATCCTTCAAGATGACGAGTTTTGCCCCTGGAATAGTGTCAGCTAAGTAACGTGAATGAGCCGGCAGAATGAACTCGTCATGATCACCAACGACGATTTGGGTTGGAACCTTGATTTTGCGGAGATCATTGGTGCTGTAGTTCGGCTCTGTTTCCCACATCCGTTCTATCGCCGCGCTGAACGTCGCGAAGTCACCGGGCGTCGGTGACAACCGCTCGTATTCCGCTTCATCGCGTTGGCATGGCGCATTCAGTCCCGACATATCCGGGGTGGGATTGAGCCCGGCCGGCGTTGCGTTTGCGGCCTGCGCGAACAGCTTTGTCAGTCGCTCCGGGTGGTTCATTGCAATATCGAAACCAATGATACCTCCATCGCTCCACCCTACGAGCGCCACCTCTGGCACCCGCAGTTGATCGAGCAACCCGACGTAGTCCTCGGCCATGAGGTGATAGGAATAGGCGGCATCCGTGCGGCTGGAACGCCCATGGCCGCGGCTATCGGCGACGATCACCTCATGTGTTTGCGCCAGTTTTGGAACCTCGAAGCCCCAGACGTCGGCACTCCCCATTCCGCCGTGGATGAGAAGGATAGGGCTGCCTTGACCTTTGCCATAGATCGCGAAGTACATGTGAATGCCGTTCACCGAAGCATACCCACTTTCATCCGCGGGCGGCATGGGTGGTGGCGAAGGGCATGTCTGCCATTTTTCTGCAGCGCCCGAACCATAAGCCGATCCAAGGTGCAGAAGGATCGCGAACACTTTATGCAGCAGGCTTCGAAACATTTGGACACCGATCACACGATACAACGCCGGTCTTCCGAGGGCACCGTTTCCGCCCGCGAAGCTACACCTCCCGCGTTTATTCAAAAAGAGCGCCCTGTTGGATAGGCCTACCGGATTTCGTTATCAATACGGTGGTGATTTTGGGCGGCATACGGGCTTGCTTCGGCAGATGGGGCACAAGATTTCAGCTCTGCCTGGCCATCATTGATGGCAGTGCATTGATGGTATTTTTTCGAATGTTTGGCTGTGGGGGACTGAACGGAGGGAGACTTGCAAATTTCTCTGCTCTTGAAAGGAGCTGAACCTACGACCGATTGGATGACCAGCCGAAGCGCTTCAAAGGCCATACTTTCCAGAGAAAGATAAACTTACTCAACCAATGACGCTCAAGATAAGATGATCCATGCATATGGCCCAGCTCAGCTCTTGAAACGCGCAACGTCTTGTATCGGCGGCAAACCGAACATGCGCGCATACTCCCGGCTGAACTGGGACGCGCTTTCATAGCCGACCGAGAAGGCGATTGCGGCAGCGTCACGGCGCTCGAACAGCATCAGTCTGCGCGCCCGCAGCAGGCGCAGCTTCTTCTGATACTGGATCGGTGTCATCCCGGTCATAGCCTTGAAATGGCGATAGAAGACCGGGACGCTCATCCCCGTCATGTCAGCAATCGCCTCCACGCGAAAAACCTCCGCGTAGTGGCCGCGAATCCAGTCGATCGCCCGACGGATCTGGGACATTCTGCTGTCGTGATGGGCAAGCTGCCGAAGCACGTCACCTTGCGGCCCCTGCAAAACCCTGAAGAGGATTTCGCGTTCGATCATCGGCGCGAGCATTGCGATCTCGTCCGGGCGATCCATCAACCGCATCAACCTGCGCCAAGCGTCGGCATGGTCGGGTGTGATGGCGGAGACGAGAAACGCCCACATATCCGAACGTGCCTTGCGATCTTCCTCTCCTATCACGCTCGCGATGACGGAGGGATCAAGCGTCAGGCTCAATGCGAGATAGGGACTGCCCGGTCCATCCGAGCTGATCTGCCCCATGGCAGGCAGGTCGATAGGGACCACAAAATAGGTTGCAGGCCCGAAGCGAAGAACGTGCTCTCCCACGGAAAGGCTTTTCGATCCCTGCAGCACGACATGCAGCATCGCGTCATAGACCTGATCGGAGCAAGCTTCGCTTCTGACCATCGAGACGCGCGGGATGCCCGTCTCCGTCCATGTGTCCCCGGCGCGCATTGCAATGCGGCGCAATTCGTCCATCGGCTGTTCCATGGCAGCCGATATGGCGACACGCCACTCGCCAAGCAAGCGGATGAGAAGAATAGGCAAGGATGAGAGAGAAACGGGCACGCAGATACTCGCCTCAACCACCACGTTTCATAGGTCGGCGAGGCCAAACGGGCTCGAGACCAGAACAATGAGGAATGCAGATGAAACTGAATGGAAAGATCGCCGTCGTGACGGGTGCTTCGAGGGGGATCGGCGCCGGTATTGCCAAGGCGCTCGGCGCGGAAGGCGCGACGGTGATCGTCAACTATGTCAGCAGCAAATTAGGCGCGGATGCCGTCGTCGCGGCAATCGAAGCGGCTGGCGGCAAAGCACTCGCCATCCAGGCGGACATGAGCAGATCGGAGGACATCGCCCGTCTGTTCGAGACGGTGAGGGCCGACCATGGCAAGCTCGACGTCCTCGTCAATAATGCCGGGTTCGCCATTTTCGAAATGGTTGCTGACATGACCGAAGAAGCGTTCCACAAGCAGTTCGATGTCAACGTGCTCGGATACTTCCTGGCCATTCGTGAGGCCCTGAAGGTCTTCGGTGACGGGGGCGGCAGCATTATCAATGTCAGCTCCATCCTGAGCACCGATCCCTATCTCGCCTCCAGCGTCTACGCGGCGACCAAGGGTGTGGTCGACACGATGACGTTCGCCCTTGCTCGCGAACTTGGCCCTCGCAACATCCGGGTGAACTCTATCCTGCCTGGCCATACCAACACGCCGGCGACGGACGGTAACTTCGCGGGCGAGCTTGGCGAGAGACTTCTGGCGGGGACACCGCTCGGCCGCTTCGGCGAGCCCGAAGATATTGCGCCCGTAGCGGTATTCCTGGCATCCGACGACGCCCACTGGGTCACCGGCGAATCCACCCGCGCCGCAGGTGGGGTACGCGGCGTGGGTTACTGACCTTAGGGAATATGGTGGCGGCGGACACCGTGCCCGTCGCCGTTCTCATTTGCCGTATGCCAATAAACTAGATGCCGGAGAGAACTCCGATGTCGCCCGAGCGCCAGACGTTGTCGACGGTATTCCGGGTGATGACCCAAAGGTCGCCGTTCCTCTTGAGCTCGACGTCATAGCGATTCTTCATCAGATAGTGACGCGAGGGATCGCTGCGGGGAACGTGCTGGGCTTCGACGAGAACGTCCATCCGTGCCGTGTCGCCGTCGATCGTCACCCGCGGATTGCTGACGGAATGCGTCGTGTCCAGGGCGGCGAGCGACGTCGTCAGCGCCGAGACGATGACATCCCGGCCCTCGATAACGGGATATTCGAAGCCGGCCTTGGCAGCAGCCGGCCGGAAGTCGGAGACGGCATTCTCCGCCAGCGATGAGGCGAGGAGATTGCTGTCACGAAGATCGATGCCGGCCGTGAAGCGATAGAGGGCCTCGACGACGGCGAGACGGTCCGCGGCGTCACGTGCGAACGATGGCGATAGGGTCATGAACGTGCTCCTTGTCGTGCCGGAGGCGTGCGGAATGCAGACCTTTCCCGGCATCGGCGCGCTGAGCGCCGATGGGTGTGGCTGGATAGGACTGGAAGGTTGGTCTGTTATTCGAGATCGGCGTCGATGCGCTCGATCAGGCAGTTAGGGTTGATCGCGATCTTCAAGATGCCGATCTCGTGTCCGAAATCGCCTGTAAAATCGAGGCGGACGTCCGAATGGAGACCGTCCAGCTCCTCGATGGACAACAGCTTGCTGCTGGTGCTGTAGCCGACGAAGAACCGCTCGAGGTACTGCCGGACACCATCGCGGCCGACAAAGGCGTCGCCGACCGAGACATCGTCGATCACGGCGTCGGCTGCGAACAGAGACAGTGTCCCTTCGACGTCGAAGGCATTGGCGGTCGCGATGAGGGATTCGACGAGCATCTGCATGGTGCTGGGCTCCTCAGACATCGGTTATCGAGGTGTCGGCGATGGTTTGTGCGAAGCCGCTTCCGAACAAAGCCGCAGGCGTCTGGAAGCCGGGACGGAATTCGCCGCCAAGGACACGTCGCCCAGCCTCGGCAGCCGCCATCGCCGTAAAGGTGTAGCCGTTGACCGTATCGAGGATGGAACGGGTGATCGCTCCATCTGCGTCGGTGACTTCGACGGCTGCCTGGTAGCGGTTCGCCAGCCGCTCCTCTTCGCTGGGACCGTCAGGGAGGGCCGATAGATCGCCCTGCGGGAAACCATCGCCGGTGACATGCACGAAGGTCTCGACATCAGGTACGCCCGTGGCCCGCCAGATGGTGATGAGATCAGGCAGCGTCACCGGGAAGCAGTCGACCGCGCCCTTGCCGAAATCGAACTTGTGGATGCCGTCGGCGACAATCGAGACAAGCTCGCCGTCCACCCGCGCCAGGGTTTCGACGGTGACGTTCTCCATGGCGCTGATCGCCGACCCGCGCGAAAGTCCGCCTGCGACATGCAGCGCGATCCTGATCTTGCGAGGGTCTTTCACACGAGCGACCGCATGTCCGGCGAGACTGCCAAGCATGGTGACGCTTCCACCGCCACCCGGCATGAGCATCACGCCCGCGGCCTTCGCCTCGTCGTCGAGCGTGCCGGCCAGACGGTAGCTGTCGAGTTCGGCCGCCGTGTCGAGATAATGGGTGCCGTTGCGGATCGACGCCTTCATCAGCGCATCGGCGGTGCGCATGAATGGTCCTGCGCAGTTCAGCAGAACGGAGACGCCGGCCAGACCAACATCGATCGTCGCCGCATCGTCGAGGCCGAAGACGCGGTATTCGACGCCGAGCTCTACAGAGAGTTTCGCGAGGGTCGCCTCGTTGCGGCCGGCGAGAACGAGAGGCGTGCGGGCCGCCTTCCCATGTTCCGCCGCCATGCGGCCGGTATAGCCGGTCGCGCCATAGATCATCAGTTCTGTCATATCAGTGCTGCCATTCCTTGTAGACGAATTCGAGGCTGTAACCGTCCGGGTCGCGCACCTGAGCGGCGTAGTAGCGGGGGTCGTAGTGGAGCTGCGGTCCCGGCGGATGGATTTTTGAAGCGCCTGCGGCGATAGCCGCGGCATAGGCGGCGTCGACCTGGGAGGTGCCATCGGCGACGAAGCCGATATGAGCGGCACGGCCTTCGACCATGCCCTCGCGCAGCCAGAAGAATACCCGGCCGTTCGCGCCGAACCCCTTCAGGTCTGGATGGCCGGGCGGCCCGTCCTTTCCGTCATAGTCGTGAGCGTGAACAATCGCGAGTGGCGCCAGCGCCGCTTCATAGAACGCGATCGACCGATCGATGTCGCTGACGGAAATGAAGACATGGTCGAGCATACTGCTCTCCTTTGCTCAGATGATGTAGCCGCCTGAAACCTCGATGTTCTGGGCGTTGATCCAGCGGTGCTCGGACGACAGGAGACTGGCGACGACGCTACCAATGTCTTCCGGCTCGCCGACACGGCCGAGTGCGGTCTGGCCTGCAAGCAAGGCCTCGAACTCATCGTTCAGACCGCCGCCGAGTTCGGTGCGGATCGCGCCGGGCGCGATCGAGTTCGCCCGGATGCCGCGCTCGCCGAACTCCTTGGCCATGTATCGGGTCAGGACTTCAAGCCCACCCTTGAAGGCGGCATAGGGCGCAACGCCTGCGGTCGCCACGCGCGTGGTGGCGCTGGTGATGTTGACGATCTGGCCGCCGTCGGCCATCAGCGGCAGCAGGATCTGGGTCAGGAAGAACGGACCCTTGAGATGGACATTGAACAGCCCGTCGAACTGTTCCTCTGTGACCGTCGCGATCGGATTGAACAAGCCGTATCCGGCATTGTTGACGAGATAGTCGAAATCGCTTCGGCCGAAGTCGAACTGCAGTTTCGAGGAAACGGCTTCCCGAAACGCCGGAAACGAGCTGACGTCGCCGACATCGAGCTTCAGGGCAACGGCCTTGCCGCCGTTCCCGGCGATCGTCTTCACGACCTCTTCTGCCTTGCCGGGATTGTTGTTGTAAGTCACGACGACACCCATGCCTTGTTCCGCGCATTCGGTGGCCGTGCTGGCTCCAAGACCCCGGCTTCCCCCGGTAATGATGACGATCTTCATGGTTGCTTCCTCGGCTGTTTGCTGTGACCTGAAGCTAGGCCCACATCGTCTCGCCCGCTCACCCATTCCTCTCCAAAGCTTGCCTATTTCTGCTTCCTGCTTGCGGCACCGATCCCGACCTGTCACGGTTGCCTCTATGGAAAAGCAACTTCAGGAATTGCGCGAACTCGCCTCTTCGGCCGAGAATCGCCGGACAGAAACGGGAATTCCCCGCGTCGCGATGGTCCAAGGGGAAATCCCTGAGCACCGGCTTTCGGCCGTCTACGAACCGATGATCAACCTGATCCTGACCGGGTCGAAAACGATGACCGTCGGCGAGCGCACCTTCGCCTATGATCCGGCGACGTATTTCGTCATGTCTGTTGATCTGCCGGCCGTCGGCTCGGTGCATCCGTCGGCCACAGGCGAACCCTATCTAGCCGTCAGCCTGACGCTCCATCCGCCAACTGTCGCCGCCCTCATCAGCGATCTGCCGGTGCAGGTCTGCAGCAAGCTGTTCGGCTCCGGTTTCTCTGTTGCCCCGGTCAACGAAGAGTTTCTCGACGCCTGGGTAAGGATGCTCCGGCTCATGGACCGGCCGGACGAGATCGCCGTGCTCAGCCCTGCCTACGAGCGGGAAATCCTGTTCCGGGTCCTGCAGGGACCGCTCGGCTGGATGCTCCGCGACATCGCCGCGCCTGATGCGGCGCTCTCTCGGATCGGTGTCGCGATCCAGTGGATACGTGAGAATTTCGCTAAACCACTGAGGGTAGAAGCGCTGGCCGAGATGGCGGCCCTCAGCGTCTCGGCGTTCCATCGTCACTTCAAGGCGGTGACGGCGCTGAGCCCGGTCCAGTATCAGAAGCAGGTGCGACTATTGCATGCCCGGACGCTGCTGATGGCTGGGGAAGGCACTGCGACGTCGGTCGCCTTCGGTGTCGGATATGAAAGCCCGAACCAATTTAGCCGGGAATACGCCCGGCAGTTCGGCTTGCCGCCGTCCAAGGATGTTGGTCGTCTCAAAGGGCATGCCGCCTGACGTCTCAGACCAGATATGCCAGACGGACGAAGATACCAACCGACGTCCATGTCCTGCTATGTCTGCACTGAGCGGCTGACCACCAACTCCACAAAGTCAGCGAATGCGCGTGCCTTGGCACTGGCAAGCCTGCCGGTCGGAAAGACCGCCCAGAGGTCGATTGGCGGCAGATCCCAGTCATTGAGAACTCGCCGCACCGTGCCATCCGCCAGTTCCGGCGCAAACATCCAATCGGAGGCGACTGCCAATCCCATATGCGCCAAGACGGCGGTGCGAATGCCCTCGGCCGCGCTGAACCGCGCCCGGCCGGTGACGGCGACCGAAGCCTCCGTGCCCAGGCGGTTGAAGGTCCAGCTATTGCCGAGCTGTGTGTAGACAACGGCCTGATGGGTGGCGAGATCGGCCGGCACGAGCGGCATGCCGTGTTTCTCCAGATAAGCTGGCGTTGCGATCACCGATCGGCGCCCTGTCGCGAGCTTGCGTGCCACGGCTGAAGAATCGGCGAGTTCGCCCATCCGCAGGGCGACGTCTATGCCTTCCGAGACAAGATCGATGACGCGGTCGTCGAGAATGACGTCCACCTCAAGCTCCGGGTGGCTGTCCATGAACTGCGAGAGGTACGGCAGGATCATGATCCTTGCAAAGGTCGTCGCGGCGCAGATCCGCAGCCGCCCGGACAGGCCGGCGCCGGCGCCCTTGGCTTCAAGTTCCGCCTCGTCGGCCTCCTGGACGGCCGTCCTTGCGCGCTCGAAGAAGCGCAGGCCGGCGTCGGTCGGAGTCAGTCCGTGGGTGGAGCGCAGCAGAAGACGGACCTGAAGCCTGTCTTCCAGCTGCGCGATCGTCTTGGAGATTGCCGGCTGGCCGACGCCGATCTGGCGTGCCGCCGCCGAAAACGATCCGGTTTCCACGACCCGCACAAAGGCGGTCATCGCCTGAAATCTGTCCATGAACTCGATCCATTCTTATTCCTTAATGGAATAAGCGTTATCGCTTACAGCCGGCTGCCGCAACATCCCGGGAATGGTCATAACCTCTCCAACGACAACACAGACAGTCGATGGAGACAGAGATGATCGAAGTTCATGCGTTCGCCACGCCCAACAGCGTCAAGGTTCCGATCGCGCTGGAGGAGATGGGCCTCGCCTACGACCTCAAGCCGGTCAATGTGCGCAAGGGCGAGCAGAAGGCAGAGGCCTTCCTGGCACTCAACCCAAACGGCAAGGTTCCGGTTCTGGTCAATGATGTGGCCGGCCAGCGTCTCATCCTGACGGAAAGCGCTGCCATTCTCGTCCATCTCGCCGAGCAAACCGGCAAGCTGATGCCATCGGATGCGATCGGCCGGGCGCGGGTGTTCGAACAACTGTTTTTCCACGCCTCGGCCTTGAGCCCGTCCTTCGGCAATGCCGGCTTCTTCCGTCGGTCCTCGCCCGAGCCGCAGCCGATCGCGGAAGCTCGTTTCGTCACCGAAGCCGAGCGCATCCTCGTGCTGCTCGACAACAAGCTCGCCGGTCAGGCCTTCGTCGCCGGCAACGAATTCACCATCGCAGACATCGCCCATTTCGGCTGGATGTGGCGCCGCCAGTTTCCCGGCCTGTCGCTCGACGAGCGGCCCAACCTGTCCCGCTGGTACGAGGCAATCGCTGCCCGTCCTGCCGTGCAACGAGCTATCGCCGGGGTCGAGGCCCTGACCGAAGTGCCCGCCTCGGCAGCCTGAGCCCCGAGATCCGACCAATGGGCCTTTTCTCGCGCCTTTCCTTCAACCCCACTCGCAAAACCCGGACACCAAGGAGAACCACCATGTCCAAGTTCGACAGCTACAAGAATTCCTTCGCGAATGCCCACCTGACCCGTTCGCCGAGCGGCGTCCTCGAGGTCGCACTGCATACCGATGGCGGCAAGCTCGTCTTCAACGGTCATACCCATGAGCAGTTCGTCGACCTCTTCCACCGGATCGGCGCCGACACCGACAACCGCGTCGTCATCCTCACCGGTTCGGGCGATGCCTTCATGGACGCGATCAGCCCCGACGGCTTCGATTTCTTCTCGCCCCGCGGTTACGACAAGATCTTTCGCGAAGGCCGCAAGGTCCTGATGAACATCCTCGACATCGAGGTGCCGATGATTACCGCGCTGAACGGGCCGGTCCTGCTGCACTCTGAATATGCGCTCCTGACCGACATCATCCTCGCGACGCCAGAGACCGTCTTCCAGGACAAGCCTCATTTCGATTTCGGCATCGTGCCCGGCGACGGCGTCAACCTGCTCTGGCCGGAAGTGATCGGCAGCATCCGCGGCCGTTACTTCATCCTCACCCGCCAAGTGCTCGATGCCCAGACGGCGAAGGACTGGGGCGTCGTCAACGAGATCGTGCCGGCTGGCAGACTGCTCGCCCGTGCCCATGAGATCGCCGAGGGCATTGCAGCCCTGCCGCCGCTGACCTCGAGCTACACCCGCATCGCGCTGACGCAGAAGCTGCGCCGGATCATCGATCAGGACGGCGGCTATGGTCTCGCTCTCGAAGGCATCAGCGCCGCCGAAGTCGCTCGCTCGATGACCGCCAACGGCTGATCACTGTCCCGCCCATAGCCGGACCTCAGTCCGATCCTGACGCCCGGCACGCCTCAGCTCCCCTTTCCATTCCAATCCAAGGAGAAGACCCATGACACTTGAATCCAAACTCGACGCCTTCAGGGCCGATTTCGAAGCCGGCAAGCCGCCGTACAACGTTCCCTATTCGGTAATCGAAACGATGCACCGCGCCACTGCCGAGCTAATCGCTTCGGGCGCGGCCCAGAAGGCACTGAAGGCCGGCGACCGACTGCCCGAATTCACGCTGTCGGACCCCGACGGCAAGCCGGTCTCGTCGGCTGATCTTCTGTCGCATGGCCCGCTGGTGATCAGCTTTTACCGCGGCGTCTGGTGCCCATATTGCAACATGGAACTGCAAGCCCTGCAGCAAGCGTTGCCGCAGTTCGAGGCGCTGGGTGCGAAGCTCGTCGCGATCTCACCACAGAACCCCGTCAACAGCCGCAAGGCGGTGCGCCAGAACAACCTGACCTTCCCGATCCTGTCGGACCCGCATAACGATATCGCAGCCGCCTTCGGCCTGCGCTTCGAAATGCTGGACTATCTGGTCGAGCTCTACAAGTCGCTGAAGAACGATCTTCCGGCCTTCAACGGCGATCCAAGCTGGACCTTGCCGATGCCCGCCCGCTACGTCGTAGGCCAGGATGGCGTGATCCTCTATGCCGAGGTGAACCCGGATTATACCCGCCGTCCGGAACCGGAAGACATGCTGCCGGCGCTGCGTCGCGCAACAAGCCTCGCCGCCTGATCGACCCCTCACCGAGACACCAGGAGACAAGGCCCTGCTTCCTGCCGAAAGCAGGGTCGAAAGGACATCCAATGAAGAAGAGATTCCTGATTACCGGTAAGGGTATCGGACTGGCGCTCGCAAGCCCTCTCGCGGCCCAGGGCCGAGAGGTGATCGGCATTGGGCTGCATTGGGCGGCATGCCGTCGACGACTTTCCCGGCACGCTACATCTGCTCGACCTCGGCAACCGCGAAGCGCTCGAGAGCGCTTGGCGACATCGTCAACAATGTCAGCCTGGTGCGCGCCGCACCGCTCGGCACTATTGCCGCCGATAAGCTGGAAGAGGTGCTGCGCGTCAACCTGCATCCGGCACTCGTTGCGGCGCAGGCGGCTCTCGTCGGCATGAAGGAACGCGAATGGGGCAGGATCGTCACTATTTCTAGCCTGACGGTGCTCGGCAGCGTCGATCGCACGAGCTATGCGGGCCAAGGCCGGCTCGAACGTTTTACGCGCAGCTGGCGTTGGAACTGGCGCGGAGCGGCATAGCCGTCAATGCGGTGGCTCCTGGCCCAACGGAGACAGAACTGTTCCGGGCCAATAATGCACCCGGCATCGAAGGAGAGGCCCACTATCTCGCGGGCGTCCCAATGCCCGTTTCGGCCGGCCGGAAGAGATCGCGTCGGCGATAGAATTCCTGTTGTCAGATGCCGCCGCATTCATCACCCGGCAAGTGCTCCATGTCGATGGGGGGCGTCGGTCGGCCGGGCCTAGGCACTTCAGAATGAAACTCGGCGAGCGACAGCGCGGCCGTAATGCGTCACCTCCATCTCAGTTCCGACTTCGGTAGTACAACGATGCTCAAAGGCATTGACCGCATCCGAACCGTCGACCCGCAGCCTCGAAACCACGCGAAATCATATACTTATGGACCGCCTGCCCACCTAAATGCATCAGCGAATCCGCAACAAAAAGGGCGGGGTGAGATCGCGCCGACCTTCCTCCGATGAAAGGTTAGCGAAACTGATATCCGTAATGGCCGGCGCGCAGACGGTCGCCATCGCCTAACAGCTTGTTCCGTAAAGTTCCTTGCGCATAAGCAGTCTTGTAAGCTCCTCGCGATTGAAGCTCCGGAATGACGTGCTCTATGAAGGCCTCGTAGCTTTCCGGCACCACGGTTCGTGTCAGGTTGAAGCCATCTGCACCGCTTTCCTCGATCCAGAGGATCAGCTCTTCGGCAACCTGCGCGCCATCGCCAACAATCATGGGATATCGCCCACCGATCGCAAGTTCCTTCAAGAGCTGCCGCTTGCTCCAGCCTTTAAGCTTGGCAAGCTGCATGACGGACTGAATGGCATTGCCTCCGTCATAGCTGATCTGTTCATCAAGCTCGAAGCGGGAAAAATCGAGCCCCGTGCCGGCGGAGAAATGCGCGAGCCCCGCTTCCAGGCTGGCATGATCAATATAGTCGGCCAGCGTCGCTTCCGCCTCGCTGCGGCTCGCGCCAGTGACGACGGTAATGCCGATGAAGATTTTTACGTCGCCCGGCCGACGGCCAGCAGCCACCACCTCGTTGCGCAGGGCCTGCACCGTCCTTGCCGCAGACGCCGGATCCGTCGCATTGATGAAAATGCACTCTGCGTGTCGGGCAGCAAATTTCTTGCCGCGACCTGAACTGCCGGCCTGGAAGAGAAGCGGCGTACGCTGCCGCGACGGCTCAGCCAGGTGATAGCCCTCCGATTTGTAATAGGGGCCGTCATGGGAGATCTTGCGCACGCGCGACGGATCGGAATAGACCCGTGCTGCCTTGTCGATGATCACCGCATCGTCGTCCCAGCTACCTTCCCACAGCTTGTAGAGAACATCGAGATAGTCGTCGGCGCGGTCATAGCGATGGTCGTGGTCGCTCATTCCGTCGTGGCCGAGAGCCCGCGCTGCGCTATCGAGATAGCCGGTGACGATGTTCCAGCCGATCCGCCCCTCGGTTAGATGATCCAGCGTCGATACGCGACGGGCGAAGATATAGGGATGCTCGACGCTGGTATTGACGGTGATGCCGAAGCCGAGATTGCTGGTGACCGATGCCATGCCGGAGACGATCAGCGTCGGATCATTAACCGGCAGCTGTATCGCTTCCTTCAACGTCAGATCCACCGAGGACTGGTAGATATCGTAAACGCCGACGATATCGGCCAGAAATATCCCGTCGAAAAGCCCACGTTCCAGCGTCTTCGCAAGATCGGTCCAGTAGGACAGCGTCTTGTAATCATGCGACCGGTCGCGCGGATGCGTCCACAGGCCATGATTGATGTGGCCGACCGAATTCATGGTGAAGGCGTTGAGAAGTATCTGCTTTTTCTGGGACACGCAGGAGAAGCCTTTTCAGATCGCACCATGGCGCGGCGGCCGTCGGCCGTTCAGATAATATTGGCCGATCGCCTGATATTTCCAACGTACCGGATCATGCAGCGTATGGGTGCGGACATTACGCCAATGACGATCGTAATTATCGTCAGCCATGGTAGACGAGGTGCCGGAGAGTTCAAACAGCTTGTTTGCGGCCAAAAGCCCGGCCTTGGTGGTGATGATCTTCGCCTCGGCCACAGCAATCGAGGCGGCCGCGACATTCGCCTCGTCGGGCGTTTCCATCGCAGCATCCACAAGCCGTGCCGCCCGTTCGACCAGCGCTTCCGCCGCCCGCAAGCTTATGCGCACCTTGCCGATCTCGCTCAGCGTCAGCGGGTCCTCGCCGGCGCTTTCCACCTTGGCATCGATCCAGGCCCGCGCCCGGCTGCGGACGAATTCCAGCGTGTCGCGATAGGCGCCCTGGCCGATGCCGAGATCGATCGCCGCATGAAGGATCTGAGCCAGCGGCCCGATCGAGGTCGGCCGCTCGAAAGACGCCTGAAAGGGCAGAATCCATTCTTGCTCGACCGCAACGCGCTCGAAACGGACCGTGCCGCTGCCCGTTACCCTCTGGCCGAACCCGTCCCAGTCGTCATAGATCGTCACGCCCGGCGCCGTACGTGGCACGAAAACGATAAACAGCCGGTCCGCTCCGTCTTCCTGTCTCGTCACCAGCGTCGGGATCCAGTGGGCGTAGATCGCCCCGGTGCAATAATATTTGGTCCCTTCGACGAACAGCTTGCCGTCTTCTCCGACAAGCCTCGTGCGGCGCTTGAAATCCTTGTGCCCGATTTCCGCCAGCGCATTGCCAAGGCGTTCTCCGGCCAGAACCTTGTCGTAGAAAAAGCGTTTCTGCGGCTCGGAGCCACCGACACGCAGCACTTCCAGCGCATAATAATGGTTCTGCGGGATCTGCGACAGCGAACCATCGGCAGCGCCGATTATCGCCGTGACCTTGGCAAGCGTGCCGGATGAAACGCCCGCGCCGCCGAAGGCCTTGGGCACGCTGATGCCCCAGAGGCCGGTTGCGACGAAGGCGTCGAGTTCCTGCCATGGCAATCGCCTCTCGGCATCGCGCTCGGAGGCCCCTGTCCTCAGCGTCTCGGCAAACTCCGTTGCAATCGCGATCGCCTCCGCATCGGTCCTGATCAGATGCGGCCGGGTGGCCGGGCGTGTGGCGGGAACGGCAATCGGTGCGCTGCTCATGATCTCAGTTCCATTGATGTCTGGTCGGCAGGGCGCCGTTCAGTTCGTAATTGCCGATCAGATGATATTTCCATCGCACCGGATCATGCAGCGTGTGGACACGCGCATTGCGCCAATGCCGATCAAGCCCATGCTTGGCCCGCGTTGCGGATGAGCCCGACAAGTCGAACAGCTTTTCCGTCGCCTCGAGCGCAATCTCGGTCGTCAGGATCTTGGCTGCCGCCACGGCGACCGAGGCAAGCGCACTGCTCTCGATAGTCACCGGTTCGGCAGCGATCCTGTCGATCGTGCGTCCGGCGGAATAGAGCACTTCCTGCGCGGCATGCAGGCTGGCGGCAAGTGCGCCGACCTCATGCAGTATTGTCGGATCGTCGGTCGCGTGCTCAAGCCCGGAATCCACCCAGGGCCGCGCATTGCCCTGCACGAAGGACAGCATGTCCTCGAACGCGGCCCGGGCAATGCCGGCATCGATCGCGGCCTGGATGAGCTGCGACACTGGACCCGCGAGACCCGGCCTTTCGGCAAAAGCATGGACAGGCAGGACCAGAAGCGGATCGATGGGCACCGCATCGAACTGGACGGAGCCGCTTGCCGTGGTGCGCTGGCCGAAGGAATTCCAGTCGTCGATGACTGTAAGGCCGGGACTGTCGAAGGACGCCCAGGCCTGAACCGGCCGGCCTTTATCATCCAGCGCGCGCGTCGGGATGTAATGGGCAAAGATCGAGCCGGTGGAATAGAAGCGCTGGCCGGTCAATGTCAGCCCATCGGTGGTCTGTTCGAGCCGGGTCGTGGTGATGTTCACCGCCTTGGTCTTGCGCTCCGGCCCGGCATTGCCGATCCGGTATCCGGCAAGAATGTCACCATAGATGCGCTCGCGCTGTTCGGGCGTGGCGATATCCTGCACCAGCGCTAGAACGCCAAACTGGTTCTGTGGGATCTGTCCGAGCGCCGGATCGGCCGCGCAAATGATCTCGAAGACTTTCACGAGCGTCTCATAGGAGACGCCTGCGCCGCCATAGGCCTTCGGAATGGTGATCGCGCCGAGCCCGCTTGACGTATAGTCCTCGATCTCCTTCCAAGGGAGGATACGGTCGCGGTCACGGGCCGCTGCTCCCTGCCTGAATTTCGCGGCAAGCGTCCCGGCGATCGCGATCGCATCGGCGTCAGTGGAAATGCGATGGACCGGCGATGGCGGCAAGGGGCCCAACCGGTCTTCCGGCTCGGACCCGACCGGCAGGATAGATCTTTTCGACATGATTTTATCCCTGAAAGGAGATTATCGCACGCGCAGCCTACGCACGGCAAAATCCCCGGCAAACTGCACAAGGCAGACGATGACGATCAGGATGGCGATGACGGTCAGCATCACGGTCGTGTCGAACCGCTGATAGCCATAGCGGATCGCGACGTCGCCGAGCCCGCCTGCACCGATCACACCGGCCATGGCCGAGGCGCCGATCATCGAGACGATGGTGATGGTGAAGCCGCCGACCAGCCCCGGCAATGCCTCCGGTAACAGGACGTGGCGAATGATATGCCAGCGCCGACAGCCGATCGCCTGTGCGGCCTCGATCAGCCCGTGATCGACCTCGCGCAGGCTCACTTCGGCAATACGGGCAAAGAAGGGCGTGGCACTGACCGACAGCGGCACGATGGCTGCCCAGACACCGATCGTCGTGCCGGTGACGAGCCTGGTGAAGGGCAGAAGCGCCACCATCAGCACGACAAAAGGCGTAGCGCGAAAGCCGTTGATAATACCCCCGAGCAGGCGATTGATACGCGGTGCCTCGATCAGCCCGCCCGGCGCAGAAAGAACCAGGAAGACGGCAAGCGGAATGCCCACCGCCAACGCAATGAGCGTGGACACTCCGACCATGGTCAGCGTGTCGAAAAAGGCGCGCCAGAGGCGCTCAATCATCTGCGGCGACATAACCGACAATCCTTGTTTCGGCGGCAAGCCTCGGGTCGAGAATCCGCGTTTCGAGGTTTTCGCGATGGGGCACGCTCATGAACAGGCGGCCGCTGACATGGCCCTGGATGCGTTCGAGATTGCTCTGGATCAGCTTCGCGCCGGCGCCGAGTGCAGTCATGAGGCGCAGCAGGTCCGGCTCGGCACCATCGACGCCGGTGAAGACGAATTCGACGATCATCCGCGTCGGCCGGCCCTTAACCGGTACGGGTTCGACTAATACTGCAAGATCCTCCGGCAGACCGCGGCTGAGCGGGGCAAGCAAGGCACGGGTCGCGTCATGTTGCGGGTTTCCGAAGACCTGCCAGACAGGTCCCGTCTCGACGGCGGCACCGCCTTCCAGAACCAGAACCCGATCGCAGATCTCGCGGATCACGCTCATCTCATGGGTGATCAGCACGATGGTGAGGCCAAGCCTTTGGTTGATGTCTTTCAGCAGCGTTAGGATCGACAGGGTCGTCTCGGGGTCGAGCGCAGACGTCGCCTCGTCACAAAGCAGGATCTGCGGACGGCTGACCAGCGCCCTTGCAATGCCGACGCGCTGCTTCTGGCCGCCCGACAGGCGTGACGGATAGGTATTCTGCTTGCCTTCAAGGCCCACGAGTTTCAGCACTTCGGCGACCCGCTGGCGAATGTCGTCTCGCGGCAGGCCCGCCACCACGAGCGGCAGCGCGACATTGCCGAAAACGGTCTTGGCGGACAGGAGGTTGAAATGCTGGAAGATCATGCCGACCCGGCGCCGCAGCAGCACGAGTTCGTCCTCGTCGAAGGCGGCTATATCCTGCCCATCGACCAGAACCTTGCCCCCGGTCGGACGCTCCAGCCGGTTGACCGTGCGCAAAAGGCTGGACTTACCCGCACCCGAACGCCCGATAATGCCGAAGATCGTGCCAGCCGGTACCACCGCCGAAATCCCCTTGAGCGCCTCAACCGGCCCGGCGGATGAGATATAGGTCTTCTCCACCGCATCGAACCGGATGGAGCCGGAGGCCGAAACGGCCTCCCCTTGCGTCGATGCGATATCGCGCGTCGAGGCACCCTCGCGGGCCGGTTCAACCGGCATGCGCGAGACCTCGAATTCGGCGTCGAAGAAGGCCGTGCTCATTCTTACCACGCGATCGTGTAGAGTTTCGGATTGCTGGCAAAGCCCTTGTCGATAGCCTCACGCACGACCTTGGAATTCTGGTAGAGTTCGACAACCTTCTTCAGCGCCGGATTGTCGGCCTTGGCCTTGTTGGCGGCGAAGACGATGGCGAACTGCTTGTCATCGATACCGGAATAGATCAGCGCCGAGCCGGGATCGAAGGTCTTGGCGGCGATGATGAAATGCGGATAACCGAGCGCGAGGTCAACATCGCCGGTCACGCGCGCCAGCTGCGGGCCCTCGACTTCGTTGAACGTCACATGCTTGGGGTTTTCGACGATGTCGTCGAGCGTGCCCTGGAAGCCGACGCCGTCCTTCAGCTTGATCAGGCCGCCACGCTCCAGAAGCAGCAGGCCACGTCCCTGGTTGACCGGATCGTTGGCGATCGCCACGACCGCCTTGTCCGGCACGCTGGCGAAATCCTTGTATTTCAGCGAATAGATGCCGATGTTGGCGAGCGTGCCGACACCGATCGGCACGATCTCGTAGCCCTTCTGCTTCACAGCATTGGCCAGGAACGGCTTGTGCTGGAAGTAGTTGAGATCCAGATCGCCAGCCTGCAACGCCTCGTTCGGCGTCGTCCAGTCGCTGAATTCGATCACCTGCAGGTCGATGCCGGCGGCCTTGGCCTCGGGTACTAGCGCCTCGACACTATCGCCATAGACGCCCGGGACGACGCCGATCTTGACGGTTTCAGCGAATGCGGGAGCTGCGACAGCCATGACGGCTGCGGAAATGATTGCCAGAAGTTTCATGTGACCCTCTCAAAAGACCAATGTCTATCAATCTAATAGTTTTAATGGGCTTTGAGAGAGACGCCGTTTCGATTGGAAATCGCGCCGTGGAATAAATTGCCTCGGATCAATTGCAGCGCGAACGCTTCTGCCGCTCTGCAACATTGACGGGCTGCCCCATTTCATCCCGCTCCTACGAGCCGGATGCGACCTTGACATTGCCGCCATGGCCACCGCCGCCGAAGACCTGTTTCGTGCCGAAGGAAGAGCGGATCTGGTTGCGCGGACCGGCAAGGCCGAGTTCGGGGAAAAGCAGTTCGGAGACCCGGTAGGCCTCTTCCAGATGCGGATAGCCCGACGCAATGACCGTATCGATGCCGAGTTCCTGATATTCCCGAAGCCTTGCCGCAACGGTCTCGGGGGAGCCGACAAGCGCGGTGCCCGCGCCCGAACGAACCAGCCCGACACCTGCCCACAGATTGGGAGAGACTTCCAGCTTGTCGCGCCGACCATTATGCAGCGCCACCATGCGCGCTTGGCCGACACTGTCGGAATTCTTGGCGAAAACCTCTTGCGCGGCGGCAATGGTTTCATCGGAAAGCTTGGAAATCAGTCGGTCGGCCGCCTCCCAAGCTTCCTCGTCGGTTTCCCTGACGATAAAATGAAGGCGGATGCCGAAGGAGACCTCGCGTCCCTGGAGGGCGGCCGCCTTGCGCACCTTGGTGATCTTTTCTTCCACCTGTGCCGGCGGTTCGCCCCAGGTGAGATACTTGTCGATGATGCCGGCCGAAAAATCGATTGCCGCATCGGAGGAACCGCCGAAATAGATGGGCGGGCGCGGCTGCTGCACCGGCGGCAGGCCGAGATCGGCATGATGGGCCTGGATATATTTGCCGTCGAGATGGGCATGGCCGGTCTCGATCAGCGAATTGAACACCTGGAAAAATTCGCCCGCATGGAGGTAGCGCTCGTCATGCGGCAGGAAGATACCGTCACCGGCAAGTTCCTGTGCGCTGCCGCCGACCACGATATTAAGGAGAAGCCTGCCGCCGGAGACGCGGTCCAGAGTGGAAGTCAGGCGAGCATAATACGCGGGAGACGCGACGCCGGGACGGATTGCGACCAGGAACTTGAGCTTTTCCGTGTGGGCGGCGAGATCGGCGGCGAGAATGAAGGATTCCTCGCAGGCAGCACCCGTCGGGATCAAAACGCCCGAATAACCCAGCCGGTCGGCAGCCTTGGCAATTTCCCGGAAATAGCCGGGGTCCGCAGGGCGATTGAGATCATCCGAGCCGAGATAGGCACCATCTCCCGACGAGGGGATGAACCAGAGAAAATCAAGCGGCTGGCCGGCATTTGCCATGAGGTTTCGTCCTTCCCTTGGAGCTTGCCGCTCTTTGCGGAAGCGATTGGCTGCTTGCGCAATCGGTCAAGGATCGGCGGCACAGCAGTATGGGAGACAGGCTAAGATCAGAGCGATAATTTCGATAGGATTGGACGACTAATCCTTGTCGCTCTGGAAGAATTCCATTCCGGATACTGCCGATATGGGAACCCGCGCGTTGCGACCTGCTTCGAACCGTGGAGAGGTCGCGCGACGCGGGGTGTGGCTCACCGCCTACAGGAAAATGAGCAGACCGGTGACAAAACCGAAAGCCCCCGTGATGGCGCAATGCGCCATCCACCGGTCGACTTGAGCCAGATTGATCACCGGTTTGCGAAACACCCGGCGAAGCTCGGGTTGACGCTCGAAAACCAGGGCCATCGATCTCTTCCTCGTCAGTAACCGAAATGCAGGCTCCAGTAGAAGACGACATTGTCGTCGCGTTCTATAACGCCCTGTTTCCGGTCTTCCGCGGCTTTGTCCTGATAAGCCGCAGACGACCGCCGCGCCTCTTCCTTCGCATCCGCAACGACCTTGCGCAGCGGACCGAAAAGATCGAACCCGAAGATAGAAATGCCACCACCGATCATGACCGAGCTCCGTGTCTTGGAATTTATGGAAGCCCAGTTTCGACGCAAACGCATCGAATTCCAATATTTTCTACTAAAACCATGTACTAAATTGTGCACCGGCAGGAGATGAACTTGCCCTTAATTCGGCGCCTCGGAAAAAGAGCGTCTTTGCAAGGGGAGAGCCTTCAAAAGCCGCAATTCCAGGCTCCCGGCAGAAGAACAAGGCCTCACCGCGGAACTGCGAGATCCTCGCGCGCGGTCTCGTGCCGTCCCGCCAGCGACCGATCGAGCGCTGCCCGCACTTTGCGTCGATAGTGTTCGACATCGCCGTCCTCGCTATCGCGCGGGAGCGGCAGATCGATGGCAATCTCTTCCAATATCCGTCCGGGCCAGGGCTGCATCACCACAACACGATGGGCAAGCGCCACCGCCTCATCGATATCATGCGTGACGATAATGATCGTCGGCCGGCTTTCTTGCCAAATTTCCAGAAGATGGTTCTGCAGTGCGGCGCGGGTCAGCGCGTCGAGCGCAGAGAAAGGCTCATCGAGAAGCAGCACTTCCGGCCTTGTCACCAGCGCCCGCGCAATTGCCACGCGCTGCGCCTGCCCGCCGGACAGTTCCTTCGGCAACCGGTCCTCGTATCCCGCAAGATGAACCTGTTCCAGTACCGCGTTCGCGCGCCGGTCTCGCTCTGCGGCCGAAAGATGCCTGAGCCCGAAGCGGATATTGTCACCAACGGTCAGCCATGGCAGCAGGCGGGGTTCCTGGAAGATCAGGTTGATCAAGGGATGAGGCGCGTGCACTATATCGCCATTGATCGTCACCTCGCCGCGTGTCGGCGTCTCAAGTCCGCTTGCGAGCCTGAGCAATGTGCTCTTGCCGCAGCCCGAACCGCCGATGACGGCAACGATTTCTCCGGCCGGCACATCGAGGGTGAAGCCGCCAAGGGCCTGCACCCCGTTGCCGAACGTCTTCGACAATGCTTTCAGCGATAACATCAGATGCCTTCCCGCTTGAAATTATCCTGCCAGGCAATCAGCGGACTGGTTGCCAAGACCAGCAACCCATCGGAAAGCTTGCCGATGATGGCGAAGACGATGATCGCGGCGACGATCTGGTCGGGCTTGCCCAATTGCTGGCCATCGACCAGCAGATAGCCCAGCCCCTCGGATGCGCCCATGAATTCGGCGGCAACGACGAACATCCATCCAAGCCCGAGGCCGGAGCGCAGCGAGACGATGAAGGCCGGCAGAACCGCCGGAAACATGATCCGACGCACCAACTCGAAACCCGACAGCCGAAATATCCGGCCCACTTCGACGATCTTGCGGTCGACCGACAACAGCGCCGTCGACACGCCGAGATAGACGGGGAAGAACACACCGGTGGCGATCAGCACGATCTTCGATGTCTCGAAAATCCCGAACCAGAGGATGAAAAGGGGAACCCAAGCGATCGACGGGATGGCTCGCAGGGCCTGGAGCGTCGGATCGATCACCTGCCGGGCAAAGCCGAAGAACCCCGTGACACTGCCAAGCACCGCCCCGGCAAACGAACCCGCAAGGAACCCCAGGAGAACCCGCAGGGAGGTCGACGAGACGTGCTGGTAAAGCTCGCCTGCCTGAGCAAGCTGCCAGAGTGTCGAAAGAATACGTGACGGCGGCGGCACTAACCGGCCAGAGGCAAGGCCGAACGACACGGCTGCCTGCCAGAGAAGGAAGCCGCCGAGCGGCAGCGCCAATGCCAGGCCAAGCCGCTTCAACAGGCCGGGCCAGGCGGACACAGCATTGCCGCGGGTTTCCCGCGGCAGCCGGTCTGTCAGAATGTCGGTCGTGGTCACGGCCTGCCCCGCCTACTGGACAAGAGCTTCGCCGAAGCTCGGATCGATCAGCTGATCCGTTACCTTGGCGATATCGGCATCGGCCGGAAGGACACCGGCCTGCTGCAGGGCCAGCCCGGCCTTGAGAATTGTTGCGCGCTGCTCGTCGCCGATCCGAGATTTGCCGATATCGGTGCGCTCCAGCTGCTTGGTGATGACCGCGTCGGGCAGCTTTGCGGCTTCGATGAGGGCGGCCTTCAATGCCGCCGGATCGGCCAGTGCCTGCTTGCGAGCCTGTTCATAGATGCTAAGTACCCGCTTGACGATCTCAGGATGGCCCTTGGCGAAGGTTTCGGTGGTGTTCAGCACGCCCCAAGTGTTGTTCTCCGGCTTGCGGTAGAACAGTTTCGCACCGTCCTCGACTTCGGCCGCCGCCATCAGCGGATCGAGCCCAGCCCAGGCATCGACGTCACCGCGGGCGAGCGCTAGTCGGCCATCGGCGTGCTGCAGCAGGACGAATTTCACATCGCCATCCTTCAATCCGGCATCGGCCAGCGCGCGAACGAGGAAGATATGCGGATCGGTGCCGCGGGTAACCGCGACCGACTTGCCCTTCAGATCGGCGACGCTCTTGATCGGGGAGTCCTTGCCGGTCACCAGCGCCGTCCATTCGGGACGGGAATAGACGTAGATGGACTTGACCGGATTGCCGTTGACGCGGGCGATCAGCGCCGCCGCTCCCGCGGTCGAACCGAAATCGATCGAGCCGGCATTGAGATATTCGAGCGCCTTGTTGGAACCAGCGGACTGTACCCAGCGGATCTTGATCCCGTCCTTGTCGAATTCCTTTTCGAGCAGCCCTTCCTTCTTGAGCAACAGGCCCACCGGATTGTAGGTTGCCCAGTCGATACGGATTTCGGAAAGATCCGCAGCCGAAGCCTGTGTCAACGTAAGGCCAAATCCCATCCCCAGAACGGCGGCGACAACCGCAAGCTTTGCAATGATCGATCGCATGCTAAATTCCTCTCCACCAACGTTTTGGCACCACCAACCACTTGGCGATTGTCAAAAGCGTAAGCGTCGATCACGTGGAGGATAAGGAAAGTCGTTCCATTGTCAGGTTAGTCTATGGAAATTATAGCTTTGATGAGGCTCCCCTGCCGATCCAAAGTTCCGCCAGTCCAATTGAAGCGTTGAGCCGTGACCCATTCTTCATCCCAGCCATTGTCAGCCAGTTCCGCAAAGACGGTCATCGCAATCATCGGCGGAGGTGTTAGCGGTGCTGCGGTCGCCTATCATCTTGCCCGACATGAAAAGGCGCCCGAGACGGAGATCGTAATATTCGAACCCCGTGAGAGGATCGGCAAGGGACTGGCCTATGACACCGCCGATCCCGTCCACCGGATCAACGTTCCGGCAGCGCGCATGAGTCTCCTACCGGATGATCCGGACCACTTCACCCGATGGATCGAGGCAAGCAATGTCCTGTCCGGTGACGCCGAAGCGGTCCGCCCCGATGGTGCAGTCTTTCCGCAACGCGGCGTTTTCGGCAACTATGTGTTTTCCTGCCTGCGTCCGCTGCTTGAAACCGGCGCGATAAGGCATGTGCGCGCGGCGGCGAAAACGGTCGAGAATGTCGGCGGGCGCTGGCATGTCGTCAGCAATGACGGTGAGGCCGTCGACGCCGACATACTCGTCATCGCAACCTCTCATCCTGCACCGGCACCGCCTCGCCGGCTTGCAAGGGCGCTTGCAAGACATCCCCGTTTCATCGCCAATTCGACCGCAGCCGGAGCATTGGCGACGATCCGGCCGGACGATCGCGTTCTCATCGTCGGCAACGGCCTGACATCCGCCGACGTGATCGCCTCGCTTAAACGACGCGGTCACAAGGGCAAGATCATCGCCATATCGCGGCGCGGACTGCGTTCACGGGGCCACGCGGCTGTTACGCAGGAACCCTATGGCGACTTTTTGTCATCGCCCGAAACGTGCGCTTCGAAACTGGTTCGCCGTATTCGCAAGGCCATCCGCAAGGCCGCGAAAGAAGGGGTAACCTGGCATGCGGTGCTGGATCAAGTGCGAGCGCAGGGTGGTGCCGTTTGGTCGGCGCTTCCCACTTTGGAGAAGCGCCGGCTTGTCCGGCATCTGCGCCCCTATTGGGATGCACACCGTTTCCGCATCGCGCCGCAGATCGAGAACGTGCTCGATCAAGAGCTCGGGACGGGAATGCTCGACATCATGGCCGGATCGATTGAAGACGCAGAGATTGTAAATGACATGATCCGGATCGCCATCAGGCCTCGCGGCGACAATCGCCTGGAAACACATCAATTCGATGCCATCGTGGTAACGACCGGCCCCGCCCATGGCGAGCTCCTTTCGAGCCAGGATTGGCTTCGGAAACTTTCTGAGGCGGGATATATCAGGATCGATCCGGCCGGCCTGGGCCTCGACTGCGACCGCGACGCCCTCGCCATCGGCAAAGATGGAGAGCCCAATCGCAGCTTGTTCATTGTGGGCCCGCTTGCGCGCGGGCAATTCGGCGAGTTGATGGGCTTCCCGCAGGTGCCCGAACACGCAGTTCTCGTGGCAGCGCGGATTGCCGCAGTCGTCTGACTGATATTTTGCTTGTATCTTCAACGTCAACTTGGCCCTTCAGGACCCTAAGGCGAGGCGGTAGCCGCGCGTCAATTTGCGCATGAGAATCATCTGGTTAGGCGGCCCAGATGTATGACCGCCTAGCGGACAAAAGAGATCGGTCTTCTCGTGCGCGCCATAGGCGCAAGTGGCGGTCGAGTACGCGCATGGGACAGCGCCTTCACCCGACCCGTGTTTCGATCTCGTGATATCGCCTTCGAGAACTACCCTCCAAAATTACACCCCAAGCGCTTCGAGAAGCTGTCTTCGATGAGCCACAAATGGAGGGGCAGCGCGATCGCGCGGATGTGCCACCTCCACCCGCTCATCGAGCACGATCTTGCCCTCATGGAGAACAATGGTTCTATCGGCCAGCAGCACCGCTTCATCGACATCATGAGTAACAAGCAGTACGCTGGGAGAGTGTGCGGCGCAGAGATCTCGCAGCAACTTGTGCATACCGATCTTGGTCAGTGCATCCAGCGCGCCGAACGGCTCGTCGGCCAGCAGCAGTTCTGGTTCTCGAACAAGGGCTCTCGCCAGCGCAACTCGCTGCTGCTCGCCTCCCGACAAATCACCCGGCCATGCCTTTTCCCGTCCGGCGAGACCGACCTCAGTCAATGCCGCAACAGACAGACCGCGACCACGGTCGGCCGGTCGCAAGCCGAGCCGGACATTCGTCAGCACCCGTTGCCAGGGCAGAAGACGCGCATCCTGGAAGATGACGCTTGTGGCCTCGGGAACAGCAAGCCTGCCGGCAATTTCCGCTTCGGGATCAAGGCCGGCCAGAACCCTCAGCATCGTGCTCTTGCCTGACCCGCTATGACCAAGCAGCGCGACGAATTCACCGGGTGCAATCGTCAGGCCGACATCGTCAATTACCTTTCGCCCGTTGAACCGTCGCGTGAGACCGCAAACTGCTACCCCTTGTTTGCCACACATCAGCGAAATGTCTTGCGCCACGACAGCACCCTTTTTTCCAGAAGTCGCAAGAGACCGTCGGTCGTCAGGCCCAGAAGAGCATAAACGACGAGCCCGACGGCGATGATGTCGACTTGCCCATTGGATCGCGCTTCGCCGACGAGGTAACCGAGTCCATTGATCGTGTTCGATTGCTCGACCACCACCAGCACCAACCAGGCGCTTACCGCGGAAAGCCGCAATCCGGTAAAGAAACCCGGCAGCGCACCGGGAATGACAACGTAGAGAACAAATTCCCAATGGGTCAGCCGTATCGTATGCGCCAGCTCCACGAAACGTTTGTCGACGCCGGCGATTGCCGCCGACGTATTGATGTAGATCGGTATCATCGTCGTCAGGCAGATGAGCGTGATCTTCATCTGCTCGCCAAGCCCGAGCCAGTAGATCGCCAGGGGTATGACGGCCAGGACCGGCGTTGCTCGCCAGATCTGTAGCGGGCCGTCGACAAGTGCCTCTCCCCAGCGGCTGAGGCCGGAGACAAGCGAAAAGACGATGCCGAACAGGATACCAAGCCCCAGTCCTGTCATCGAGCGCCGGAGCGAAGCCGATAGAGCACTCTGCAGTGCCCCGTCGGTGATCAGTTGCCAGGCCCTGGCGGCGACCTGCCAAGGAGGTGGCAGGGTTCGGACATCCAGCGCACCGGATGCAGAAGCCGAGCTCCACACGACAAGAAGGAGAGCCGGACCAAGCAGCCTAAGGAAGGGTATAGGCGTTTCCTGCCGGATACGAACGGTTCCCCAAGCGCTCATAGGCCGGTATATTCCTGTTTGGCCGACTGATTGATGGCATCGAAACGGTTGTCGAAGTAGTCCGCGAACCTCAGTCCTTGTGGCAACTCACCAACTGAGGCCATGAAATCGACCGTCTTTTGCAATTCTGCAGCCAATTCCGGCGTAAACCGCGGGATATCGGTCTTGCCTTCCAATTGAGCCAGCTTCTTCGCCGTCGCCACATCGTAATTGCGAAGCTTGACGTAGATGGCCTCGGCGTATTCATCGAGATGATCGTCCTTGTAGAGCTGGGCAATGGTCCAGAGCCGGCTGAATTTCGCAATAGCAGCGGCTTTGGCCGGATCTTCAAGTGCGGCGCGGGATGCATAGATCGGGCTCAAGCCCGTCCCCTGGTTGACACCTTCCGGCAGGAGATGGATCTCGCCCTTGAATTCAGTTTCGAAGCGGGAGCGCAGCGGCGCAATGATTACTGCCGCATCCACTTCGCCCGCCCGAAGCGTATCCGGCACGTCCGGGATCGTGACGTTGATGAGCTGCACTTCGCTCGGTTTTAACCCGGCCTTGTCGAGCACACGCAGGATATAGGCCGACATCTGGGTGCCCTTGGGATATGCGATCTTTTTGCCCTTGAGCTGGGTGACGGACGTGATGCCACTACCGGGCTTGGAGTAGAAGCCGTAATAATCCTTGGTGTTCCGGGCGTAGCCGATATTGTAGATATCGGCTCCTTGGGCATGCCCGAAGGCGGCTGCGATATCGCTCCCCCACCCCACATCCGCCGCACCGACCCGAAGCGATTCGATCACGAAATTATTGCCGTTGAAATTCTGCCATTCGACGTCGATATCCTGTTCCAGTTCGGCAAGTCCGCCGGACAGACGAAGTAGCGTCACATTGTTCTGGTTCTGGTCGGCGATGCGAAGCTTGGTGCCTTTAGGGATTTCGGTGGGAAGCGGATCGCTGAACTCGAGCTTGGCGGGCGCAGCAAGCGGACTACCCGCAATGA
This sequence comes from Aliirhizobium sp. YIM B11859, assembly GCF_057163345.1. Lineage (NCBI taxonomy): Bacteria > Pseudomonadati > Pseudomonadota > Alphaproteobacteria > Hyphomicrobiales > Rhizobiaceae > Aliirhizobium > Aliirhizobium sp. YIM B11859. The sequence goes on from NZ_JBXHAY010000008.1 coordinate 246,778, forward strand.
CCGCCGAACCCAGAACGGCAGAGCCGGCGAGAAAATAACGTCTGTTGATTGCGAATGTCATATGGCGTTTCTCCATGGGGTTAGACTGTTTCGGAAATTCTGGCACCGACCGACTGGCGCACCAGCGACCGCGCCGCGCGTCGGGCAAGCGCGATGACCGTCAGTGTCGGATTGGGCGCGGGACTGGTCGGAAATGCCGATGCGCCGACCACCCAGAGACCGCGGGCGTCCCAGGACTGAAGGTCGGGATCAACGACGGACGTCGCCGGATCATTCCCCATGACGGCACCGCCTGTGGCATGTGAATTGGTGTAATGAACGGTGTCGTAACGTTCAGGCAGCTCGGTCGCGCTTTTCGACAGGCTTGCTCCGGCGCGCTGCAAAATGCCGTCCAGCTGTGCGCCAACTGCCCGGACCATACGGCGATCATTGTCGAGCCAGTCAAAATTCAGTCGCAGCAGCGGATCGCCCCACGCATCGCGATATGTCGTGTCGAGATCGAGATATCGATGTCGATGCGGTACCACCTCGCCCAGCATTCCAACACTGACCGCTCGTCCGGCATAAGCCGTCAGTGAATCCTGCCAACCGGAGCCCCATTGAGGAGCATCCGGTGGCGCAGTCGGCGCTTCGCGCCACAGATTGGTCAGCCCCGGCACATGAATGCGCGCTCCGCCGAGATAATCGGCAGCGACATCGCCCGGGTCGAAATCGGAATTCGCCCAGCCGGCAGCACTTGTCGGGCTGATATCCCGAACCGGAGAAGACAGAAACCCGTTTGCCGAAGCCCCTATGTGATTGGCGTAGAAGCGACCGACGGTGCCTCCAGTGTCAGGTGAATAGGCTTTACCAATGGCCGAGAGAAGCAGCAGGCGAACATTGTTCAGCGTCCAGCCGCATAACGCCACAGAACTGCCAGACACCGTCCGCTGCTCGCCTGCTTCGTCGGTATATGAGACCCCCGTGGCGAGGCCTGATCGGTGCAGAATACGGTGCACATGGCCGGTAAGCACCTCCAAATTGCCCGTCGCGAGAGCCGCCGGCCACAACGTGTTGAGCGGCGTGGCCAGTGAATAACCGTAATGGGTGTTAATGCCGCGCGTGACGCCAAGCGGATTGGTGTAGGGCTGAAAGCTCACCGCCGCGGGCATTTCGGTGACAGCGAGGCCAATTGCCAAGGCCGCATCTGCCAACAGCGCAGCTTTGTGTCCCATGGCGAGCGGATTTCCGGGAAGCGGTTTGGATCGCGCATACCGTTCCGGGGCAAGGCCTGCCGTTGTCGCAACGCCCAGTACCGCCTCTGCCCAACTATAGTCCGCCTCGATATCTGCGTAGCTTATCGGCCAGTCCGCATAGTCGAAGTCTCGCGCCCAGGGTCTGGCCAGCAGATCTTCGTAAGCCCTTTTCGAGCGAAATCCATGCGGGTGGAAACGGGCGCTGATGCCGCCCCAGAGAAGTCCTGCGCCACCAAGGCCGCGGCCTGCCAGAAAAGCGCCGAGCGTACGCATCGGAAAAGATGCGGACCGGCCGTTGTGGCGCAGCGTAAACGTTTCCCGAGCAGGATCCGGCAACCGCGTCGCAGGAATGCTGGCCGCGCGGGGCCTGTAGAAGATGTCTGAACCGATCAGGCCGGCGGTCTCGCCCTTGTCGAGCACCAGGGTTTGCAATCCGTTGCGGCAAGCCTCTTCTGCGATGACGGCACCCGCCCAACCTCCGCCCACAATGATCAGGTCGTAATGTTTCGCCATGTCACGCCTCTTCCTGCGCTTGAGTCCGGCGATCCAGCCAATCCCAGCCGATCGCCGGTGCCTTAAAGGTGTCGCTGAAAAGCACGTCATAGGTGAGTTGTCTGACGACCGAGAAACCGGTCTTCGAATCTCCGGATCGGGAACTGTCTGATATCACCGAGGTCAAGACTTCCTCGGCGGTGCGATCGTCGAGATCGCGAAAGGATCGATTGGTGATACTCTTGCTCTCTGCGTCGAGATAAGACAGGAGCTGGGTGGCGAAATCCCTTGGACTGCGTGGATCCTGCCACCCCGCCGATATGTGTGCATCCACGAGAAACGGTGCTGCAGCGTAACAGGAAACACCTTTCCCCCAGTCAGAGCACAACCTGTCGAGCACCTTCTGTTTCAACTGCCCGGCAAGGTCGCGATCTATCGGGCTCGCCTCTTCCAGCGGCCATATCAGCGATATGAGGCGGGGCAGGCCTGAGAAATCCGGATCGAAATTGTGTTCTTCCACCTCATGTCCTCGCATGTTGCGTGGAGTCGAAGACGCCAAGCATTGCGTCTCGTGCGGCCAGCACAGACGATGGATCGCGGCTGACCGCGACGGCACCTTCCTGGTAGAACAGATTTCCGGCCGCATTCAGTAGGCCTTCCCGTACAGGCGCTTTCATCGACTTACCGCTGGTTCTGTTTCGGGCCTTGGCGTGGGCCGGGCCGCATTCTGCTGCGGCCCCCTCTCTCTCACGCTGCGACCTCGTCTCTCGTCACGATGGTTTTGACTTCTGACAGAGAGATCGTGCCAGGCTTTCCGCCGGCATGCGCAAGTCGGGCAGCCGCTTCCTGCACCGCCCTGTTCCAGGGCGTCTCGATGCCATGGATCCGGCCGAGCTGGACGATTTCACCGTTGAGGTAATCCACCTCGTTGGGCACGCCGCGGGCAAAACTCTGCCAGGTCGATTGCTGCCCGGGCCTGATGCCGCTGTCGGGTGCTGCACCCCAGCCTGACACACTGACCAACCGCTCGGACGGCTGGGCGATGCTGTAACCGGCTGAAGACAACACCTGCGCCGCCTCTTGGGACAAAGCCTCGCCTATCTTTGTGGCGTCGTCGGCATTTCCTTCGAAGATCTCCAGAACGTTCTTGACGTTGTAGACAAGCTTGGCCGCCTTCCAGCGCGTGATATCGGCGCGTGCTTCGGCGAGATAATTCGCCTTGGCGAAATCCGCGACAATCGCCCTGCCCCGATCATCAAGGCCGCTCGGATAGATGCCGAGCGTAACAACGCCGACCTGCGGCGCGCCCCCGGCGACGACGGTACCGACCTCCGTGAAGCGCGCGGGGGTGAGAATGCTCGCACCATAGACAGCCTGAAAACGCCGGCTTGCGACCTGCTCTGCGGCAAGTCCGTTCTGCAAGGTCACAAGCGGCAACAGGAAGCCCGCCGTCTCTCCTCTGCCTTTCACCGGCCGGCGTGCCCAGAATGCGCTGGCATCCTCGACATCCTGCGCCTTCACAGCCAGAACGAGGACATCGAGCACCTCGAGCTCCGGTGGCTCGGCTGAATCGAAGGCATTAAGCCGGACGGTCTTCGTGCCGTCGGGACGCTGGTAGGTCAGCCCGTGCTCGCGGATATGCCTTGCCTGAGCGCCGCGGCCGACCAATGCATAAGAAGTGCCGTTTTCCTCGAACTGTGCTGCCAGACTGGCGCCAACGGCACCGGCACCGATGATGATGTAACGTGTCATGGTGTCCCCCTCACTCGCCAGCCAGCGACTGTTTCAGATTGTTGTCGAAATTCGTCGCCTTCAGCGCTTCCTGGATCGTGTCCGTGTAGCGGTTGTCGTAAGGCAGCGAGGCATCGATAACCCTTCCGATCGCACCGAATTCATGGGTGACGGCGGCAATACTGCGGGCTTGGTCGATCTGAGCCTCGTCGATCGGTTGCGGCAGCACTCGGGTGTAGGACCAGGTGAAATCGGCGATCTCGGGTTTCAGCTTCCGCACCCTGACCAGGGCCTGCTTCGCTTCCTTCGGATGGGTGTTGTACCAGTTCTGGTATTCGACATACCGGCGCACGAGGTCCCTAAGCGCTGCATCCTTGGCGGGGTCGGCAAGTGACTTGGAGTTTGCAATCAGTCCGCCAGGACTGCCGGGACCAACGTCGCCGCTCTTGGCGATCACATTGGCTCCGTTCGCGATCGCGGTACCGTAGGAATCAATCCCGCCCGACACGAGATCGACTTCTCCATGCAGCAGGGCGAGGGCGCCAGCCTCATTATTGAGCGTCACCGGAACAACATCCTTCGGCGACAGGCCGAGATGTTTGAGGCTTTGCAAATACAAAAGGAAGTTCGTCGCGCCCGGAGACGAGGCCCAGCGCTTGCCGCGCACGGCCGTTGCGCTCAGGTCGGTTATGCCTGACGTCTTGGAGGCAACGGTGACGAAACGCTCATGATTGACTGTGTCTGCAGTCGCCGCAACCACGATAGACTTGTAGGGCACCGTGTCCTTCGTCCACTCCGGATTGGCTGCGGCCTGTGCCTGGATGGCCGTGAACTGGGCAAAATAGCTGACATCGACCTTACCAGCCGCAAGCGCGGTGGAATTTTCGACGGCGTTGGGGAATGTTGCGAACTCGATCTTGTAAGGCGCATCCTTCCAGATCCCGGACGCATCCCAGCCGGGCTGCAACTCCGTGCCGTTCTGCCCGACGACGAGGGTCAACTGTTGAGCACGAGCGGATTGCCCGGCAAACGCAGCAAACGTCAGTGCGGTCGCGCCCAAAGCCAGCATGTTCAGGCTCAGACCGGCGGCCTGAACTTTGGTCCTATTCTTCATATTGATCACCTTGATGTTTCCGTTGACGTTATTGATTTTGTTTTGTCGCCGAGACGCCGAGTTCGGCCAAAAGCCGGTGTTTCAGGTCATAGATTTCCTCGGCGGCCTCTTCCTGAGCCTGCCGATTGCGAACGAGCGAAGGCGAGACATCAATGCCGAGCGAAAAGCGGCCTTGTTTCAACACGAGGATACGGTCAGCCAGAAGAATGGCTTCGTCGACGTCATGGGTGACGATCAGAACGCCCGGCCTGTGTTCGGCCCACAGCGCCTCGACCAGGGAATGCATGCGAATCCGGGTCAACGCGTCGAGCGCAGCAAAAGGCTCGTCGAGCAAGAGCAGGCTGGGCGCCCGGACAAGGGCACGCGCCAGCGCCACACGCTGCGCCTCCCCGCCGGAGAGATGTTTTGGCCAGGAATCAGCCTTGGCGGCAAGTCCCACTTCCGCAAGCGCCTTCTCTGCCACCGCTCGGCCATTGCGGCCGAAATTCGTTCCGAGCAGGACATTGCGCCAAGCGCGCCGGAATGGCAGCAGCCGATGTTCCTGGAACACGACCGACCGGTTGGAGGCGACGCGCAATTCGCCATTGTTGGCCTGGTCGAGTCCGGCCAGTATGCGAAGAAGGGTTGTCTTTCCTGATCCGGAGGCGCCAAGCAGCGCGACGAATTCGCCTTGCCGGATGGTCAGATCGACCTCATCAAGAATGACCTGACTGCCGAATGTCTTCGATACGCGCTTGAAGTCGACGACGGTCTTTCGCTGATCCACGGCGTAAGCGGGGGCAATGGTCAAAGTCTTGGCGTCGCCCTTAGCCGCAGGTTGCTTGGTCTGGATGGCGAGGGGCATGATTATCTCCAAGGTAGGGCCGATCTTTCGGCGAACCGCATGATGAGATCGATTGCGATGCCGAGAGCGGCATAGATGAGGACGCAGGCAACGATCATGTCGATGCGCATGGCGCCGCTGGCGACGAAGATCAGGTAACCGACTCCGGCGCGGCTATTGGTTTGCTCGGCGACGATCAGCGCGAGCAGCGAGATACCCATCGCGTACCGCACGCCGACCAGAACGCTGGGAAGCGCTGCCGGCAGAAGCACCTGCAACGTGATCTTCAGCGGGGAAAGGCCGAAGGTGCGTGCGGCTTCGACAAGCCGATTATCGGCATTGCGGACGCCCGCATAGGTATTGAGATAGGCGGGGAAGATGCAGGCAAGCGTGATCAGGATGATCTTTGGTTCCTCGCCGATTCCGAACCAGATGATGAAGAGCGGCACCAGCGCGATGAATGGCACAAGGCGAATGATCTGGAAGCTGGAATCGAAGATTTCCTCGCTCAACCGGGACAACCCGTTCAGCAAACCAAAGCCCACGCCGATCAGCAGGCCAAGGAAAAGACCGGCGCCGGCGCGTGCCAGCGACGCCGGCAGCGCTGCCTGTAGATCCCCCGTCTCGAAAAGCTCGGCAAATGTCCCGATAACCTCAGTCGGAGATGGCAACGTTTGCGACAGGATGAGGCCGGACGCACTGCCGGCCTGCCAGCCGAGGAGCGCCCCCAGCGGTAGAAGAAACCGCAGGAGATTTCGCGAGGCGTACCAGCGCAGCGGGACAAGTTCCCGCTGCGGCGTGGTCGTGAGGGTCTGCAGGACATCCGCACTCATGATGTCGGTCTCAGGCCGCCGCAGCGCGGGCGACGGAAACGGCCAGCGAATGCTGTTCGCCCAATCCGCGAACCGTGGCGCGGATCTTGTCGCCGGCTTTCAGCGCAAGCTTTTCAGCTTCGTGCAGACGGTGCGGACTTCCAGTCAGGATCACATCGCCTGGCAGCAAACGCAGCTTGCGCGACAGGCGGGCGACGAGTTCCGGCACGGCAAAGATCAGATCGCTGGTATTGCCGCGCTGGACCGGCGTGCCGTTGAAGTCGAGTTCGATATCGAGATTGCCAAGATCGCCGGCCTCGTCGAGCGAAACCACCTGGGGGCCGATCGGAGTGAAGGCAGCAAGCGATTTCGACGGATTGAGGTAATTGGCGCCAGGGCCACCGTCGAGCTTGGGAATCTTTACCACCGAAGCGGGATCCATCAGGTCCTGGGCCACGGCAGCGCCTGCCAGATGGCTCAGGGCCTCGCTTTCAGAAATGTGGAAGGCTTCGCGCTTGACGACGAGGGCAAGCTCCGCCTCGGTCAGAACCGCATCGCTTGGCAGCGGGATTTCGTCATAAGGCCCGGCAAGCGACGTGAAGAACTTCGCGAATACGCCCGGCTCTGTGGGTGTCTGCAGTCCCGAGTGAAGAACATGCGAATGATAGTTTAGACCGACACCGATGATCTGGCGGGGTGCCGAAACCGGTGAACCGACACGAATTCCTTCCGGCACGCCCTCTTCGGCCGAAAGGCTGGAGGAATTCGCCCAGTCGAGGAAGGCATCCCACTCAGCATAGATCGCCTGCGGATCGGCGGAGAAGCGGCCGTCGCTGGCACGGGCGACGTCGAGGATGCCATCCTTAAGAACGAGCTTGAGACGTCCGGCATCACTAAGAATACGAGTCATGGATAGTTCTCTTGTGTTGATTGATGGTGTCAGAGGGATGGGCTCAGACGCCGCAAGCTATCGGTCCCGACGGTGAGAAGGACGGAATCGTCCTGCGGTGAATGGATGCGTGAGCAGAGAATGTCGCGAAAATGCCGCTCCAGCGGATTGTTACGGGAAAGGCCCGGGTTGCCGAGCGTCTTCAGCGCTGTTTCGACGGAAGCGATCAGCGAAGTCGAGATCAGGCTTTTGGCGGCCGCGACGCTTGCGAATGCGCTTTCTTCACCCGCATCCATCTGGCCGGCATAGTGGTAAAGCAGAGACCGCGCCTGGATGATGCCGAGCTCGATCTGCCCCGCCGCCGCGCGAATATGATCGGTGGTGGCAATTGGTCTTCCGAGGTTGGCCGGAACACGCTGATGAGCAAAACGGAGGAAAGCCTCCTGGGCGGCCTGCGCAACACCGAGATAAAGCGACTGGATCAGCAGCACGACCGGCGCCACGGCCCGGTTATCCTGTCTCGTATCGGCAGTGATCACTTCCGGGCTGACGATGTGGTCATGCGGTACCACCACCTCGTCATAGACGATGTCATGGCTCTGCGTCGCTCGCAGGCCCAGATGGTCCCAGGTCGGGATGATGCTGATGCCCGGTGATGACGCGGGGACCAGGAACTCTGCCACGCGCGGTTCCTTCTCATCGGTCACGGCCCATGGCAGGTGGTAGCTCAGTCCTGTCGAGCCGGTGCAGAACATCTTGCGACCGCGAAGAACCCATCCTTCGGAACTATACCGAGCCGTCGTGGCTGGCAGACCGCCGCGGGCCGGGGCGCCGAGATCCGGCTCAGCCCTCAAGGCATTGACCAAGGTCGGCCTATGCAGCGACTCCGAGAGGATTTTCTCGTAAAGATGCGGAGCGATGGCACGTTTGGAGCCGCGGGTCTGCCCGGTATGAAACTGAAGGTTCATCAGCATGATGAGAGCGGCGGACGGATCACCCCGGCCGATGGCAGAGACAAGGCGGACCAGACTGGCGATGCCGAAATTGGCGCCGCCATATTCCGGCCGGACGCTGGCCGTAAGCAGGCCGGCCTCGTGCAATAGGTCAATGGCCTCCTTGGGAAAAGTCCCTTCGGAATCATGCCGTGGCGCATGCTCACCGGCTGTCCGAACGATATCGTCAAGACGAGCAAGGTCTGCAGGGCGCACGTTCTCCGTGACCCAGGTTGCGGGTTTCAGTTTTGACATATGAAATCTTCTGTTTTGAACGGATTGACGCCGGGTTATTCGGCCGCGACGCTCGGGGGCTCGTACCGGCGCCTGGCAAGGCCCGCCTTCACGAGGGGAAGGACATAACGGCCGTAATCGATTGCGTCGTAGAGATTGTCGTAACCGCGGATGGAAATAAGGTCGGCTCCGAGATCGATGTAGTCGAGAATGACATTGGCGACGGTTTCCGGACTGCCGACAAGCGCGGTCGAGGCGCCCCGCGCATTGGTCGCAGCAGCCGGCGCGAACCACAACGCCTTGTCATGCAGTTCGCCCTTCGACGCAAATTCGAGTAGCCGTTGCGAACCGAGGTTTTGCGGCTCTGGCTTGGCACCGCCATTGTGCTCATTGAGACTGTCGAGAATGCGGTGGGCCTTCGCCCATGCCAGTTCGTCGGTCTCGGCGATGATGGGTCTGAATGTCACCCAGATACGTGGTCGGTCAGCCCGGCCGGCCTTTTTTGCCTCGCCGAAAACACGATCGATCTGCTGCCTCGTCTCCTTAAGCGGTTCTCCCCATAAGCCGAATATGTCTGCCTCGCCGCCGAGCCGAAACGCCTGCGCGGACGAACCGCCAACAGAGATGGGAATTGTTGGCTGGACCGGGCGCACAGCGCTGCTGAAACCCTCGAACTTATAGAACTTGCCTTCAAAATCGAATGGTTCGGTCTCGGTCCAAATACGCTTCAGGATGGCGATGTATTCTTCCTGACGGACATACCGCTCCTCCTTGTCGAGAAAGTCGCCTTCCTTCGCCTGTTCGGCATCGCTGCCCCCGGCGATGAAATGCACCACGACGCGACCGTTCGAAAGCTGGTCGAGGGTCGCGAGCGCCTTGGCCGCCACCGTCGGATAGATCGTGTTGGGACGGAGCGCGATGATCAGTTTGATACGCGACGTCACCGCTGCGATGGTCGCGCCGATGGTAAGATTGTCGAAGGAATCTGACGCATAGGGGATGAGCGTGTAGTCGAACCCCGCATCCTCAAGTGCCCGCGCATAACGAACGATATAGGCGGGATCCAGAGGCGCCCCGGCAATAGGCGCTATGTCACTCGATCTGTTCGGAGTGATCATGCTGATAAATTCGACGGTCATTCGCCACCCTTCAAGTCGGAAGTCATGGCGTTGACATTAGTCAAGCGCATCAAGATCGAGAATGACCTGTCTTTCTAAATTCTATCATTTTAGTAGATTACTTTTCCGACCATGCCCAGCACGCGGATTTACAGGTTTTTCAGTTCCGCCTTTAGCTCTTGAAAGGAGTCGAAACGTTGATCCACTATTTTCAACGACTAGTCTCTTTGTCCGATGGCAATGATGAGACCACTCCTGTCAAAAACGCGATTGCCATCATTCGGGCCGCATAGGTCGTCGATTTTGCCTCATCTCTCGGTAAGAAATAATAGTGCCCCTCCCGGCACGCTCTGAGGAAACGGCAATAACCGGGCAGCATGTTTTCCAGACGGTTCCTGGCATCCATTGCGGTCTCGTTGCGGTCGTTGCGATAGGTGTCGAAAACGATATCCGCGTCGAAATCGGGCAGCGCCTCCGGGCTGAAGACCGCGCCGGAATTTACCGCAATGGCCTTGGTCAGCGCCGGGGTGGCAAAGCCTGCATCGCGCGCAACAAGACCGATACTGCCATAGCTCCGCTCGACGCTGAGCTTGCGGTCGCCGGTCGCGGAAATGACGGAGATCACCGGCGGCTTGTCTCCCGCGATCAGCCGCAACTGGCCGATCTGGGCGTGGTAGCGGCGTTTCAGAAGTTCGAGTGCCGCCGACCGGCCGGTCAGGTCGGCAAGCACATCGTATATGGCGTCTGGCCCACGCGCGATGTCGTCGATTACCACGGTCGGCGCGATCGCCTGCAACTGTTCAGGCGGCGTCGGGCGCCCTTTGAATGTCAGGATCAGATCCGGCTTCAGTGCCGCGATAGCCTCAACATCGACTGGCTGCATCCCGAGGAAGATCATACCGGTATTGTCGAAATCCTGGCCGGTCAGCGTCATACCGGAGCGAAGAAAATGATGGCCGCCGCGGCCCAACCTGCCCTGGCTCGCAATCGGCACGACGCCGAGTTCGAGCAAAGGCACAGTCAGGTCCGCATCGTCGAGCGAGACTACGCGTTGCGGCCGATCGCTGATCTCGAGCCGGCGCCCGGTGTCGTCGACAAATTCACGTGCAGACGCGGCCGGGATCAGATGCGGCACGCCGAGCGTCAGGCAGGCGGCGAGTGCGAGGATTGCAAAACCGGGCCTCGTCAAAGCGTGTCCCTCCTCTGCCACATCAGGAACAGGAAAAACGGCAGTCCGAGCACGGCCATCAAAATGCCGGCGGGAATCTGGACCGGGGCGAAGATTGTGCGGCCGACGGTGTCTGCGAGAAGCACGAGAAGGCTGCCAAAGGCCGCGCTGCCGAACAGAAGCGGCATCTGCGCCGAGCCGAAGGAAAGCCGGGCAAGATGGGGAGCGACAAGCCCGACAAAGCCCAGTGCCCCGACCACCGATGCGCAGGCGCAGGTCAAAAGCACGGAACCGGAGAGCCTTGCTGCATTGAGGAGGCCCGAGCGGACGCCGAGACCGGTCGCCGCCATGTCTCCAAGCATGGCTGCATCCGCCGATCGGGTTGTCGCGACAAGCAGGGTGAAACCCAAAAGGGTCCAGGGCAGGATCAGTTGGAGATCGTGCCAGGAGGCGGCATGAAGGCTGCCGCCGAGCCAGATCATCGCTGTCTGCACCTCGCTGATCCGCGCCATGGTCATGAACAGTGCGATGCAGGAGGAAAACAGCCAGGAAATGCCGATCCCGATCAGAACGAAGCGGAGCCCGGAAAGCGAGCGGGCGATCGCGATCACCACAGTCGCGACAGTTGTACCACCCACAATCCCCAATAGGGGGCGCCAAGAAGGCGACAGCTGCGGAAGGAACAGCAGAGCTGCGACCACGGCGACAACTGCACCTTCCTTGACGCCGATCAGACCGGGATCGGCCAGACCATTGCGGGTGGCTGATTGCATCGCCGCGCCCGCCGCGCCAAGTGCGGCGCCGCACAGCACGGCGAGAAGAACGCGCGGCAGGCGCAGCTGGCCGATGACGAGCGAGGCGACATCGTCTTCGAGTGAGCCGGAGAGCCAGGAAAACAGGGTCTCGATCGGAACCGAAAGGCTGCCGATCGCCATTGCGGCGAAGGATGCGGCGGCAAGGGCGACGAATGCGACAACCAAGCAGATGAGGACAAGTGGTCGGTAGAGGAGGAAGGAAAGGCGCCCGCCGGCCCGGCGATATCCGGCCTTCCTGTAGCCGGCCTCTGCGTGTCCTGTCTTGCGGTCCGGCCCGCTCATCGGAAATACCGGGCAACGATGAGGATGAAGAAGACGGCGCCGACGGCGCCGGTGATCACACCGGTAGCGATTTCGGCCGGCGCAATCAGCTGGCGTGCCAGAATATCGGCAATGAGAAGCAGGATCGGGCCGCCGATGAGGCAGGCGGAAAATTGCAGGCGCAGTCCCTCACCGATTGCGCGGCGAACGAGATGCGGCACGATCAAGCCGATAAAGCCGATCGGCCCGGACAGCGTAACCGCCGCTCCGCAAAGTGTGGCGGCGATGGCGACCGCCAAGATCCTTGTCGCCTTCACATCGATGCCGAGTCCGCGTGCCACATCGTCACCGAGAGAAAGCACGGCGAGCCGCGGCGCAAGCAGGAAGGCGGCAAGTACGGCAAGGCCGATCGCCGTTGCGCAGATGGCAATATGCGCGCCGGCACGCCCCGCGAGATCACCGGCAAGCCAGAAGCGCAGATCGGCCAGCGCCTGATCGTCGATCAGAAGCAGGGCCGAGGTGACGGACGAGGCGAAGGCGGAAACGATCACGCCGCTCAATGTGACTTTCAGCGGCGTCGCGCCGCCTTGTCCGATGCCGGAAAGCGCCAGCACGACGGCGAAAGTGGCAAGTGCTCCGATCGCTGCCGCCAGCGGCCGGAACAGACCGGCAGCGTCGAGACCGGCCGCGGACATGGCGACCACCGCCAGTGCCGCGCCTGAATTCAGCCCGAGCAATTGCGGCTCGGCCAGCGGATTGCGGATCACCACCTGCATCAACATGCCAGCAAGTCCCAGAGCGCCCCCGACGAGAAGTGCCGCCTCAAGGCGTGGCAGGCGGAAGAGCATGAGCGCCTGATGATCGAAATCGTCAGGGTCGAAGGCACCGAAGGCCGTGAGGATCGTGCTGGCGGAAATCGCCCTGGGTCCGACCGCAAGCGACATCATAGCGGCGAGGATGACGATGCCGATGAGAAGCGTCAGCCAGAGGAAAGCGCGGATCGGCACCCGCCGGCGAGCCGTCATGTCTGAGAGGACGCCGTCAGCCATCGGCCCCACCCTCGCCCGGCAGTCTCGGCACGAAGACCGGCTTTCCGGTTCTGGGATCGCGGAGCACGTCGACGGTGATGTCGAACACGGCCTCGATGACGTCTGCCGTGCATATGTCGGCGGTCGCCCCGGCGCCATGCACTCTTCCCTGGCGGAAGAAGATCATCTCGTCGGCATGGGCCGCGGCAAGGTTCAGGTCATGCAGTGCGATCACCACGGTGCGGCCATGGTGGCGGCAGAGATCCCGCAGGAGGGCGAGGATTTCCAGCTGGTAGCGCAGGTCGAGCGCCGATGTCGGCTCGTCGAGCAGCAGGAGCGGCGTTTCCTGCGCCAGCGCCATGGCAATCCAGCAGCGCTGCCGCTGCCCGCCGGAAAGGCCACTGACCGGCCGGTCGGCGAAATCCCTGACCCCGGTCATGGCCATGGCGCCGTCGATCGCCGCAAGATCGGCCTCGCTCCACAGGCCGAGCAATCCGCTATGGGGAAACCTGCCGCGAGAGACCAGTTCGAAAACGGTAATCCCCTCCGGCATAGGAGGGGATTGCGGCAGGATCGCCAGTTTGCGGGCCACCGCCCGGGAGGCTTGCGAGAGGATCGGCTGTCCGTCCAGTTCCACCACCCCACCGGACGGGGTGAGAAACCGCGCGAGTGAGGCGAGCAGCGTCGACTTGCCCGATCCGTTCGGCCCGACCAGCGCAGTGAGCCGGCCGGGCGAAATCGCCGCGCTGACCTGCCTCAGGATTTCCGCCTTGCCATAGGAGAAAGTGACGTCCCTTGCAGCGAGACTGACCGCCTGCTTATATCCTTGGCTGTCTCTGTGCGGACCGTTCAAGACCAGCGCTCCTCAGAAAGTCGAGGAAAGCTTGAAGGTCACGGCACGCGGCTCACCATAATAGTTCTGGCGCCGGGCATTCCAGATCGACTGGTAATACGTCTTGTCGAACAGATTGCTGACCGTCAGACTCGCTCGGAGGTGCTCGTTGAACCTGTAGCCGAGCTGCAGGTCTGCCACAGCGTAGCCGCCCTGGCTGAAGCGCGTGTTGCCATCCATGTAATAGACATCGCTGAAAACCCTCATGCCACCACCGACGCTCAAACCCTCGAGCCTGCCGGTATCGATCGTGTATTTGTTCCACAGTCGGAAGGAATGTCTTGGCGCACGCGGCTCGAAAACCGAGCCTTCCGCGTCCGGGTCATCGAGATATTTGCTGGCGAGATAGGTGTAACCCGCCGTCACTTCCCAGGATGGCATGACTTCGCCGCTGATTTCCGCCTCTATACCACGGCTACGTGCCTTGCCGGCGGCGATCGAGAAATCCGCATCGTCAGGATCCGCCACCGCTCTGTTCTTGTCCTCGATCTGGAAGAGCGCCAAGCTGGCATTGGCCGCACCGTCAAACAGTTCGGTTTTCACCCCGATCTCGTATTGCCTTCCTTCACGCGGATCGATGATTTCATTGTCCACGGTGACCGCATCCTGCGGTACGAAAATCGAGGCATAGGACGCATAGACCGATAGCTTGTCGGTAATGTCGATAATCCCTGCCAGATAGGGCGTGAATTCGTTATCCACCGAGGCGCGTGAGGTCTCTTCGCCCGTCCCACGATCCGTCGTGCGGCTATCCCACCAGCTGAGACGCCCGCCGACAATGATCGTGCCCCATTCCACTGGCTTGATCTGCGCCTGACCGTAGAGTCCGTATTGTTCGCTCTTTAACCCGTCGAAGCGGTCGAAGACCCAGTCCGGCTCGGCAAAGCTGTAATCCGGATGATAGATGTCGAAAGGCACGTTTGCACCACGTGCCATGTCCAGCTCTTCCGTCGATCGGGAATAGTCAGCTCCGACAAGAACCTTCTGCTCCAATCCGCCGACATCGAAGGGAAGCGTGAGCGAACTGTCGAAATTGAAATTGCTTTCACGGTCGATCCGGTGTTCAGGAAGAAGCCGCGTCAAGCCAGTGGCCGGATCAACGGCGCCGTTGGCATAGGCCAGCTTGCCGTCACGCATCCGGTCGAGATAAGTGGTGTTGATATTCAGCGTCGCACCACCATCGAATTCGTGCTGTAGCTTGGCAAACACGTCCTTCGATCGGGTCTCGCTGAAATTCCAGTCGGCTCCCGCGAATGTGGAGCGCGGCACGTCAAGCGGGCGGCCATCGGCATAGGCCGGCAGGCCGCGGGAATTCCGACCGTCGCTTTCCTGCCAGGTTCCCCCGATCGTCAACGTGGTCTGGTCGGTAATATCGAAATCTAGCGTTCCGTACACCAGCTTCCGATCATGATTGACCAGGTCGATGAACGAATCTCCCTTGTCCCAGGCACCGACGATACGTCCACGCACGCCACCATCAGCGGAAAGCGGGCCGCTGACATCCGCCTCAATGCGACGGCGGTCCCAGGAGCCCACCTCTGCGTCCATTTTGATCTGCCGTTCATCGGTCGCCTGCTTGCGCACCAGATTTACTGTGCCGCCCGGCTCACGCGCACCTTGCAGGATACCGGCTGGCCCCTTCAGGACCTCAACGCGATCATAGATCGCCGTGTCGAACGTCATCACGTCGGTGTTGCTTGAAACCGAACTGCCATCGACTTGAAGACTGGTTGCCTCGAAACCGCGGAATTCGATCTGCGTGCGTTCATTGAGTTCGTCGTTCCTCAGCGTCGTGGCACCGTTCGTCGCCGCAGCGACGTCCTGCACGCTGGTCAAATTCTGATCCTCGATCTGCTGGCGGGTAACGACAGAAACGGAGTTGGGAATCTCGCGCAGATTTCGCGTCATCTTGCCGATCGTTACCGTTTCCGCCCGATAGGAACCGCTGCCCTCCGTGGTTTCCGAGCCGCCTTGAACGATGATCCGCTGAAGCTCCGTCGCATCCGCCGCACCGGCATCGGATGCCTGGGCGGGATTGTAGATCTGGATCGTCCGTGCATTGCTGAAGCGATAGGAGAGACCCGTACTGGCTAGCGCAGTCGATAGCGCCTGTTCGGCCGTCATCGATCCACGCACCGGCTTACCGCCCACCAACATGCTGCCATTTTCCCTGAAGACGACCGAGAAACCGGTAATCCGACCGATATCGTTGATGGTCTGCGGTACCGGTCTTGCCGGAATATCGAAATCATAACGGTTCGCTGCGGCCTGCCCCTGCTCGCCCGCCGGCTGTTGCGCCACCGCGATGGAGAAGCTGCTTACCGTTGCCAGCAGAACGACCACCATCACATTGCGCGCCCCGCGCAACCCATATCCCGCCATGCCTATACGCCCTCTACACTTTGTCCCGCGAACGCCGACCGGGCTTTCAGCCGGTTCCTGTGCTCTTGAAGACTTCACGTATGGGAGATGCGATCACTGAACCGCGATCGGCGACATTTATACAAAAAATTCGCAGAACATTGATTTCGTTATTTTAAATTACGGACCCACGATTGTCAGGCGCCCGCCGAGACTGTGCAGACTGAAGCCAACGCTCGCCTGCAGGGATTGAAGCGCGGCGTCGGTATCGTTGAGCGCAAAACTGCCAGTTACTCTCTCGTCGGCTAAGCTCGCGCCGAGGACAACGATGCGCCCCTTGCGATAGCGCTCGATCTCTGCAACGACATCGGCAAGCCGTGCCTGGTAGAATGTATAGCGCCCTCCCCGCCATGCAAGCGCATCCTCCAGCGCCACCGACTGGACGCCCCTAACACCTTTCGGCCCAAACAGCACCTGTTCGCCGGGCTGGAGGATCGTCTGCGAAGACGGATCCCCGGCACTCACAGCCACCCGGCCATGTACCAGAGTAACGGAGCCGCCATCGTCGACGAGCCGAACATCGAAGCCGGTACCAAGCACGCTAACCTTACCATCTGCAGCCTCCACCACGAAGGGAACGGTGGAAGGAATGACATCGAAATAGGCCCCACCACGCAGCAGACGAACGCGCCGCTCACCGGCGGAAAGGTTGAGTAACAGCGCGCTGTCGGCATCGAGAAGCACGGTTGATCCATCGGCCAGTGTCACCGTCCGCCGTTCGCCGCGCGCGGTGGCATAATCGGCGCGCAGATCATCGATCAGGCCCGGACGTTCCAGCCACATGCCCCCTGCCAGAACGACCGCCCCGAGAAGGGCCAAAGCACCAAGCTTGCGGGCGATCCTGCGGTCTCGCTTGGTCTTGTCCATGGCCTTGAGATAGACGGAAAGTTCATCTGCCTCTTGCTCGGCAAGGCGGTGGCCGGGGGCTTCCATGGTCTGCCAGGTCGCCTCGACATTCCGATAGGCTTCAAGATGCGCCGGATCCGCGTTCAGCCACCTGTTGAAATCGGCTCTCTGTGCCGCGGTCGTTTCGCCCAGAAGCGTGACGAACCATGCCTGCGCCTGTTCCGGCGGCTCAGGGCTTTGTCCTGCTATCGATTGCCGTTCGCTTGATGTCATGACAGTCCGGAACGCAGCCGCTCGCTTTCAATCCCCGGCGATAGCCACGCAGGCGGCAACCGCACGCGCCATATGCTTGGCTACAGCCCTTTGCGAAATGCCGAAGGCTCCGGCGATCTCGGAGAAACTCCTACCGTGAATCCGGTTGAGAAGGAAGATATGCCGGGTGCGTGTCGGCAGGGCCGAAAGCGCCTCGTCGATCGAATTGAGTGACTGGTGGGCCGACAGGACATCATGTGGCGATGGCGGCGGCGGCGCATATTGCTCCGGCAGGATCTTGCCGAAGAAATCGGTGCAGCGCTGGCTGGCGCGAAGATGGTCGATCGCCGCATTGCGCGCGCAACGGTTGATATAGGCCGCCTCGCTTCCTTCCCGATCGGTCGCCCTTTCCCACAGTCGCAGGAAGATATCATGCACCAGATCACCGGCCGTCGCCCTGCAACCGATGCGGCGGAAAATCTGCCGCTCAAGCCGGTCCCTCTCGGCGATATACAAGGATGCAATCTGTTCGGACTTTGCGATCATAAATTGCTTGCTGTGTTGCTCAGGATAATATCCTCCATTGCTACGAAAGTCGTATAAGGCTTTCAACCTCAATAACTTAGAGCGGGCGCCAAACGCAGCGCAGCCAAAAGCAATACCTTCTTCTTATTATCATGTTTTTGCAGCATTATTGGCCTTCGCTTATCCGCGCAGAGCCGCGGCGCACCAATCGCATATGTTGCATCTTTTGCGGCATCGTTGCCGAAATGCGACAATTCTTCACACGGCCTGGAAGAGGCCGAAGACCAGCAGCCAGAGACCGGACAGGAGCGTGACCACATCCATCATGGCGCGAAAATGGTGGTCGCGGATCCGGGCCACGAGGGGACGGATGGTGAAGGTTCCGAGCATCAGCGCCAGCCCGATCGCCGCACCTCTCACCAGATCCAGCATGGAAATCGCGCCGAACTCATGGAAACTGACAATCTTCGCCATCTGGACGATCAGCGAGGCGGTCGCCTCGGTGGCGATGAAGGCACCGCGCACGAGGCCAAGTGCCAGAAAGGCCGGCACGCTGAGCGGCCCGGTGGAGAGAAAAAGCCCCGTCAGGAAGCCGATCACCGCACCGGCAAGGGCCATCTGAGCCAAGCTGATCGAGACGACGGTCTTCATCGCCATCCGACGCAGCGGCACCAGAGTCATGATGAAGAGACCAAGCAGCATTTCCGGCCACCCGCGCGGCATGTGTACCAGCGTGTAGGCGCCAAGGGCTGCGGCCGGTATGCCCGGCAGGGAATAGGCAAGAACGGCTTTCCAGGCGATAGATCGCCACCATGCAATCGCCCGCGACAGGTTGGCCATGAAACCCGCGACGGCCATGATCGGTATCGCCTCGACGGCACCGAACATCGGCACCAGCAATGGCAGAAGCAGCAGGCTGGCGCCGGTTCCGATCACACCGCTCAGCGCGCCGGCGCCGAGTGCTGCACCGAGCAGCAAGATCCACTGTTCCAAGATCGGTCCTCACACGGCATGCACCGGCATCAATTCGGGAAAACTTCATTCAAATCGGCGATCGCCTCGCAGGTGAGGCGCGAGACGGGCCGGTCCCCGATGAGAAAGAACAGCTTGGCCGTTTCCTCGAGTTCCTCATAGGCGTGTACCGCGTCCTGCAAGGATTTACCGGAAACGATCGGGCCGTGATTGGCAAGCAGCATTGCCTTGTGTCCACCAGCGATCTGGCGAACGGCATCCGCAAGCCTGCGGTCTCCGGGCCGGAAATAGGGAAGAAGCGGCAATCGCCCGATCCGCATGATCTGGTAGGCGGTGAGCGGCGGCAGTACATCGGACGTGTCCTCATGGCAAAGGCAGGACAATGCAACCGCATGGGTGGAGTGAAGGTGGACGATTGCCATCGCCTTCGGCTGCTCCTGATAGACGGCGAGATGGAAAAAAGCCTCCTTGGAGGGCGGATCACCGGCAATATGCGTGCCGTCGGTCGAAACCTTGGAGATCTGTCCCGGCGTAAGGAAGCCGAGCGACGAATCGGTCGGCGTTACCAGGATTGCACCGTCGGCGAGCCTCACCGACAGATTGCCTGCGCTGCCATGCGCCAGACCGCGCGCGTACAGCAGGGCGCCAAATTTCACGATATCCGACCGAAAACCGTCTTCGTTCAAGGGTCCATTCCATTCTGCAGCAGGTTCAACGCCTTCGCGAAAAAGTCCGGCGCGCCGAAATTGCCGGATTTGAGCGCCAATGCAATACGCCCGTCCATCCCCGCCAGAATGGGAACGCCGGGATCGATTTCCGGCCCGATTGTCAGCGCATCGAGATCAAGGGCCTGGGCCACGGCGCCCGAGGTCTCGCCGCCGGCGACCACCAGCCGTCTTATCCCTTTCGCGACGAGGGCGCGCGCCACGTCAGCGAACAGCCCATCCAGGCTTTGGGCCAGTTTTTCACGCCCATAACGCGCCTGCAAGAGCTCCACCTCGGAGGGATCGTCGGACGAATACACAAGCGGCGCCTGTCCCGCATGCCTTTCCACGAACGCCACGACATCATTGATGCCGAGCGTACCGGCCATGACCGCATCGATGTCGAGGGCAAGGACGGGATGGTTCTGGCCATGTGTGGCGATCTGCCGGCGCGTGGCAAGGGAGCAGCTGCCGGCAAGGATCGCGGCCGGCCCCTCGACGCCGGAAAAAGGCGTAACGCTGCCCTTCGCCCGACCGTTGCGGATAAAATTGGACGGCAGACCGATGGCAATCCCGGATCCACCGGTGAGAAATGGCGCGCCGGCTGCGGCCGTTCCGAGCGTGACGAGGTCCTCGTCGACCGACGCATCGCAGATGACTAGGGTCTTCCCCTCTGCCGCAGCGTCATCCAGCGCCTTGCGGACCGCGCCTGCCCCCGACCGCACCGTCGCGGTCGCGACAAGGCCGACCGGCGTGGTCGTCTGCCGCGCCAGCCAGCGGCGTATATTGGCATCGGTCATCGGCGTCAGGGGATGATGCCGCATGCTGGATTCGCTCAGCAACTGGTCGTGGACAAACAGATGGCCCTGATGCACCGTGCGGCCGACCGTCGGAAACGCCGGGCATGCGATGACGCCCCCGACACCGAGTGCGCGGGCGAGGGCTTCGCCGACCGGCCCGATATTGCCTTGCGGCGTCGAATCGAAGGTCGAGCAATATTTGAACACAAACTGCTCGCAGCCCTGCGCCCGCAGCCATTCGAGCGCCGCCAGCGATTGTGCCACGGCCTCCTCGACAGGGGCCGAACGCGTCTTCAGCGAAATCACGCCTGCCTCGACCGAAGCCGCTGCCGGCGCTTTCGGGATGCCGAGATATTGCGTCACCGCCAAGCCGCCTTCGCCCGAGATCCCCTTGGCAAGCGTATTGGCAATGTCGCCCGCCCCTGTGAAATCGTCTGCAACAACGCCCAGCAACATGACTTTACCGCTCCTTGCTTTCAATCAACTGTTTCATCCGCAGGACCGCGCTTTCGGGCGCGGCCAGCACCGGCACCGCGACGACGGCCTGCACGAGATCGGCGGCGCGTGCGGTCGAGAAATGCGCAAGCATGACGGCATCGTAACCGGCAAAGCCGGGCGCCTGCGCGGCGATCAGGCTGTTGTGTGCCTCCGCATCGCCCTGACGCAGCCGCTCGATCGCGTCCTCGACGAGTATCACGTCGAGGGTAGCGGCGGAGCCGGTCGCCGCCACGAAGGCATCGAACTCGTCACGCATTGTCGCGACGGACGGCGCGAAAGTGGCCAGCATGCCGATCCTGTCGCCACTGGCGATCGCGGCCCGGAACATCGCCTCGTTGGGTTTGAGAACCGGCACCGGCAGTTCTGCCGCGAGCCGTTCCAGTGGCGGGCCGAAGGCCGAGCAGGTGGCAAGGATGCCGCCTGCGCCGATACCGTATGCATAGTGGCCGAAGGCCACGAAGCGGTCTGCCAGGGTTTGGGAGAGCTCTTCCTGTCCGGCGCGGTCGATGCTGAGGCTGTCATCAAGAAGGTTGATCGTTTCCGCCTGCGGCCAGACTTTGGCGAATGCCTGCATGACCGGCGCAATGGCCACCGGCGTGGCATGCAAGAGAACGATGCGATCGGGCTTGCTCATGCTGTCTCTCAATCGGTTTTGGAGCAATCGGGGCCGAGAGATCCGGCCCCGACCGGTTGTCGTCGTCTTATCGGTAGAGCGGCACCACACCCATCATGACCGCGGTCGCGATGAAGATGAAGAAGATGCCGAGGCACCATTTGAAGCACGCGCGCTGCCATTCGCCCATGTCGAGACCCGTCATGCTGAGCAGCAGATAGATGAAGGCGGTGAGCGGGCTGAGCATATGGAAGGCCTGTCCGAGCAGCGAAGCGAAGCCGACCTCGAACGGGGTGAAACCATAGACCTTGCCGGCCTCGACCAGAACCGGCAGCACGCCGTAGAAGAAGGCATCATTCGACAGGAAGAAACCGCCCGGCGCCGAAATCAGGACCACGATCAAGCCCCAGAAGCCGCCCATCTGCGGCGGGATGACGTTGACCATGCTGCTGGCGAGCGCGTCGGACATACCCGAATTGGTGAACAGTCCCATGAACACGCCGGCGCCGATGACCATGATGACCGTCGCCAACACTTCGCCGGAATTGGCGTAGATCCGCTCCTTCTGCTCCTGCAGCGTCTTGTAGTTGATCACCAACGCCAGAACCGTTCCGACCAGGAAGATGAAGACCGGATCGAAGGTGCCGGCAATCAGCAGGACGAGCGACGCAACCGTCAGGAAGGCGTTGACCGGTGCCAGATGTGGGCGTTTCAGCGCATCGTCGGGGCCGGCCGTAGACGCAAAGATCTCTTCGATATCGGCATTGCTCAGATGCTGGACGCCGAGGCGCTTGCGTTCGGAAAGCCCGAGGAAATAGGCGCCGGCGGTCACGAACAGGCTCGCCAGGATCATTCCGGGCAAAAGCGCGTTCAAAAGCGCCTGCACGTCGATACCGTCGATCACAGCAATCACCCGCGCGGTCGGTCCGCTCCACGGCAGAAGGTTGAGAATGGTGTTCTGCAGGATGAGCAGCACCGCCAGATGCATCATCTTGAGATTGAGCCGCTTGTAGACCGGAATGAAGGCCGTGCAGCAGATCAGCGTGGTGGTAGTGCCGTCGCCGCTCATCGACACGACGGTCGCCAGAATGCTCGTGCCGACCAGCACTTTCAGCGGATCGCCCTTGGACAGCTGGACGACCTTTTTCGTCAGCGGGTCGAATACGCCGACATTGAGCATCAGCGAGAAAAACATGATCGCGAAGAACAGCAGGAAGGCCGTGCCCGATGTCTTTGTCAGCCCTTGCTTGACCCAGGCGCCCAGCACGTTGACCTGATCCCAGATCGTCACGTCCCCGACCGGGATTTCCAGCGTCTTTGCCGCCGGCGCCTGATAGAGGCCCAGCAGCGCCCCCAACACCGCCATCAGCACTGGGATCAGCACGATCGCCGTAAACGGATGCATCTTCTTGGTCAGGATCAATGCCATGAACAGGATGACCGTGGACCACGCAATTATCGTCAGTAACATGCCTCTCTCCCAAAGCAATGTGCAGTCTATCGTCTAAGCTCCCCCTTCCCGGCGCTCAGGCCAGGAAAGCCTCATCCTGCAGGCGCCGCAGGCGCCACAGTGTCGAACCGACCGGCTCCTCAACCATGTCGTATGTGATCGTTTTGCCGGCGGGAATGTCCACAGATGCCCGATTGCCGGTCAAAAGATGGGCACAGGCGGCATTGCCGGAGGCAACCGGCCGGGCCGGCACGATGCGCGCCGTCGTCTGCGGGCTGTGATCGTTGCCGAAAACTTCGCCCGCCCTGATGTCGTGGGCCGCAACCTTCACGAGGTCGTAGCGCTGCCGGTAATCGTCGGAGCCGGTATTGAGCCCAAGCAGTCCGGCGACGAGGATCGAGGTCGACGTTTCCACGCCGCACAGGTGATAGGGCCGATAGATGACGGCGGCCGTGTCGTCGTAATTGGCGATCTGGCCCTTGGTCGTCAGGACATGGTTGGAATAGGCGTTGTCGCAACGGACGACGAGGAAGACGCCGCCGCCCAGACCGCCTTCGGTGGGTGTGCGCAGGCAGGTCGCCAAATCGATCACGCCGCCGGTTTCGAAGATGCCGCCATTATCGGTTTCGCAATAGGCGACAGGTATTTCGGTGATCCGCAGCGGCGCATGCACGAGCGTATCGATGGCCGGCGCGAGACCGGTATAGTTGGCGGCGACCGTCGTCTCGCAGAGATCGTAGGATCCCGGCTGCGGCAGCCGGGCCAGGATTTCGCGGCGTTTGGCGATATATTCGGCCGCATGCCCTTTTGGGATCATGCCAAGATATTTGCGGTCTTCCGGCGCGATGGTGACCGTTTCGACATAGGGCGCATGGATCTTCTTGTCGGTCTTGATGGTGACGGTGCCCTGCGCTTCGTCATAGATGAATTCGCCATCGGTCGCCTTGCCGCCGCTCAGCACCTCCAGGCCGATCGACTTCGCCCATTCGTAGAACTGGATCAGCAGGCCATGCTGGTCGCCGTCGACAGGGGTGTAGACGACGCCAGCCTCGTCGGCCTTTTTCTTGAGAATGGGACCGATGGTGACGTCGCAGTCCTTGGTGATCATCGCGACATGCTTGCCGTTGTCGATCGCCTTCAAGGCGTAGTCGGCGCTGGCCTCAGGTATGCCGGTCGCCTCGCAGACGATATCGACGGCTGCAATCTCTGCAACGAGCTCGCAGCGATCAGTATAGATGCGGCGGCCAGCCTCGATCTCCTGCTGCGCCTCTTCGGCAGTGCCGCAATAGACGACCGTCGAGGGATCGATGCCGGCCTTTTCATAGGCGCCTTTGGCCGCATCGACCGAGATATCGGCCACCGCCACCACCGTCATCATCGGCGTATACGGATCCTGCGTTACGATCGCCGTGCCATAATTCCCGGCACCAATCACGCCGACGCGGACGCAGTCCTTTTTCGCAAATTTCTTGTAGAGATGATGATAGATCACTGTTCAACTCCGCTAATTGCAAAGCTCCGCCGCCACGGACCGCATCCCTGCGCCTCCGTCTCGAAACCGACGACGTTGCCTTTTCCCCTCCGCGCGATCCGGCATCGGCCGGTTGCGCAATCTCCATCCCGGTCGCCATGCAAAGACGACTTCATCAATCTGTCATAGGAGAGCTTGACCGGTCTGTAAAATTGCGATCTGTCATGTCTAGCCATTCCCAAATGGAATGACGGTACCGCGTTTCGGGAGGAGGCGATGGATACTCGCAGCTGGAAGGTCGTCGCGGAACTGCGCCGCACGGCAAACATCACCCATGCAGCCGACCGCCTGGCCATGACGCAGCCGGCCCTGTCGAAACGGCTGCAACTGATCGAGCGCGAACTGGGCACACGCTTGGTGGAACGCAGCTCGAAAGGCATCACCTTCACGCCGCAGGGCGAATATGTGGCGCGCGAGGCGGAGAAGGCCCTCGCGCATCTCGCCGAGATGCAGCAGACGCTTTTGACCTTTCAGGATCACCGCACCGGCACGATTCGGCTCGGAATGACAAATTCCTTCGTGCGCTACACGCTGCCGGCACATCTGCGGGCCTACAAGGCCGACCATCCGGGCGTGGACTTCAGCGTCTCGACCGGCGTCAGCTCGGAAATCGCCAACAGGCTGGAGCGCGACGACATCCAGGTCGGTTTCATCTGCGGCGACATTTCCGGCAATTTCAGCCGCCTGCAGATCGGTACCGAACAGGCCTGCCTCGTTAATGCCGACAGCCTGAGGCTGGAAGATCTACCGGAGAAGCCGCAGATCTCCTATCTGAGCGACCCGTTCGCCACCAAGATGCTCGAACAATGGTGGTCTGACCATTTCGTACAACCGCCCCGGATCGGTATGCGGGCGAACCATGGCGACACCTGCCTGGAGATGATCGCCAACGGGCTTGGCTACGGCATTTTCCTGTCGCCAAAATTTCTCGACGAAAGCCGACGACTGTTTCGCATGCCGCTGTTTCACAAGGATGGTCGGCCTCTTTCCCGTGCACTCTGGATGATCTGGAAAGGGAAACAGGCGGAGCCGCCAATCGTCGGAAGGTTTTTAAGCTTCCTCAACGATCGGTTCAATCTCAACGCCCCGAACGAAAGTAAGATGTGAAACCGCCTTACGGCCTTGAACCATTTCGAACTCTTGACACTGTCTAATGTGTGTGACCGGGCCTGAACGCATCGAGACTTGTAAATTCGTCGCTCTTTAGCAAAGCCGAACCTAGGCGCCTGAAAAAGTAGCGGTCAAACATCGGTTTTGTCCGACCTCCCAGATCATTTTGAAAAACATGACGCTCGAAGCGAGAATGCTCTTTGTACGCGCAGAAATAAAAAAATCATGTGTTGGCTCCTCAACTCACCAGTCCCTACCTCCGGAACGATTCGTGTCTTCTGTCTGTTATGGCCGATATCCGTATAGGGAGGAAAAGGCATGGCAACGCTCCGCGCCAACTGGAAAGGTCACATCAGGTTTGGCGAGGTTACTTGTCCAGTGGCGCTCTACGCGGCGGCCTCTTCTTCCGAGCGCATGAGCTTCAACATTCTCAACCGCAAGACAGGCAATCGAGTGCGCCGCGAATTCGTCGACAGCGAGACAGGCGACGTCGTTGAGCATGACGAGCAGGTGAAGGGATACGAGATCGGCAATGGCCGCTACATCGTGCTGGATCCTGACGAAATCGCAGCAGCGGTGCCCGATAGCGACAAGACACTCGCGATCAGCGCTTTCATTCCATGCGATGAAATCGACGACGTTTATTTTGACAAGCCCTATTACCTTGTTCCGCAAGAAACCGGAGAGGAGGGATTTGCCTTGTTGCGCGATGGGATGAAGGAGGCAGGGGTCGCGGCAATTTCCAGTACGGTACTGTTCCGGCGACTTCGGCCCGTCCTGATCAGGCCATATGGCTATGGCCTGATGGGCACCACGTTGAATTTCGACTACGAGGTTCGCTCCGCTGATGAAGCCTTCGATGATATGCCCGACATCAAGATTGACGGGGAGATGCTGGACCTTGCGTCGCACATCATCGGTACGAAGAAAGGCGGCTACGATCCTTTCAAGTTCGACGACCGCTACGACGAAGCTCTCGCTCAACTCGTGAAGGCAAAAATCGAGGGCAAGCCCTACAAGAAGGTTGCCCCGCCCAAGGCATCAAAGCCGAGCGATCTTCTCCAGGCTCTGCGGGACAGCGCTGGAGCAGATCAGAAAGAACCGGCGAGCAAACGGCAGCCTGCCAACTCCGATGCTTCTCCGAAGACAACTTCAAAGCGTGGCAGACAAACTTCCGCAGCCACGTCTCGTCGCAAGGCCGGATAAGGGAGCTGAAACGTCATGCCATTGCGTCCCTACTGGAAAGGCTATCTCAAGTTGTCGCTCGTGACCTGTTCAGTCGAGATGACACCGGCGACCTCCGACAGCGAAAAGATCAGGTTCCATACGCTGAACCGCAACACCAACAATCGGGTTCAGAGCCGATATGTCGACGCAGTTACCGGCAAAATCGTCCGCGAACAGGACGAGGTGAAGGGATACCAGCGCAGCGAAGACGAATATGTCATGCTTGATGATGATGATCTTGAGCATGTGGCACTGGCAAGCACGAAGACGATCGACATTTCCACCTTCACGCCCCGTGATGATCTCGAGTGGATATGGCGCGATAAACCCTATTATCTCACGCCGAACGACAAGGTGAGCGAAGAAGCTTTCTCCGTCATCCGTGCAGCAATGGACAAACAGAAGATGGTTGGTATTTCACGGCTCGTTCTCGGACGTCGCGAGCGCGCGGTGATGCTTGAACCGCGTGGCCAAGGCATCGTTCTGTGGACTTTACGCTATGGTGACGAAGTGCGTGAGCCCAACAACTATTTTGACGACCTGAGCAAGGCGAAGCCGGAAAAGCAAGCGATCCCGCTCATCCGCAAGCTGATCAAGAAGCAGACCCGCCACTGGGATGCCGGCATGGTATCGGACCCGGTACAGGAAAGGCTTCTCGACATCATAAAGTCGAAGAAGAAGCACCGCCGAGCCAAGGTTTCAGCCGCCGAACCTGCGAAAGCTGACAGGCAGAGTAACGTCATCGACATCATGGATGCGCTTCGAAAGTCGGTGGAAGCCGACAATCGCCGGTCAAAGAGGAAGTAGCGCTACGGACTCAGCGTTTCCTGTCGAGCCGCTTGATCGCCTCGGTCAACGATTGGCCGGATTGATGATAGTCTCTCCAGGCATCGCTGCTGCCGAGAAGAGCCGGTACGGTCCGGATCGTGAACCGCTTGGGATCCAGACCCGACTTCACCTGGCTCCACGTCAGCGGCATCGAGACGGTTGCTCCCGGCCGCGCCCGTGGCGACAGCGGCGCGACCGCCGTCGCCATTCTGTCATTGCGGAGATAATCGAGAAAAATCCGCCCGGTTCTCAGCCTTTTTGCCATCTTGGTCAGATAGAGGTCGGGCTGGTCGCCAGCCATCTGCTCGCAGACGCGATAGGCGAAGTCCTTGGCATGATCCCAGCCGACTGGCCTGCCCCTCATGGCTTTGAGCGGGGTGACGACATGGAGCCCCTTGCCACCGGTTGTCTTGCAGAAGCTGGCAAGACCAAGATCAACTAGCCGGTCGCGCAACTCGCGGGCAGTTTCGACAACTGTGGAAAAGGCCACATCAGGACCAGGATCGAGATCGAAGACCAAACGACCCGGCACATCCGGCTCACCCGGGTAGCAGTTCCAAGGATGAAGCTCGACCGCCGCCACCTGGGCGAGTGCGGCAAGCCCTTCGACGCGATCGACTTGCAGGTAAGGCTTCCTGTCGCCGGGGACTTTGACGAGTTCCAGCAGATTGGATGTGCCGGGCATGGCGTGGCGTTGAAAGAACCTCTCCTTCGCTATCCCATCAGGTGCCCTAATGACCGAACATGGCCTGCCTCGGACATGGCCAACCATCCACTCGCCAACCGCTTGGTAATAAAGCGCCAACTCCTGCTTGGTGATAGCAGGGCACTCATCCGGCCAAATCAACTTGTCCGGGTTTGAGATCAGAACACCCATGACTTCGGCTTTCGTGGCCTTCTGGCCGGACGTGTTCTCCGCAGGCTTGCGTCTGGTTTCGGAAATAGGTTTTACCTGCTCGGCAGAAGCCGCCTTTTCTGCCGTCACGTCTTTCGCCGGCTTGTCTTCTCTCAAGCCTTTGAAGACCGCCTGCCTCACCTGGCCATCGGCGGTCCAGCCTGCGAACTCGATTTCAATAACAAGAACCGGCTTCACCCAATGGGTGCCGTCAATATTTTTCGGAGCGCCTATCCCAGTGAAGGGCGAAAGCGCTACCCCTAGTGGCTTCAAGGTGTCGAGCAACATCTTGCCCCGACCATGTCCGAAGCCGGTGCCGACACGCCCGACATGAACGAAGTGGTTACCACGGTAGACGCCCACCCAAAGCGAGCGGAACTGGCTGCCGTTTGTGGCATAGCCGCCGATTACGACCTCATGTCCTGCCCTGCATTTGGATTTGACCCAGCTATCGTTTCTGCCCGATTGGTAAGTCGCATCTACCCTCTTTGAGACAATGCCTTCCAGTGAAAGCCGACAGGCTGAGCGAAGCACCGCATCCCCGCCTGTCTCAAAATGATCGACATAACGGATATGTGGTCCAGGCTTGGCATCGGCAAGCAGAGACTCTAGCCGGGATTTCCGCTCATCAAGCCGCCTCTCGCGCAAGTCCTTGTCGCCGGCGAACAGCAAATCGAATGCGAAATAGACGAGATTGTCGGTCTTGCCTTCTGACAAGGCGGCCTGCAGCGCTGCAAAATCCGGTGCGCCGTTGTCGTCCAGCGCACAGATCTCGCCATCGATGATTGCATCCGGCAGGGCATTCGCATCGGCCGCAATTTGTTTGAAGCGCTCCGTCCAGTCCAAGCCCTTGCGTGTTTTAAGGTGGACCCTGCCGGCCTCGATACCGATCTGGATGCGGTAACCATCGAACTTTATCTCATGCAGCCACCCGGAAGCTGATGGCGGCCGATCTTGCGATTTACATAGCTGCGGCGGAATGAAGGCAGGTATTGCCGATCCGTCTGAGCGGCGAATAGACTTCGACGTTGGAATTTTCCGGCTGCCTCGCTGTTCGGCAGCAATCCCTTCGCTGCTGTCCCAGACGGCGTCAGCACCCAAGACGGGCTTGCTCAGCATGAATGGCTTCGGTTTGCGTCCCTTGGCCGAAGCGATAGTTTCCATGTCGCGGCCCGAGGCGACCGATATTTTGCCCCGGGCAAGTATCGCGCCACCATTCCTGCTTACAGCATGCTCGTCGCGATGCTTGATCAGCAGCCAGTTGGTGCGCTTGCCGCTATCGCGACCCTTCTTCATGCGGACCAGTACGAAGCTACCCTGCAGGCGATCACCATCAAGAACGAACTTGAGATCACCTTTCTGCAAGGCGGCATCCGCAGATATAGCTCCTTCCGGTTCCCAGTAGCCGCGATCCCAGAGCATCACCGTTCCGCCACCGTATTCACCCTTGGGGATCGTTCCTTCGAAGTCACCATAGTCGAGGGGATGGTCTTCCACCTCGACAGCCAGACGCTTGTCGGCCGGATCGAGAGACGGACCGCGGGTAACAGCCCAGGATTTGAAGACGCCATCAAGTTCGAGGCGAAGATCGTAATGAAGGCGAGTTGCATCGTGCTTCTGGATGACGAATCGGAGCCGGTTGGATGGCTTGACCTCGATCGCGCCGGAAGGCTCTTGTGTCTTCCTGAAATTGCGTTTGCCTCGATAGGTTAAGAGCTTCTTGGACATGTCCGGTTACCGACGTAGGCCGATCGTGTCGGTTAAGTGCTGGTTGGAGCCCTTTAGAAAACTATCGACAAGCAACTTCACCGTTGCTTGCTGCCCAAGATCGTCGATCGACGGAACGGGATCTGATGCGATAGCCTCCAATACTTCTGCTGTCGCACCCGAGCGAGCAGCTTCGAGAACAGTCTCCCGTGTCTCTCGCTCCGACTTAAGCTTCAGGTATAAGACATGGATGATTGCATTTCGGACGTGCAGTTCGTCCATCATTGTCTGAGCCTTTGTCGATTGCGCTCTCATCCACCAAGAAGCGTCTGGCTGGAAGCTGGTTCCATAGGTTGGTCGAAAAATGCTCGGCTGCAATCCTCCCGCTAGGCGCATGGCTTTTAGGCGTGCCGCGTCGAGGTTCAGCTGCGGGCGCCGATGACCATAGGCTTTCATCAGCTTTGACGCTGATGGTAGATAACATTTGGCGGGCGATCCATCGCAACTCCGACGGAACGGATCGAGCTTTGGCCGCGTTTGCACTCCGTACCGTAGGAGGCTCAAATGAAAAAGATCATCATTCCCTTGCTCGCAACATTGGCTTTGACCGCATGCTCGTCGACCGAGCGAGGGGCGGGCATAGGGGCAGCGAGCGGCGCAGTCATTGGCGGTGTTGCAACCGGTAACGTGAGAGGAGCAGCCGTTGGCGCGGCCGTCGGCGGCGTATCCGGCGCTCTGATCGGCAATGTCGCAGATCAGCCAGGTCGCTGCTACTATCGTGATCGAAATGGCAATCGGTATGTGGATCGTTGCTGACAAATTGATTGAGGCAAGCTCCTTGCCTCAATCTCCCCGCTCCGGAATTGATGACCATGGAAGCCGACTGCTATCTGATACTGAAGTATGACGAAAGCGCCGTGATATGTCGCTGGTGAGTTCTTTGGCGGCTTGCGTCATCAGGTGACTGTATGCGGAGCCACCGCGCTGGCCGGTCTTGAAAAGCGCCAACTGCTTGCGGATATAGGCTGAGTTCTGACCGGAGAGCTTCGGTAGGAAGGATTGGAATCCGCCTTGTCGTGACAACTCAGACAAGCCGGTATTTTGTCCACAGAACGCCCCCGTTCCGCCAAAATGCGGCCCTTTTCAGTCAGCGCCGCATCGTTATTTTTCGCTGCTTGGCGGACAGCCGGTGCTTGACCGGCAGAATAGCTGGCTAGCTCCGGTAAAACCGGACCCGGCCAAATCCCGAAGGTAACCTGCATGATAGCGCTGTGGCGTCTCCGATCCACATAGGATCTGAGCGCATTCAGCAGATGCGCCTCCGACTGTCCGGCAAGTCTTGGAATGTCGCTGCCATCGCTCAGCCTGCCTTCGGCATGACAGCTTTCGCAGGTGATCGGCAAAGGCGAAACCTCACCGGCCTCCAAGGGAGACATGCTGGGTTATCACCTGTCGTCCTTCAGAGTGGCAGTTCAGGACCTATTGGGTTCTTGTTGGTTTCGCCTTTCATCGCAGGGTCCTGGCATGCCGGCTCTCCGGGCAAGAAATGGACGCTGTAGATGATGCAGAAAGGGCGATGTCCGTGCACAACAGGTCGAAACAACCCGAAAGAAGAGGAACACCCCCTGGTCAAGATTGTTATCTCCTCAATCGGAGGTACAACAATGTCGAAATTAAGAGACATACATCCAGAGCTTGCCGGGCCTTCCACAAGCGAGACGACATTCGGGCGATCTGTGGAGAGTAAAAGCCAGATTGCCGATTCCAGACCGGGTGTTACCGAGGCAGGCGAAGTCCTGAATATCTACCGGCTTGTGCCGAGTGCTTCGAGCAACGACCCTTCTTGGGAAAACAAGCCCGGCCACGGCGCCGTCATTGTGGCGGCACGAACAGCTGGCGATGCGAGGGTGGTGGCGGCGGAACAGGAACTGGATTTCATGGAGGTCGATGCCGCGCCAGCAGATGATGTGTCCACAAGAAACGCCAGCGCCTTTCGAGATGAGAAGCTTTACACCGTCATCGAAATCGAACACGGGCGAGACGATCTCGATCGCGGCATGATCAAAGGCGAAGTCAGAATCGACGTGATCAAGCCGCTGCGCCTGCGATGAATTTAAGCACACATTAGAACGCAGTATTGTCGGGAACCGCAACGATTTGAGAACGTTGAGGCGGTGCAAGTAACAATTCGTTAATCGGAGGTTTTCCATGGGTCGCGGTATTCTTCTTTGGCTTCTCGGCGTGCCGTTGCCGATTATCATCCTTCTCGCCCTCTTCATGCGCTAGGAGAGTGACATGCCTCTCTATCAATCCGGCATATCCGATATCGGTGTCGAATCCTCGGTCCCTGCTCTGAGCTGGGGGCCGGTCATCGGTGGAGCGATCGCTGCGTCGGCGACCGCCCTGATCCTGCTTCTCCTTGGTGCAGGCGTCGGCCTCACGATGGTGTCGCCGTGGGCGGGAGAAAGCGCGTCATTTACTACCGTGAGCATCACGGCAGCGATCTGGTTTGTGGTCGTGCAATGGCTGGCGTCAGCCCTTGGAGGCTATCTCACCGGTCGCCTGCGCACGAAATGGGCAGGACTGCATACGGACGAGGTGTTCTTCCGCGATACAGCGCACGGTTTTATGAGCTGGGCGCTGGCGACAGTCGTCGTCGCGGGATTGGCCGGCTCCGCATTCACAAACCTTGTTGGCGGCGGCATTCAAGCACTGACGTCTGCAGCCTCGACAGCGACCGTCGCGGGCGCTTCTTCTGCCAGCAACAACGCAGGTCCGGATATGGCTACTGGCTATTTTACAGATGCCTTGGTTCGGCGGCAGGATCTGCGCAATCGCGCCCAGCCTGACGATGCGGCTGCGGCTGCCGAAATATCGCGCATCCTGATCAAGTCCGCCGCTGCCGGTAGTATGCCGGACGAGGACAAGACATACTTGTCCGCTCTGGTGGCGTCTCACACCGGGCTGACACCTGAAGAAGCAAACGCGCGGGTTGATGCGGTACTTCAACGGATTGAGCAAGCGAAGGTTGAAGCGCAGCAGGCAGCCGACAAGGCCCGAAAGTCGGCGGCGACAACGGCGATGCTTGGCGCCCTCTCCCTTCTGGTCGGCGCCTTCATCGCTTCTGCCGCAGCTGCGTTGGGAGGCCGGCAGAGGGACGACGAGGAAACCGCATTTCTGGCAAAAGTCTGATCGGCTTTTTGCTTTCTCTCTTGAGATAGCCGGCATGCGCGACATGCCGGCTATCAGCGTATCTGGGCGCTTTGTGAAATGGAAGCCGTTCTGTGGTTTGCGAGCACGATGGAGGCACTCAAAGATCGGAACGATGAATTCGAAATCGCGCTTCCGTTAAAAGCGAAAAGACAGGAGGTATTCGATGGAAAACGCATCCAAAAAACTTGCGGACGAATATATCCGGCTGGGCGGCCGGCGAGTTGCTGTTATCGACGATAATCTGGGCTCATCGCGAGACTGGGATGGCGATCCGCCCGAGGCAGACGAGTTCTGGAAGCGACATATAGCCATTTTGCCGGAGAGAGATCGACGTGATGTCGAGACATTCCTTCCCTCGTTAAATGATGAGAGTGGCGAGCCGGCAGCCAAGCGATAACGGTGAGCGCCCAGGCCGGTAGACTGGTTTTCCCAAAGGACGATAGCGGCCGATATTTGGCCGCCATCCTCGATATCAGGCCAATTCCGGCAAGCCACCAATGACCTTGTCCAGCGTAATCGGATAATGCCGCACCCTTGCCCCTGTCGCGTTATAAATCGCGTTCGCAATTGCCGCAGAGACACCGCATAATCCAAGTTCGCCGATCCCCTTCGCCTTCATCGGAGATGACATCGGATCCGTCTCATCCATGAATATAACCTCCTGGTGAGGGATATCGGCATGAACCGGAACCTCGTATCCGGCAAGGTCGTGGTTGACGAAGAAACCGCGCCGGGTGTCGACAGCCAGTTCCTCCGAAAGAGCCAGTCCGACACCCATCGTCATGGCACCGATCACTTGGCTGCGAGCCGTAATCGGATTGATGATACGGCCGGCCGCACACACGGCAAGCATACGTCGGACGCGTGTCTCTCCAGTGAAGACATCGACACCGACCTCTACGAAATGGCCACCAAATGTCGACTGCTGATGGGTGTCGGTCAAATCCCCCCATTCCATCGTATCCTCGCCGACGAGCCCTTCTGGACCTGCTGCCTTTGCAAGCGGAACGGATCTGTTCCCCGAGCGCACCTCGCCGTTTTCGAAGACGACGTCGCCGGAATTGAAGCCGAGTTTTTTCGCCACGGCGTCGCGCAGGCTGACACAGGCCGCATAGACGCCCGATGTCGCAGAGTTTGCGCCGAACTGACCGCCCGATCCGGCCGAAATGGGAAAACGCGAGTCGCCGAGATGGACACCGACCTTGTCGACGGTCACGCCCATCATCTCGGCCGCGGTCTGGGCAATGATCGTATAGCTGCCTGTACCGATATCCGTCATGTCGGTCTCGACTGTGACCATCCCATCGCTGGCCAAGCGAACGCGTGCGCCTGACGGCATGACGAGATTGTTGCGGAAGCCGGCGGCAACGCCAACACCGATGAGCCAATCGCCCTCCCGTCGAGAACCTGGCTTTCTCCGGCCTCCCCAACCAAATCGCTCCGCCCCAAGCTTGAGACAACCGATAAGATCACGTTGCGAGAAAGGCCGCTCGACTTTTTCGGGATCGACCTGTGTGTCATTGGCAATGCGGAATTCGATCGGGTCCATGTCGAGCTTTTCAGCCAGTTCATCGATAGCGATTTCGAGCGCCATCAGGCCTGGCGCCTCCCCCGGTGCGCGCATAGCATTGCCTTCCGGGAGATGGAGTTCAGCCAGACGCATGGCCGTCATGCGGTTTGCACCGGCATAGAGAAGCCTTGTCTGCATCGCGGCTGTCTCAAGGCCAC
The DNA here is from genome assembly GCF_057163345.1 of Aliirhizobium sp. YIM B11859. Lineage (NCBI taxonomy): Bacteria > Pseudomonadati > Pseudomonadota > Alphaproteobacteria > Hyphomicrobiales > Rhizobiaceae > Aliirhizobium > Aliirhizobium sp. YIM B11859. The sequence continues at coordinate 281,702 of NZ_JBXHAY010000008.1, forward strand.
CGCCTGGCAAGTCGCCCGACCAGCTTTCGTGACCAATTGCTGTGATTTTCCCATCTCGTCCCGCACCAATCCGGATGCGTTGAATGGTTGCCGGCCGATGGGTCGTATTGTTGGCAATGAAGGGGCGCGGCAACGCGACCTTGACGGGCCGACCCGCAGCTTTTGCAGCGAAGGCGGCCAAGACGGCATCCGATCGAAGGAACAGTTTGCCACCGAAACCGCCACCGATGAAGGGCGACATCAGATGCACCTTTTCTTTGTCGATGCCCAAGGTCGTCGCGAGATCCGAACGCCACCAGTCGATCATCTGGCTCGATGTCCAGACAGTCAGCTCGTCGCCATTCCATGCGGCAATCGATGCGTGAGGCTCCATCATCGCATGCGATTGGTCAGGCGTGGTATAGGTTTCGTCGAGGGTGATCTCGGCAGACCGGAACGCTCCCTCGAAATCTCCGACGGCTGTATCCGGGGGCGCCCCACCGGCGTCCTCCGGCTTGAATGCATTATCCCGGGCCGCCGCGAGATCGAAAACGCCTTCTTCCTTTTCGTATTCGACCTTGACGAGAGCGGCGGCTGCGCGTGCCTGCTCAAAAGTCTCGGCGACGATGACGGCTATAGCCTGATGGTAGTGCTCGATAAGGTCGCCACCAAAAAGCTTTGCCGTATTGAGCTTTCCTTTGCCCAGTTCGCCGACCGAGAGCGTCGTAACCACCGCCACAACGCCCGGCGCCCTTTGCGCCGCGGCAACATCCATGGATCTGATCCGGCCTTTCGCGATGGCAGAACCAAGAGGGTAGCCGTAGGCGTAACGCATGTTCGGGTCGTGCCATTCATAGGCATACATGGCCCTGCCGGTCGTTTTCAGCTCTCCATCGATGCGATGGATCGGCTGGCCGACCACTTTCAGATTGTCGATCGGATTGATTTTCGCGGGTGTCTCGAACTTCATGGCTCAACCCCTTGCTTCAGACAGAACCGCACCGAGCGTGCGCTCGACGAGATCGATCTTGAACCTGTTGTGTACGGTCGGCCGGGCGTCGGAGAAAAGAGCAGCACTTGCAGCCTTTGCTCCGTTCGAGAGTTCGCCATCCGCATTCGCCATACGCCAGGGCTTGGGAGCGACACCTCCCACGGCAATGCGGCCGGTGCCATCCGGCTGGATCACCGCACCGACGGACACGAGCGCAAACGCATAGGACGCGCGGTCACGAACCTTACGATACACATGTCGGCCACCGACAGGAGCCGGCAAGGTCACTGCGGTAATGAATTCGCCCGGTTCTAATGCGGCTTCGATATGTGGTGTATCTCCCGGAAGACGATGGAAGTCCTCGATGGCGATCAATCGCGTCTCACCGCCCGCCTTGATCGTCTCGACGACGGCATCAAGCGCCCGCATGGCTACCGCCATGTCGCTGGGGTGGGTTGCAATGCAATCGTCGCTGATACCGACCACCCCAAGCTGGCGGCTCACGCCATCGGCGGCGGAACAGCCGCTTCCCGGTTGTCGTTTGTTGCAGGCCTGGTTCGTGTCATAGAAATACGGACAGCGTGTGCGCTGGAGAAGGTTGCCCGCCGTCGTTGCCTTGTTGCGAAGCTGACCCGATGCACCCGCGACAAGTGCCCGCGACAACACCCCATAATCGCGTCGGACGGTTTCGTGAGCGGCGAGATCCGTATTCCGAACCATGGCGCCGATTCGCAGCCCACCGTCAGGCATTGCTTCAATCGCATCCAGACCCAACCCATTGACGTCGATCAGATGCGTCGGTGTCTCGATCTCCAACTTCATCAAGTCGAGAAGATTGGTGCCACCAGCAATGAATTTCGCATCCGGATTGGCCGCAGCCGACTTTGCCGCAGCGTCTATCGATGCCGCACGCTCATAGGTGAAGGTTTTCATGCTCTTGTCCCCGCAAACTCGGCAATGGCCGCGACGATGTTGGAATAGGCACCGCAACGACAGATATTTCCGCTCATGCGCTCGCGGATTTCCGCGTCCGAGATTGTCGTCTGCTCGGTGAGGTTCTTGGTGACGTGGCTCGGGATATTCGCTTTGATTTCCTCAAGCGCTGCCAGGGAAGAACAGATCTGTCCGGGCGTGCAATATCCACACTGAAAGCCGTCATGCTTGACGAAAGCCGCCTGCATCGGATGCAGGTTTCCGGGCTGTCCAAGGCCTTCGATCGTGGTTACCTCGTCGCCATCGTGCATGACAGCAAGTGTCAGGCATGAATTGATGCGGCGACCATCAACGATGACGGTGCAGGCACCGCATTGACCGTGATCACAACCCTTTTTTGTTCCGGTTAGATGAAGATGCTCGCGCAGTGCATCGAGGAGGCTGGTTCTGTTATCGATATTCAGGTCGTGGACCTTACCATTGACCTTCAGTGAAACTGTGGACGTATGCGTCATTGTAGTCCCTGCTGCATCTGCTGCCGCGACATCAGGTCCGGCTCTCGTTACCGCAACTGTCGCGGCCGACGAGATAAGCAAGGCCCGCCTGGAAATTTCGAGTTGGGTAGCCGGCATCTTCAACTCCGTTTTCGTGAGGTAAGCAGCTTTCGGCGGACATGAATGACGCCGAAAGCCGCAAGGACCGAATTAGCGCGGGATCGGCGGTCGATTAGTACGGTCTCGCTGATAGGTGCTATCGTTTGAATTCACCAATCTGGGCGCGCATAGGCAGTGCCCGCTGGCCGGCGTGAAACCTTTTATCTCGAGCGCCGTTATGGCGCTCATGAGCGATGGCAAAATCGATCCGGCAACTGACAAACTGGCGACATCACAGGGCGCTGAGGCCGCTCCACAAGCAGACGAGCAACGTGGCGAGGTCGAGCCAGTACCTGAAGCCATCGAACCCGATCGGGAAATGACACCCGAGGAAGCTGAACAGGCACGCAAATCATATCTCTTGAAGAGATTCTGGATCAGCGCGCGTGGCTATTGGAGTGGCCGCGGCGACAGGTTTGCATGGCCGGTCTCAATTGGTCTCCTGGCACTGATTGGTCTCAACGTCGGTTTTCAATACGGGATCAACGTCTGGAATCGCGAAATCTTCGATGGGATCGAACAGCGCGATGCATCGTCGGTCTATTATCTGGGAGCACTATTCCCGCCGCTGGTATTGGGCAGCGTAACATTGGTGACTATTCAGGTATTTGTCAGAATGCTGATCCAGCGACGCTGGAGATCCTGGCTGACAAAGGCTTTGATCGCACGCTGGCTTGCCAATGGCAGGTATTACCAATTGAACCTGATTGACGGCGACCATCAAAACCCGGAAGCGCGCATTTCCGAAGATATGCGGATCGCAACCGAGTCACCGGTGGATTTTGTATCAGGTGTCATCTCCGCCTTTCTATCTGCATCGACCTTCATCGTTGTGCTCTGGACGATCGGCGGCGCTCTGACGCTGCCGGTCGGTGGACAGTTTATCACGATCCCCGGCTTCCTCGTGGTCGCGGCGGTTATCTACGCATTCGTGACATCCGGATCGATCGCCTACATTGCGCGCAACTTCGTGCAGATCTCCGAGGTCAAAAACCAGGTGGAGG